>NZ_JBOHHT010000114.1:0-43993 GCF_050725655.1 Sphingopyxis sp. | reverse complement strand
GCCGGCGTCGATCCCGGCACCGCGCAACTGGCCGAGAAGATGATCGGCAAAGGCGCGGTCGGTTTCGGCGAGGAATTGTTCGGCGCGCTGGAGGCCGGGATGGAGGGCAGGAGGGACGCTCCGGGCTTGTGCTGCGGTGCCGAGTGCCAGCCGGTAAAAGCTCCCCGCCGCACGATCGTCGGCGAGGCGGCGCTTGAGCTCGGCCATGGCGAGCAGCACCGCTATATTGCCGCGGTCGGCGCGGATCGCATCGTCGAGCGCCGCGGTTTCCGCCGCAATATCGCCGCGGCGATGGGCGTCGCGCGCCCGGTCCAGCCATGTCGTCCGCTGCGTCATGCCTCTTGCCATAACGCAGCATCGAACCTTTGCAAGCGACGCCCCGCCGCGGGTCAGCTTTCGGGCGGTAGCGCATCCGTCGCGCGTCGCCCGCTGCCACGAAGCCATTTGCGCAGGCGGCGCGCCGGGACGGTGCGCCAGATCACCAACAGGATCGCGAAGAGGGCCGCCCACGGCAGGACGGCCGCGCCGACAACGAGGATGAAGGACAGCATCACGCTGCCGCTATGCACCAGCATATTCAGCGCGTCGCTGAACGGGTTACCATAGCCGATGCCGGGAAGGCCCTCCGTACCGACATAGTCGAATTGCATCGGCGTGGTCGCAAGCGTTGCTTCGCCCGTTCTACGGGTGTCGCGTTCGCCGTCGAGCTGTTGGCGCATTCCTGCGATCTGGTGTTGCAATTCAGCGCGCTCGCGATCGCCGAGACCACCCTGCCTGAGCCGCGATTCAAGGCGCGCGATCTCGGCATTGAGGTCGGCGCTGCGGCGCTGCGAGTCACTGATCCGGGTTCCGACATCCTCGCCGCTGATCCGCGTCGCCGCGAGCACGCCTTTCGCCTTTTCGACGCTTGCGAGGGCATCGCGGCCGAATTTGCGGGCTATCGCAGGATCGAGCTTGAAGAGGAGTTGTGCTTCAACCTCATTTTCGCGCACCAGGCGATACGTCATCCCGGCGATACGGCAGCGGTTGATGCCCAGCGCTTCGCATGCGGCGGCATGGTCCTCCTGAACCTTTGCGATGCGATTATCATCGAGACGGAAGGCATAGGAATAATTGAACGCGACCCCGGGCGCCGACGAGACGCCGATATTGGGACTGCGCATCGCGGACGGGGGAGCGGCCACGGGCGCGGGAATGGACTGGGTCGGCGCCACTTCGGAGGCATCGACCGGCGCCATGTCATAGGCAGGAGCTTCTCTCAGGGAATCCGAGTTTTTTTCCGAACAGCCGATCAGGGCAAGCGCCATCGCGCTCGCTAAGAGCTTGGTTTTCATGAAGTCTCTCCCAACATGCGACTCGCGGCCGCATGATATGGCATATCATAATTGAAAGAGTAGACAATCGATTTCAGGCGAGCTTGACGAAGCTGTCCAACACCCTTTTGCTGCCCGCTTGTTCGAACTCGACTTCGAGTTTGTTGCCGTCGATGTCGGCGATGTCACCATAGCCGAACTTCTCGTGGAATACGCGCATCCCGATCGCGAGGTCAGCGCGCGCCTTGGCGCCGACCGAGGCCGCGGGGCCGCGTTCCGAGGGCGCGGGGGCGCGGGTGATCGTCGACGATTGCGCCGTCGCGCGCTGCCACGCGGGACCCCGCGTCATCGTGCGCGCCGACTGGCGTTCTGCGACATGCGCGAAAGGGTCGCCTTGCGCCGACCAGTTGGCGCGCCACAGGCTCGCCCCGCCGCCGAAGCTGTTCTCGCTATCGACATGCTCGGGCGGAATTTCGGCGATGAAGCGGCTGGGGATGCTGCTGACCCACTGGCCGTAAATGCGCCGGTTGGCGGCATGATAGATGCTCGCGCGCTGGCGGGCGCGGGTGATTGCGACATAGGCGAGGCGGCGTTCTTCCTCGAGGCTCTGCGTCCCGCCTTCGTCCATCGAGCGCTGCGACGGGAAGACGCCATCCTCCCAGCCGGCGAGGAAGACATGGTCGAATTCGAGACCCTTTGCGGCGTGGATCGTCATGATCGTAACGGTTTCGGTGGTGTCGTTGTTGTCGCGGTCCATCACGAGGCTGACATGTTCGAGGAACGCCTCGAGCGATTCATATTCCTCCATCGCGCGGACGAGTTCGGAAAGGTTCTCAAGCCGGCCCGCGGCTTCGATGCTGCGGTCGGCCTGGAGCATCGCGGTGTAGCCCGATTCGTCGAGGATCAGCTGGGTGAGTTCGGGGTGCGACAGCTCGTTGGCCTTCGTCTGCCAGCCGCGCATCTGGGCGATGAAGTTCGCGAGCTGGCGGCGCGCCTGCGGCGTCAGCTCGTCGGTTTCGGTGATGCGCGAAGCGGCATGGAGAAGCGGCGCGCGCTCGTGCCGCGCGAACTGGTGGATGCGGGCGAGCGCCTTGTCGCCGAGCCCGCGTTTGGGCGTGTTGATGATGCGTTCGAAAGCGAGATCGTCGGCGGGCGATTGAACGAGGCGCAGATAAGCGAGCGCGTCGCGGATTTCGGCGCGCTCGTAGAAACGGAAACCCCCGACGATACGGTACGGCATGCCGATCGCGATGAAGCGGTCTTCGAATTCGCGCGTCTGGAACTGCGCACGGACAAGGATCGCGGCGCGTTCGAGCGAGACGCGCTGGCGCTGGAGGCTTTCGAGTTCCTCGCCGATGCGCCGCGCTTCTTCGGGCCCGTCCCACACGCCGACGACGCGGAGCTTATCGCCGGGTTCGAGGTCGGTCCAAAGCGTCTTGCCGAGGCGGCCCGAGTTCTGCGCGATCAGCGCCGAGGCGGCGGCGAGAATCTGCGGCGTCGAACGGTAATTCTGTTCGAGGCGGATCACGGTCGCGCCCGGGAAATCCTTTTCGAAGCGCAGGATGTTCGCGACCTCGGCACCGCGCCAAGAATAGATCGACTGGTCGTCATCACCGACGCAGCAGATATTTTTCCGAGTTTGCGCGAGCAACCTGAGCCATAAATATTGGCTGGCGTTGGTATCCTGATATTCGTCGACGAGGATATATTTGAAACGATCCTGATATTGCGCCAGCACGTCGCGGTGAGTCTTCAGGATCACTAGCATGTGGAGCAGCAGGTCGCCGAAATCGCAGGCGTTGAGCGTCTTCAGCCGCGCCTGATACAGCGCGTAGAAATGCTGGCCCTTGCCGTCGGCGTAGGATTCCTTGTCGGCGGCGTCGAGATCGGTGGGAACGAGCCCGCGGTTCTTCCATTTGTCGATCAGTCCGGCGAGCTGGCGCGCGGGCCAGCGCTTCTCGTCGAGCCCTTCGGCCTGGATCAGCTGTTTCAGGACACGGAGCTGGTCGTCGGTGTCGAGGATGGTGAAGTTGCTTTGTAGCCCGACAAGCTCGGCGTGGCGGCGGAGCATCTTCGCCGCGATGCTGTGGAAAGTGCCGAGCCACGGCATGCCCTCGACGACGTCGCCGACCATCCGCCCGATGCGTTCGCGCATCTCGCGCGCCGCCTTGTTGGTGAAGGTCACCGCGAGGATTTCGGACGGCCAGGCGCGGCGCGTCGCCATGATATGCGCGAGGCGTGCGGTGAGTGCCGCGGTCTTGCCGGTGCCGGCGCCCGCGAGCATCAGCACCGGGCCTTCGGTCGTCAGCACCGCTTGCCGCTGCGGACCGTTCAGTCCTTGCAGATAAGGCGGGTCCGAGGGGTTTGGCGAGGACAGGTCGGGCAGGGAGGCGGGGGTATCGTTCACGCGCGAACGATTAGGGAACAGCGAGCAGGCTGTCCAGTGCGGTGAGGCGGGCAGAGGGCGTAGTTCCGCTGCGTTTCAATTCGCCGAGCGTGGCGCGCGCCATCGCGCGATAGACGGGCAGGAGGTCCGGGCTGTGGGCCTTGAGCGTATCGAGATGACCGCCGATCGTCTGCGCGTCGCCGCGCAGCAGCGGGCCGGATAATCCTGCGAAACCGTGGTCGAGGCTGTTTTCGAGCGCCGCGCGGACGAGGGGCGCAAGCATCGCCGAAGGATCGTCGACCCCGGCATCGCGCAGCGCGTTCGCGGCTCCGGCGATGAGCGTGACCAGATGGTTTGACGCGTGGCAGAGTGCGGCGTGATAAAGCGACCGGCGATCTTCCGCGATTTCCACGGCAATGCCGCCGAGCAGGGCGACGATATGTTCGGCTTGCGCGGTCGCCTCGGGCGTTGAGCCTGTGACGGCAAAGCGCGCTCCGGCCATCCGCTGGGTTTCGCCGCCCGGATCGCCGGTGAAGGTCATGGCGGGATGAATCGCAGCTGTCGGCGCGCCCGCGGCGCGCAGCGGTTCGAGGATCGCGACGCCGCTGCGTCCGCTGACATGAAAGACCATGGGCGCGGAACCGGGCGGTAGCAGCCGCGCCAAATCGTCCGCAACACTTTCAATTGCGTCGTCGGATACCGCGATCGCGACGATGTCGCACATGCGCATCAATCCCTCGGCATGCGCCGCGACGACGGTGCGGCCAATTCGGGCGGCGGCAGCGCGAGTGCGCTCGGCGGTCCGGCTCCACAGCATGGGCGGAGCTGCCGAGTGCGGAGCGAAGGCGAGAGCCAGCGCCGCTGCGACGCGGCCCGCGCCGACGATGCCGATCTGGCGAAAGCGGGGAGTGTCCATGTGTGGGCTTTACGCTGTGGATGTCATTTCGCCAATTGCGGCCCACGGTGTCGAGGGGACTTTCTCTTACCCTTTCGCGCATCTAGGGTCGGGGCATGCGGGAATATCAGATCATTCGATTGGCCGGCGCTGCATGTGCGGTCCTGGCCCTTTCAGCCTGCGCCGGGGGAAATTTCCGGCCCGTGACCGACACCCCCGTGCGGATCGGTCCGGCCTATATTATCCGCGGCACAACCTATGTCCCCGCCGCCGCGCCCGCCTACGATGCGGTGGGTTATGCAAGTTGGTACGGCAGCGAGTCAGGGAACCGCACCGCCAATGGCGAACAATTCCGGCCGGGCTGGTTCACCGCTGCGCACACCACATTGCCGCTGCCGACCTATGTCGAGGTCACGGCGCTCGATACGGGGCGGCGGATCATCGTGCGGGTCAACGATCGCGGGCCGTTTGCGCTCGGGCGGATCATCGACCTGTCGCGCGGCGCGGCGGAGGAGCTGGGGATGAAGACTCAGGGCCACGGGTCGGTGCGCGTGCGCCGGATCGATCCGTCGGAGAAGGACCGCAAACGACTGCGCGAGGGCAGGGCTGCCGCGCGGATCGAGCCTTTGTCGGGGCAGGAACTGCAACGCCTTCGCGCGCGCCTTTTCGCCAAAGGGCAATAGCGGGCGCATTGCGCCTTGCGCCGGACGGGGCAAGGCGTCCAAAGCGGCGGCGAACCAAAGGGGAGAGTATAGCCCGTGGATCTGGCACCTTACCGGGCGCATCGGCGCATCCTGACCGCGAGCCTCGTCGGCACCGCAGTCGAATTTTACGATTTCTATATCTATGGCACCGCAGCGGCGCTGGTGTTCGGGCCGCTCTTCTTTCCCGAGAGCTCGGACTCGGCGCAGTTGATGTACAGCTTCATGACCTTCGGCCTCGCCTTTTTCGCGCGGCCCGTCGGGGCGATCGTGTTCGGCCATTATGGCGACCGGATCGGGCGCAAGTCGACACTCGTTGCGTCGCTGATGCTGATGGGCGCCTCGACGTTGCTGATCGCCTTCCTGCCGACCTATGCGATGGTCGGATGGGTCGCGCCCTTGCTGCTCTGCATCCTGCGTTTCGGCCAGGGCTTTGGACTCGGTGGCGAGTGGGGCGGGGCGGCGTTGCTCGCGGTCGAGAATGCGCCGCCGGGTTGGAAATCGCGCTTCGGTATGTTCCCACAATTGGGTGCACCTGTCGGATTTATTGCAGCGAACGGGCTGTTCCTGCTACTGGGACTGGGCCTCAACGACGCCGATTTCGCCGCGTGGGGCTGGCGTATTCCGTTCCTGCTGTCGGCGGTGCTCGTCGGACTGGGGCTGTGGGTACGGCTCAAGATCGAAGAAACACCCGACTTTGCCGAGGCGCTGGAGAAGGACGCGCCGGTGGCGGTGCCGATCGGCGACCTGTTTCGGTATCATCTGGTTGCGACGCTCGCGGGGACGTTCGCGGTCGTCGCCTGTTTCGCGATCTTCTATCTTGCGACGAGTTTTGCGCTCGGCCACGGGACACAGGCGCTTGGATATCCGAAGGAACAGTTCCTGCTGATCCAGCTCGGCGCGATCCTCCTCATGGCGGTCGGAATCATTTTCGCGGGCTATGTCAGCGATGCAACGAGTGAACAACGCGTGCTGGCCTGGGGTTGCGGCGCGACGGTGCTCATCGGGTTTGTGTTCGGGCCGGCGCTGGCATCGGGAAGCTGGCTGCTGATCTTCCTCGGCCTTGCCGCGGCGCTGTTCGTCATGGGACTCGTCTACGGTCCGCTCGGCAGCTGGCTGACCGGCCTGTTCCCCGTGCATGTCCGCTATACGGGTGCGTCGGTCGCGTTCAACGCGGGCGGGATATTGGGCGGCGCGATGGCGCCGATCATCGCGCAGGCGCTCGCCGAATGGGGCGGGACCGAAACTGTTGGCCTTTATCTTGCGCTCGCGGGTGTGGTGAGCTGGCTGGGGCTGCTGATGGTGCGGCAACAGGGGATCAGGCGGGACGCCTGACGCGAAAACGGCCGACGAGCCGGCCGTCGATCGCGACGAACCCGGCGGCGATCAGCGCCATACCGACCCAGTGCCGCGGCAGCAGCACTTCGCCGAGTAGCAGGGTGCCGAGAAGGATCGCGGTGACCGGAATGAGTAGCGTGACGAGCAGCGCATTGGTCGCACCGGCGCGCGCGATCAGACTGAAATAGAGGAAATAGGCGACCGTTGTTGAAAGCAGCGCGAGCCCGCCGATCGCAAAGAGCGTGGCTGTGCCGGGAAGTGCAAGCCGCCAGGGGGCGTCGACGAACAGCGCGACCGGCAAAATGAGCAGCGCGCCCGCGAGAAGCTGCCCCGTCGCGACGTCGAGCGGGCCGACGCCCCAAGCGCGGAACCGGCGGCCGTAGACCCCGGCGAGCGCGTAGCAGAAGGTCGCGCCAAGACAGGCCAGTTGCGCGGAGAGGCTGGCGCCGATCCCCGACAGCGCACCGCCGCCAATCATCACCGCGACCCCGGCGATGCCCGCGCCGACACCGACGAGTTTCGCGGGCGTGGCCTTTTCGTCGGGGGTAAAAAGATGCGCGACGATCACGCCCCAGAGCGGGGTGGTCGCGTTGAGGATCGAGGCAAGGCCACTTGCGATCTGGGTCTGCGCATAGGCGAAAAGCGAGAAGGGGAGCGCGGTGTTGAGCAGGGCGAGAAGAAAAAGCGCGGGCCACAGCCCGGCGCGGCGCGCCATGGTGCGGCGGGTGGCGGCCATGAAGCCCAGCATCAGCAGCGACGAGAGGCCAAGGCGGGCGAGGACCAGGGTGAAGGGCGGAACCTCGCGCAGCGCTATGCCGAGAAAGAAGAAAGAGCCTCCCCACAGGATCGAGAGCAGGATCAACATGCCCCATTCGGCGGCGCCCATCCGGAAGTTGATTGGTGCTGTCATGACCCGGCCCTAGCGGCGAATGGAATGGCGAAGCATCCCGCTTCTTGCGATCAAAGCCGACCCGCCGGGACAAGCAGCGTCAGCTTCGCCTTGCCGACCTTGCGTGTCGCGTCGATTTCGAAACCCGCGACCTCGACCATTTCCTTCTCGCCGGTTTCGATCGATATCCAGCTGTCGGGGCCGATCCAGCCGAGGCGGTTAAGCTTGTCGAGCGCCACGCTGCCGGCGCCGGTGTCGTAAGGCGCGTCGAGCAACAGCAGGTCGTAGGTGCGGCGGGCCGGCCCCAATGCGAGAACCGATCCGGCGCGAATATCCGCACGCGCTGCTGCGCCGAATGTGGCCAAATTCTTGCGCAGCACGTCGAGCGCGTCGCGATCCTGCTCGGCGAACAGGCATTGTTCGGCGCCGCGCGACAGTGCCTCGATCCCGAGCGCGCCCGATCCGGCGAACAGGTCGGCGACGACAAGCCCCTCGAAACTGCCGACGCGGCTCGTCAGCATCGAGAAGAGCGTCTCGCGCGTGCGATCCGCGGTCGGGCGCGTCGCGTCATTCTTGGGCGCGAGCAACGTGCGGCCGCGCCATTCGCCAGCGATGATGCGCATCAGCCGAGGTGCCGCCGGAATTTGAACAATTCGTCGCGCGGGACGACATCGACCGCACCGAGCGGCATGCCGCCCAGCTCGAACGCGCCGTAACGCGTGCGGATCAGGCGGCTGACCTGCAGCCCGAAATGTTCGAGCACCTTGCGGACTTCGCGGTTCTTGCCCTCGGTCAGCGTCATTTCGACCCACTGGTTGCGGCCCGTGCGGCGTTCGAGGTTGGCGTCGATTTTTCCGTAGCGGACACCGTCGATCTCGATCCCCATCGCGAGTTCCTCGAGCTGCGCCTGGCTGATGTCGCCGAAGGCGCGGGCGCGATAGGTGCGCTCGACGCCGCTTGCCGGCAGTTCGAGCTGACGTTTGAACTCGCCGTCGTTGGTGAGGAGCAGCAGCCCTTCGGTGTTATAATCGAGACGGCCGACGGGCATCAGGCGCGGAAGGTCCTTGGGCAGCAAGTCATAGATCGTCTTGCGTCCCTTGGGATCGCGCGCCGCGGTGATGCAGCCCGCGGGCTTGTTGAAGCGATAGAGGCGCG
The DNA here is from genome assembly GCF_050725655.1 of Sphingopyxis sp. Taxonomy (GTDB): domain Bacteria; phylum Pseudomonadota; class Alphaproteobacteria; order Sphingomonadales; family Sphingomonadaceae; genus Sphingopyxis. The sequence continues at coordinate 35,316 of NZ_JBOHHT010000114.1, read as the reverse complement.
TCGAGACGGGCTTGGCGACGGGGTTGCCATCGACGGTCAATCCTTCGAGCGAGGTGAGCAGCGGCGCGGGATGGACGATGACCTGGCCATTCAGCGCGATGCGTCCTTCCTCGACCATGCGCTCGACGTCACGGCGCGACCCGACGCCGGCGCGCGCGAGCAGCTTGGCGATGCGCTGCGGTCCATCCTCGCGCTCGGCCTCGGCGGGCTTCGTTTTGAGTGCAGTCGCGGCACCGCGTGCGGCGCGGCGGCCCTTGGGCGCGTCGCGGTCGCCAGAGGCTTTGGGCGCCGAGCGGGGCGCGGAGCGGGGTGGACGGCGTGTCGTCATCGGAACGGATGCGGCTTTCTTGTCGTTTTCAAGGAAAATAGTGTTGCGTTGTGATCACGCTCATAGCCGGAAAAGACTCGCTTCGTCGATGGCAAGCAGAAGCAATCTTGCAGGACGGCGCGGAGCGAGTCATGGCGATGTTAAAGGGAGTCATCATGCTCTTCGCCCACCGCCCCACCTGCATCAAGCGGTTGCTGATCATCGAGGATGATCCGCTGACCGCGTTCGACAATGAGCACACGCTGAAACTCGGCGGATACGACATCGTCGCGACGGTCGATTCGGGTGAAGCTGCGGTAGCGATCATCGCCGCCGAGCCGATCGACGCGGTGGTCCTCGACCTGGGCCTTGCAGGGCACATGACCGGGCGCGAGGTTGCCCGGCTCGCACGCGACCGCGGTATCGCCGTGCTGCTGGTGACCGGCCAATGCCCCGCCGATGCCGCCGACATCGCCATCGCCTGCCTCGGTAAGCCGCACAGCGCGTCGGCGCTGGTTTCGGCGCTGAAAGCGGTCGAGACGATGACGTGCAAGAACCAGGCGCCGCGCAAGGTGAGCGGGCTGACGACCTTCTGGCGCCCCGCCGCGGCGTGAGATGCGACGGGCCGACCGCGCACGTCGGATCGGCAGCCAATTAGTCGCTTCCAATTTATCCCCAACGCTTTAGGCCAAGATGCGACCGGCCGCGGCCCGTCACAGGTCCAAAAGGGGGAATATGATGGCGACAGATGCGGCGATGCCGGCACCGAAGGGGTGGCGCGACAGTCTGCGGCCCTATCTGGAGCCTGCACCCTTGGCTGCGCTGTTCCTCGGTATATCGTCGGGTTTCCCGTTCGCGATGATTGGCGCGACGCTGACGACGCGCCTCGCACAGGACGGGATCGAGAAATCCTCCGTCACGGCCTTTGCACTTACCTTTCTCGCCTATAATCTGAAATGGGCGTGGGCACCCGCGATCGACCGGTTTCGCATTCCCGTCCTCGGGCGGATCGGCCAGCGGCGATCATGGCTAATCCTTGTCGGCGCGCTTGTTTTCGTCGCCGTGTCGGTGCTGGGCAACCTCGATCCGAAGGCTTCGCTTGCGGTCGTGGCGCTGGCGGCGATCGCGGTCGGGCTCGCCGGTGCGACGTATGACATCGTGATCGACGCCTATCGAATCGAACTGCTTGCGCCCGGACAATTGGGCACGGGTTCGGGCATGTCGCAATATGGCTGGCGCATCGGTGCAGCGGTGGCGGGTGCCTTGGCGCTGGTCGTCGCCGAACGCGCCGGTTGGGGCGTTGCCTATATGGTATGCGCGGCGCTGGTTCTCCCGGCGATCATCACCGGATTGGTGATGGGTGAGCCCGAACGCAAGGTCGAGCGCCATTGGCCAGCGTTCCTGTCCCGTGCTCACTATGCGCTCTTCATCGCAAGCTTTCCGGTCGCTTTTCTGATCGCGCGACAGATCGACCAGTGGTTGGGCGTCGGCATCCTGACGCTGATGGTCCTCGTCGGATATTTGTTCCCGCTGTTCGACCTCAGTGCCCGGCGCGCCCGCGACATCGGGTGGAGCGGGCACATCAACTGGATCATCGCGCTCCCGGCGCTGGCGCTGGTCGCTGTGCTGGCGGCGGATTGGGGGGTGATCGCTGCCTATGCGGGGTCGACGCTCCTTGGGGTGGTCCTTGCCGTGGGCGCGCTCGTCATCGGGGCGCTGGTCGTCTTGCCGGCCAAGTCGCGCGAAGGCCAGCCCGCCGACAAGGACGCCGTCGGACCACTGGCGGAGTTTTTCTCGCGCGAAGGGGCGATTCTGATTCTCTTCTTTCTGCTGTTGCACAAGATCGGCGACACGCTCGCCAACCTGACCTTCCGGCTATTGTTCGAAGATCTCGGCTACACTAACGACGAAATCGCATTCTATGACGTCGGGCTGGGGTTTTGGGCGCTGCTCGCCGGGGTGTTCGTCGGCGGCATCATCTATGCGCGGCTCGGCATGAAGCGATCGGTGCTGCTCAGCCTTATCCTGATGGCGATTTCCAATTTCAGCTTCGCGGGCCTCGCCGCGGCGGGACACAGTAATTGGGGCATGGCGGGCGCGATCGGGTTCGAGAATTTCGCCAGCGGGATCGGCGGGGTCTGCGTCGTCGCCTATCTGTCGGCTTTGGCCGATCTGCGCTTTACCGCGACCCATTTCGCACTCTTCTCGGCCGCCGCGAGTATCCTCGGGCGGTTCCTCACCGGGACCAGCGCGGGCAAGCTGATCGAAGAGTTCGGTTACGTCGATTTCTACCTGCTGACCACCGCGCTGGCCGTTCCCGGCATCCTGATCTTCTGGTGGATGATGCGCTCGGGCCTTGTCGATCGTTCGATCGGCACGGCGGGCGAGGTTGAGATACCAGAAGCGTCGATTCGGGCCGTCAGTCCGGAAACTGCAGGTTCGCGCTGAGCACTTCGCCGGCAAGATAGAGCGAGCCCGCGATCAGGACGATTTCACGCACCGGATCGACATCAAGATCGCGCAGCGCGTGGGTAACCGAAGCGGCAGCCTTTGCATCGGCGCCGAACGCTTCGGCGCCATGATGCTCGTGCCCCGGGACGGGGACGACGGTCAGGCTGGCAAGGAGATCGGCTAGCGGTGCGACGATAGCTGCCGGATCCTTGTTCGCGAGCATACCGGTGATGAGATGGACGCGCCGTGGCTCGTCCACGAACTGGTGTGCGAGCGCGAGGCCCGCGTCGACATTATGTGCGCCGTCGAGCCAGATTTCGGTGCGGCCGGGCAACAGCGCGGCGAGGGGGCCGGGGCCGAGGCGCTGCATGCGGCCCGGCCAGAAGGCGCCCGCGACGCCGCGGGCGATCGCTTCGTCGGTCGGCTGCGGGCCCGGGGCGAGACGCAGCATCGCGATGGCGAGGCCGGCGTTGCGCATCTGGTGCGGCCCGGCCATGCGCGGACGCATCGATTCCGCGACCGAGCCCAGTTTCGAGGTCCAGCGAAAGCTGTCGCCCTCAACCTCTATCGTCCAGCCGTTTCCTTCGGGAAATAGCGTGGCGCCGACGGAGGCGACCATGGCGGCGATGATGTCGCGTACGCCCGGCGGATAGCCGAGCGTCGCGACGGGCGTGTCGGCTTTGATGATGCCCGCCTTCTCCCACGCGATGCGCATCGCCGGATCGATGGGCGTTCCGTTTTCGGGGGCAAGCAGGAAGGCTTCATGGTCGATGCCGAGCGAAGCTATGCCGCACACCGCCGGCGGCGGGATGATGTTGGTCGCATCGAGGCGGCCGCCGAGCCCGACCTCGATAATGCAATCGTCGGCGGGGATGCGCGCGAAGGCGAGGAAGGCGGCGGCGGTGGTGACTTCGAAGAAGCTTGCTTGCAGGTCGGCGGCTTCGTCGAGCACTTCTTCGAGCAGTGCGGCGAGCAGGGTGTCGTCGATCAGCGTCCCGGCAAGGCGGATGCGTTCGTTGAAGCGGACGAGGTGCGGGCTGGTGTAGCTGTGCACCGTGCGTCCGCTCGCTTCGAGAATCGCGCGGAGATAGGCGCAGGTCGAGCCCTTGCCGTTGGTGCCGGCGACGTGGAAGGTGCGCGGGAGACGGTTTTGCGGGTTGCCGAGGCGCGCGCAAAGTTGGGCGATGCGGTCGAGTCCGAGGATGTCGCGGCCGGGCGAGAGCGCGGCGAGGCGATCGAGTTGGGTTTGGACCGCTGGGTCGGAGGAGTGGGCGTGGTCGGGCATGGTTGTAGCTCGATTAGAGGAAAGCAGCCTCCCCATCGTCCGTCATGCCGGGCTTGACCCGGCACCCGCCTATTCCTTTAAGAAAGGCAGGCCCCGGATCAAGTCCGGGGTGACGAGAAAGAGAGCACGCGTTCCGTTGCGACGGTCTGCTCAGGCCGCCTTTTCGGGTGCGAGATAGCCGATCACGCGGCCCAATGTTTCGGGCAGCTCCTTGCGGTGGACGACCATGTCGATCATCCCGTGATCGAGCAGATATTCGGCGCGCTGGAAGCCTTCGGGCAGCTTCTCGCGGATCGTATTCTCGATCACGCGTTGGCCCGCGAAGCCGATGAGGGCCTTGGGTTCGCTGATCTGGATGTCGCCGAGCATCGCATAGCTTGCGGTGACGCCGCCGGTCGTCGGATCGGTGAGCAGGACGATATAAGGCAGGCCGGCGCGGCGCAGGCGCGCGAGCGCGACGGTTGCGCGCGGCATCTGCATCAGCGACAGCGTGCCTTCCTGCATGCGCGCGCCGCCCGCGGCGGTGATTGCGATATAGGGGCAGCCGCGACGGATTGCCTGTTCGACGCCGGCGACAAAGGCTTCGCCGACCGCGACGCCCATCGATCCGCCCATGAAGGCGAAGTCCTGGACGCCGATCACGACCGGCTGGCCATCGATCTTGCCCGCCGCATTCTGATAGGCGTCGCGGTCGCCGGTCTGCGCGCGCGCGGCCTTGATGCGGTCGACATATTTCTTGGTGTCGCGGAATTTCAGCGGGTCTTCGGGCGCCGCGGGCGCGCTGATCAATTCATGCAAGCCACCGTCGAACAACTGAGCAAAACGCTCGGTCGCGCCGATGCGGTCGTGATGGTCGCAGCGCGGGCAGACGTTGAGATTGTCTTCCCATTCCTTGACGAACACCATCTGCTGGCACTGGCGGCATTTGTGCCAGAGATTGTCGGCGGTGTCGCGTTTCGCCCCGAAGGGCAGCGCGTTGCGAACGCGATCGAGCCAGCTCATGCGGCGATCTCCTTTGCGCCGTGGATAGCATCGGCGAGTAAGCGGGTGAAGGTCTCGACATATGGCGCGGCGGCGTCGCCATGCTGCGCGATGATGTCGATGAAGGCCGATCCGACGACGACGCCGTCGGCGACCTTGGCGACCTGCTCCGCCTGTTCGGGGGTGCGGACGCCGAAGCCGACCGCGACGGGCAGGTCGGTGGCGGCTTTCAGGCGGGCGACGGCTTCGTCGATGCTCGCCTGCGCGGCCTGTTGCTGCCCGGTGATGCCGGCGACCGAGACGTAATAGAGGAAGCCGCCGGCACCTTCGAGCACGGCGGGGAGGCGCGCGGTGTCGGTGGTGGGGGTGGCGAGGCGGATGAGGTCGACGCCGGCGGCGCGGAGGCTGGGACCGAGTTCGGGGTCTTCCTCCGCCGGAATGTCGACGCAGATGACGCCATCGACACCGGCCTTGGCGCATTCGGCAGCGAACCAGTCGGCGCCGCGGATCGTCATCGGATTGGCATAGCCCATCAGGACGAGCGCGGTATCGGGATGGCGGTCGCGGAAAGCCGCGGCGATCGCGAAGATGTCGGCGGTGGTCGTGCCCTTGGCGAGGCTCCGCAGATTCGCGGCCTGGATCGCAGGGCCGTCGGCCATCGGATCGGTGAAGGGCATGCCGAGCTCGATCACATCGGCACCCCCCGCGACGAGCGCGTCGAGGTTCGCGGCGGTGTTGCCGTCGCCTGCGGTGATGAAGGCGACGAGCGCGGGGCGGGGCCTGGCGAAGGCGGCGGCGAAGCGGGTCATCGGGAGGGTGACCTCAAATAAAAGACAATCGCAATCACGGCGGCAATGCTCGCATTATAGGCCAGTCTTGCAGAGGCAAGATTCCATGCGCGAAAATTCAAGCCATGCCGAAACAGCAGATCGGCAAAGGACAAGACGACCAGAAAGAGACAGAAATCGGTAAAAATCCGCAACGGCTTCGATTGCATTACAGTTCCACCCCCAATGCATCGGCGACCGTGAAAATATCCTTGTCGCCGCGGCCCGAGCAGTTGACGATGATGATCTTGTCCTTGCCCAGTGTCGGCGCGATGCGTTCGGCGGCGGCAATTGCGTGCGCGCTTTCGAGCGCGGGGATGATACCTTCGAGTTGGGTCAGCTTCTGGAAGCTCGCCAGCGCTTCGGCGTCGGTGACCGGTTCGTAGCGGACGCGGCCGATTTCGTGGAGCCAGCTGTGCTCGGGGCCGATGCCCGGATAGTCGAGCCCCGCCGAAATGCTGTGTGCCTCGGTGATCTGGCCGTCCTCGTCCTGCAGCAGATAGGTCTTGTTGCCGTGGAGGATGCCGGGGCGCCCGCCCGCGAGGCTGGCGGCGTGCTTGCCGTCGAGACCTTCGCCGGCGGCTTCGACGCCGACGATTTCGACATCGGCGTCGTCGAGGAAGGGGTGGAACAGGCCGATCGCGTTCGAGCCGCCGCCGACGGGGGCGATCAGCATGTCGGGGAGGCGGCCTTCGGCCTCGAGGATCTGTGTCCGAGCTTCGTCGCCGATCACCGACTGGAAATCGCGGACGAGTTCGGGATAGGGGTGCGGGCCGGCGACGGTGCCGATGATGTAGAAAGTGTCGTGGACGTTCGCGACCCAGTGGCGCAGCGCCTCGTTCATCGCGTCCTTGAGTGTCTTCGCGCCCGATTCGACCGCGACGACTTCGGCACCGAGCAGCTTCATGCGGAACACGTTCGGCTGCTGCCGCGCGACGTCGACCGCGCCCATGAAGATGGTGCAGGGCAGGCCGAACAGCGCGGCGACGGTCGCGGTCGCGACGCCGTGCTGGCCCGCGCCCGTTTCGGCGATGATCTTCGTCTTGCCCATGCGCTTGGCGAGCAGGATCTGGCCGATGCAATTGTTGATCTTGTGCGCGCCGGTGTGGTTCAAATCCTCGCGCTTCAGATAGATTTTCGCGCCGAAGCCTTCGCTGGCGCTCGCGCGCAGATGGTCGGTGAGGCGCTGGGCGAGCCACAGCGGGCTGGGGCGGCCGACATAATGCTTCAGCAGATAGTCGAACTCGGCCTTGAAGGCGTTGTCCTTTTGCGCCGCGCGATAGTGGCGTTCGAGATCGAGGATCAGCGGCATCAGCGTTTCGGCGACGTAGCGGCCGCCGAACTGGCCGAAATGGCCGCGCTCGTCAGGCTGGCTGCGCAAGCTGTTAGCTTGCGGGGGGGCGCCGGTGCGGAGGCTGTTGGGTAAGTCTGTCATCGACCGGCGGCTTTAAGGAAAGCGGCGATCTTGTCCACATCCTTGATGCCCGGCGCGCTTTCTACGCCGGAGGAGACGTCGACGAGCGGCGCGCCGGTCGCGGCGATCGCTTCGGCGACATTTTCGGGGGTGAGGCCGCCCGCGATGCCCCAGTCCATGCTGTGGCGATGGTTTTTGAGCAGCGACCAGTCGAAGCGCGTGCCGGTGCCGCCGGGCATGGCGGCGGCGGGCGCGTCGAACAGGATTCGGTCGGCGACGCCGTGATATTTCTGAATCCGGACGAGTGTATCGGCGTCCTTCAGGCCGACGGCCTTCCAGACCTCCGCCGGGGTCAGCCGCTTCACGACGCCGAGCCATTCGGGCGTTTCGGTGCCGTGGAACTGGATGATGTCGGGGCGCACCATGCCAAGCGCGTCGCCGGTGAGTTGCTGCGATGCGTTCACCAGCAGCAGCGCGACCTTGACGTTGCCCGCGCCGGCACGTTTGCGCAGCTCGGCCGCAGTCTTGAGATCGACATAGCGCGGGCTCGGCTCATAGTGATTGAGACCGATATGCGTCGCGCCGTGGCGGATGGCGGCATCGACCTCTTCGATTGTTTTGAGGCCGCAGATTTTGACGAGTGGGGGCATGGTCAGACTCTATTTGTGCGTTCGCATCGAGCGAAGTCGAGATGCGCCTCGACCTTTCGCTGTTCCGACGGGTGTCTCGACTTCGCTCGACACGAACGGGAATTGGAAATGGCTTTAAAGCGTCGCTTCGATTTCGCGCGCCGCGAGGTCTGGGTCCGCCGACTGGCTGATCGGGCGGCCGACGACAAGGATCGACGCGCCGTCGGCCATCGCTTGCGCCGGCGTGACGACGCGCTTCTGGTCGCCGACCTTACCGTTCGCCGGGCGCACCCCGGGGACGACGTAAAAGCCGCCAGGCCACGCCTTGCGCGCCGCTTTCACTTCCTGTCCCGAACAGACGATGCCGTCGAGGCCGGCTTCGCGGGCAAGCGCCGCCAGGCGCACGACCTGATCGTGCGGTGTGCCGCCGACGCCGATGTCCTCCAGATCGGGCGCGTCGAGGCTGGTCAGCACGGTGACTGCGACAACCTTGGTATTGAGACCCGCAGCGGCCTTTGCTTCTTCAAGCATAGCGCGGCCGCCCGCGGCGTGGACCGTCAACACCGCCGGTTCGAGCGAGCGCAGCGCCTGGATCGCCTTGGCGACGGTGTTCGGAATGTCGTGCAGCTTGAGGTCGAGAAAGATCGGCAGGCCGAGCTTCGCCATTTCATGCACGCCGTGATGCCCGTTGGCGCAGAAGAATTCGAGACCGAGCTTTAGCCCGCCGACGTGGCGCCGTACCTTTTGCGCCAGCGTCAGCGCAGCGTCGAGGTGCGTGGTGTCGATGGCGAGATAAAGCGGTGAGGTCATGGCTTGTCCGTGGAGAAAAGGTCGGATGGGGCGGGCGGGATGTCGTTGACTGGCGCCGCAGCGGGTGTGACCTCGACTGGCCGGTTGGCGAGCGCGCGCAAATCGGCCGCCTGCCGCTCGCTGGCGTCGAGGCGGCGCTTCATCGACCAGCGTGTCGTGCGCAGCGCGATCCACATCGGCACGCTGCCGATCAGGAACGCGGTGAGGATCAGCACTGGCAATTTGGTGTCGAGCACCTGACCCGGCCAGATCGTGACGGTGACGGGAATCCAGTTTGCCATCGCGAAAATGACGAGGATGGCGGTCAACAAGACCCAGATGATCGTGCGCAGGATTCCCACTTCGTCTTGCTCCTCTGTCGGTCTGGCGCCGACCCTATGACAGATTGCCGCGCGATTCCAGTCCGGGGCTATGGCGCCCCGAACACCCGGTCGAAGATCGTGTCGACATGCTTCATATGATAGCCGAGGTCGAACAAGGCGGTCAGCTCGTCGGCCGACAGCCTGGCGGTGACGTCGGCATCGTCCTTGAGCAGTTCGAGCAGCGATAGCTGGCCGTCCGAATCCCAGACCTTCATCGCGTTGCGCTGGACGAGCACATAGCTTTCCTCCCTGCTCGCGCCCGCTTGGGTCAATGCGAGCAACACGCGCTGCGAATGGACGAGCCCCCCCATGCGGTCGAGATTCTTCTGCATGCGCGCGGGATAGACGAGCAACTTGTCGACGACGCCGGTCAGGCGTCCGAGTGCGAAGTCGAGCGTGACCGTCGCGTCGGGGCCGATGAAGCGCTCGACCGACGAGTGGCTGATGTCGCGTTCATGCCACAGCGCGACATTCTCCATCGCGGGGATCGTGGCGCTTCGCACCATGCGCGCGAGGCCGGTGAGGTTTTCGGTCAGGATCGGGTTGCGCTTGTGCGGCATAGCCGACGAGCCTTTTTGCCCTGGCGAGAAATATTCTTCGGCCTCGAGCACTTCAGTGCGCTGGAGGTGGCGGATCTCGACCGAGAGGCGCTCGATCGACGAAGCGACGACGCCAAGCACAGCAAAGAACATCGCGTGGCGATCGCGCGGAATCACCTGGGTCGAGACTGGCTCGATGGCGAGGCCAAGCTTGGCCGCGACATGCGCCTCGACGCGCGGGTCGATGTTCGCGAAGGTGCCCACGGCGCCCGAGATGGCGCAGGTCGCGATTTCGGCGCGCGCGGCCTGAAGGCGCAGTTTGCAGCGCGAGAATTCGGCATAGGCTTCGGCAAGCTTGAGCCCGAATGTGACGGGTTCGGCATGGATGCCGTGGCTGCGGCCGATCGTCGGGGTGAGCTTATGCTCATAGGCGCGGCGCTTGATGGCTGCGAGGAGCGCGTCGAGATCGGCGAGCAGGATGTCGGCGGCCTGGCTGAGCTGAACCGCGAGGCAGGTGTCGAGCACGTCCGAGCTGGTCATGCCCTGGTGCATGAAGCGCGCTTCGTCGCCGACATTCTCGGCCACCCAGGTCAGGAAGGCGATGACGTCGTGCTTGGTAACCGCCTCGATCGCGTCGATTGCGTCGACGTCGATTGTCGGTTTCGTCGCCCACCAATCCCACAGCGCCTTGGCGGCGGATTTCGGCACGGTGCCCAGTTCGGCCAGTGCGTCGGTCGCGTGCGCTTCGATCTCGAACCAGATGCGAAACCGATTCTCGGCCGACCAGATCGCGGTCATTTCCGGCCGTGCGTAACGCGGAACCATTGAATTTCCTTCCTTTTAGGGCGCTCCATCGCGGAATCCGTGCGGAACGACGACGGGCCGCCCCGTAGCAGGGACGGGGCGTTTCGCCAAACGCGGAGGGGGCGCAACTTTGCGGAAACACGATGGGTTGCTCCTATGCCCCATCAGAAAGGCGACGGGTCGCACCGACCATCGAAGTCGCCGTTACAGGAGAATAAATGTGTTGAAACAAGTGCTTTTGATCGGCGCGGCGGCTGTCAGTTTCCCCGCTTTGGCCCAGACGACTGCTCCGACCGAAGAGTCGGCCCCCACGACGCAGTCGCAGCCCGCGCCGACCGACACCACGGCCCCCGCGCCCGACAGCAAGCCGACCGACGACAAGAAGCCGACGGACGAAACGGCGCCCACCGAGGACGCGACCCCGAGCGATACACCCCCTGCGGCGGAGCCCACCCCTCCGGCTGACCAGCCCGCTCCGGATGCCGAAGAAAAGCCCGAATCGGAACCGGAATAACCCCAAAGAACAGGAGTATAGATCATGTTGAAACAGATGCTTTTGATCGGCGCTGCCGCCGTGAGTTTCCCGGCCCTGGCGCAGACCACCGCCCCGGCGTCGGATCCGACAGCCGCACCGGCGACTGCCGAACCGGCTCCGGCTCCCGACGCTACCACGCCGCCGGCTGAACCGGCCCCGGCCCCCGATGCGTCGAGCCAGCCCGCGCCTTCGGGTGGGGCGGCGACGCCCACCCAGATCGCGCAGATCGTCGAACAGGAATTCCCGACCTATGACGGCGACAAGAATGGCGACCTCAACGCGGCCGAATTCGGTGCATGGATGAAGAAGCTGCGTGCAGCGACCGATCCGAGCGCCGACGTCGAATCGGCGGAAGTGAAGACCTGGATTGGCCAGGCATTTGCTTCGGCTGACGGTGACAAGTCGGGTGCGGTCAACAAGACCGAATTGACCGGTTTCCTGTCGCGCGGCGCCTAACCGGCGTCCCGCGGGGTGGTGCAGCCGTCGGAGCGATCCGGCGGCTGCATCGCCGTTTGCGGCAAATTATTGAGGTTGGTCGACCGCGACGATCGTCAACCGGTGTTCGATGCCACCGCGATCGGGCCAGTTGATCGACTGGCCGACGCTGAGGCCGATCAATCCGGCACCGACCGGGGTCAGGATCGACATCCGCCCGGCCGCTATGTCGGCTTCTGCAGGATATACGAGGCGTACTGTCCGTTCGGCGCCGCGTTTTTCGTCGAGGAAAGTAACGCTGGAGCCCATCGTCACGACGTCTGGCGGGATCGCGGTGCGTTCGCAAATCGCGGCGCGATCGATTTCATCGAGCAACAACTCGTAAAAGCGAACCGAATCGCGCTGCTGCTGCAGCGTCAGCTCGGTCAGTACGTCGGCTTCGCTGTCGATCATGCGGATATGGGGCATCGCAGCCCCGCTTTTTTTCTTGGTCATGGCGCGGACTTTCCGGGTGGCGCGCGGCTGTTGGCCACGCGCAGCAATGTCTGGACGGAAGGTGCCCCGGGTTCGGGGCGATCGCGCCGGAACCCGGGGCTAAATGCCCGCGAGAAGTTGTCCCCCATGATGGCGGAAGCGGAGAAGGCCGCGTCGAATCTGCATGGCCATGATGATGTGGCGGCGGGCGGCGGAAGTCAAATGACGGGTTAGAGCAGCCCCATTGCGCGAAAACTGCGATAATCGGACCCGCCGATGATGATGTGATCGTGGAGCACTATTCCCAGTTTCGCGGCGGCGCCCGCGATGTCCTTGGTGATCGCTATGTCTTGCCGACTCGGCTCGGGGCTGCCGCTCGGATGGTTATGGACAAGAATGATGGCCGAAGCGCCGAGTTCGAGCGCGCGCTTGATGACCTCGCGGACATAGATCGCCGACTGGTCGATCGAGCCTTCGCTCGCGAGTTCGTCGCGGATGAGCATGTTGCGTGAATTGAGGTAAAGCACGCGAACGCGCTCGACATCGATCGGCCCCATGTCCGCACGCAGCCAATCGAGCAGCGCATCCCAGCTGGAGAGAAGGGGCTTGTCGCGAAATTCGCCCTTGAGCAGGCGCAGGCTCGCGGCCTGGACGATCTTCATCGCCGCAATGCCGGTATCGCCGAGCCCGTCGACCCGGCGCAGCGATTCGGGATCGGCGCTGACGAGCTGCGCCAGGGAGCCGAATTCGCGGAGCAGCGCTTTCGCGAGCGGCTTGGTGTCGCGGCGCGGGATTGCGAGCGTGAGCAGATATTCGATCAGCTCGTAGTCGGCCAAGCCTTCGGCGTCGTCGAGCAGGCGGGCCCGCAACCGCGCGCGATGCCCAAGATGGTCCGGCGTATCCCCCATCACGCGGCAATAACCGCCTTGTGAGCCGCACTCAACGGTCATAGGGAAAGGAAGATGGCGAACCGGATCAATTTCCTGCATCGAAACGGGATTTCCGGCGTTTGTGCCCTGAACAGGGCTCGGGTCGAGGGACGAGATTTTGCCGCCATGACGTCATCGGCCAACTCCCATGACTGACGCGGACGGCGCGAAGCCGCGGTGGAAATATCGGACTTTGTTGTTCAAGAAGCGCTGGCTGACCGCGGGCGCCGTGATCATTCTCGTCGCCGGGGTCTGGATCGCGCGCGAGCCGATTGCCGACGAGTTAATCCGCGACCAACTCGATAGCCGCGATGTTCCGGCGCGTTATACGATCGACCGGATCGGCTTTCGCAGCGAGCAACTGTCCGACATCGTCATCGGCGATCCAAAGCGTCCCGATCTGACCGCGAAACGCGTCGAAGTCCTGCTCGGCTATGGCTGGCGCGGCCCCTATGTTTCGGGGATCAACGCCGAGGGCGTCCGTCTCTATGGCCGCTTCGTCGATGGCCGCCTGTCGTTCGGCTCGCTCGACAAATTCCGCGATCCGACGAGCAAGGATCCGTTCGCCTTGCCCAACCTGTCGGTCGCCCTGCGCGACGCGCGGGCACGCGTCGAAACGCCGTGGGGCAACATCGGCGCGGCGCTGCACGGCGACGGCAATCTGCGCCGCGACTTCACCGGCAAGCTCGCGCTCGCCGCGCCGCGCATTGCGGCGGCGGGGTGCAGCGGCGACAATATCAGCTTCTACGGCACGGTTCTCGTCCGCGATGTCCGGCCGCAGCTCGTCGGTCCCTTGCGTGGCCGCGCTCTTGGTTGTGCTGGCGGCCGTGTTTCCGCCGCGTCACCGCAGATCGCGCTCGACCTTTCGCTCTCCGAAGATCTGCAAAGCTGGAAGGGTAAGGCCGACGCGAGCATCGCGCGGCTTGTCGCGGGACCGGTCGCGGCCGACCGGATGGGCGTGATCGCCCGCTTCGATGGCACCGCGGTGCTGACGAAGCTCGACGTCGATGCCGACATGGCGCGGCTGCGCGGCGCCGATTTCGCGGCCGAGACGGTGGACCTCGAAGCCAAGGGCAACGTCGGCAGCGCGGCCCCGAAGTTCGACGGGCGGATCAGTTTTGCCCGCGCCAGCGGCAGCGCCGATTTGCGCCGCTTGCTCACCGAAAGTACGCGCGGGCTGGCTGGCACACCGGTCGGGCCGCTGGCGGCGAAGGCTGCCGGTGCGCTGAGCCGCGTACTGGCCGATGCGAGCGGCAGCGCGGGCTTCGCGCTCGCGGGTGAAGGGCCGACGGCGCGTATCGACCTGATTGCACCCGAATTGACGAGCGCGAGCGGCGCGCGTTTCATCGGCAGCGCGGACAGCCGCATCGGCTATCTCTATGGCGCCGATGAGCCCGCGGTGATCGCAACGGGAGGCTGGAGCATCGCCGGTGGCGACCTGCCCTCGGGAACGCTGAGCCTCGATCGCAACGAGGATGGCAGGGTGACGGGCCTCGCCAGCCTCGATCCTTATAGCGCCGAAGGGGCGCGGCTGGCGTTGGCGCCGGCGCGTTTTTCAGGCGGCGCGGGCGGGCTGATGCGCTTCGCTACGGCAGCGTCGCTGTCGGGACCGCTCGCGGGCGGCCGCGTCGAACGGCTAACGGTGCCGCTGAACGGTTATCTGGCGCCGACAGGGGCGCTCGCGCTGGATGGCGGTTGTAGTCGCGTCGCGGCCGACCGGATCGAGGTTGGCGGCTTCCGGCTGGGCCGCAGCGCGATCGACCTGTGTAGTCGCCCGGGCGCACCGCTGCTGAGCGTAGGACCCGATGGATTGCGCGGAAATGTCCGTATTCCCGGCATCGCGCTGCGCGGGACGAGCGGCAGTTCGCCGTTCAGCCTGAAAAGCGGGCCGGCGAATATCGACCTGTCGGCGATGCGCTGGTCGCTCGCGCTGGCCGACATCCGGCTGGGCGAGGGCGAGAGTGTGACCCGCTTTAGCGCGCAAAGCCTGAGCGGACGGGCGACACCGCAGGGCATGGCGGGCGACCTCAGCGGGGCGAACGGCAAGATCGGCGCGGTGCCGCTGAACATGAGCGAGATTGCGGGGCAGTGGCGCTTCGCGAATGGCGCGCTGACATTGGACGGCGGTTTGCTGCTCACCGACGCGGCGCCCGACCCGCGCTTTTTCCCGCTGGTCAGCAGCGATGCGAATCTGCGCTTTGCGAACGGGATTATCGAGGCGAAGGCGGGGTTCAACGAACGAAAGACGGGAACGAAGATTCTCGACACGGTGATCCGGCACCGGCTGGCCGACAGCAGTGGTTCGGCGGACCTGGCCGTGAAAGAACTGCGATTCGGCGAGGCATTCCAGCCCGATCAGCTCACCAGCCTCGCGCTCGGTGTCGTCGCCAACGTCCAGGGGTCGGTGGTCGGCGACGGGCGGATCGACTGGACGGCGGACGGCGTCACGAGCCGCGGCACTTTCGCGACCGCCGATACCAGCCTCGCCGCGGCCTTCGGCCCGGTGACGGGGATCACCACCACGCTGAGCTTCGACGATCTGATCGGGCTCAGATCGGCGCCGGGACAGATCGCGAAGATCAAGGAGCTGAACCCCGGTATCCCGGTACTCGACGGCGAGATCGAATATCGGCTGCTCGGCGACAATCGCGTGCGGGTCGAGGGCGGGAGCTGGCCCTTTGGCGGCGGCAAGCTGCTGCTTCATCCGACGACGCTCGATTTCAGCGCGACCAACGCCCGGCGGCTGTCGTTCGACATCGTCGGCGTCGACGCCGCGGTGTTCCTGCAAAGCTTCGGTTTCGACAATATCAATGCGACCGGCGTATTCGACGGGACGCTGCCGGTCGAGTTCGACGGGATGGGCGGCCGTATCGTCAACGGCCGTATCGATTCGCGCGGCGGCGGCGGGACGCTGGCCTATGTCGGCGAATTGTCGAACCGCAATCTGGGGGTGATCGCCAATTTTGCCTTTGGCGCGTTGCGCAGCCTCAAATATGACGATCTGACGATCATTTTGAACGGGGATCTCGACGGCGAAATGGTGACCGACATCCGCTTTGGCGGCGTGGGGCAGGGCGAGGGCGCGATGCGCAATTTCCTGACCAACCAGGTCGCGAAATTGCCGCTGATCTTCAATGTGAAGATCCGGGCGCCGTTCCGCCAGCTGTTGACCTCGGCGAAGGGTTTCTATGACCCGTCGCTGTTGATCGAACAGAATCTGCCCGCGCTGATCCGCGCGCAGGAAGAAGCCGAAAAAGCTAAGATCACTCCCGTTCAGCCTCCAGAAAGCGAGCCCATGCGATGAATAGACCCAAGACTGGAGTAAGGAGGCTGGCCAAATACGGTCGGCGCGTTGCGGTAACGATAGGTGCGTCGGCCCTCGCGGGCTGCGTCCAGATCGAAACGCCCGACAAGCCGATCGAGATTAACCTGAACATCAACATCCGTCAGGAAGTGGTGTATAGGCTGGACGGCGACGCCAAGAAGCTCATCGAGCAGAATAGCGAAATATTCTGATGGGGAAGAACAAGATGCGTATGACGAAGTGGAAACCGACCGGACTGGCGCTTGCTGCGATCGCGGCGACGGCCGCCGTTGCACTGGCTGTGCCGTCGGCGATGGCACAGCGCGATCCCGCCTATGCCGCCGCGCGCGCCGCCGGA
Source organism: Sphingopyxis sp. (assembly GCF_050725655.1). GTDB lineage: Bacteria > Pseudomonadota > Alphaproteobacteria > Sphingomonadales > Sphingomonadaceae > Sphingopyxis. Next base: position 18,872 of record NZ_JBOHHT010000114.1, on the reverse strand, counting down.
CAGGTCGGCGAGCAGGTCGACGGCTATCTGGGCTTTGCAACGGCGCCGACCCCGGCGATCCGTGCGCTGGTGCAGGATCTCAATATCAAGCGCAAGGCGGCCTATACCGCAAGCGCGCAGTCGACCGGCAGCACGGTCGAGCAATTCGCCTTTACCAGCGGCTGCAACCTGATTGCGCAGACCAAGGTGGGCGAGAAATATCAGACGCCCGGCGGCGCATGGAAAACCCGCGATGGAAGCCCGCCCGAACGCGACGCGCGCTGCCCGTAAACGAATGAGCCGCATATAGGGCCTGCGGGCCCTCAGATGCCGCCGCGCCCCTAAACGCGGCGGCATTTTTGCGTGACTCCGCCGCGACATTTTTGTGCGCGGCAGCACAAGCATTGACTTAATCGGGCGTCGTTCCTAAACGGACCGCGCCTTAGGGGTCCCCCGAATTTTCGGGCCTTTTTCGTGGGTGGCGCCGAATCTTTTCGGTACTGTTTCAGGAGGATGGTCAAAATGACGGGGAACGGCAGCGATCCGGAACCAGCTTCGGAGGATTCGCGCCTGGTCTCGCTCGAAGAGCGATTGGACCGGGCCGAAGCCGCAGAAGCGAAACGGACCGCAGTGAACGCCGGACCGGAGACCGATGCGAATTACAAGCTCGGTAACCGCGTTCTGGCCGAACTGCTGGGCGGTATCGGTGGCGGCGCCTTGGTCGGTTGGACGATCGATCATTTTGCCGGCACCGCACCCTGGGGCCTGTTGGTGGTGCTGTTCCTTGGAATAGCCGTCGCCTTCAGAAGCATATTTCGGATAGCGAATATCCGGCCTGTTAAGCTTGATGAAGCTGGGCCGGATTGAAGCTGAATTACCAGGATTTAGGCGAGGTATCGCGTGGCGGATCAAGGCAAAGTGGACCCGATGCACCAGTTCGAGGTGCAGAAGATGTTCGACATGTTCCATGTCGGCAATCATGAGGTTGCCTTTACCACCAGCGCGATGTGGATGCTGATCGCCGGCCTGCTTTTGTGGGTCTTCATGATCGGCGGGATGAAGCGCCAGCTCGTCCCAGGTCGCTGGCAGGTCGCCGTCGAAGGCTTCACCGGCTTTATTTCGGGCATGATGAACGCGAATATCGGCCCCGAAGGCCGCAAATATACGCCTTATGTCTTCTCGCTCTTCATGTTCATCTTGATGCTGAACGTGATCGGCTTGATGCCGTTCGGTCTGTTCGGCGTGCATCCGTTCACCGTGACCAGCCACTTCGCGATCACCGGTTTCCTCGCGATCCTGAGCTTCGCGATCGTGCTGATCGTCGGTTTCTGGCGCCACGGCCTGCATTTCTTCTCGCTTTTCGTGCCGCACGGCACCCCCTGGTGGCTGCTGTGGCTGATCCCCGTGATCGAGCTGGTGTCGTTCCTTGTCCGCCCGTTCAGCCTTGCTCTCCGACTGTTCGTCGCGATGACCGCGGGCCACGTGCTGATGAAGGTGTTCGCCTCGTTCATCATCGACGGCATCGCTGCCGGTCCGGCGGTCGGTCTTGGCGTCGGCATCCCCAGCATGGCGCTGATGGTCGGGATTAGCGGCCTCGAGCTGCTGGTCGCCGGGATCCAGGCTTATGTATTCGCATTGCTCACGTCGCTCTATCTGAACGACGCGGTCAATCTGCACTGATATTTCAACTGGTTAATCAACGTTTTTCCCAAGGAGTATAAAATGGACGTTCAAGCTGCTTCGCTCATCGGCGCCGGTCTGGCCGCTATCGGTGCCGGTATGGCCGCCATCGGTGTGGGCAACGTGTTCGGTAGCTTCCTCGAAAGCGCACTGCGCAACCCGGCTGCTGCCGACGGCCAGCAGGGCCGCCTGTTCATCGGCTTCGCGGCTGCCGAACTTCTCGGCCTGCTGTCGTTCCTGATCGCGATCCTGCTGTACCTCAAGGCAGCCTGATTTCGTCTGCGGGGCCGGCTCGCTAAAGGCGGGCCCCGCGACTGCTTTTCTTTTGTCGGTCGAGTAAATCCATGCCTCAAATCAGCCAATTCGCTGAAAGCTGGTACGCCGCATCGCAGATTTTCTGGGTGCTGCTGACCTTCGGCTTCGTCTTTTTCGTCATCGGCCGCGGCATGCTGCCGAAGATCGAGGCGACGGTGGACGCGCGCGACCGCAAGGTGGCGGACGATCTGGCCGCGGCGAAAGCCGCGCATGCCGCCGCCGATAATCTCGAAGAAAGCTACCGCCAGCAGAGCGACGCCAGCCGCGCCGCTGCGCAGAAGGCGGTAACCGACGCAAAGGACAAGGCCGCGAAGGACGCCGAAAAGCGTCTCGCAAAGATCGACGCCGAACTCGCCGACAAGCTGTCGGCGGCCGAAGCCGACGTCAATGCGGCGCGCACGTCGGCGATGGCTGAAATCGAATCGGTCGCGGCCGAAGCAGCGGGCGACCTTGTCGCCAAGCTGTCGGGCGTGAAAATTGCCGCGGCGGATGCCAAGGCAGCGGTGAAGGCGGTGCTCCATGGCTAATGTTCTGACCATCGTGTCCGAAGCGGCGGGTGAAGTGCATGCCGAGCCGGCATCGTTCGGCATCATCGACGCGACCGTCTGGGTCTCGATCGCGATGACGATCTTCATCGGTATTCTCTTGTGGAAGAAGGTGCCGGCGATGATCGCGGGCATGCTCGACAACAAGATTGCCGAGATTTCGAAGCAGCTCAAGGAAGCCGAACAGCTGCGCCTCGACGCCGAATCGCTGAAGGCCGAGTATGAGGCGAAGCTTGCCGACGCCGCCAAGGAAGCCGACGAAATGCGCGCCCGCGCCGATGCCGAGGCCGAAGCGCTTGTTGCCAAAGCCAAGGCTGACGCCACCGCGCTGATCGGCCGCCGCAAGCAGATGGCCGAAGACCGCATCGCCGCGGCCGAAGCCGGCGCGCTCGCCGAAGTCCGCGCCGCGACCGCGAAAGCGGCGACCGACGCAGCGGCGAAGCTGATCGCCGACAAGCATGACGCCAAGGCCGACAAGGCGCTGGTCGATCAGGCTATCGCGGGCGTCGCCAAGGGCTGAGCTTTCGACATTGCCGAGTACAGAGCGCCCGCGGATTTCCGCGGGCGTTTTGTTTTGTGCGCCGATGTGGTTTGTGGGAAGCGATACGCCGACCAGAATGCCGACATTCGATCGCGCCAAGCGTGAGAAGGACGAGGCTTCCGATAATCTTTTCGATATGATTTGAACCTATTGGTGGCGGATCGATGGGGGAGTGATTTTGGCGGGGATGCATATCATCATCGGCGGCGGGTCCGGCTTCGTTGGGCAAGCCGCGACCGCAGCGCTTCGGGCGCGGGGTGACACGGTGACATGGATTTCGCGCGAGGAGGGCCCTGGCCGCCTGAGCTGGGCGCAATTGGCAAAAGATGGATTGCCGGATTGCGATGCCGTGGTGAATTTGGCGGGACAGCATATCCTCAACCCGCGCCGGCGCTGGAACGCTGCCTATCGCGACGAAGTCATCCGGTCGCGGGTCGATACCACCCGCATCCTCGTCGATGCGATCAATGCCAAAACACCACCGCCGGACGTCTTCGTATCGACTGCCGGCAAATGTTTCTACGGAACGGCGGAGAACGGCGGCTCTGGCGACTATCCCGAACTCGACGAGGATTCCGAACCGATGGGGATCGACTTCCCCGCGGAACTCGTCGCGCAATGGGAGGCCGCCGCGGCGGGCATCGATACCGGGCGCATTCGCCACGTCAAGTTGCGGATCGGTATCGTATTGGGCGCAGTCCAGCGCGAGAGTTTCGTCGGCCGATTGTGGAGAATTGGCCGCGCGCGGGGGTTTCTGCCAATCATCAGGCTTCCCTTCTGCCTCGGGCTCGGCGCTGTCATAGGTTCCGGGCGCCAACCATTCCCATGGGTCCACGTCGACGATATGACGGGGATCATCTTGCACGTCATCGACCGCAAGGATTTGTCCGGCCGTTTCAACGCCGTGGCGCCCGGTATCGTATCGCACGAACGCTTCATCCGGTCGTTCGCCAGCCATTTGCGCCGACCGATCGCCTGGCGAGCACCGGCATGGCTCATCCGGGCGATCGTGGGCAGCGAACGATCGTCGATCCTGCTCGAAGGGCAGATGGTCAGACCCAAGCGAACGTTGGAGTCAGGTTTTCGTTTTCGCTATCCCAATATCGACACGGCGCTCGACGATCTCGTGCAAATCACCTTCTGAGCGCGCCTGGCGAACATCTGCACGTCGCCGTCATCAAAATTTGATCATGATCCGCCGCGCGAGTGCGGGCGAGATGCTGTGGACGAGTTGCAGCATTTTAACCATGCCGACGTTGATTTCGGTCTTGCCGGTGCGGATGCCGCGGACGATTTCGGCGGCGCAGTCATGGGCGGTCATCTTTTTGCCGTCGCGCTTGGCCGTCATGTTCGTAGCGACCACGGGCGGCAGCGCTTCGATGACGCGGACATTGCTGTCCTTCAGCACATAGCGAAGGGCCTGCGTGTAAGCGCGCAGGCCCGCCTTCGTCGCGCAATAGACCGCGCCGCTGCCGCACGGCGCGATCGCGAGGCCCGAAGTCACGTTGACGATTGCCGCTTCGGGTTGCGCCCTCAGCGCCGGAATAAGGTGGGCGCAGAGCGCGATCGGCGCGTCCAAATTGGTGTGGAGGCAATTGACCGCGGTCGCGAGATTGGCGGGATCGTCGACGGAATAGTCCATCGCGCCGACCCCGGCATTGTTGACGAGCAGTGCAATCGGCTTGCCCGATACGCCTGCCACGACCGCATCCAAACCCGCGGCGGTCGACAAATCACCCGCGATGGTGCCGAAGCCGAGCCCCGCCATCGCCTGCAATTTCTCCGCCGACCGCCCGGTGACGATCACATTAGCGCCCGCCGCCTGCAACTGCAGCGCGATCTCGCGCCCGATGCCGTCGCTGCCGCCGGTGACCAGCGCCAATTTTCCTCTTACGTCCATCCGACCCCTCCGATGTCTGTTTTACCTCGCGCACTATGGCGGGTCGCATCGCCATCGCCTACATGGAAAATCATGGCCCGTCCGAACGCTCCCGACCGATTCAACGAAGAAAAAGCGACCTATGTGATGCGCGGCGGCGACGGGGAGGGCGACCAGCCCGACCTCGAGCGCGGCGCCGAGGCGATCCGCAATGTCGTGCGCAAACTGCCGACGCGGCCCGGCGTCTATCGCATGCTCGATGCGCGCGGCGACGTGCTGTATGTCGGCAAGGCGCGCGCGCTCAAGAACCGTGTGACCAATTACACGCAGGTCGCGCGGTTGCCGCAGCGATTGCAGCGCATGGTATCGCAAACGCGGGCGATGGAGATCGTCACGACGACGAGCGAGGCCGAGGCGCTGTTGCTCGAGGCGCAGCTGATCAAGCGTTACCGTCCGCCGTACAATGTGCTGCTGCGCGACGACAAAAGCTTTCCCTTCATCCTGCTGCGCACCGATCATGCGTTTCCGCGCGTGCAGAAACATCGCGGCGCGCGGCGCGCGAAGGGGCGTTATTACGGGCCGTTCGCCAGCGCTGGGTCGGTGCACCAGACGCTCAACGCGCTGCAGAAAACCTTTCTGCTGCGCAGCTGTACCGACAGTTTCTTCGCCAACCGTTCGCGGCCGTGCCTGCTCTATCAGATCAAGCGGTGCAGCGCGCCGTGTGTCGACCGGATTTCGAAGGAGGATTATGCGCAGCTCGTCGGCGATGCGCAGGATTTTCTGGAGGGGCGGTCGATCGCGGTCCAGAAACGACTGGGCGATGCGATGACGCAGGCCGCAGAGGCGATGGATTTCGAAACGGCGGCGATCGTGCGCGACCGGCTGAAATCGCTGACCTTCATCCAGGGCAGCCAGTCGGTTCACGCCGATGGGCTGGGCGACGCCGACGTGTTTGCGCTTGCGGCGAAGGGCGGGCAGCTGTGTATCGCGGGCTTCTTCATCCGTGGCGGGCAGAATTGGGGGCATCGCAGCTTCTTTCCCGCGCATGTCTCGGGCGTGCCCGAGGCCGAGGTGATGGCAAGCTTCCTGATGCAATTCTACGAAGGCGTGCCGCCGCCGAAGACGATCCTTGTCGACCGCGAGCCCGCCGAATCCGCCCTGCTGGCCGAGGCGCTGGGCGAAGTCGCCGAGCGCAAGATCGAGATCAGCGTTCCGCAGCGTGGCAATCGTCGACGGTTGCTCGAGCAGGCGGTGCGCAACGCGGGGGAGGAACTCGACCGACGGCTGGCTGAGAGCAGCAGTCAGGCGAAACTCGGACGCGAACTGGCTGAGCTGTTCGACCTCGAAAACCCGCCGCAGCGTATCGAAATCTACGACAACAGCCATATCCAGGGCACCAATGCGCTGGGCGCGATGGTCGTCGCGGGGCCCGAAGGCTGGATCAAGGGTGCATATCGCAAGTTCAACATCAAGCGCGCCGAGACGCAACCGGGCGACGATTTCGCGATGATGCGCGAGGTGTTCGAACGCCGCTTCGCGCGTGCGATCGAGGAGGATCCCGAGCGAACCAAGGGCGAATGGCCCGACCTGGTGCTGATCGATGGCGGCAAGGGGCAGGTGTCGGCGGTCGCCGGGGTGTTCGCCGAGTTGGGGATCGACCACCTGACCTTTATCGGGGTCGCGAAAGGCCCCGACCGCAATGCCGGGCGCGAAACCTTCTATCACCCTGATGGACGCGAATTCACGCTGCCGCCGAACAATGCGGTGCTCTTCTATATCCAGCGGCTGCGCGACGAGGCGCACCGCTTTGCGATCGGCGCGCACCGGGCGAAGCGGTCGAAGGCGATGGGCGCGTCGCCGCTCGACGAGGTTCCGGGGATCGGCCCGTCGCGTAAAAAGGCGTTGCTGATGCACTTCGGCACGGCGCGCGCGGTGCGTGGCGCGAGCCTGGAAGATTTACAGAAGGCGCCGGGGGTGAGCGCGGCGGTCGCGCAGGCGGTGCATGATTTCTATCATTCGGGACGGTGAGGGGAATAAAATGGATTTTGCAGCAGCCATGCCACTCGCGGGGACGCTCGGCGTCACGATTCACGAAGGCAGCAAGGAGCGCGTGGCGGGCAAGCTGCCGGTGCGGGCCGAAATCTGCACCGCGGGTGGGATCGTCCATGGCGGCGCGATCATGGCCTTTGCCGATTGCCTCGGCGCGGTAGGCGCATTCCTGACCTTGCCCGAAGGGGCGAACGGCACGACCACGATCGAAAGCAAGACCAATTTTCTCGGCGCGGGGCCGGTCGGATCGGTGCTCGTGGGCGAAGCGACCCCGGTGAAGATCGGCAAGCGCCTGTCGGTTTGGCAAACGCGCATCCGCACCGAAGACGGTGCCGACGTCGCGCTGGTGACGCAGACGCAGATGGTGCTTTGGCCAGCCTGACCGCCGATGCCATCGTCTGCGCGGTCCGCGCGCATGGCGAACATGGCGCGATCCTGCGCGCGCTGACCGAGGAAGCGGGGCTGGTTGCGGGTTATGTGCGCGGCGGTCGCTCGCGGCGACTGCGGCCGATCTTGATTCCCGGCAATCTCGTCGCGCTCGAATTGCGCGCGCGGACCGAAGATCAGCTTGGCGGTGCAACCGTGGAGATGCTGGAAAGCCGCGCGCCGTTGCTCGCCGAGCCACTGGCGGCTGCGGCGATCGATTGGGCGACGAGCCTGACGGCATCGACATTGCCCGAGAGTCAGCCCTATCCAGCGCTTTACTCCGCCCTGTCGGCCGTTCTGGATATGATCGACCTGGCCTCCTCGGCGCGGCAATGGGCCGCGGCGCTGGCACGCTACGAGCTGCTGCTGCTCGCCGAATTGGGCTTCGGCCTGAACCTCGAGGAATGCGTCGTGACGGGCTCGCCCGACAGCCTTGCTTTTATCAGCCCAAAATCGGGCGGCGCGGTGAGTGTTGGCGCGGCGACGGGTTATGAGGAACGTCTGTTTCGCCTGCCCCCCTTTCTGCGCGGACAGGATGCGGGCCCGTCGATGGCCGACGTCCTCGACGGGCTGGTCATCACCGGCCATTTTCTCGACCGCGATGTCCTCGACGGGCGCAACCGTGACTTGCTGAGCGTAAGGGAAAGATTGATCGACCGGCTGGGCAGGGCGGTTGCGTGACGCGCCGCCGCTGTCTAAGCGGCTGGCGAGACACGAAAGGGCGACATAGTGCAAATCCTGCTGCTGGCTGGCGACGGTATCGGTCCGGAAATCATGGTCGAGGCCGAAAAGATTCTTGATGCGCTCGCGCTTCCTGTGACACTCGACCGGGCGCTCGTCGGCGGGGCGGCGTATGAAGCGACAGGCCACCCGCTGCCCCCCGAAACGCTGGTGAAGGCGAAAGCCGCCGATGCCCTCCTCTTTGGCGCCGTCGGCGATCCGCGCTTCGACACTGTCGAGCGCCATCTGCGTCCCGAACAGGCGATCCTCGGCCTGCGTGCCGAACTCGGCCTGTTCGCCAATCTGCGCCCTGCGAAGCTGTTTGCCGGGCTGGAGGACAGTTCGGCGCTGCGCCCCGAAGTCGCGTCGGCAATCGACCTGCTGATCGTCCGCGAACTCAACGGCGATGTCTATTTCGGCGAAAAGGGCATGCGCACGACTTCGGACGGACAGCGCGAAGGCTATGACATCATGTCGTACAGCGAAAGCGAAGTACGGCGCATCGCGCATGTCGCCTTCCGCGCGGCGCAAGGACGGCAAAAGCGGCTGTGCTCGGTCGACAAGGCGAATGTGCTCGAAACCTCGCAGCTGTGGCGCGACGTCGTGATCGAAGTGGCTGCGGACTATCCCGATGTGGCGCTGACCCATATGTATGTCGACAATGCCGCGATGCAGCTGGTGCGCAATCCCGGCCAGTTCGACGTCGTCGTCACCGGCAACCTCTTTGGCGACATCCTGTCGGATCAGGCGTCGATGTGCGTCGGGTCGATCGGGCTGCTCGCGTCGGCTTCGCTGAGCGAAGGCCGCCAGGGACTGTACGAGCCGATCCACGGCAGCGCACCCGACATTGCGGGCAAGGGCGTTGCCAACCCGCTGGCGATGATCCTGTCGCTCGCGATGCTGCTGCGCCATTCGGGCGGCGACGAGGCGAGCGCGGCGCGGATCGAAGCGGCGGTGGCAAAGGTGCTGGCGAACGGGTGCCGCGGTGCGGATCTGGGGGGCAATATGGGAACGGCGGCATTGGGCGATGCGGTTGTTTCGGCTTTGAACGGATAGATGAGATGAAAAAAACGACGGGTTTCGACCGCAGCAAGACCAGGAACTGGCACCCCGCGACGCAGGCGGTGCGCGGCGGGACGTGGCGCAGCGAGCACGGCGAAACGTCGGAAGCGCTCTTCCTGACCTCGGGCTACACCTATGACAATGCCGAAGAAGTCGCCGCGCGCTTCGCCGGCGAAGAACAGGGCATGACCTATTCGCGGCTGCAGAACCCGACCGTGGCGATGCTCGAAGAACGCATCGCCTTGATGGAGGGCGCCGAAGCTTGCCGGACTCAGGCGACGGGCATGGCCGCGATGACGACCGCCTTGCTCTGCCAGCTGTCGGCGGGCGACCATATCGTCGCGGCGAAGGCGGCCTTCGGGTCGTGCCGCTGGCTCGTCGATCACCTCTGCCCGCGCTTCGGCATCGAGACGACGGTCATCGACGGCCGCGACAATGATGCGTGGGAAAAGGCGATCAAACCGAACACCAAGGTCTTCTTTTTCGAAACCCCCGCAAACCCGACGATGGACATCGTCGACATGAAGCATGTGTGCGGTCTCGCGAAGGCGCATGGCATCACGACGGTGGTCGACAATGCCTTTGCGACCGCCGTGCTCCAGCGCCCGATGGATTTCGGCGCCGATGTCGTTGCCTATTCGGCGACGAAGCTCATGGAAGGGCAGGGGCGCGTGCTCGCGGGCGCGGTGTGCGGGACCGAAAAGTTCATCAACGACGTGCTGCTGCCGTTCCAGCGCAACACCGGGCCGAATCTGTCGCCGTTCAATGCGTGGGTGGTGCTGAAGGGACTCGAAACGCTCGACCTGCGCGCGCGGCGCCAGTCGGAAAATGCGCTCGCGGTCGGCAAGGCGATCGAAGGCCGCGTAGCGCGGATGCTCCACCCGGGGCTTGCGAGCCATCCGCAGCATAATCTGGCGATGAGCCAATCGAGCGCGTGCGGCCCGATCTTCTCCTTCGTGCTCGATGGCGGCCGCGAACAGGCGATGGCGTTCCTCAACGCGCTCGAACTCGTCGACATCAGCAACAATATCGGCGATTCGCGCAGCCTTTGCTGCCACCCCTGGTCGACGACGCACTATGGCGTGAGCGAGGAAGCGCGTATCGACATGGGCGTCGTCGAGGGTATGCTGCGCATCAATATCGGGCTTGAGGATCCGCGCGATGTCATCGCCGATCTGGACCAGGCATTGACCAAGGTCGGGCTTTGAGCGACGCTGGCGCCATGAACACGATGATCGACTCCTTCTTTCCCCTTGCGGCGACCACCGGGTCGATCACCGTGCGCGTGGCGGTCAGCTATCTGCCCGAACAATCGCATCCGGCGCTCGGCCGCTGGTTCTGGGCTTACCATGTCCGCGTCGAGAATCATGGCGAGGGCGCGGTCCAGTTGATCAGCCGCCATTGGCGGATCAGCGACGGGCGCGGCCAGATCAGCGAAGTCGAAGGCGAGGGCGTCGTCGGCGAACAGCCGCTGATCGGCCCCGGCGGCGCGTACGACTATGTCTCGGGCTGCCCGCTGCCGACCCCCGAAGGGTCGATGGTCGGCAGTTATGCGATGGAGATGGGCGACGGATCGCAGATGCTCGTAGCGATCCCGCATTTCCCGCTCGTGGCGCCTGCGACCGCGTCATGAAGCGCACGCACCTGCCCCTGAACGCCCTGCGCGTTTTCGATGCCGCTGCGCGGCACCTGAGCTTTACGCGCGCCGCCGACGAGCTGGCGGTCACACCTGCCGCAGTCGGGCAGCAGATTCGCGCGCTCGAGGATATGCTGGGCGTCGTGCTCTTCCGCCGCACACCCAAGGGACTCGAACTGACGGGCGAGGCCGATGCCGGGCTCGAAGCGCTGCGCCAGGGTTTCCTGCAGTTCGAAGAGTCGGTGCGCGCGATGCAGGCGGGGCAGTCGTCGCAGTCGCTGACGATCGCCGCGCCGCGCGATCTGACCGCCAAATGGCTCGCGCCGCGGCTCGCGCGCTACAGCCAGCAGGCACCCGACGTGCGCTTCACGCTGGTGTCGGCCGACAGCGGCATCGATTTCACCGAGGCCAACCTCGATCTTGCGATCTTCTGGACCGACGGTGTTGGCGAACATGAAGGCGTGGCGCTTGCGGACGCGTTGATGGTCACAGTGTCCGGTCCGGGGAGCACCAGCGACACGCGCATCGCGTGGCCGGGCTGTCCCGTGGCCGACGGCGAACCCGCGCTGCGGCTGAGCGATGCCGGGCTGGCGATCGACGCTGCGGCCAACGGGCTGGGACAGGCGAATGTTCCCGCAATGCTCGCCGAGGCTGATATAGCGGCGGGACGTGTCCGGCAGGTGGGTGAAACGGTCGCGGTGAAACGCGGCTACTGGCTCGTTGCCCCCACCCCGCAATGGCGGCAGGCGAAGGTCAAGGCGCTGGTCGCGGCGCTGACGGCCCTCTGATGTAACCGAACCGGGATCGCACACGAATACCCCCACAACAGTCATTCAGGGGGATTCATGCGCAAAATTCTGGACAAGCTGCCGACTCAGACTTTCGCCGTCGGCACGCTTCGCTGGTCGATAGTCTTCATCTTCGCCTTATTCGGGATCGCCAAATTTGCGGCTTATGAAGCTGAAGGCGTCGCGCGCACGGCCATGCACTATCCGCTGTTCGCCTGGATGTACCCGCTGATCGGCGTTCAGGGTACGAGCAATGTCATCGGGACGATCGAATTGTCGACCGGCGTGCTGATCGCGCTGGGCGCATGGTCGCATCGTGCGGGGCTGCTCGGTGGCCTGATGGGTATGGCGACCTTTCTCGTGACGCTCAGCTTCAGTTTTGGCGCGACTTTGTGGGAGGAAGGCTATGGTTTCCCGTTCATGGGGTCCACCGCGCAATTCCTGTTCAAGGACGCCGTTCTGCTTGCCGGCTGTCTGGCGCTGACGCTTCACGCCGGCCATGCACTTCGGGAAGCGCGGGACGCCCGACCGGTAGCCTGACCTCAGGAAGCGGCTTTCCCCGCCAGCGCGAGCAGACGTGTGACGAGACCAACCAGAGGGCCGCTATCGACGTTGGCATCGGGATTGTTCCAGCTCGCGGTGACGACGAACCATTTACCGTCCGTCTTGCGCTGGCCGAGCAGGCTCATCGACAAAACGCCATTTTCCGACCCACCCTTGTAGCCGAGGTATTTCCAGTCGGCCGCAGCAACGGGACCGACCCCATTGTTGATCGCCATCGCGGCGAGCAGGGTTTTCGACTGGCGCGCGCGGAGGTCGACCATCAGCCGCGCAATATCGTTCGGGCTGGCGAACCATTCGAGGCTGCCGATGAAACGCGGGCCATCGGTAAAGCTGATCCCGTCGACATTGGCGAGGGTCAGGCGGTTCTGGTTGCTCTCGATCAGCTTGCGCTGCGTGGCATCGTTGCCATTGATAAAGATGGGCCGCAAATCGTTGAAATTATTTCCTTTGAGGGCAAAGGCTTCGACCGTCGTCAGTAGCGGAATGTTGCGCGACGGATCGCTGTGCCCCGCGCCCTTCATTCGCGCTTCGATGGGCGCACGGCCGATCAGGTGGATCAACGTGTCGGTCGCACCATTGTCGCTGACCGAGATCATCCAGTTGGCGAGTGTCTGCAGCGTCACCGGCGTATCGGCGGGCCAGTTCGCGGTTCCCGCCGACGAAAAGCTGAAATGCGACAGCGGCACGACGTCGGACCATTTGCGCTTGCCCGCGGCAACCTGCCCCGCGAGTTCGTCGAGGATATAGAGCTTGATCGTCGATCCGACCGCGAACTGCCGGTCGGGGTTGGCGGACGCGAGGGGCCGGATGCCCGCCTCGCCCAGTTCGGCGACGAGGAAACCCGTTTGCCCGGGCAACGCGGCGATGTCGGCCGCGACCTTGCCGAAGCTGTCATTAGCCACGGCGACGCCAGTGACGCGAAGTCCCGTGACACGCGCATCAGCCGCTATGCCGACGTCCAGCAGGACGGTTGCAACGCCCCGTTCGAAGCGTAGCAGGACAGTTCCCGAACGGCCTCGGGTCGGGGTGACGCTGTCGATGGCGACTGGTTTGCCATATTGCGCGATCAGGCTGGTAGCGAAGGTCTTGAACTGTGCCTCGGGGATAGCATTCTGAAACGATGGATCGAAATAGTCCGCAAAGGCGATTTTGCCGTTCAGCAGGTCGACTAGCTGCGCCGCGCGTTTGTCGAACGCGCTGTCGGTCGCAGGCGCCGATGCGGGCGGCTGGAGCGCGAGCGTCACCGACGGCATGCCGAGCGCGATCGTTGCCGCGATCGCTGTCGATGCGAGCAAGCGGGTCATTTTCACTCTCCTTCCGCCACGGCATCGAGCCGGGCGATCTGCTCGCGGAGCATGGCGGCGGCGCGGCGGTTGAGCAACCAGATGCCCAGGATGACGAGCGCGGGAATAGCTGCGAAGGCCGCAAAGCCGAGTGGGCTGCCAAACCGGCTGGCGAGGCCGGCCATGAATATGGCGAGACCGGGGATCAGCGGGCCGATATACCAGAGGCCGACGTTCGCCAGCATTCGCTCCTCGGCAACGAGCCGCGCGCGATTTGATCTCGGCGAGCGGCAGCGGTTCCAACGCGCCGCCATCCTGCCGCCACAGATTGTGCAGGCTGTCGTCATTCGGACTGGTCATGATGCGTCTCCCGTCAGGGCAAAGCAGCGCGTCAGCATGGTCTTGAAACGGTGGATATTGGTTGCCACGCCCTCGGGAGAGACGCCGGTAATCTCGCCGGCCTCCGCCGCCGCGACGCCTTCGAGATAGAGCAACAATATCTGCCGGTCGGGCGGGTCGAGCCGGTCTATGATCGACAGGATCAGCGCCATCGCCTGTTCGCTCGTCACGCGCTCGAACGGCGTCGGATCGTCGGTGGCCAAGTCGATGTCTTCGATGTTCGCCCAGTGCTGCCCAGAGTGGCGCCGCCGCGCGATGATGTGCGCGACGCGCCATACCCATGTGCTGAGCGCGTAGCGCGCGTCGAAGCGGGCGAGACTCTGCCACAGCGCGACCTGGATGTCCTGTTCGAGGTCGCGGCGCAGGTCGGCATCGGCTTCATCGCCGCGCGCCATGCGGGCGATTGCGCCGCCAAAGCGCGCGATCGTGTCGGAAAATGCCCGATCCTGTTCGGCTTCGGTCACCCGAAATCTCCAGCAACTATCGTCGTCTGGTTATTTGGTCGGCCGCGGTGCAGCTTTCTGACAGGGGCGGGCGATTTTTCGTCAGGCGTCGATGGCCGCCTCGTCGAGCGTCGCGGCATTGGCCTGAATGAACTGGAAACGGTGCTCGGGATGCTTGCCCATCAACCGGTCGACCAGATCCTTGACCAGGTGCCGCTCTTCATATTCCTGCGGCAGTGTCACGCGCAGCATCGAGCGCGTTGCGGGGTCCATCGTCGTTTCCTTGAGTTGATTTGGGTTCATTTCGCCGAGGCCCTTGAAACGGCCGACATCAATCTTTTTGCCCTTGAACTGTGTGGCCTCGATCTCGGCGCGGTGCGCATCATCGCGTGCATAGACCGAGGTATTGCCCGAGGTGATGCGATAGAGCGGCGGCTGCGCAAGATAGACATGACCGCGGCGCACGATGTCGGGCATTTCCTGGAAAAAGAAAGTCATCAGCAGTGTTGCGATATGCGCGCCGTCGACGTCGGCATCGGTCATGATGACGATTTTTTCGTAGCGCAGCCGGTCGGCGTCGCAATCCTTGCGCATCCCGCAACCGAGCGCGAGCGCGAGGTCGGCGATTTCCTGATTGGCGCGGATCTTGTCGTTGCTGGCGCTCGCGACGTTCAAAATCTTGCCGCGGATCGGCAAGATCGCCTGCGTTTTTCGATTGCGCGCCTGCTTGGCGCTACCGCCGGCGCTATCGCCTTCGACGATAAATAATTCCGTGCCTTCGGGGCCATTGTTCGCACAATCTGTGAGCTTGCCGGGCAGGCGAAGCTTGCGGCCGCTCGTCGCGGTTTTGCGCTTGACCTCGCGTTCGGCCTTGCGCTTCAGCCGCTCGTCCATCCGATCGAGGATGAGGCCGAGCAGCGCGCGGCCGCGGTCCATATTGTCCGACAGGAAATGGTCGAAATGGTCGCGCACGGCGTTTTCGGTAAAGCGCGCGGCCTCGGGGCTCGATAGCCGGTCCTTGGTCTGGCTCTGGAACTGCGGCTCGCGGATGAACACCGACAGCATCATTTCACCGCCGTTGAAGACGTCCTCGGCGGTGATCTGTGCGGCCTTCTTCTGCCCGATCAGCTCGCCGAAGGCGCGCAAACCCTTGGTCAGCGCCGAACGAAGTCCGGCCTCGTGCGTGCCGCCCGCAGGGGTCGGGATTGTGTTGCAATACCAGCTATACGACCCGTCCGACCAAAGCGGCCAGGCGATGGCCCATTCGGCGCGACCCTGTTCGCCCGGAAACTCCTGGCGCCCGACGAAGGGCTCGGCGGTCGCGCATTCGCGCGTCCCGATCTGTTCCTTCAGATGATCGGCAAGCCCGCCCGGGAACTGGAATACCGCCTCGGCAGGGGTATCGTCGCCGATCAGCTCGGGCGCGCATTTCCAGCGAATTTCGACACCGGCGAACAGATAGGCTTTCGAGCGGGCCATGCGATAGAGGCGCTGCGGCTTGAATCGCCCATGATCGCCAAAGATTTCGGGATCTGGGACGAAGCTGACGCTCGTGCCGCGGCGGTTCGGCGTCGGCCCGAGTTCCTCAAGCCCGCCGAGCGGGGTGCCGCGCGAGAAACGCTGGCGATAGAGCTGCTTGCCCCGCGCAACCTCGATTTCGGTGTCGATCGACAGCGCGTTGACGACGCTGACGCCGACGCCGTGCAGGCCGCCAGAGGTCGCATAAGCCTTGCCGTCGAACTTGCCGCCCGAGTGGAGCATGGTCATGATGACTTCGAGCGCCGACTTGCCAGGAAATTTGGGGTGCGGGTCGACCGGCATCCCGCGGCCGTTGTCCACGACGGTCAGCCGGTTGCCGACGTCGAGTTCGATCTCGATCCGCGTCGCGTGGCCCGCGACCGCCTCGTCCATACTGTTGTCGATCACCTCGGCAGCGAGGTGGTGGAGCGCGCGCTCGTCGGTCCCGCCGATATACATGCCGGGGCGGCGGCGGACGGGTTCGAGCCCTTCCAGCACCTCGATTTGCGAGGCGTTATAGCTGTCGGCTGCGGGCTGATTGCCGTCGAACAAATCGTGACTCATGCAATGGCTATACGGGGGCGGGAAGGGCGCTGGCAAGCGCGGTTTTGGACTGCTTGGTGCGTCGTCGGCTGGCCTCGGCTCGTCCTGTTTCCACACAAAAAAAGGAACTTTGATGTTGAGCAAGGGGTTGGTGCGCAGACTGCAAAGTCATTCAAAAAGTGGAGTAAAAAATGAAAAACATCTCTCTCCTTGCCGCTGTTGCGGCCAGCGCGCTGACGATCCCCGCGATGGCCCAGGATGCGCGTGACACCACGCAGGACTTCAACGGACCCTATATCAGCATCGTCGGTGGCGGCACGCTTCAGGGCAGTGACCGCGGCGAAACGCTTGTTTTCGATACCAACCGCGACGGAACTTACGGCGACCAAGTGACAACCTCGGGCGGCGCCAACGCCTTTTCGCCGGGATTCTGTAATGGCGCGGCGACTGGCACCGCAAATCTCGGCTGCCGTAACGACAAGGATGGTCCGGAATATTACGGCCGCCTTGGCTTCGACAAGCGCATGGGCAACTTCGTTCTTGGCGCCGTCGTCGAAGGTGGACGCAGCCACGCGCGCGATAGCGTCAGCGGTTTTTCGACCACCCCCGCAAGCTATACGATGAGCCGTGAGGCCGACTATCAGGCGGGCGCCCGTCTGCGTGCCGGTTATACGCCCGGCGGCGGTGCGCTCTTCTATGTTACCGGCGGCGGTGCTTATGCGCGCCTCGACAACAAGTTCACGACGAGCAACACCGCGAACAGTTTTGCGGATAATGGCAAGACCAACGGCTGGGGTTATGCCGCAGGCGGTGGTGCCGAAGTCATGGTGACGAACAATATCTCCGTCGGCCTCGAATATCTCTACACCGACCTCAAGGACAAGGATTATGTCGTCAACGTCGGTGCGGGCACCGCGCCGCCGACCAATCCGTTCCTGCTGAACGGCGGCGGGACGGACATTCAGCGCAGCAATGCCCATTTCCGCACGCATAGCGTGCGGGGGGCGATCAGTTACCGCTTCTGACCTCTTGGGAGCGGAAAGGGAGGCGCCGGGTCCATGATCCGGCGCCCTACCTATGCCGCGCGCGCGTGCGGCGCGGCGAAGATCGCGAAATTGCCGTTCGCGCTACTGACGAGGCGACCATCCTGATAGAGGCGCGCGCCGATATTCGCGACGCGCTTGCCGCGGTGGAGCACTTCGGCTTCGCAGATCAACCGGCCTTCGCCGACGCGGACATGATAGTTGAACTTGATTTCCATCGTCGCGCACCACTGATCGTCGGCCAGCACGCTGGTGAGCGCACCGCCCATCGCGGTGTCGGCGAGCGAGTAAGCAACGCCGCCATGCGCGGCGCCTTGCGGGCTGAAATGCTTATGGGGGTCGATGTCGATCGCCATAATGCAGCGTCCGTCGCCGCGCTCGACCATTTGCAGGCCGAGCGCGCGCGCAAATTCAAATTCCTGCCCGAAGGGCCTCACCGGACGCTCTTAACGAACTCGGGGGCCACCAAATGGCGGGGGCGGGGGCGGACGGCGCGTGCCGCGCGGCAGCTGCGCCTGATAGGCGCGACCGCAATGCTCGACGCAATAGGGGAAACCGGGGTTCACGGCTTCACCGCAGAAATGGAAATCGGGCTCGCCCGGATGCCCCATCGGCCAGCGGCAGATACGGTCGTTGAGGTCGAGCAAGGTCGTCTTGTCGGCGATCTCGGGGCTCGGCTTCGCGGGCACCAGTCGGCGCGGCGGCGCGGGGGGGATCGGCGCCTGCTGGTCGCCGGGGCCCTGGCGGATGAAACCGCCGGGGCCGATCGAGACGATCCGCGGGGAATCGGCTTTCGGCGTCGGGTCACCCAATGCGCCGTCGGCGTTCGGCGTGTCGACGACCGGCTTGGCATCGAGTTTCGGGGCCGGGGCCACCGGGCGCGGCGCCACCGGTGCGACGGCGCGCGCCGCGGAAACGGACGCGGCGGGTCTCGGCGCGGCGGGTGCCGCGGCTTTGACCGGTTTGGCCGTCTTTTCGGTCGCCTTTACCGGCGACGGGCGCGATTTCAGGCCAAGGCGGTGCGCCTTGCCGATCACCGCATTGCGGCTCACCCCGCCGAGCTCGTCGGCGATCTGGCTGGCGGTCAGCCCTTTTTCCCACATGGTGCGCAGGCTTTCGATGCGCTCATCGGTCCATGACATAATCTATTCCTCATCATTCACGCTGCGGGCGGTTAGACGATCCGCCTTGTCGATCCTTTCGGGACCGGCATTCAGTCGTTGCCCAGCTTGCGGTAAGATCGGGGAGGCGATAGGCGAGAACGCCATGAACGACCAGCCCCAAATTTCGCGCCCCGACTCGACAAATTCCGCCGCGACTCCAACCTTTGCCGAACCCGGCGTTCCCCATATTCGAACGCTGAACGTGCCCGGCATGCACGCGCTATATGTCAAGGAGGTGCACCGGTTTTTCAAGGTCCAGCTGCAAACAATCTGGGCTCCGGCGATTACCACGCTCC
>NZ_JBOHHT010000113.1:0-21945 GCF_050725655.1 Sphingopyxis sp. | reverse complement strand
ACCCCTCCCCTGAAGGGGAGGGGCTTCTGTCGCATCGACCCTTGCGCCCGCACTCCCGCTCCACCAGATGGGTGGAACAGCAGGAGAGCGGCGCATGCAAGCGATCGAAGCCTTCATCGAAAGCCAGGGCGGACCCGAGGTCATCGACTGGCGCGAGGTAACGCTCGGCGAACCCGGCCCCGGCCAGGTCCTGCTCCGCCAGACCGCGGTCGGGCTGAACTATCTCGACACCTATCACCGCGACGGGACCTATCCGGTGCCGCTGCCGAGCGGGCTCGGGGTGGAATCCGCCGGCGAAGTCATCGCCGTCGGCGCCGACGTTCACGGCCTCTGGCCCGGCGACCGGGTTGCAACCTTCGGCCCCGAACGCACCGCCTATGCCAGCGCGCGCATCGTCGGCGCGGCGTCGCTGTTCAAGCTCCCCGCCGACATCGACGATGAAACCGCCGCCGCCGCGCTGCTCAAAGCCTGCACGGTCGAAATGCTCGTCGAACGCTCCGCGAAGGTTCAGGCCGGCTCGCCCGTGCTCGTCCATGCCGCTGCTGGCGGCGTCGGACTCATCCTCGTGCAGTGGCTGAAGGCGATCGGCGCGACCGTGATCGGCACCGTCAGCACCGAGGCCAAGGCGCACACCGCGCGCGAAGCCGGCGCCGACCATGTGCTGATGTACAAGAACGACGACGTCGCCGCGCACGTCCGCGAAATCACCGACGGCCAGGGCGTCCCCGTGACCTTCGACGGCATCGGCATGGCAACGTGGGACGTCTCGCTGAAAGCCACCGCGCGGCGCGGGCTCATCGTCAGCTATGGCAATGCCGGCGGACCCGTCACCGGCGTCAATCTCGGCGTCCTCGCGCAGCATGGGTCGCAGTTCGTCACGCGGCCGACGCTGTTCGACTATTACCACCTGCCCGGCGAACGCGCCGCAGGCGCCGCGCGCGTGTTCGAGATGATCGCATCGGGCGCGGTGCGGATCACCGTCGGTCAGCGCTATTCGCTGCAGGATGCGGCAAGGGCGCATGCCGATTTACAGGCGGGTCGGACGACGGGGTCGACATTGTTGATTCCGGAGCACAACTAAACCCCTCCCGCCTGCGGGAGGGGCAGCGAGACTTGCGAGCTTGCTCGCTAGTCGCAGCGGGGTGGGCAGACGCAACGTGGCTGGCCCACCCCCAACCCCTCCCGCAAGCGGGAGGGGAGCAGTTACGCCTTCAACCGCGCCGCGTGCCACGCCACATGCTCGGCCAAAAAGGTCGAGATGAAATAATAGCTGTGGTCATACCCCGGCCGCATGCGGATTTCCGCCTTCTGCCCGGCGCGTTCGCACGCAGCGACCAGCAATTCGGTCTTGAGCTGCTCCGCCAGGAAATTGTCGGCTTCGCCCTGATCGACGAGCAGGTCGGGTACGCGCAGCCCCTGATCGAGCAGCGCGCACGCGTCGTAGGCGTACCAGTCCTCGCGGTTGTTACCGAGATAGTTGCCGAGCGCTTTCTCGCCCCATGGGCATTGCAGCGGCGCGGCGATCGGCGAGAAGGCCGAGACCGAACGGAAACGATCCTGATTGCGCAGCCCAATGGTGAGCGCGCCATGCCCGCCCATCGAATGGCCGGTGATCGCCTGCCGCGTCAAATCCCCCGCCGCAAAATTGCGCAACACCAGCGACGGCAATTCGTCCTCGATATAGGACCGCATGCGGTAGTTCTTTGCCCACGGCTCCTCGGTCGCATCGACATAGAAACCGGCGCCGAGCCCGAAATCCCACGCCGCGTCGGGATCGTCGGGCACGCCCTCGCCGCGCGGGCTGGTATCGGGGGCGATGAAAATCACGCCATGTTCGGCGCAGGCGGCGCGATACTCGCCCTTTTCCACCACATTGGCGTGGGTACAGGTCAGCCCCGAAAGAAACCAGAGCACCGGCAACTTCGCGCCGGGTTCATGGTCGGGGATGAAGACCGCAAAGGTCATATCGGTGCCGGTGGTCGTGCTCGCGTGCTTGTACACGCCCTGCGTGCCGCCATGGCTGCGAACGGTGGAGAGCGTTTCGAGGGTCATGACGTCTTGTGCCGCGCCCGCCCGGACGACGCAACCCCGCCGTCCTGTGGACGACGGGGCCGTTCTGGATATAGGGCGGATCAGATCTGGGCGAAACCGCCGTCGACGAACATCTCGATGCCGTTGACATAGCTCGCCGCATCGGAGGCGAGGAAAGCGGCGACCTTGCCGATTTCGCGCGGTTCGGCGAGGCGGCCGAGCGGGACGCCCGAGGCAAGCCCGGCTTCGAATTCGTCCCAGCCGGTGTCACCGCCGGCGACGCCGTGCAGACCCGGTGTGCGCGTTCCGCCGGGGGCAAGCACATTGACGCGGATCTTGCGATCCTTGAGGTCGAGAATCCAACCGCGTGCGAAGGTGCGGATCGCCGCTTTGGTCGCGCTGTAAACGCTGAACGCCGGCAGCGCGCGGGTCGAACTGGTCGATCCCGTCAGGATCACCGACGCGCCATCGCGGAGCAGCGGCAGCGCCTTTTGCACCGTGAACAAGGTTGCCTTCACATTGAGGCCGAAGGTCCAATCGAAATCCTCCTCGCTGATCGAACCGATCGGGCCCAGGGTGACGCCTCCGGCGTTGGCGACGAGGATGTCGATCGGTGCGCCATGCTGCTGGACGACGTCATACAGATGATCGAGGTCGGCAAAGCTGGTCACGTCGCCGCGAACGCCGACGGCGCCATGGCCGATCAGCTTGACGGCGGTGTCGAGTTCTTCCTGGCGGCGGCCGGTCACGAAAACCTTCGCGCCCTGCTCGGCGAGTTCCTGTGCGATGCCCAGGCCGATGCCGCTGTTCCCACCGGTAACGACAGCGATTTTGCCCGTCAGATCATAGGTCATTATCTTACTCCTTAATGGTGGGCGGCAAACCTGCGCCGTCCGATGACAAAGAGATAAAACTGGAACGGTATCACCTGTAGTCCGCAATATTGACACTCATCGTTCTATTGATAGAACGACCTTATGCAGGATCTCAACGATCTGCGTTATTTCGACGCGGTGGTGACCAACGGCGGCTTTGCCCCCGCGGGCCGCGCTCTGCGCCTCCCCAAGTCGAAACTCAGCCGCCGCATCGCCGCGCTCGAAGACCGCCTCGGCGCCCGCCTGATCGAACGCTCGTCGCGGCGCTTTCGCGTTACCGACATCGGCCTTGCTTTTCACGCGCAGTGCCAGCTCGCGGTCGCCGCAGCCGAGCGCGCCGAAGCGTTGGTCGAGGCAAGCCTGTCCGAGCCGCGCGGCATGGTGCGCATGTCGTGCCCGAGCGGGCTGGTGCCGATCATCGCCGACATGCTGGCCGATTTCCTGACCCTCTATCCCAAGGGTCACGTCCAGATTCTGGCCGCAGACCGCCCCATCGATGTCATCGCCGAACGGGTCGACGTCGCGCTGCGCGTCCGCTCCCGCATCGATACCGATGCCGAACTGACGATGCGCACCCTTGCGCGCAGTCGCCGCATCCTGATCGCCAGCCCGTCGCTCGCCAATCGCATTGCGGGCAGCGACGTCACGGCACTGGCACAATTGCCGACACTGAGTTCGGCGAGCGATGGCGAAGAGGCGACATGGCGGCTCGAGAACCGCGAGGGCGCGGTCGAGAGCGTCCGCCACCGCCCGCGCCTCGGCTGCGACGATTTCGGCGCAATCCGCGCGGCGGCGCTGGCGGGGCTTGGCGTCGCGCTCCTCCCCGACCATGCCTGCGCGGCCGAGCTGCAGTCGGGGGCGCTGGTTCATGTGCTGCCCGAATGGCGGAGCGAGGACGGGATCGTCCACCTCGTCTTCACCACCCGCACCGGGCTGCCGCCGCTGGTCCGCGCGTGGATCGATCATCTGGCGAAGGGGTTCAAGAACCCGGCGCTGTTCGGCGCGCGCTAGGTCGCCTGCTCGGGGATGGCCGCAACCAGCGGCACATGGCCCCAATGACGCAGCAGGGCGAGGATCGTCGCGCCCGCAAGCCCCAGCGTCGCGGTGTTGCGGAGCGGGTGGACATTCACTGGATCGGCGACCGCCAGCACCGCGTCGAGCACGATAGTGATGCTGCCAGGCGCGGCATTGATCGCGGCAAGCGGCGTCACCGATCCCGACGTGATGCCGAGCAATCGCTCCATATCCTCGGCCTTGCCGAAGCTCACATGCTTGCACCCGATCGCGCCGGGCAATGCCTTCAGGTTGACGCGCGCGTCGGATGGCACGGTGACGAGCCAGAAGGCGCCGCCCTTGTCCTTCAGGAACAGATTCTTGGTGTGCGCTCCCGGCATAGCGGCGTGCACCGCGTCGCTTTCCGCCACCGTGAACACCGCCTCATGCTCATGATGGGCGAAGGGGACGCCAAGCACACCAAGGTCCGCCAGCAATCCCGCTTCGCCGCGCATCATGGTATCGGCTCAGACGACGCGGTGGAGCGCGCAGAGCTTATTGCCCGACGGATCGCGCAGATAGGCGAGATAGAGCTGGCCGAAACCGCCTTCGCGGACGCCCGGCGGATCTTCGATCGAGGTGCCGCCAGCGGCAACGCCCGCATCGTGCCAGGCCGTCGCTTGCTCGGGGCCTTCCATCGCGAAACCGATGGTGCAGCCGTTGCCGGCCGTTGCCGCTTCGCCGTCGATCGGTTTCGACACCATGAAGATGCCGCCGTTGTGAATATACATGAGGCGGCCCTTGTCGTCCTGGATCGCGGGCTTGCCGCCGATCGCCTGGAAGGTCGCGTCATAGAATTTCCTGGCGGCCTCGATGTCGTTCGCGCCGACCATATTGTGACTGTACATCGCCTTTGCTCCTCCGGTTTTTGGTTGCGAAACGATACGTATCTTGTCTGGCGGCCTAACGGAAGACCACCGTCTTGCGCCCGTCGATCAAAACCCGCTGTTCGGCGACCCAGCGCACCGCACGCGCCAATACCTGCGCTTCGGTATCGCGGCCGATGCGGATCAATTCCTCCACCGAATCGCGATGATCGACGCGCTCGACCGCCTGTTCGATGATCGGCCCTTCGTCGAGGTCCGACGTCACGAAATGCGCGGTCGCGCCGATTAGCTTGACCCCGCGCTCGTGCGCGCGATGATAGGGTTTGGCGCCCTTGAAGCCGGGCAAGAAACTGTGATGGATATTGATGCAGCGGCCCGAAAGCTTCGCCGACAGATCCTGCGAGAGAACCTGCATGTAACGCGCGAGCACCAGATGCTCGGCGCCCGCATCGGCCATGATCTGCAGGATCGCTGCCTCTTGGCTTGCGCGGTTGGCGTCGCTGACCGGCAGGTGATGGAAGGGCACGCCGTGCCATTCGGTCAGCCGCCGCTGCGCCTCGTGGTTCGACACCACCGCCGCGATGTCGATCGCGAGGTTGCCCGTTGACCAGCGGTGGAGCAGGTCGTTGAGGCAATGGCTGCCCTGCGACACCGCGATAACGAAGCGCGGCTTGATGCGGCTGTCGCTGATCCGCGCATCCATCGCGAACCGATCTACGATCGGCGCGAACGCTGCCTGCACCGCCGCCAGATCGCCCGGAAAGCGCGGCCCCGCGCCGCGGAACTCGACGCGCATGAAAAAGCGCCCCGAATCGAGATCGGCATATTGCTGGCTGTCGAGAATGAAGCCGTCGCGATCCGCAAGCAGCCCGGTCACCGCGGCAACGATCCCGACGGCATCGACGCAGCTGAAGGTCAGGACAAAGGCGGGCGCGTCATCTTTCATCAGGCGACCCGGTGCGTCGCGCACAGCTTGTTACCGGCGGGATCGCGCAGATAGGCAAGATAGAGCTGTCGGCCCTCGGTTCCGTGGCGGATGCCCGGCGGGTCTTCGATCATCGTACCGCCGTTCGCCGCGCCCGCGGCGTGCCAGGCATCGACCTCCCCGGTCGACGCCGCCACGAACCCCAGCGTCCCGCCATTGGCACCATGCGCTACTTCGCCGTCGAGCGGCTTCGTGATCAGAAAACGCCCGCCCGCGTGCGAATAGATCAGCCGGCCCCATTCGTCGACGACGCCGGGCGGCACCCCGAGCGCGCCCAGCGCCGCGTCATAGAAACGGCGCGCGGCTTCGATATCGTCGGCGCCCAGCGCGACATGGCTGAACATGCCGGCCTCAGAACACCACGACCGAACGAATGCTTTCGCCCGCGTGCATCAGGTCGAAGCCCTTGTTGATCTCCTCGAGGCCCATGACATGGGTGATCATCGGGTCGATCTCGATCTTGCCGGTCATGTACATGTCGACGATCTTGGGCACGTCGGTCCGTCCCTTGGCGCCGCCGAACGCCGTGCCGCGCCAGTTGCGCCCGGTGACGAGCTGGAACGGACGCGTCGCGATCTCCTTGCCCGCCTCGGCGACGCCGATGATGATCGAGGTGCCCCAGCCGCGGTGGCAGGCTTCCAATGCGATGCGCATCACCTCGGTATTGCCCGTCGCGTCGAAGGTGTAATCGGCACCGCCGTCGGTCAGCTGGACGATCGCGGCGACCGTGTCTTCGCGGCTCATGCCCTTCGTATTGAGGAAGTCGGTCATGCCGAACTTGCGGCCCCATTCCTCGCGCGCGGGATTGATGTCGACGCCGATGATCTTGTTGGCACCCGCGAGGCGCGCACCTTGGATCACGTTGAGGCCGATGCCGCCCAAACCGAATATGACGACATTGTCGCCGACCTGGACCTTCGCGGTGTTGATCACCGCACCTACCCCGGTGGTCACGCCGCAGCCGATGTAGCAGCTCGACTGGAACGGCGCGTCCTCGCGGATTTTTGCAACCGCAATCTCGGGCAGCACGGTGAAGTTCGAGAAGGTCGAGCAGCCCATATAATGGAAGATCGGCTGACCTTTATAGCTGAAGCGCGTCGTGCCGTCGGGCATCAGCCCCTTGCCCTGCGTCGCGCGGATCGCGGTGCAGAGGTTGGTCTTGCCCGAAAGGCAGCTTTTGCACTGGCGGCATTCGGGGGTGTAGAGCGGGATCACATGGTCGCCGGGCTTCACGCTGGTGACGCCCGCGCCGACCTCGCGCACCACACCCGCGCCCTCATGCCCCAGCACGCTCGGGAAAATGCCCTCGCTGTCGAAGCCGTCGAGCGTGTAGGCGTCGGTGTGGCAGATACCCGTCGCCATGATCTCCACCAGCACCTCGCCCGCCTTCGGACCCTCCAGGTCCAACTCGACGATCTCGAGCGGCTTCTTCGCTTCGAACGCAACGGCGGCACGGGTCTTCATGGGCGGGTCTCCTTCTCGGCGCTCCCAATCAGGCAAAGAGCGCGGCAATGCAAGATGCTCCTGCTCCTCCCTGCGGCGAAGCCGTGGGGAGGGGGACCGCCGCGAAGCGGTGGTGGAGGGGCAGCGACGGCACGCCAAAGCCCCTCCGTCAGCGGCTACGCCGCTGCCACCTCCCCATCGCTCCGCGACAGGGAGGATTTATTGCGGCTCTCACCCACACCGTCACCCCGGGTAAAGCCCGGGGTGACGAAGAAGAGTGGCGGAGCCCTTAAGGCGACAAAAGATACGCACGCACAGCGCGAAACTGTCCCCTTTGTCGCTTTAAGCAAAGGCGCGAATATCGACGAGGTCAAAGAGCCGGGACGCAGGCTGGCACAGCGAAACAATGTAGGAAAGCCCTTCTCTCACGCCTTATTTCGTCACCCGGGCTTGACCCGGGGTCCCGATTTTTCAGGCATTGGCGGCCGAAGGCCAATAGCGGGACCCCGGATCAAGTCCGGGGGGTATAGCGATAGCACGGGCAAAATGCATTGATGACCACACCTATTCGGTCTTGAACTGGATAGCGCCATTGTAGATGTCGGCGTCCGTATTACTCTTCGCTCGAAAATGGGGAGGCGAAGAATATGGGGAATTTGGTCGAATGGCTTGAAGCGCACGACAAGCTTGCAGGTTGGGCGCAGTTTATTGGTGCCATGCTGGCGCTACTTGTCACCTATCTCACAGCCTTCGCGCCGATATGGCGTAGGAAAAGAGAACTGCGAAACGCCGGAACGCGATTGCTGGCGCATGGATATGAGGCGATTGAGAGTTACCACAGGACGTCGGCGCATTTTGCCCCTTTCCCCCTGTCTCTACGGTTCGCTTCTCTGACTATGTCCACAATCGTAGACGAGATGGGACGGTTCCCAATTTACGAGTTGGAGGATCAAGGGGGTTACTCGCTAGCTCGTCGTCTTGTTTCGATGGGCGCGACCCTAAGCGGTCTCAAGCTCTTTCTCGACACCGCAGCTGACGACCTTGGAGACCAACAGGCGACGAGCGAAGAACATGAGAATATCAGAACCTTCGTGGGCGAAAGATTGGTTTTGGCTGAAGCTTTGATAACCGGAGCAAAGCTGGAACGGCCAATTTGGCCAATCGCACCAGATGCAAAACCGAACGCTGAATCCTGAACTCGGCGCTCTTTGGGTTCGTTTGATTTCCCTTCTTCGCACTGGATGCATACAGTTGACTGATGGCGCCGGACTTTTCCAAAAGAACCGCTGATACGTTGGCCAAAAGGGCTGCCTATTTGTGCAGCAACCCAGATTGCCGAACCTCAACCGTGGGGCCAAACTCCGTGGAAAAAGAGGCGACGATCATCGGAGAGGCAGCCCATATCTACGCGGCGCGTGCTGGCGAAGCTCGTTACGAGGCGCAGATAACAGACCAAGCGAAGTCCGAAATCTCCAACGGCATATGGCTATGTCGCAATTGTCATAGGCAGGTGGATCGGGACGGCAAAAAATTCCCTGCCGTCCTGTTATTTCGTTGGCGCGAACAGCACGAAGAATTCGTCGCCTCGAATCTTGGATCTCAATCCGACAAGGCTCGATATGAAATCGCAAAACACGCCCTCGCGCAGTTCGATGGCTATCCGCCGCTAATTCGACGTATCGCCTATGATAAACCTCCGGGGTGGGAATGGGGTCTATCCGCTGCGCTCATGCGACATCTCAACGCACCGTTGTTTCGTAGTCTATCAGACGTTCGCGACGGTGTTCGCGCAATTCAAATTGAGTTCCTTGATGACGATGAGGTCATGAATTGGGTGTCAGAGCGGACGCAGGAAATGGCTGAAATGGTTGAACCGCTTGCGAAGATTCTAGACCGGATCAACAAAGCGTGGGGTGAGCCCGGTCAACCCGGTGATGTCGATGAAATCCACCATTCAGCATTGCTGCTCCGCGATTCTCTCGCCCAAATTGTGAGATATGAAGAGCGGCTATATTCGGTTCGCGTTTCGCCGAAGTTTGGAGAGCTGGTTGGGCTCTTGCGAAATGCACTAGGGTCGCAGGCAGAGAAATTCAAACAGACCCCAGACCGTCTGGATAAGATTGTAGAAATGGCCATTCGGGCGGTGGATGCTGGGCCTTCGGATGAACCCATAATCGTTCAAGAGACAATAGAGTTCACGCTTCCCAACGGATGGTCAGATGATTTCAATCGAGCGATCCGGCGGATTGAAAAGCGCTCAATTGGCAGCATGTTTGCTGACGGATTTCGTGAATCTGACACCAGAAACCCAGGATGCCTGTCCGCATTCTTCATCGTGCTGGCCATAGTGATATTGTTTCGGGTGCTTTGAGTTTTTACGGTCCCGGCATTGCGAGCAGAACGCAGATGGCGGTTATTCCTCAGGGAGTAAGCCAACATCGTTGGCGTTGAGTGCGCTTGCAAACTGCGTCAGCCGATCCCGATACTGATTTTGATCCATTGCGACCAGTTCGATGCTTTGTCCTGTCGCGGGGACTTTGAGCATCAGCGAATTGCCCTTAGCTTCAAGAGACAGGGGTGAGTCAGCGCCTAATTCTCCGTGGTGTGCGAGCAAGCTGAATTGCTCGCCTCGGCGTACCCCGGTTATAGCCTTGGTAGTTTGGTTCAAATCCCCAGCGTTATAGTCGAGCAGCGATGTCGTGACGCTACCGTTGATATTCCCGCTATCGGCATCGACAATTTGCAACTGGATCAGGGCGGTTTCATCGCCGCCCACGTATAAGCCGGAATAGTCTGGTTCTGATACGCCGCATCCGGCCAGCATCACGCCAAAAACAACAGGGAATAATTGTTTGAACATCCAAGCCTCCGCTGCAATTCGATCAGCCGAGACTAGCGGGAAATCCTTAATATGATGGATATATCCAGTGGTTTTATATCCTTCAAATACTGTCCATCGTGTCCATGCAAGGGCGAAAACTTGTCGGGCAAAATTTGAAGCGCGTTCGCGTTGCCCAAGCCGTTTCGCAGGAACAGCTTGCATTCGACGCGGGCGTTGATCGCTCCTATCTCGGCGGCATTGAGCGTGGGGAAGAAAATCCCAGCGTCGATACGCTGGAGAAAATCGCTCGCATATTGAGCATCGAATTGCTGGAATTCTTTCTGCCCATGAATGACGCTGGCCAGCAACAGGGATTGCGGCCCGGTCGGAAGCCCGCCCGCTAAATCAGTTGCGCCACGACCCGCGCTAATTGCGGCGACAATCGGCACGCGCCATCTTTGCGCGGGACAAAATCTGCCCCGGTAAATGTTTTGGACTGCACAAAATCGAGAATGGCCGCGTCCACGCGGGGGCGTTCCGGTTCCAGCATGTCGAGAATGTAGCTGGCACTTGTCCGCTTTTGGCGGTGCATGATGCCGAGAAGCGGGCTGTAGCCATCGGCAATGGCTTTGATTTGCAATTTGCTATGCATCACTGCGTAACCGTAATTGAGCATGGCGTTGATCGGATCGGTGGCGCGGCGATTTTCGGGTTTGCATTCGCGGACCGAACTGCGGCCCCGATAGGCGAGCCAGCTTTCCGGCACCGGGTATCGCTTTGATGTTTTCCATTGCAGGCTCAAATTTCGCCAAGCGCGAAAATAAAGCGAGGCGCATTCCCCTTCAATCGCCCGGACCTGCTGCATGTCGTCCAGCGACTGCCCCAGTTCGACAATGCCGCGCTCTGCCCTTGCAATTGCCATGTCGGTATCGCGATGCTCTGGCAAATGGCGAACGAGGGTGACGAGGCTGTTCGTCAGCTTGTCCCGTATAAGCTGCTGAGCAAATGCCATGTGCCGTATTGGACAGGTTAGGGTTTCGCGCTGCCAATCAATTTTGGCCTGATCGCTGGCAAAACCGTTGCCGCTGGCGACAATTGCCACGTCGCCAGAACTTTTAAGTCGGACAAGGGCGACGGATTGTTCGGCCAGCCAGCTTAGCACGTCAAACGATAGGGAGCCGCTGCCGTCCAATAGCATGATGATGCGCGGTAGATCCAAGTCGCCTTTGAAATAGCGATGGGATTCCTGCTTTTGCGGATAATGGGTAAAGCCCTGTTTGATGACCAATGCGCCATTTTCAATTCGCAATGAATTGCCATGACCGGCCAATATCAATGAATTGGAATTGCGCTCCCTAAGCCGTTTCGGCTTTTGCAATTTCCCTAGTTCCGAAAGCCAATTTTCAGCGCGAATTGACCATTCGTCGGGCATTTCGCTGGTGTGAATTGCGGTATCGTGCAGCATGGCCAATCATAGCATAAATCAGCGAATTCCTCCACAATTTGAAGGTTAACCCAATGAAATTAATGCCGTGATAGAATCGGCAATTCGTTCAATTGGGCAATCGCGTCATGGCAAAACCGGGTAATCGTGAGATTTGGGAAAACGGTGTGCCGCTCAATATCGCGTGGTTCGAATTTGCCGGTCCCGATGCCAAGCGCCGCAATTCAGAATTTTCGGCGCTGGGAGCAATGAGCGAGCAAGCAACCAACCTGCGGACGGAAGCTGACATACCAAAGCTGATTGTATCGGGAATGCAGCTATGGTCGGAATATCGGCAATTCCAGACGCAATTGCAGGAATTGCTATTGGATGAATTATTCAATGACCAATTGCACGCCTATGGCTTTCGGACTGCTCCCACCCCAAGCCGTGCGCCCGTGCGAATTGCAGCGGACTCGTTTGAATGCCCCGACGTAGAATGGCGGCGAGACCGGATAACCGTTCGGGGCTACGCTTATTCCGAAATACAAATCATTGATCCAACTAAAATTGCAGGTTGGAGCAAGCCGCGCTCCGGCCCCAAGGGGTCGGGAGATACAATCCGCGCAGCAATTACCGCGATCCAAAGTCGCGGCGTCGATTTATCCAACATGCCCCGGAAATCGGCATCTGGCCTGATCAAACAGGAAATAGGCCAAAACTACCCGAACGGTTCGGGCCTAAGCGATCCAAATTTGGCGAAATATATAATCGAAATTTGCGGCTCGCGCCGAATTAATGGCAATTAAAATAATAAATTGCCTTCCAACTCGATCATAAGATGATTCGCCCGTCATCCTTCAAATCGGGATGCTTTGACCAATTCGCAGCATCCTGTCGCGATGGAGTCGAAAGCGTGACGAGTGGCCCGCAAGCGTGACTATAAAGCTGAATATCAACGCCGCATCCGGAATGCCGCCAAGCGTGGCTTGAGCCGTTCGCAGGCTCGCGGCCACGCCAAGGCCGGTGAGGCGTCGGCGGGCAAGCGTTCGACCAGCAACACCGATAAACTCGAAAACGCGCTGAAACGTTATCGGCAAACCGGCAACCGGGCCGGAGCGGCGAAGGCGTTCGGTATAGCGCCCGAACGTTTCACCCGGTTTCTGGCCGATGCCGTTACCGTTTCTGGACGCGGCAAATCCATCAAAGTTGCGGATGCCCGCCCCCGCGAAATGAACGTGATGACCGGCGGTGAAAATCGCCGGATGAAACTGCGCGATTACGATCAATCCGCCCTCAATGGCGACCATCAAAACGCGGTCAAATCCTTCGTGTCGTCGAACGATTTCGATTTGCTGCGCCCTTTTGAGGGCAAGTCGGTCATCGACGCGAAGGGCAAGGCCCACCCCCTCGAAACCGATCCGAACACTTTGCACCGGATCGCTGCGTCCGGCGACACGCCTTTTCCGGAAATCTACCGAATTGTTCAATGAAAGGACGTTATTGTGACTGACAAAGAGTTGCGAAAAGAGACCCGCAAACAGCGGCGATTGGAAAAGCTTGGAACCAACGAACCACGTTGCGGAACATGCGGCGAAAATCGTTGGCAATGTTTCGATCAACATCACGTCGCCGATTATGGCCGAGATGAAACGATGGTGTTGGAATGCAGCAATTGCCACCGGATTTTGAGCGACGAACAGAAGGATCACCCCGCCTTCGATCCCGATGCCGATCCGCTGTTGGATCGAATTGGCCATTTCCTGCTTGGGTTGGCCGACATGCTAAAACTCATCGTCGATAAGCTGATCGCATTCGGCCACGCGCTGATCGAACGGGCTGCGCCCACATCGGAAGGACGCGAGGCATGACGACCATTCCGCCAATCACCGATCACCTGCCGATTGCAATCCGTGCCTTCGCGGGACCGCAATATACGGTGCTTTCCGCGCCCGACGACAGCAAGCCAAAGCGCCGCCGACCGATCACGCCGGCATCCGAGTGGACGCTGATTTTCGACACCGAAACAACGGCAGACGCCGCCCAGGCATTGCGCCTCGGCGCATATCAATTTCGCAAGAGCGACGAACTGGATGAGGCGGGCATCCTTTATGATCCCGATGGCGTCACGCCCGCCGAACTGGAATGCCTATCCGCCTATGCCGCCGCGCATGGCCTTCGCCTGCGAACTCGCGACGAATTCATTGACGAAGTGTTTTTCGCCCGTGCTTTCGGGCTTCGCGCTCGCATAGTCGGGTTTAATCTGCCGTTTGATATTTCCCGGCTCGCAATCAAACATGGTTCGGCTCGAACGCCGATGAGCGACGATGGCGGCGCAATGCGGGGCGGTTTCACATTCAAGTTGTCGAAGCAGGCGATCTACCCGAATATCCGGGTCAAACATATGTCGCGCCGCGCCGCGTCCATTGCCTTTGCCGCGACCATGAAACAGCGCGATAGTCGGGGTCAGCGCAAACGGGGCTTGAATATGCCCGTTCGGCGGGGGCATTTCCTCGACGTGAAAACGCTGGCTGGTGCGCTATTCGCTCGCAACTTTTCGCTCGCCAGCCTGTGCGCCTTTCTCAAGGTCGAGCATCCCAAGCTGGATTTTGAGAATTTTGCAGCGCCGATCAGCGACGACATGATCCGCTATGCGGTCGCGGATGTACAGGCGACATGGGAATGTTACCGGATCGCATTGGCCCGTTTCGACCAACTCGAACTGACCGACGCCCGACCGGAGAAAATCTATAGCGAGGCGAGCATCGGTAAAGCCTATCTGAAAGCGATGGGAATTCAGCCTTGGCGAAAGATGCAGCCGGATTTTCCGCGCCATCTGCTCGCGAAGATTATGGGCAGCTATTTCGGCGGACGGTCGGAGGTTCGCATTCGCCGGGAATTGCGGCAGGTGATGCTGTGCGATTTCCTATCAATGTATCCGACCGTTTGCACTCTTATGCGCCTGTGGGATTTCGTCATCGCCGAAGGCGTGATGTGGCACGATGCCACCGACGAAACCCGCTCGCTTTTAGCCCGCATAACTTTGGGCGACCTGCAATCGCCGGACATTTGGCAAACGATGACCGTGCTGGTCCGTGTCATGCCAGACAGCGATATTTTCCCTGTCCGCGCCGACTATGCACGGCAGGAGCAAAACACGATAGGTTTGAACCACCTGTCATCGGATACCCCGCTTTGGTTCACGCTCGCGGATTGCATCGCTTCCAAACTTTTGACCGGCAGAACCCCGGTAATTCTAGAGGCCATCCGCTTCGCGCCGGGGCCGGTGCAGCCCGGTCTTGCCGCGATCAATATCAGTGGCAATCCGGCCTATTGCGTGGATCCGAACGAGACGGACTTTTTCCAGCGCGTCATCGAACTGCGCCAAACCGTCAAACAGGATCGCGACTGCGCCGATGACGTTAGCCGCGAGGCGCTCGACATTGAGCAGAATGCCCTGAAAATCGCGGCCAATGCGACCAGCTATGGCATCTGGGTGGAGGTGAATGTCGATGACCGTCCCCGGCGGTCGCCGGTCACGGTGCATAGTTCGACGGGTGAGCCGTTCAGCTTCTCGACCGATCGCCACGAAAATCCCGGCACCTATTTCCATCCGCTGCTTGCCACGCTGATTACCGGCGCGGCGCGGTTGATGCTCGCGATCACCGAACGCCTCGTGACCGATGCCGGGCTGGACTGGTCCTTTTGCGACACCGACAGCATGGCGATTACCAAGCCTGACGCGATGTCACCGGGCGAATTTGCAGTGCGGGTAAAAAGCGTGGCGCAATGGTTCGACGCGCTCAACCCTTATGGCTTCGACGCCTCGATCCTAAAAATCGAGGACGTGAACTATTCGCTGGCAACGGGCGAACTTGAGCCGCTTTTCTGCTGGGCGATTTCATCGAAGCGATATGCCCTGTTCAATCGGGATGCCGAGGGTCAGCCCGTCATGCGGAAGGTGTCGGCACACGGGCTGGGGCATTTGTTCCCGCCCTATGCCGATACCGATGCCCCGGCGTATTTTCCGCTTCCCGACAAGTCGGTGCTGAAAGATGGCACGGTGCGTTGGCATTGCGACCTGTGGCACCAGATTATCAGCGCCGGGATTGCCGGTCATCCCGATCAGGTGGCGCGGGATTATCATTCGGCTATGAACGAACCTGCGCGAAGCCGTTATGCCGCGACATCGCCCGACCTGTTGCGCTGGTTCAAATCCTATAACGCGAACCGCGACTATTGCGATCAGGTCAGGCCGTTCGGCTTCATGCTGTCTTATGGCGTCGGAGCGACGGCGTTCACCGAAACCATCTTCAATTTCTCGAAGCGAGGGCGACCCAAAAAGATCGCGCCGGTCAAGCCTATTGCGCCGTTTGAAAAGGATGGCGCGAAAGCCGCTGCAATTGTGTTCGACCGGGAAACGGGCCACCCCGTCGATCCCGCAATCCTGCGGACCCATGCCGAAGCGCTTGCCCAATATCATATCTCGCCGGAATCGAAGTTTTTGAATGGCGATTTTCTCAACCGAGGCACGACGCGGCGGCGGCATGTTTTCGTCACTCATATCCAGCATATCGGCAAGGAAGCCGATGATTGGGAACGGCGGGCGGCGCTCCGCCAGACTGATCACATGCAGGTCGATTATGGCGTGTCGGATGCCGACCACTCGCGGGTTCAAGCGCAGGCCAAGATTGCCCGCGTCGAGGAGCAGGCGGAGCGGGGGCAAAGCCGCGATGTCGAATTAACGCGGCTGCGCGAGCAGGTTGCGAAGTATGGATTACGCGCCACCGCGCGGGCAATAGGCGTCGATCCTTCAAACCTAAGAAGGAAAATAAAATAAAGGCGATTTTATGCTTTGCGGACACAGTGACTCGACTCGCTGTGGAATGGGTCTAATCTCCCGCAATCGCCAAGACGGGAGGGAAGAATGGCTAACTATTTCGTGACTTACGATTTAAACGGAGGCGTTCCCACGCACAAGGCGATGGACGAACACATGGGCAAAGCGGGCTGGGATCGCGGCCGTGTGCTTGAAACCGTCTGGTATGTTGGAACGAGCCAAACTACCTCAGAGGTATTCGACCACGTCAACTCGATACTAAGCAAAAACGACCAGATTTTGGTAATCGAAGCTACAGACGCTAGCTTTCGGAACCTGCTGATAAGCGAGAAATCTCTTCAGGAGGCTTGGGCGGCGAACGAATAGCCTCCGTATGAAATGTCCTCAATTTTGAAGCAAATGCGCAGTATTTTTACAGTGCTTACTAGAGAAATTCTCATGAGTATCTTCTGACATGAAAAGTCCCGCAATCGGCGGCATTTTTTCTTCCGCCTTGTGTTTTGAGACCTTTGAAGCAGCTCTTCCCGGCAGGCATCCATCTTTAGTATCGACGGTACAATGTGGAGCGAGGTTGGCCGCCGATTAAAACATCTCAGGCGGAGATAGGTCCGTGCTCGCGCTATCCTTCGCTCTGATCGTTGGAACGCCGCACTTCGCCCATTTTCCGTTCAAAGTAGAATGATGTTCGACCAATCACGCGCGCGATTGAAAATACGACTTCTATCGAAATCGCGTAGAACACGAACATCGCACCGCCGCGAGCGATGCCGTTCGCCACCGCGGGTACCTTCGAAGTGCCGAGCCATTGCACATATGCCTCAACCGGCGACAATCCTCGAAGGAAACCCGGCACTTCCGGGGTAGGAAGAAGAAGCCCCGTCGCCACGATGATCGAAGCGACGGCGATCAGATTGAAGTAGGAGACGTTATAGAAAAGCTCGTGGTACAGGTCGCGAAGCCGCTTAGAACGCACCTTCGCTTCGATCGACGTACCGTCCAACGTCTCCTTCTCGCGGTTTCCAAGCAAAAAGAACATCACGTTGACGGTGAAGCCGAGCAAAATCGACTGAACGGCTAACACGCCAGCTAGAAGGCTTTCTGAAACCTCCGGGCATACGATAGCGGCGACAAAAGACGCTAGGCATACAGCCACGTAACGCGGCAACTGACTTCGCCTCTTTCGAGTATTGAAATCATAAAATGTCGCGTCATTATTTCGTACAATTTGTCGTACGTTAAACATTCTCGCTTTTTTCGATTATTTGCTTTTCCAAAAGTTTTAACATAGCCTCTTTACTTTTATCTCTATCGGGGTGGCCTTTGATATATTGCTCGATTTCGAGTTGGAAGCGGGTAGCAAAGTGGCCCGCTTCGATCACATTAATCGTACGATTCTTGCCATTCACCGTCGCAACGACCCTGCAATCCTCAATATCATCATCTCTAATATCAAGCAATTCGTTTCCGGACAGCATATCCGCGATTGCCTTTTTTAAAACGGCATCAGACTGTCCAAGCTTTGCAAGAAGCTTTGTCGAAACAGTAGTGTTGAATTCTTCATCTTTGCTCGAAGATTGCTTGAATGACATGGCTCCGCGTTGACCAAATTTTGGAGTATCAGTTATCTCAGCAGGTTTGCGCGAGAAATTAACGCGCACTTCTTTCGGCTTCGCTCCTTTATATGACGTAGCATCGTGTCTGAAAGAGTGCGACACCACACCATCGGGCAGAAGGTCGCGAAGCGTGCGGTATAACGCACTATAGCCGCCGAACTGGCCAAGATATTGACTGCCAAC
This sequence comes from Sphingopyxis sp., assembly GCF_050725655.1. Lineage (GTDB taxonomy): Bacteria > Pseudomonadota > Alphaproteobacteria > Sphingomonadales > Sphingomonadaceae > Sphingopyxis. Next base: position 3,851 of record NZ_JBOHHT010000113.1, on the reverse strand, counting down.
GTAAATGCGACCGCTTTCCGACAAGTAGGCTATGAAAAAGAACGGTCGAAGGCTCACGCTGCTATCGGGAATTTCTCCAACATCGGTGTTATCGTAGGCGTGGCCGGAATAAAGCGAACGGAAGCGACCAAACAGGGTTCGCTCATTAACCTGCTCGCATTTCTCTACCGGAGCGTTGATCGTCGTCTTCAGATATTTGCACGTATCGTCATCGTCCAAATCAATGTCCGGCTGAGCGATTAAACGCTCGCAAAACGATGCGAATTGCTCATCGGTGAACGGCAGGATTTCGGGCAGACCCCCCTCGACCCGCTTTTCGCGAATGAGGTAGTGAAAGCTTACGGTTGCTTCTTCACGCTTTCGTTTTGCCAATGCACCTTACCCCCGCTATCGATCACGTCCGATGTGATCTTCGGCTAATCTTCTATCGTAACGAGTTGCGTATGCGAAGCGCATCATCGTTCAAAGTTGCGACATATGTTGGCCAGTTGCCAGAGTGCGGGCATAGAATGGCTAATTTCCGATGCTCGATAGCGGACTCACGCTCCGCCGCCCCTGTTTGGAATGAGGCACTTTTCTGTTGACGCCCGCCTTGTTCTATAAAGGCAGGATATTAGACGGGCGCTAACCTCAGCCACTTCATGGCAAACTTAGTTGTAGGGCAGAACAAAAATCTTCACCTGTGGTCATCCGTGGCATTATCGGAGCCGATCACTATACCCCCCGGATCAAGTCCGGGGTGACGAAGAGGAATCCGACAGCTTAGCGTCCAAGATAATTGGCAAACAGTTAGTAAGGGCGCTATTTGGCCACATGCGGGCATATCATTTTCTGAGCGCAGAATATGGGCTTCAGGCCGTCGAGGACGGCCAACTCAAGGTGTCTCGATGGGATCGCCTCAACGATCCCTTCGAGTTTTTCAGTCTCGATATAACTGACAAGAATTTTCGTCGGTCCGTTCAGGCAAGACTGCGGCACGTCAACGATACCACTGGGCTCATATGCTTCAGCAAGAGTTGGAAAAATCCGGTCCAGTGGAGCCACTATGCGGACCGTCATCACGGTCTATGCTTGGGTTTCGACATAGATGGCGAACACCTAAGCCCCGTCAATTATTCTGCGGAACGCATAAAGAGCGATGAGAAGGAGATGGCCTCATTCCTCAATAACGACCCTGACCGGATTACGGAAATCATCTACACGAAATTCGACCACTGGCACTACGAGGAGGAGGTCAGAATGCTGACCACCCTTCAAGATCTACCGAAACTGAAAGGTCTTTATTTTCAGCCATTTTCGAAGGTTATGAATCTACGCGAGATCATCGTGGGTGCAAACAACCGCTCAACAAAGCGAGCCGACCTCAAAGCCGCACTTGGCAGCAACTACAACGATGTTTTGATGCTTAAGGCGCGAGCCTCATTTTCGCGGTTTGAAATGGTTCGGCAACAGAACGAAGCGCTTTGGTCCTAGGTCTCAACACTCGACGACGCTAACCGCCAGCCCGCCCTTCGACGTTTCCTTGTATTTGTCGCGCATGTCGCGGCCAGTTTGCAGCATCGTCACGATCACCGTGTCGAGGCTCACGACGTGCGTGCCGTCGCCGATCATCGCGATGCGGCTTGCGTCGATCGCCTTGATCGACCCCATCGCGTTGCGCTCGATACACGGAATCTGGACGAGCCCGCCGATCGGATCGCAGGTGAGGCCGAGGTTATGCTCCATGCCGATCTCGGCGGCATTTTCGACCTGTGCGTTGGTGCCGCCGAGCGCGGCGGTCAGCCCCGCCGCCGCCATCGAGCAGGCGACACCGACCTCGCCCTGGCAGCCGACCTCGGCGCCCGAGATGCTGGCGTTGCGCTTGTAGAGCGCGCCGACCGCGCCCGCCGCGAGCAGGAAAGTGCGTACCCCCGCGTCATCGCCGCGATAGCCGCGCCGGTAGAAACGGATCACCGCAGGAATGATCCCCGCCGCGCCGTTGGTTGGCGCGGTGACGACCTTGCCGCCGGCGGCATTCTCTTCGTTCACCGCCATCGCCCACAGGTTGATCCAGTCCATCATCGCCAGCGGGTCGGTCAGATTCTGTTCGTGACGGTTGCGAATGTCGGCGGCGATCTGCGGCGCGCGGCGCTTGACCTTCAGCCCACCGGGCAAAATCCCGGTGCTGCAGCAACCCGCTTCGATCGAGGCATCCATCGCGCCCGCGATCGCATCGAGCCCCGCATTCACCTCGTCGAGGCTGCGGTGCGCGAGCTCGTTTTCGAGCATCATTTCGGCAAAACTCTTGCCCGACGCCGCGCCCATGGCGAGCAGGTCGGCGCCCGAGGTGAAGGCGAAGGGCAGCTCGACCTCGTCCTCGGCGCCGCGGCTGTTGCGCCCGGCCTCATCCTCATCGACGACGAAGCCGCCGCCGATCGAGAAATACATGCGCTTGGCAAGGATCTCGCCCGCCGCGTCGCGCGCGGTGAAGCTAACGGCATTGCTGTGAAAGGGCTGGCGCTGACGCATCTGGAAATGCAGGTCGCGCGCCGGCTGGAACCGCACGCGCTGGCGTCCGAGCAGATAGAGGAAGCCCTCGCTCTCCGCCCGGTCCCAATGCGCCTTGATCGCGGCCAGGCTGGTGCTGGCGGGAATTTCGCCGGCGAGCCCCGCGACGATCGCGGTGTCGGCGGCGTGGCCCTTGCCGGTCAGCGCGAGCGAGCCATAGAGGTCGGCTTCGACATGCACCGTCTTGTCGAGCAACGCCTGCTCGTCCAGCCAGACGGTGAAGCGCCGGGCCGCAACCATCGGACCCACAGTATGTGAGCTCGACGGTCCGACACCGATTTTGAAAAGTTCGAAGAGGCTGATCGTCATGGCGGCGCTATAGGAGAAGGCATGTCATGGCGATAGGGGCGCGGGGGCCAATTTTCGTTACGGCTTGCAAGAATATCCTCCCTGTCGCGAAGCGATGGGGAGGTGGCAGCCCGCAGGGCTGACGGAGGGGCTGCGAGGTTGCCGCCCCTCCACCACCTTCGGCGGTCCCCCTCCCCACGGCTGCGCCGCAGGGAGGATCATATCGTCAGGCCGGATAGGTCCAGGTGGTGTCGCGCGCCAAATTCTCCGCCGCGAAATCCCAGTTGAGCAGTTCGTCGACCACCGCGTCGACATAGGCCGGGCGCAGATTCTTGCGGTCGATATAATAGGCATGTTCCCACACGTCGATGACGAGCAAAGGCTTGATGCCCGCAACCAGCTCGGTTCCGGCATCGTGCGTGTCGGTGACCGACAGCGTGCCGTCGCGTGAGACGAGCCACGCCCAGCCCGACGCGAAATGATTGACCGCGGTTTCCTTGAGCTTCTTTTTCAGGTCGTCGAGCGAACCGAAATCGCGCTCGATCGCGGCGAGCAGATCGCCCTTCGGCGCGGTCTTGGTCGGCGACAGGCTTTCCCAATAGAAAGCGTGGTTCCACGCCTGCGCGGCGTTGTTGAACAGGCCCTTGTTGCCCGAACCTTCGGCATGGTGGACGATTTCCTCGAGCGGCTTCGACTCCAGCTCGGTGCCCTCGATCGCGGCGTTGGTCTTGTCGACATAGGCTTTATGATGCTTGCCATGATGCGTCGCCAGCGTGTCGGCCGAGATATGCGGCTCCAGCGCGTCCTGGGCGTACGGCAGGGGAGGATGGGCGATCGTCATGGCAGTCTCCATTTTATTATCGAGGGGTTTGCGGCCTTAAACTCGGTATCGCGGCTGCGGGTTGCAAGGTCGGGGCGGCAAATTTTCCTGATTTACGCCCTCTCCTTCAGGGGAGGCAGCGAGACTTGCGAACTTGTTCGCTAGTCGCAGCGGGTGGGGGCCATCGGCCTTGCGC
>NZ_JBOHHT010000112.1:0-84417 GCF_050725655.1 Sphingopyxis sp. | reverse complement strand
CGGTGCTCACGTACCAGATGTACGCTGCGCTCCGGGTCACGGAAAACCACCATTTTCGACTCACCCTGAGCTGAATGCCGATTGGTCCTAATAGTCGAAGGGGGGTTACGCGGCGCGCGTCGGCGTTTGGAGCGCCAGACCGGATCGACCTAATCCGACAGAAGCGGCGCCAAGCCAGACGTGCGAGCTAGCGGCGCTGGCTTCTCCTGCGGCTCCGCCGGAAGCAACACAAGATCGGGTTTGCGCTGCAATCTAAGGAAGGCTGCGGCGAAACCGAACAACGCGAACTGATAGAAGGCCGGTCGCGTCATTCCGAAGGAAGTGAAAAATAACATCTCCATGATCATCAGCAGAACGCCGAAGACAAAGACGCCCGCCTCCACGTCCCGCTTCTTTGGCCCGCGAAACCGGCCGGCGCGATGGATGCCGATAAGGAAATGGACGAACGGTCCGAGGAAGATGACAAGGCCGACCAGACCGCCAATCAGCATGATCCAGATATACGCGTTGACGAAGTCGATGATGCCTTCACCCTGCACCAGATCAAGAAGCCGAGGTTGTAATTCCTGCATGGACTGGCCCAGGATCGGGTGGTTTGCGAACTCTTCCAATCCCCGGTTGAGCAACAGTCGGCGGTAATCCGATGATGCGCTCGATCCGCCGGAAAACCCGAGCATTTCCGACAGGTAGGGAGAGAATTGCGCGGCCAGAAACAGGCAGGAAATCGCACCGCCCGCCAGAAAAACCTTTCGTCCAAATTGGGCATAGTGACCGCGCAAAATATCCGCTGCGGCAATTGCAATGCAGGCGCCGACCCAAGCGCCACGCGACTGCGGCATGATTAGTCCGACCACAGCGACAGCCATCAATAACATGTACGTGCTACGGTTGCGGAAATAGTCACGCGACAGGTATAGCGCCAGCGTACACATCGCCAGAACCATGGCCACGGACGTCGGCTCTACAAATGGACCACCGGCGCGGATCATCCCCGCCCTGACCTTCACCAAAAGCAACGTCGGCAATTCAAAGGCGCGGTAAAGTTCATGATAGATCGGCCATGCCTTCCAAACCTCGAAGACCAGAAGTGCGGCGATGACAACACCGCCCGCGCTTAGCCAGAGCATGGAAGCTCGTAGCTCGTCACTGCTGCGCAGGCCTCGGCTGACGATGTAATATGGCAAGGCAAGATCGAGCGACGTTTCCGCGAGCGCGCGGAAATGGTGAGAAATGCTCGTGTCGCGCGCGATCGCCAGGCTGATCATCAACACCACGGAAAGGACAATGATGTCCCATTCGATGCGGCATTTGGCCTTGTCTGGGCGCACAAAGATAGCCGCCGCCGCGCCAAGCGCCAGCGCATCGTGGACGCTGAACTCGACCAGCTTGAGCGAACCAATCGAAATCGTGTCGTCCAGACCGGGTAGCAGCAGCAAGCTGAACAGATAGACCGGGACGATCAGGCTGAAGCGCCCGGCTGCGAGCGGCACCCACAAGCACATGCCGATGAACAATAGCGGCAGAGTGGGGACAGACCACGCCAGCACCGGCATCGCCACCGCGATCACCAGCATTGGCATCTCGATCGGCTTGCGAATGTCCTTCCTGAGGCAGAATAGGAACAGGCAGATCGCCATCGCGCTGACCGTTCCAACGAACAAGCTGGGCTTGATGACGTAATAGCCGCCCGTCGCAATCCGGAAGAGCAAGGCGAGCCCCGTCAGGATTATGATCGGCAATGGCATCAGCGGTCTCTCGCCTGAAATTGTTTCACCGCACGCAGTTTCGGCGTCTGGTCCAGCGGCTGTCCGGCATATTCTTTCAGTCCCCATGAACCATAGTCAGCGATCGGCGCGGTGGACGCGTAGAGCGTCAAGGTACTGCGAGCGCGCCTATCCCATTCCGCAAGATAGCGCTCGTAAACACCGGCCATGCGCGGATCCCGCTGTATCGCACGGGCCAGCACAAGATCGGATGTCACGAGATGCTGACCACCCTCATAGGCAATGAATCGCTTCCCGTGCTTCGCGGCGATCGCCCTGTTTTCGTCAACGAACTTCATCGTGTGTTCGATCGCATCGGGCATCGCTGCGAAGATCCGGTCGAGGTCGCCGCTTCCATACCCTTTGAGGTCGAACCAGATGTAGGGCGCCGTGGCCAGAGCATCGACCCAGCGCACAGTATCGGCATCCTCGAGAATCATGTTGGCCAGGTCCGAATAGGCGTGCTGGCTCGCCGCGACCCGGACCAGCCGTTCCGGACTGTCGGCATAAACCTCCGTCCAGATCTTCATCGCCGCGCGCACCTTCTGGGCATAGCGGATCATCTGCGCCCGCTTCGCATCGCCATTGCCGAGCTTCATCATCATGCCTTCGCGCTGCGCCTGTTGCGCTGCATCGAACATGTCGTTCCACACTTCGTTGCCCAGTTCGACATAGACGGTTCGCTCCGGATCGAGCTTCTTGCGAACCAGCAGCGCGAATTCACGAATATATCGTTCGTCCGCCTTGTAAGGCATGAGGAACCATGGGTCGGTTTTGGTCCGGTTGGCGAGGTCGATCATATCCTCGATCGACGCGCCGGCAGGTGTGACCTGGCTCGAATTTTCCTGCGTGGCCCGGTCGGCCCAGCTTACCGCGGCGTTGTCGTTGATCCGCTGCCAATCGAGGAAGCGGACGACCTTGAAGTCCTGAACGAACTTCAAAAATGCGGGATGGAACCGCTCGCTGCGAGGAAAAGCGATGTCGCGGCAATCGATGTCGCGGACCGGGTTCGCCGCGTCCGTGCCAACCAGTTCGATCCAGCCGCCCTCATCGGCGGCGCCGGTCGGTGAAAGATCGAGCATCAGCCAGCCTTCGCCGCTCGATTGAATGCGTGCCACGCCGCCAGCCGTGATTTCTCCGTGCCCGCGATATTCGCAGCGGACCTGTACGGCCCGGAATGGCGCAGGCGGCAACATCAGCGGCCTTGGCGCCGTCTGCCCGGGCTTGAGTTCGCGCACCCAGCCGTTTCGATCCAGCTGCTCCTTCGGCATCAGCGTCCAGCCCTCTCCGCGCGACGAGAACCATTCGCTCTGGGTAACGAGGTTCAGATAGACTTGATCACGGTTGAAGTTGGCCAGTCCGAACAGGTTGATGCCCAATTCCGTCCGCGCATCGGACGGCGGCGGGGGCGCCTTCGCCTGCCCCGCTGAGTCTGCCTTGCCCACGACCGAGAAAAAGGCCGCAGCCGCCATCACGGCAGCCAGGATGAATGCCCCCAGTCTCAACGATCGACTTTCCCATAAGCTGGGCGAGCGAATGTCCGCGTCCGAACGCGCCATGATTTCGACCTCCGGCTGTGCACTGCATCTACTAAACGAGCGAACGGATACCGGGATGGCGCCCGCGGCCTCAAGACGAGCGATCGGCACATCGGACCGGTCATTCGAGGTCGCCCGCTCGAAACGGGTTTTCAAGGCTGTCTCCGCGCAAGAGGCGTGGCCATTCGATGGAGAAACGCGCCCATTTATAATAGGCGCGCAACCGCCCGTCCGCTTCGCGCCACTTGGCGTCGCGAACATAGGACAGATAGATGCCGGCGAATTCTTCCGCGAGATATTGCGAACAATTGATCGGAACTCGCACCTGTTCGCGTCGCCACTGCGTCATAAAACGGTCCGCGAAGAGTTGCAGTTCGGTTGCCAGCTGGGGATCGAGATCGGACGTCCAAGGATCGGCGGGCAGGCTGCCGTAAAGGGCGATGTAGGTTATTAGCGCGATATAATAATTTCCGAGCTTGGTCAGATGAACATCATCCGTGAAAAGCCGCTCCATCGTCGCGCGAGGGGTCGAAGCGCCGAGCCCTTTCAGGCCGGCTTCGGGCACAGCCTGTTTTACGAGGGCTGCGAGGGCTGGCGCCGCCGGAATCAGGCGAACCGGCCGTGTCCGCCCTTTCGCCGCCAGACGCGCATTTATCTGCATCGCTGTGCATTGCCAGGTTTTGATCGCGGCGTGTTCGTATGCGACCCAGCGTGTCGGATCGTCCAGATCGTCGACGTTCAGCCAAGCCGCGTACAGATAGGTCTGACCATCGGAATTCGCGCCGAAAAAGCGCGCCTCATAGTCGAGGACATGGCCGATAGTGTCGTTCCAGATCAAGCTCTCCAGAAGCGTATGCACTTCATTGAGGATCAAGGTGTCGTAGGGCGCCTCGCCGGAGCGTGGCTCGAATTCGTCCAGCACGTCGATCGGCCGGCGATCGCGATCGGTCCCTTGACGATAGCCGCTCCACGCTTCCGAACCGTCGCCCTGTGTTCGTCGGCGCAGCGATGACCCTTCCAGATGCTGCATATTCCATTCCAGCGGATTCCCTGCCCCTTCCGCCAGAGCCGCCAGAAAATCGGGGAATGGCCGATCGGTCAGGCTGTGGCCCGAAATGAACAACTTGCGCGGGCTATAATCTGCGGAGCCATAGACCGCCGAGAAGACGTCCGTCGCGGCGGGAAGCCCCTTGTCAGCCATACACCCACCCAGGCCGACCGCCGACAGCGCCGCGAGCACGCGCCAGCCTGATCCTTTCAGCGCGCCTCCCCACGTCACTGGTCAGCACCGCGTTTCCAGTTCCGTGCGATCTGGAAGATGCCGGGACCTTCATACAAATATCTCCGCCACATGCGCGCAGGGTTGGAGGCAAGCCTGTGGAGCCATTCCATTGCCAGCATCTGCATGAACAAAGGCGCGCGCTTTTGCTCACCGGTCAGGAAATCAAGACTCGCCCCGACGCAGAACCCGATGCCGCGACCGGCGCCGGTCTGCTTCACGCGATAGGCAATGATCTCTTGTTGTGGAGAGCCCACCGCAAGGAAGGAATAACGTGCGCCAGTGTCGACGATGAACCGCACGGTCCGCATGACCTCGACCGGATCCTTGATGAAGCCCACCGGGGGATCATAATGGTGGACGTTCTGGAGGCCGTAGCGTTCGGAAAGCCGGGCGATCGTCGCTGCATGGCCGCCGACGATAGCGATCTTGTCGTGCGGCTGGATGGCATTGTCGAAAATCTGCCGCGTCAGATCGCTACCTGGAATGACCGGTAAAGCGACGCCGAGATTGCGAGCCAGAAGCGCGATGATTTTGCTGTCGCACAAGGTCGCCCACGCCGAACGGTAAGCCGGCCACAGGTCGGACCGGCGGCGTTGCAGTCGCACCACATGATCGACGTTCGGCGTCACCACATAGGCGAAGGGTGCATCGCCCCCCCTTGAGTCGATCGCTTTCAGAACGGAAGCCATGGTCAACCGCGTGAATGCGAGGTCCATAAAGACGTTCGCGCCCTGGTCCATAAGTTCGGACGATAGTGGCGATGCATGCGACGTTGCCAAAGCGGCGAACCTTCTGCGCTAGGGGTCACGGCCGCGCGCACCGGGATGCCCGCGAACCAAGCCGCATTATGCAGATATGACGCGCTAATTCTGCTAGGCGAATCCCCTTCCGATTATGCCCAATGGGTCGGGATCCCCACGCCAGCCCGGGAAGTCAGTCCCGCGGAAAAGGGCATCTGAATTATCCCACCCCCATAGGAAGGACCGCAATCATCGAATTTCGGGCGACAAGATAGAGAACTAGGATGTTCTCCACTCAATCGTTCCGGGAGTCGAAATCGTGTTCTCACCGCGCCGTGAAACCGCTGGCAGCCGCAGCAAGACTTTCGCCAAGTCTGCCTATGCAGCCGTCGCTTGCATAGGGGTGGCACTCCATGCCCAGGCAGCCGCCCAGCAGGCATCACCGGAACTGGACGCCATCGCCGGCGCCGTTCAGCAAAGCCAATACCTCGTCAATGCAGGCGATGACCTGGACATCTTCGTCTGGGGCGAAGAACGGATGCAGCGCCTCGTGCGCGTGCAACCGGACGGCACTTTCTCCTTCCCGCTGGCCGGAACCATACGGGCGCGCGACCGCAACGTAACCGATATCGCGGCCGAAATTCGCGAGCGCATCACGGTCAACTACCGGTCGTCCGTTCCGGATGTGACGGTGTCGGTTCGCGACGCGATCGGAATGCGCTTTTACGTGGTCGGCAAGGTCCGGACGCCGGGCAGCTATACCAGCGGAACCTCGGTGAACATCCTTCAGGCGCTGAGCATGGCAGGCGGCACTGCCGAATTCGCCGATATCAAAAATGCCGTGATCCTGCGCCAGACCCCGACCGGCCAGATCGTCGAGCCGGTCAAGCTATCGTCCGTCCTCAAAGGTGGACGTGCGATGAACGCCGGCGTGCTGAGCAACGCTCTTCCCATGCTGTTGAGCGGCGATGTCCTCGTCATTCCCTAACCGTTTTGTGGCCAGCTCACGCCTGATTGCGATCGGACTCCTTGCTCTCGTGCTTGCGTTTTTTCTCGCCGCGAAGAGCGATGCGCAAAACGTCGTCACGCTGGAATTTGATACAAATGTTCTTGTATCGGATAATCCTTTTCTGACGACCGAGAAGGAGCGCGCGACCGGAGCGGTCGAGCTCGTCGCACGGCCGCGTGCCGAGCTGAAGCTCGATCCGCGGACCGATCTCGATTTCACGGGAGAGGTCGGCTTTCGCCAATATTCCAGACGCTATGGCAATTTCGTAACCGGTCGGTCGGATTTGCAACTGCGCCATCGTCGCAACGAACATCTGACGGTCAGCGGACGGGCAACCTACGCGCGCGATCTCGTATCGGATTCGCTGACCGACAGTATCGATTTCGCTATCGACACCCGCAGCATACGCGAAGGTATCGATGCACGTACCTCCGTGGCGTGGAGCCCCAATGCAACCACCACCATCGTCGGTGACGGCGGCTGGCGGCGGTTGCGATATCCTGGTTCCACGCTGCTCGACACGACCAAAGCCTATGACTTCGGCCTCGCCGCCAACAAGCGATTGAGCGAAAAACTGACGGTGGGAGTTCAGGCAAACAGGACTTTAAGCCACGTCCTCGGCGGCGAGGATACGTCGCTAACATCGCTGAACGCAACCGCGGTCCGCCGTTTTTCAGCGCATTGGTATGGGGGTACGCAGTTGGGTATCGAATGGAGCAAGCTGTACGATCCCATCAGCATGACCCGAGAGGGCCGCGCACGATTTAATGGTGCGGCCCATCTTTGCTACGAACCCGAGCGGACCTCGGCCTGCCTGAGAAGCGCGATCGGCAGCGAGGTTAGCGGCCTCGGTGGACTCCAGCGCGAGTTTTCCGTCGGAGTCGACATCAGACACCGGATATCCGAGTTCGGCACCGTCAACGCCGAGGCGGACTACCGCCGCGCCCACCTACCCGGATATGATGCCTCCGCCCGCGTTTTTGCAAGTTCGGTCGGATATGAACATCGCATCCGTCGCAACGTCTATCTCACCCCCAGCGTCGCCTATCTGCAGCGCAACCGGCGAGCGGGAGAGAAAGCTGACGCATTCATCTTTCGGATCGGATTATCAATAAGAGGAGCACGCTCATGAGCGCGGATCAGGAAACCGAAGGTCTGGGCATCTACCCACGGGAGGTCATCGCTGCGCTCTATCGCAAGCGCCTCTGGGTGATCGTACCGGTCCTGCTGGGCCTGATGATCGCAGCGACGGCGATCCTGCTCCAAAAGGAACAATATCGATCGACCGCCACCCTTCTGATCGACTCCCAGCAGATCCCGACCACGGTCGTCGCCTCTCCGCTGGCCCATATTGCGAATGAGCGTATCGCCAAGATTCGCCAGCAGATCCTGAGCCGCGAGCGCCTTTCGGCGCTGGTAAAGGACAATGATCTGTTTCCCGATGAACGCCTGAATATGCCGATCGACGATGTGCTCGACCTGGTCCGCGAGTCGATCCAGGTCGATCTGGTGGGCGCCAATGAAGGGCAGCCTGGCGGTGGCGGTTCGACAATCGCTTTCACGCTTTCCTTCACCTATTTCGATCCCGCCAAGGCTCAGGCCGTAACCCGTCAATTGACGGACACCTTTCTGGTAGAGGACAAGCGGTTCCGCACCGAACAGGTCACCGGCACAGCGGCTTTCCTTGGTCGGCGCGCCGATGAACTCCGCCGCCAGCTCGCCAGTCTGGAAGACAAGCGGCGCGAAGTCGAAGCACGTTATACCGGCGCCCTGCCCGACCATGTGGCGATGAGCGCGCAATCGCATTCCGCCTTGCGCGCCGAGGTGTCGCGTATCGATGCGGAAACGCAGGGGCTTTCACAGCAGGCCAGCCTGCTCGCGGCGCGCGCCGACGAAGATACGCGCACCCCGCCGGGTATCGAGGCGCTGCGACGCGCCGAGGAGCGCCTGAGTCAACTCACGGCGGTCTATGCCGACGACTATCCGGAAGTGATCGCTGCCCGTGCGGCAGTGAGACAACAGCGCGCCGCACTGCGCCAGGAGCAGGCTACCCAAGGTTCCAGCGTGATACAGCGCGAGATCGCGGCCAGCAACGCCCGCAACAGAATGCTTTCGGTGCGCCGCGCCGAGCTGGTGCAGTCCATTGCAGAAATGGAACGCCGCACCGCGCAGGCACCGCAGGCTGCCTATGAATTGAACATGATCGAGCGGGAGTATGAGAATATCCGCCGGCAATATGAAGCCCTGCGCGAGAAGCAACTCGACGCGCAGGTTTCCGTAACGCTCCAGTCCGAAGACAAGGGCGAGCGTTTCTCGGTCGTCGATGAATCGAGCATGCCCCATCACCCGTTGGGCGCGCATCCCGCCGCAATCCTGCTGGCCGGCTTGTTCGCCGGATTGGTGATCGGTGTTGGTTCGATACTCGGCTACGAACTCTCGGCAGGCACCATCCACGGAGCCGAGACGCTGACCCGCCTGCTGGGCGCGCCACCGCTGACTGTCATTCCGCCAGCCAACGGTTCGCAACCCTATGCACGCTTCACTGCCTGGGTCGGCCAACTGAAGGCGCGCGCGCGCGCAAGCCATTGGGGCAGTTACTTTCAGAAAGCAGGACGCCATGCACGCTGAAGCTGAAACCGGAAAAATCGTTCCGCTGAACCCGCTCGCCGGTGATACGGCCGCTACGCCGGATCAAAAGCTGGGGCCCATACGGGATCATATGCTGGATCCCGAGTTGCTGCGCCGCAACCTGATGGTCGGCTTCGAGGCCACGAACAGCGAGGACGCCCATCCCTTCTCGGTCCTGAGATCCGAGTTGCTCAAGCATGTCCGATGCACCGGCAAGCGGGTTTTTGCGATCATGTCGGTCCAACCGGGCAACGGAAAGACCCATGTTTCCATCAATCTGGCAGCCGCCCTCGCCCGTATCCACCCGACCGTGCTGGTCGAGCTGGACCTGCGGCGCCCCTCGGTCGGCCAATATCTGGGCCTGCCGGGCTATCATGCGGGTATCGACGATTATCTTTTGGGAAATGCCGATCTTCAAGACACCGGCATCCAGATTCACGATACCGACCTGACGGTTCATCGTGTGCGCAATCCCAACCCCAATCCGGAGAACATGCTGTCCTCCAGCAAGCTGCTCGAATTGGCCGACACCATTCGCAATTTGGATAACCAGCCGATCTGTATCATCGACACGCCCCCGGCCGTGATTCACGATGACATCATGCTGATTGCTCCCGCCGTCGAGAGCATCATCATGGTCGTGCAGGAAGGGCGGACCTCCAAGCGCGCACTGACGAAAACGATCAAATCGCTCAGCCCGACGCCGGTGATCGGGACGGTGCTCAACATGTCCATATCGAGCCCGCCGCAGACGTCCGAATATGGCGACTATTTTCTGTTGGACACGGTGCACCAATCCGCATGATCCGCCCTGTCCGGCTTTGGACGAGCTGGCGTCGCCCTTCGGCGTGCGTCGGCTTTCCCATCTCTCTGCGTCTTTCCATTCCGCTTCCGTAAAGGTTCGAGAATGTTCCAAAAAGTGATCGCACGACGACGGCGCTGGCTGCAGGACCTTCCCGCGCGAACGGCACTGAAGCTCTTTAACCGACCGCGGGTGCGGATCATTCTGGGCCGCCGATATGGCGAGGCGCTGCACATCCATCAGCCGGCCCTGCCGCATCTTCCGGAAATGGACGCAAAAATCGTCGCGGCCCTCGAAAAGGATGGCATCTACGTCACGACAATCGAGGCGCTCGACCTCGCAAACGGCGATGCGGTGATGGGCGAAGCCCGCGCCTTGGCCGAAGGCTTCGCCGGCGAAGCGCACGAGCGGACGGCGAACGGCGAGGTATTTATAATCGTGCCGTCGAATCGCGTTGTTCGCTACCCAACAATCTATCTGCTCGGCCTGCAGGACCGGCTGCTGAATATCGCCGAAAACTACATCGGGCTGCCTCCCGCCTATGACGGCGTGACGATCAACTACACGGTCGCCGATGGCCGTGAGGTTGCCACCCGCAAATGGCATCGGGACAGGGAGGACCGGCGGATGCTCAAGGTCGCCGTTTATCTGCACGATGTCGACGAAAGCGCCGGACCGTTCCAGATGATCAAACGGCACGATAGGATGCAGAACGACCGGGACGGCTTCAACTATGAATTGGCCGACCATGCCAGGTTGGCGGAAAGGCTGGGGCCGTCCTATGCCGATGATGTCATCAGTTGCTGCGGCCCGGCCGGAACGGTGATCTTTACGGACACGGCGCGTTTTTTCCATCGTGGGAAACCCGCCACAGGGCGCGATCGAATGGCCATATTCTACAGCTATTTCGCCCAGAACCCGCGGCACCCTTTCCTCTGCGAAAGAACGGGAATGCAGCGCGGCGATGTCGTTCGCCTGACGACGCCCCTGCCGCAGCGACAGCAACGCGCGGCCTTGTGGCGTCAGCGTCTGTCGGTGGCGTTACGGTTGATCCCTTCGGCCACGGTTTGACAATCTTGCGGCGGCGATGGATCGCGTTACCCCGCTCCCGCCGGGGAAGCAGTCGACCCTAAAGGAAGGGCGCGAGCAGCCCGGCAAGATGACGTGCGTTGCTGTCCGGGTCATGCAGGGCAAGCACCCGCTCCCGGCCGACCTGCCCCATCGCACGGAGTTGCTCTTGCGGCGCATCGAGAACCGCCGTCATCGCCGCGGCCAATGCCTCGACGCAGCCTGCCGGCACCAGCCAGCCGTTGGCACGATCGACCAATTCCGGAATGCCCGCGATGGATGTCGCGATCACGGGACGGCCCAGCGCCAGCGCCTCCATCAGCACCACCGGCAAACCCTCGGCAAAACTGGGCAGAACCATCGCTCGCGATGCCGCAAGCGCGCCGCGAACATCTTCGGAGGAGCGCCATCCCAACAGGCGAACGCGGCCGGTCAATCTCAAACGCTCGATCTGCTCCTCCAGCACCGCCCGCCCCTCTCCGTCGCCGATCACGTCGATAACGAAATCATGGGTCTCGGCAACGCGGGCCGCCGCCGCGACCAGCAACGGCAAGCCTTTCTGAGCGCTCAGTCTTGCGACGCACGTGAGATGCCTCGTCGCCAGCCCGGCCGTATCTGCCGCACCGTCCCGCAGAAAATGCGGCGCCACCGCGCAGCGCACCACCCGTATGCGGTCCCAGTGCAGCGGAGACGACCAGCGCATGAGCTGGCTTCTGCCAAAGCTCGAAACTCCCGCGACAAAGGCCGCCTCGGCGATCTTGCCTGGAAGATCGAGCGCCAGCGGTGCGTCGAATTCATCCGGGCCGTGTGCCGTAAAGCTGTAGGTTATCGGTGAAAGCTGCGCAGCAAGACGCGCCACCGCCACCGGGTTTGTCCCGAAATGGACGTGGACATGGCGGATATTACTCCGCTCCATCCGTTCGGCCAGTGCTGCCGCCTCGGCGAAATAGGCCAGCGCGCGCACCGGACTTCCCGTGCCGCGCAGCGATCGTCGCAGGGTGCCCAGCGTCCGCCCGGGGCGTCTCAGGAAACTGCGCAGGACCGCTCCGGCCAGTTCGGCCCAATTTCCATCCAGCAACGGGGTGGTCCGTTCCGCCTCCATGCGGTCCTCTTCGTCGGCGAAGCTTCCCGGCGTTCGACGAATGGTAAAGCGGGAGACGTTCAGCCCCAGCCGCTCCAGCGCCGCGATTTCGGTACGAATGAAGCTGTGACTGATCTTGGGATAGACATTCACCAGATAGGCGACGCGGCCCGAAACCGGAACGGCAGGATCGCGTTCGCCCACGGCGGCAGGCAATCGAATCGCCAAGCCGTCCGCAAGCCCCGGCTGATCCCGGATTATGTCCCGATGTTCGCCCAGTTTCCCGTCCCCGCCATCCATTGAGCCATTGTGCCATTGTGCCTCAATTGGATCGACAACGGCATTCCCACTTCATCCCGGCAATTTATCACTCCCCTTTCCCCCCTATGAAGAATCCCGACCGGAAATCATCGGGGCAGATTCCAGCCTAGTTTTTGACGATAGGAATGACGCCCGGTGTGGCGCAGGCTTTGGGCAGAACCGGAGCCATTCCATGAATTTCCGTCGCTGCGCCCCTCCGATGCCACTCGCCCTATTTGGCCGGCGAGGCTGAGCCCTGTTGTGACGAGCCTTTCTCCTCCAGATCGGTCAGCGAACGGCGCCCGCAAGCTGTCCGATGAGCTGTGGCGAAAGACGACTGGTTCGTTGGCCAGCGGAAGGGGCGCGATCCTGCTGCTGCTCTGCTTTGCCCTGGCGATGACCGCCATCCTCGAGACGGTGCTGTCAGGCGACGACAAGCAAGGCTCGGTCTCGGCCGCCCCGCATATAAACCAGGTTCGGACCGGTCCCGCCGCCGGCGCCGCGCCAGCCAAGATGCCGGAGTTGCCCCCCGGCGCTGCGGCTACCCCCGACGCCGGCCCCGCGGCAGATATTGCCCGCAGTATCAACGCCAGCATAGCCTTCGTCCCGGATGGCCGGGTGCCGGCCGCGCCCGTCTTCTGGGCCGGCGGAACAGTCGATCGCGAACGCGCGACCGACTGCCTTGCCGCCGCGGGCATCTATGAAGCCGGGTCCGGCGCTGCAGATCAGCGCGCGGTAATACAGGTCATATTGAACCGTATGCGCCACAGCGCTTTTCCGCATTCGGTATGCGGCGTCGTCTTCCAGGGCGCGGAGCGAACCACCGGCTGCCAGTTCACCTTTACCTGCGACGGCGCCATGCTGCGCCGCAGCCCCTCGCCCGAGGCATGGCGACAGGCGCGCATGATTGCCATGGAAATGCTGACGGGCCGGGTCGAACCGGCAGTCGGCCTCGCCACCCACTATCACACCGACTGGGTCCATCCCGCCTGGAGCGGACGGTTGCAGAAGATCGCGGCGGTCTCGACTCACCTCTTCCTGCGCTGGCGCGGTAATTTTGGAGAACCGCGAGCCTTCTCCGCGCGCTATTCGGGATCGGAGCCCCTGATTGCCAAGATGGCGCTGTTGTCCGCCGCCCATCGCGATCTCAACCTGCCCGGCGATACGGCCATGCTTCCCGCGGCACAATTCGAACGGTCGGCCGTTGCGGTTCCCCGGCGGATGGAAAATACGCTCACGGCGACCCGGGAGGCGCTGCCCGATCAAGCGCGCGCGCCGGATGCCGATGTTTTCCTGATGACGCTGGACAGATCCAGTCCGGACGATTTCATCCGCCAAGCCCAGCAGGCATGCGCCGGGAAAGCGACCTGCCGGTTCCTGGGCTGGACCAGCCCGGCCCGCAAGGCGAGCCAGTTCCCCATTTCGGGCACGGCCATCGATGCCATGTCCTTCAGCTACATCAAGCAAGGGTCGGGCGACCCCGGCAAGGCGCGCTGGAATTGCGCGGAATTCCCGCGCGGCGATCGGGCCCAATGCCTTCGGCGCGGAGGGTGATCGCCCGATGAACCAATTTCACAACATTAAACCCGGGAAATCGGATCGGTCATGAACACGTTCGCTCATGACTTCCGCAATGCCGTCGTCGTTCATTTCCGGAGCAAGCCCTCCAAAGAGGTCGTGCGTTTACGCCTTATCACTATATTGGTCTTGATGGATATTGTGTCGATCCAGCTGGTTTTCATAGCGGTAAGCCTGCTCTTTGTCGGCACACCCATATTGCATGGTCTGGGCTTTGCGGGCGGGGCGATCATTCCGATCTTCCTGATCTGCGCTTTCATGGTTCGCGCATATTCGGGTCCCGAGATACTGAAGCCCAGCGCGTCGATCGGCGGCGTGTTGCTGGCATTGCTCATCAGCGCCACGGTTCTGGGGCTGGTCATCTTCTCGCTGGGCGTGGGGCCCCATGTGTCGCGTGTGGGCGTGGCGTTGACGTTCGCGCTTTCGGCGGTGCTGATGTCGATCATCCACTATTTCCACGCCAAATACACAAACCGGGCGCTGGGCGGCTCGCTCTATTCGATTATCGAACTGCACGACGGGGCGCTGCTCGGGGCCGACAGCGATCCGGCAATGGACGCCAACTTCTTTTTCGACCCCGTCTGCCCGTCCCCCGCCAGCTTCGATCGACTGGGCCACGTCATCGGCCGCGCGGACCGCGTCATCGTGCATTGCGCGACCCAACGCCGCGCGGCGTGGGCCGACGTCCTTCAGGGGATGAACGTCCACGCCGAATTCATGGCGAAGGAATGGAGCGACATCCGACCGCTGGGCATCGGCGAACATAATGGGAGCCGCACGGTCGTCGTTGCGCGTGGCCCGCTGAACTTGCATGACCGGATCATCAAGCGCGGTTTCGACGTGGCATTTTCCTCGGTCGCCCTCGTCCTCCTAGCTCCGGTGCTGCTGGTGGCGACGATTGCCATCAAGTTAGACACCCCCGGTCCGGTCTTTTTCATCCAGCCCAGGATCGGCCGGCAGAACCAGCTTTTCCGATTGATCAAGTTCCGCAGCATGCGGCAGGATTGCTGCGACAAGGCCGGCGCCCAATCGACGAGCCGCCAGGATCAGCGTGTCACCCGCATCGGCAACTTCATCCGGCGAACCAGCATCGACGAATTGCCACAGCTCATCAACATTCTGAAAGGCGATATGAGCGTTGTCGGCCCGCGCCCCCATGCAGTCAGCTCGACGGCGGAGGACCGGCTCTTCTGGGATATCGACAATCGCTACTGGCACCGCCACGCATGCCGCCCGGGCCTGACCGGCCTCGCGCAGATCCAGGGACTGCGTGGCGCCACGGGCTGCGTCAAGGATCTGATCGACCGGGTCGAGGCCGATCTGCAATATTTGCAATCATGGTCCTTCTGGAACGACATCAGGATCGTGTTTCAGACCTTCAAAGTGATCTGCCACACCAATTCCTTCTAAAGTTCTGAAATACAGCGAGTTAACTTGTTCAAGCGGATCATAAATGGAAATCTACGAACCAATTTCTGGACTTAAAGTCATAACGCCGGATCGCTTTGGAGATCACCGGGGGTTCTTTGGCGAGGTCTGGAATCTCAGGCGCTATGAAAAACTGGGAATCGATATTGAATATGTTCAAGATAATATTTCGTTCTCCGCGCAGGCCGGGACGGTTCGCGGCCTGCATTTTCAGGCTCCTCCCCACGCACAGGCTGGGACCAAACAACTAAGTTTCTCAGGGCATCAACCGACCGCTTTTAGTATCCGGTAATTCTGCGTCGTACAGTCGATATCAGGCACGAAGCGGACCCTGTTCTGGGCGTCATCGAACGGCCGGCTATCCACTCCATCGTAGCTATGAGGAGAAATGGGCTTGCGCGCACTTTCCGCGTTCTTGTTGCCCATGTTGTTTGATCAGACAGCTACTTCGCCATGGATTGACGGATGCGGATCGTATTCGGTCACTTCGAAATCTTCGATCCTATAGCCATCGATGGACGCAGGGTGTCGTGTTAGCCGCATGGCCGGAAACGGGCGAGGCTCCCGCGAGATCTGTTCACGAACTTGGTCGACGTGATTCAAATAAACGTGAGCATCGCCGACAACCCAAACGAGCTCGCCGGGCTTGAGGTTCGCCTGTTGTGCAAGGATCAATAGGAGAGCCGACGCAGCGACAAGGTTGAACGCGCCCCCTAAGAAGAGGTCACACGACCTCTGAAAAAGTAGGCAGTTTATCTCCCCGCGGGAGTTCACATGATACTGATAGACCATATGGCAGGGCGGCAGCGCCATTTTGTCCAATTCACCGACGTTCCATGCATGAAATAACATTCTCCGACTTGAAGGATTGTTTTTCAGCGTCTCAACCAGTCTGGTGATTTGATCATGCTCTCTTCCCTGCGCGTCGATCCAGCGCCGCCATTGCTTACCGTAAACTGGACCCAATTCACCCCATTGCTCCGCAAACTTTTCGTCCGCGACAATCCGAGATTCAAAATCGCTTTGAGAAATGTGATCGCCAGTTTCCTGCCGATAGCGCGCAAGCGGCCAATCGCTCCATATACGAACGTTCTGCAGCAGGAGTTCGCGAATGTTGGTGCCACCGGTAAGAAACCAGAGCATCTCCTTAACCGCCGTTTTCCAGTAAACGCGCTTGGTGGTGATGATCGGCACTTCACCACGACTGAGGTCAAACCTCAGCAATTCGCCGAACAAAGATTTCGTGCCAACGCCAGTTCGGTCGACGCGCTCGTCGCCCTTCTCGAGCACGCGCGCGAGAAGATCTAGAAATTGATACTCGGGATGACCCACTTGCTATTGTACCCTTCGAACCTGCCGCCGCCGCCTGGGGCGTCTCTCGAATTAGACATTAACCGCCGGTCAGTACCGCAACAAGTCACTCCCATAACATGTCATTCCCCTATCATAGCGCTATCCATAGTTCAAAGCGATCAACCTGCGCTTTCTCAGTGGCATGAGACGCCGCTTGGTGCCTCTATGCCGGAAAACCAAGGAAAACCCAGCCCAAGGTCGCACGAGCGCTGGAACAACAGGCCGCCATCGCTCCGCACATGGAACTGGTAGGTCATGTGGCATGGCGGCAGCGCCATGCGGTCGAGGCGGCGACGTTCCAGCCGGTAAAGATGTGCCGCCGCGACCCGGGATTGTTTTTCAGCGAATCGATCAGCGCCGCAATCTGGTTGTGCCCCTGCGGCCAGTCGGTCCAGATCTTCACGCCCTGTGAAACGAGCGACCGGATATTGGTATCGCCGGTCAGGAACCACAGCAGTTCGCGCAGGCCGGTCTTCCAATAGACGCGCTTGGTCGTGAGCAAAGGGATCGCGTCGTCTTTCAGCGAGAATCGCATCGTCTCGCCGAACAGCGAGCGCGTCCCCACGCCGGTGCGGTCGACCCGCTCGTCGCCCTCGACCCAGATGCGCCGCATCAGGTCGAGATATTGAAGTTCATAATGGATGGAATCAGGCAAGACTCGGTTCTTGGCTTTATCTCTTGGAGCTAGGCTTCGCGTCACGAGGGGACAAGGGATCTACATGGCCGGCGGCACAATGCCTCCGATGCGGGGCAGTCGGGCGTTGGGAATCGCGCTGCCTGAGCGCATGGGGACGGCGATGACCCTGTTCGAACCCCTCGGCAAAGCGCCGGACCCGTCGGCGCTGGCTGGCTTCGTGCCGTGCCAGCTTGAGGATGATGTCGCGCGCCTGTTGCTGCGCCCGATGTTCGATGACGAGCGAGAAACCCTGCTCCTCGCCGCGTTCGATGCCTTCGAACGCCTCGTTCGGCTCGAACGCGTCGATGGCGACAGCTCGGGCCGCTGCGTCATCCCGGCGCGCTCTTGGCGCAGGCTCGTGGACGGCAGTATTGCGGCGGTCGTCATGGCGCACAACCATCCCTCCGACACGCCTTGGCCGAGCGATGCCGACATCGGCGCGACGCACGACGCCGCGCTTTTCCTGCGGACCATGGGCATCGATCTGGTCGATCATCTGATTTTCGTTACGGGCGGTCATTTCAGTTTTCGAACTGCCGAAATGCTGTAGGGGCCAGAACCCATTTCGGCGTCCCTTCGGGATTTGACCGATTTTGCCCATGGCTGCGTCGGCAAGTCTTGGAATATTGACATATGCCTTCGCCTTGCCTCCTCGCCCTGAGCAAAATCGCTTCAAACCTCGAACGCGCATTTAATGGGTTCTGGCCCCAGTTCCGGCAATCATCTTCAATGTGCCGATTGGCGCTTGAAGTTCACAGATTGCGCGTCTAGAGGACCGCCCTGCCTTCGCGGCGACCCCGGTCGGCGCGCAGATCGGTCGGGGAGTAGCTCAGCCTGGTAGAGCACTGTCTTCGGGAGGCAGGGGCCGGAGGTTCGAATCCTCTCTCCCCGACCAATTTCTTGCATATTGCAGATTCTGCACCGTCTCTTCTTGTAAGTCGGTGCACAACATCCTAAATCTGGTCTACGCCGCCGTGGTTTTCCCCCTTTCCATCGCGGCGAGTGTCCCGTCATCACTGACGCGGACGCGTCCTCCCTGGACCCTGGCCACCTCGTACTTCGGTACGAGGTGGTTTTTTATTCAGCGGCTTGCGGGAATAGTTCAGCCGTGGGACGCGCTTGCCCCGCTTCGGCTACAAGATCCGAGAACCAGCGCGCCAGCCGCTCGATACGGGCCGCGTCAGGTAACCGATCCTGCGTCAGATAGAGGCTGCGGTCGATTTCGATCTGCACCGCGTGGATGGCCTCCGCCGGACGGCCGTGCGTCCGGATGATATGACCCCCGGCATAGGGCTGGTTGCGCGCGACAGGCTCGTTCAATCGCTCGGCCGACGTGACGGCCAGGTCGATCAACCAATCGCCCGCGGTTCCACCAAAACGATCGCCCACGATGATTCGCGCGCCATGCCCCGGCTGGCCCACCGGGATCGACGGCATTGAATGCAAGTCGATCAGGATCGCATGGCCATATTCATGGCGCGCTGCGGCCAATGCGTCGGCGAGGGCCGCGTGGTAGGGCCGATGGAAGGATTCGAGTCGCCACTCCAGCGCCGCGCCGTCGATCGGCCGCTTCCACAGCGGACCGCAATCGGCGAGCCGCGTCGGTACGACCCCAAGCCCCGCCCGTTCCTTGCGCCCCGGCGCGGAAAATTGCGCCCGCAGCGGCATGGCAACCTCGCCCGGCGCCATCTGCCCCTCGCCGCGATTGAGATCGGCGACGGCGCGCGCCCATAGGGCGTGGACGAACGTCGCGCCCGCATCGGCAGCGCCGGCCGCGATCAGGTCGCACCAGCTGTCTTCGAGCCGTTCGAGGGTCGGCCGGTCGACCCGCGCCGCGCTCAATATCTCGGGCGGATAGATGCGCCCCGCGTGCGGCACCGACACGACGACGGGCCCGCTCACCGCGGGCCGGTTGACAGCGATGGCGGCGCGCGGGATGGTGCGGGACGGCATGATGGATGGGTGGCAAAAAAAGCCGCCCGAATCCAGCCCCGCGCGTCAATTTGTTAAATCTCTGACGCTATGCAGGGGGCATGACAGAGGGGGCAGCCGACCGGAACCGGTTGCGCCGAAGGACCAGGGAACAGATTTCAACATGATTCGCATACTGCTGGCCGAAGACGATGACGTGATGCGCGAGTATCTCGCACGCGCGCTGACGAGCGCCGGCTATCACGTTACCGCGGTCGATCGCGGCACTGCCGCTGTCCCCTATATCGATTCGGGAACCTTCGACCTGCTGCTGTCGGATATCGTGATGCCCGAAATGGACGGGATCGAACTCGCCCAGCATACGGCCAAGGTCGCGCCGCAGACGCAGGTGATGTTCATCACCGGCTTTGCCGCGGTGTCCCTGCGTGCCGAAGAAAATGTGCCGCAGGCGAAGCTGCTGTCGAAACCCTTCCACCTCAAGGATCTGGTGCGCGAGGTCGACAATATGTTCGGTCGCAGCGATCGGTCCAGCCAACAATAACGACGCCGCCGCGCGCGAAGGGCTTGCCAAGTCGCGCGGAGGCATTTAGGGGGCGCGTCACCCCAAGGGATGGGCGTGTAGCTCAGTGGTAGAGCACTGTGTTGACATCGCAGGGGTCGCAAGTTCAATCCTTGCCACGCCCACCATTAAAAACGCCGCCACCCCAACGGGTTGGCGGCGTTTTTGCTTTCAGCGTCGACTCACGCCATCCCGCGCGCCAGATCGCCGCGCGATGCATCGCCGATCTGGCTGCCGCCGTCACAGTCGAGGATCGTGCCGGTGATATAGCCGGCCGCGGGAGAGCAGAGGAACACTGCCGATTCGGCGACCTCCTCAACCTTGCCCCAGCGTTTCATCGCGATCCGGTCGTAGTGCGTCTGCCGCGTTTCGGCATCGGGGGCGAGACGCTTCATCCCCTCGGTATCGGCGATCGGCCCCGGCGAGATGCCGTTCACCCGCACCTCGGGGCCCCATTCGAGCGCCAGCACGCGAATCAACTGGTTGATCCCGGCCTTGGCCGCACAGGCGTGCGCCTGCAGCGCGGAGGCATTGACCGCCTGCCCCGCAGTGATCGCGATCAGCGATGCTCCCGGGCGATTGAGCAAGTCGTGACACCCGCGGAACACGTTGAACGTCCCGTTCAGGTCGATGTCGACGACGGTGCGAAACGCATTCGCGGACATGCCGAGCGCCGGGGCGAGGAAATTGCCTGCCGCGCCCGAAATGACGATGTCGATCGGGCCAAGCTCGCCCGCGACGCGCTCCATCACGCCGCGGATCGCCGCATAGTCGCGCACGTCGCCCGACAGGCCGAGCGCGTCCTTGCCGATGTCAGCCGCCGCGCGCCCCGCCTTGTCGGGATCGCGCCCCGCCACCGCGACCCTGGCGCCGAGTTCGGCAAAACGCTTGGCGATGCCGAGGTTGATGCCGCTGGTGCCGCCGGCGACGAAGGCGGTCTTGCCGGCCAGCAGATTGTCCCGGAATGTCGTCATGCTACTCTCCCTTCGCTTACCTCTATGGGTCGATGGCACCGATCCGGGGTTGACGGATCGAAACCAGTCGCCTTTTGAAACTGGAACAGACAGCAAGGATGATCCGATGGCAAGTGCCGGCCCCACCTCGAACAGCTTCATCTCGCAGCGGCTGAAACTGCATTATGTCGACTGGGGCAATCGCGGCGCCCCGCCGCTGCTGCTTGTCCATGGCGGCCGCGACCACTGCCGCAACTGGGACTGGGTCGCCGAAAAGCTGCGTGACCGCTATCATATCATCGCGCCCGATCTGCGTGGCCATGGCGACAGCGCATGGTCGCCCGACGGCAACTACGCCATGGACACTTTTGTCTATGACCTCGCGCAGCTGATCCACCAGCTCGACCTCGGCCCGCTCTCGATCGTCGCGCATTCGATGGGAGGCAATATCGCGCTGCGCTATACCGGCCTCTATCCGGAGAATGTGAGCAAGCTCGTCGCGATCGAGGGGCTCGGCCCTTCGCCCAAGGTGATCGCCGAACGCGCGACGACGGGCTATGCCGAACGTTTTCGTAAATGGATCGACGACAAGCGCCAGGCGGCCGGGCGCACCCCGCGCCGCTACGCCACCCTTGAGGACGCGCTCGCGCGTATGATGGGCGAGAACAGCTATCTGACCGAGGCGCAGGCGCGCCACCTGACCATCCACGGCATCAGCCGCAACGAGGATGGCACATGGAGCTGGAAGTTCGACAATTACCTCAACGTCTGGCCCGCCTTCGACATGCCGCAGGATGACATCGCTGCATTATGGGGCGCCATCACCTGCCCCACCCTTTTGCTGTATGGCGCGAACAGCTGGGCCTCGAACCCCGAAAAGGATGGCCGCCTCCGGCATTTCAACATCGCGAAGGTGATCGAATTCGAGAATGCGGGTCACTGGCTGCATCACGACCAGTTCGACCGGTTCATGTCCACGCTAGACGAATTCCTCTAAACGGGTCGCCGGTTGTGCGCGGCGGCGCGCGATGAGAGGCGGCGCGATGGCCTATACGGGGCAGGTTTCGAGACGACAGAAGCTCGTGTCAGGCGGCGGCGCCCTGCTTGCCGTCGGCGCGGTGGGGCTTGGCCTCGCGAGCGGCCTCGATCTTAATGTCGTCCGCAAGGCCAGCGACGCGATCGCGGCGATCGCCCTCCCCGCCCCGCCGCCACCGCGCGAGGAGGTCGTGCCAGCGAAGGCGCCCGCCGAAAAGGCCAGCGGCAAGGCATCGGCTGCGAACAAGCATGCCAAGGCGGCGACAATCGCCGCGCCACCGCCCAAGCTGCCCCCCATCGCGCCGCCCATCACGGCCGCGCCGCGCCCAGGCGCCGGAAACGACGCATCGGCCGGCGCGACACCCAATCCAGGCCCCGGATCAGGCGCAGGCGGGCGCGGCGACGGGACGGGCGCCGGCGGCGTAGGCAGCGGAACCGGTGGCGGAACCAAGGCCGTCTGGCGCAGCGGCTCGATCCGCGACCGCGACTATCCGCGCGAGGCAAGCCGCGCGAAGACGGGCGGCGCGGTCGAAGTGCGCTTCACCATCGAAGCCAGCGGCCGCGTCAGCGGATGCCGCGTGACCCGGTCGAGCGGCGACGCCTCGCTCGACGGGACGACGTGCGAGCTGATCGAAGAGCGTTTCCGCTTCAAACCCGCGACCAACGCTGCCGGTGAACCGGTGGCAAGCCAATATGGCTGGCGGCAGAGCTGGTGGCTCGAACGCCGACACTAAGCGTTTTTCTCAATTGGTATCAATTGCGACAATATCGCGAATGATTCGCATTAGAGTTGACTTTGCAACCGACTCTCAATAGCGGCGCCCTCGACCAATCATAAAACAGGGGGTTTACCGTGAAGCCATCGACATCTGCCTCGTTCCTCGCGCTCTCCTGCGTCGGCAGTCTGATCAGCGCACCGGCATTCGCCGCCGACGCGAGCGAAGCGCAGGACGCGCCGGGCAGCCGCAGCGACATCGTCGTAAGCGGAACGCTCGCGAGCGAGGTGGAGTCACCCAAATCGACCGCCCCTCTCGTCGACACGCCACAGACGGTCACGGTCGTCTCGCAGGAACAGATCCGCCAGCAGAACCTGCTGACGCTGCGCGATGCGCTCACGACCATCCCCGGCATCACCTTCGGCGCGGGCGAGGGCGGCGGCGGTTATGGCGACTCGATCAACCTGCGCGGCTATTCGGCGAACAACGACCTGACCGTGGACGGCGTTCGCGACAGCGCGCAATACAGCCGCACCGACCCGTTCAACCTGCAGCAGATCGAAGTCTACAACGGCGCCAACTCGGTCTTCAACGGGTCGGGCAGCGTCGGCGGCACGATCAACCTCGTCAGCAAGATCCCCTTCGCGCGTAACGCGACGACGGTGCAGGCCGCGGTCGGCACCGACAATTATTATCGCGCTGCGGTCGACAGCAACTGGCGCGTCAACGACCTGATCGCGGTGCGCATCAACGCGATGTATCACGAGAATGATGTGCCCGGCCGCGACGTCGAAAACTTCAAGCGCTGGGGCGTCGCCCCGTCGATCACGATCGGCGTCGACAGCGACACCAGCCTGACGCTGGCCTATATTCACCAGGACGACGACAATACGCCGATCTATGGCGTCCCCTATTTCCTGGGCACCGTCATCGATGGCCCGCTGCCGGGCGTCGACGACAGCGACTATTTCGGCATCAGGAACCTCGACAAGCAGAAAACGAAGGTCGACCGCCTGACCGCGACCTTCCGCCACGCGTTCAACGACAATGTGTCGATCCGCAACCTGACCCGCTGGCAGCGGGTCGGTCAGTATAGCCAGACCAGCGCGCCGCAGGGTACTTTCTGCCTCGCCAACAACCGGCAGCCGGTCGGTTCCAGCGCCACCGCAACCACCGGCAATGCCTGCACAGTTTCGCTGACCAATGTGGTCGATTCCAACGGCGTGTTCCGGACCAGCGCCAATCCGCTATCCGTCACGGTCGCGCCGGGATTTTTCCAGCCCAACGGCCCGCGCGGACTGGTTCGCGATCAGGTCAACAACCTGATCCATAACCAGACCGACCTGACTTTGATCAGCGGCAGCAAAGGCGGAGTCCATAATACGCTCGTCGTCGGCGGCGCGATTGCTTTTGAAGATTACAGCATCACGACCGCGAGCCTCGCGCGCAATGCGCTGGGCCAAGCCGTCGTGTTGCCGCAGATCGACCTGTCCAATCCCGACACGGTCTATACCGGCCCGGTCAACTTCACCGTCACCGCGCGGTCGAAGGGCAAGAGCCGCAACCTCGCCATCTATGCGTTCGACACGCTCGAACTTGGAACGATGTTCGAACTGAATGCGGGCGTGCGTTACGAAAAGAATCGCGCAGAATTCCGTAACATTCCGCTTGCTACCTATCCGCCGGGTACGACGCCGCTGACCCCGCTTCAGCTGCCCACGCAGGTCAGCAACGAAGATCTTTTCTCTTATCGCGTCGGCGCGGTTTTCCATCCGATCCAGAATGTCAGCCTCTATGCGGCCTATGGCAATGCGAAGACTCCGTCGTCGGCCACGGTACGCCTTGGTTGCGGCACGGTCCCGGCGACCGGCGCTGCCGACCCTTGTGCGGTTGCACCGGAAAAGGCCCGCTCTTACGAGATCGGCGCCAAGGCCGAACTCGCCGACAAAAAGCTGCTGCTTACTGCAGCGCTGTTCCGCAACGAGCGCAGCAATTTCCGCACCCCTTCGAACGACCCCTCGCTGCCCAACTCGCTTCAGGTCCTCGACGGAGAATCGCGCGTCGACGGCGTTGCGCTGGGCGTGACCGGCAATGTCACCCCCGAATGGGCGATCTTCGCCAACTACACCTATCTCGACAGCACGGTGAAGCAGAGCGTCTCCGACTTCTGCTTGGCAACGCCGGGTGCGGCGGGCTGCCTCAACAATTCGGCCACCCCCGACCCGCAGCGCGGCGACCGTCTCATCCAGACGCCGAAGCACTCGGGCAGCCTGTTCACCACCTATGTCTTCCCGTTCGGGCTGCAGGTCGGTTACGGCCTGACCTATCAGGGCAAGTTCGCCACCAACCAGCGCAATCTGGCACAGCGCACGCAATTCATGGTCGATGACTATCTGATCCACCGCGCCTTCGTGTCGTATGACTTCAAAAATGGTCTGGTTGCGCAGGTCAACGTCAGCAATCTGACGAACGAAGATTATTACACCGGCGTTCGCAACAATGTCGGCGCCGCAACGATCTCCAACACCGGCGTGGTCGGCGGCGGCGCCGTCAGCGGCGGCTGGGCGACCCCCGGCGACGCACGCTCGGCAGTGTTCAGTCTCTTCTACAACTTCTGATCGGACGGGCGGGTACGCGATTGCCGTTCCCGCCCTTTTCAGCCTAGAAGCGGCGCATGATCCGTATCGTTCCCGACGTGCTCGACGCCGACGGTGTCGCCAAGCTCCGTTCGCTTCTCGACGCCGCCGACTGGATCGACGGCAACGAGACGTCGGGTCCGCAAGCCGCGCTCGCAAAGCGTAACCAGCAGCTTCCCGAGTTCGGCGAGGCAGCAGCCGAGGCGGGCCGTTTCGTTCTCGATGCGCTCGGCCGCAGCCCGCTGTTCATCGCCGCGGCGCTGCCGCTCAAAATCTACCCGCCCTATTTCAACCTTTATGCCGGCGGCGAGAATTTCGGCGACCACATCGATAACGCGATCCGCATCCGCCGCGGCAGCGATTTCCGGATGCGCAGCGACCTGTCGGCAACGCTCTTTCTTGCCGATCCCGACAGCTATGAAGGCGGCGGACTCGTCGTCGAAGGCTTTGCGGACGCCCCTGGGATCAAATTGCCCGCCGGGCATCTGGTCCTCTATCCCTCCACCACCGTCCACCGCGTCGAGCCGGTGACCTCAGGCGCGCGCGTCGCGAGCTTCATGTGGATCCAGTCGATGATTCGCGATCAGGGACAGCGCAACCTGTTGTTCGATCTCGATATGGGGGTGCAGGGTGCCGCGGCGACGCTGGGCCAGGGCGATGCGACGGTCGTCCGCCTGACCGGGGTCTATCACAATCTTCTGCGCCGCTGGGCCGACAGCTAGGACCAATCGACATTCAGCCCATGGCGGCCTGCAAATGGCGATTTCCCGTGCTTCCGGTGCTCACGTACCAGATGTACGCTGCGCTCCGGGTCACGGAAAACCACCATTTTCGACTCACCCTGACCTGAATGTCGATTGGTCCTAATTCACGGGCCGGCGTTAAATTCGGCCACGAGGTCGAAGCGATCGCCGCGAAACAGCTGCCGGACATGGGTCACGACGCGCCCCGCGCGCCACGTCGTGCGGTCGAGTTCGAGGCACGCCGCACCCGTTCCGATCGTCAATAACGCCGCTTCCTTGCGCGTCGGCGTCACCGCGCGGATGACATGCCGCGCCTGCGTCCAGGGGATATGGCCGAGCAGCCACGTTCCCGGCGCTTCCTTGCCAAAGTCCGCGTCCGCCGCCGCAGGAACTTCGGCAAGCGCGATGAAGCGGCGCTCAAGCGCGAAAGCCTCGCCCGCCGCCATATGCACACCCTCGATGCGCAGCATCGGTCCCGCAAACAGATCGTCGCCCGCCTCCGCGGTTTCGAGCGACGCCAGTTCCCAGCGATAGGTCTCGCCGCGCGCGGCAATGAGTTCGGCCAGATCGGGCACGGTCATCACCGCCGAATGGACCGGCGGATGCGCAACGAATGTCCCCGCCTTGCGGCGGCGTTCGACCAGCCCCGACGCCGCGAGTTCACTCAGCGCCTTGCTCACCGTCGCGCGTGCACAGCCGTAGCGCACGGCGAGTTCCTGTTCGGTCGGGACGCGGTCGCCGGGGCGCCATTCACCCGACTGGATCGCGGCCGCAATCTCGTCGCGGATGCGCCGGGCGGGGTTCACGCGAGCAGCCGCGCGATACAGGCGCGATAGGCGGCGGCGATCGCGTCCGCATCGACATGGCGGCCCTTTTCGACGCGCTTGATGCCCGCTCGCCACACATTGTCGATCGCGCCAGCGCGGGCCGCAAATATCCAGCGGTCGAGCAGCGTCGCGTCGTCGGTTCCGGCAAAAACGGGATGATCAAGGTCCAGCGAGACGATGTCGGCCGCGTGGCCCACCGCCAACCCCGCGGGTACGCCCAGCGCCTGCGCCCCGCCCTGCACCGCGCGCGCAAACAGGTTCGCGCCGACGAACGGCGCCGCCTCACTCGCCAGCAACGCCCGCGCGCGCTGCGCGAGCCGCTGCGAATATTCGAGCGCGCGCAATTCCTGCGCCGCATCGACCAGGATATTGCTGTCGGTGCCGATCCCGAAACGGCCGCCCGCGCCGAGATAATCGACCGCGGGGAAAATGCCGTCGCCCAGATTGCCCTCGGTGATCGGGCACAGTCCAGCGACCGCGCCGCTCGCGGCGAGCCGCGCGACTTCGTCCGCATCGAGATGGGTCGAATGGATCAGGCACCAGCGTTCGTCGACCCCGGCGTGATCGAGCAGCCATTCGACCGGCCGCGCGCCGCTCCACGCGACGCAATCGGCGACCTCTTTCACCTGTTCGGCGGCGTGGATATGCACCGGCCCGGTCGGCGACATCGCGAGCAGCGCCACGAGCTCGTCGGGCGTCACGGCGCGAAGCGAGTGCGGCGCGACGCCGATATTGGCGTCGCCCGAAAGCTTGGGCCGCGATGCGTCGAGCAGCGTGGCAAAGTCGTCGATGTTATTGAGGAAGCGCCGCTGGCCGGGGCTTGGCGGTGCCGCATTGAAATTGCCGTGCGCGTAGAAGACAGGGAGCAACGTCAGGCCGATGCCCGTTTCGCCACTCGCCCGCACGATCGCACCCGCCATCTCGGCCGGGTCGGCATAGGTCGCGCCCGCGGGGTCGTGGTGCAAATAATGAAACTCGCCAACGCGCGTGAACCCCGTTTCCAGCATCTCCGCATAAGCCTGCGCGGTGATCGCCGCGACATCGTCGGGCGTCAGCCGATCGAGGAAGCGGTACATGATCTCGCGCCAGCTCCAGAAATTATCGTCGGGCCGGCTGCGGCGCTCCGAAAGCCCGGCCATGCCGCGCTGGAAGCCATGGCTGTGAACATTGCACAGCCCCGGCAGCGCGACTCGATGGCGCTCGTCCTCTCGCTCCGGCGCAACGCCGGTTTCGATCGAAGCGATCCGGCCGTCGGCGATGCGCAGCCGCGCATCCCTTGCCCAGCCATTTTCGATCCACGCACGTTCGAACCAGAGAGCCATCATCGTTCGTCCTCATATTATGTCTAGACATAATGGCGCATTCGGACGACATAGTCCAGATGGAGCAGCTCTGGACGAACGCCCGAATCGCAACGATGGCCGATGACGCCCTCGGCCTGATCGACAATGGTGTCGTGGCCGCGAAGGATGGACGCATCGCCTACGCCGGCCCCGCCGTCGGCGCGCCGACGGCGGCGCAAATAATCCATGATTGCGAGGGTCGGCTGATCACCCCCGGCCTCATCGATTGCCACACGCACCTTGTCCATGGCGGAAACCGTGCCAACGAATGGGCGATGCGGCTCGCGGGCGCTAGCTATGAAGAGATCGCCCGCGCGGGCGGCGGCATCGTCTCGACGATGCGCGCCACCCGCGAAGCGAGCGAAACCGATCTGGTCGCAAGCGCGCTCCCCCGTCTCGACGCCCTCATCGCCGAGGGCGTCACGACGATCGAAATCAAATCGGGCTACGGCCTGTCGACCGACGACGAGCTCAAGATGCTGCGCGCCGCGCGCGCGCTCGCCGACCACCGCCGGGTTCGCGTCGAACCAACCTTCCTCGGCGCCCACGCGCTGCCCCCCGAATATAAGGGCGACAGCGACGCCTATATCGACCTCGTCGTGGGCGAGATGATCCCCGCCGCCGCGCCGTTCTCAACCGCGGTCGACGCCTTTTGCGAAGGCATCGGCTTCTCGCCCGCACAATGCGAACGCGTGATCGAAACGGCGAAGGCGCACGGCCTTGCGGTGAAGCTTCACGCCGAGCAATTGTCGGCGCTCCATGGCAGCGCGCTTGCGGCGCTGCACGGCGCGCTGTCGGCCGATCATCTCGAACATGCGACCGACGACGATGTCCGCGCGATGGCCGCCGCAGGCACCGTCGCGGTGCTGCTGCCCGGCGCCTATTACTTCATGCGCGAGACCAAATTGCCGCCGATCGATGCGATGCGCCGCCACGGCACGCGGATCGCGCTCGCGACCGACAACAACCCCGGCACCTCGCCGACGACCTCGCTGCTGCTGATGCTCAACATGGGCGCGACCTTGTTCGGGCTGACGGTGGTCGAGGCGCTGCGCGGCGCGACGGTGAACGCCGCCGCCGCGCTGGGTCTTGGCGCCGAAATCGGCACACTCGAAGCCGGCAAGGCGTGCGACCTCGCGATCTGGAACGTCACCGACCCCGCCGAGCTGGTTTACCGCATCGGCTTCAACCCGCTTCACCAACGCATCAAGGACGGACAATGATCATCACTCCCGGCGCCATGACACTCGCCGACTGGCGCGAAATCCATGAGGGCGCGGGCGCCGAACTGAGCGCCGATGCATGGGCCGCGATCGACGCGAGCGCCGCCGCGGTCGCGCGGATCGTGGCGAAGGGCGCTCCCGTCTACGGCATCAACACCGGCTTCGGAAAGCTCGCGAGCGTGCGCATCGCCGAAAACGATCTGGCGACCCTCCAGCGCAATATCGTGCTCAGCCACGCCGCGGGCACCGGCGCGCCGTCGCCCGTCCCCATCGTGCGCCTCATGATGGCGCTGAAGCTCGCCAGCTTCGGCATGGGCGCCTCGGGCGTGAAGCGCGAGACGGTCGCGATGATCGAGGCGATGCTGGCGAAAGATCTGACCCCCGTCGTCCCGTCGCAAGGTTCGGTCGGCGCAAGCGGCGATCTGGCGCCGTTGTCGCACATGGCGGCCGCGATGATCGGCGTCGGCGCAATCGACGTCGGCGGCAAAACCTTGCCCGCTGCCGATGCACTCGCACAGGCCGGTCTCGCCCCGGTCGATCTCGGCCCCAAGGAAGGTCTCGCGCTGCTCAACGGCACGCAATTTTCGACCGCCAACGCGCTCGCCGGCCTGTTCCGCGCCGAGACCGTGTTCCGGTCGGCGCTGATTACCGGCGCGCTCTCGACCGAGGCCGCCAAGGGCTCCGACGCGCCCTTCGATTCGCGCATCCACGCATTGCGCGGGCATGCCGGACAGCGCGAGGTCGGCGATACGCTGCGCAGTCTGATGGCGGGATCGGCGATCCGCGCATCGCACGCCATCGACGATCCACGTGTGCAGGACCCTTATTGCCTCCGCTGTCAGCCGCAGGTGATGGGCGCCGTGCTCGACCTGCTGCGTCAGGCCGCGACGACGCTCGGCATCGAGGCAAATGGCGTCTCGGACAATCCGCTGATCTTCGCCGACGCTGGCCCGTTTGGGGACGAAGCGCTGTCGGGGGGCAACTTCCACGCCGAGCCCGTCGCCTTCGCCGCCGACATGATCGCAATGGCGCTCTGCGAGATCGGTTCGATTTCGGAGCGCCGCATCGCGATGCTCGTCGATCCCGCATTGTCGGGCCTGCCCGCCTTCCTGACCCCGCGCCCCGGGCTCAACTCGGGGTTCATGATCCCGCAGGTCACCGCCGCCGCGCTCGTCAGCGAGAATAAGCAGCGCGCCTATCCCGCCAGCGTCGATTCGATCCCGACCTCGGCCAATCAGGAAGATCATGTCTCGATGGCCGCGCACGGCGCACGCCGTCTGCTCGAAATGGCCGACAATGTCAGCGCGGTGATCGGCATCGAACTGCTCGCCGCGTGTCAGGGCATCGACTTCCACGCGCCGCTGAAATCAAGCGACGCGCTCGAAGCCGCGCACAAACATCTGCGTGCCGAAGTGCCGACGCTCGAAGACGACCGGCATTTCCATCCCGATATGGAGGCCGCGACCGCGCTGGTCCGGTCGGGCAGCCTCGCCGCCGCGGTGCCCGCCACGCTGCCGGGCATCGCTTGATGGACTGGCTGCGCGTCCATCGCGGCGACGCGCCGCTCGTCATCGCCTTCCCGCACGGCGGGACAGATTTGGCGGGTCTCGACGAGCAGTATGTTTCGCCATGGCACGCGCAGATCGACACCGACTGGTGGATCGCCGAACTTTACGCCTTCGCCGCAGATCGGGGCGCGACGCTGGTCGCGACCGACATTTCGCGCAGCGTCATCGATATGAACCGCGATCCGTCGGGCGCGTCGCTCTATCCGGGACAGACGACGACCGAGCTATGTCCGACGACGACCTTCGACGGCGAACCGCTCTATCGCTTCGATGCACCCGACGAGGCCGAGATCATGCAGCGGCTGCACTCCTATCACCGGCCCTATCACGACACGCTGGCTACCGAACTCGACCGCCTGAAATCGGCGCACGGCCGCGTCGTCCTCTACGACGCCCATTCGATCCGCAGCCATGTCCCGCGCCTGTTCGACGGCGAGCTACCGCAGTTCAACATCGGCACCAACGGCGGCGCGACCTCGGCCCCCGAACTCGAAACCATCGTCGCGAACATCTGCGCCGCGAGCGGCAAGAGCCATGTCGTCAACGGCCGCTTCAAAGGCGGCTGGACGACGCGCCACTATGGCCGCCCCGACGACGGCATCCATGCCATCCAGATGGAGCTGGCACAGCGCGGCTATATGGCCGAGCCCACCGAAATCACCCACGCCAATTGGCCCTCCCCCATCGAACCGAACCCTGCGATCCGGCCCGTTCTCGAACAGCTGATCGCCGCCACTCTCGATTTTGCGAAAGGACAGAAATGACCCGCCCCCTCAATCAGAGGCTCGACAACAGCCGCGTGATCCGCCCGGCGACCGGCCCCGAGATCAGCGCGAAAAGCTGGCTCACCGAAGCACCGATGCGGATGCTGATGAACAATCTCCACCCCGATGTCGCCGAGGCGCCGCACGAATTGGTCGTCTATGGCGGCATCGGCCGCGCCGCACGCGACTGGGAAAGCTATGACAGGATCGTCGAGACGCTGAAGCGCCTCAATGACGACGAGACGCTGCTGATCCAGTCGGGCAAGCCCGTCGGTGTCTTTCGCACCCACGCCGACGCGCCGCGCGTGCTGCTCGCCAATTCGAACCTCGTCCCCGAATGGGCGAACTGGGATCATTTCCACGAGCTCGATAAAAAGGGCCTGATGATGTACGGCCAGATGACCGCCGGCAGCTGGATCTATATCGGCAGCCAGGGCATCGTTCAGGGCACTTACGAAACCTTCGTCGAGATGGGCCGCCAGCATTATGGCGGCGACCTGTCGGGCCGCTGGCTGCTGACGGCCGGGCTTGGCGGCATGGGCGGGGCGCAGCCGCTCGCCGCGGTGATGGCGGGCGCCAGCTGCCTCGCGATCGAATGCCAGCCGAGCCGCATCGAGATGCGCCTGCGCACCGGC
This sequence comes from Sphingopyxis sp., assembly GCF_050725655.1. GTDB lineage: Bacteria > Pseudomonadota > Alphaproteobacteria > Sphingomonadales > Sphingomonadaceae > Sphingopyxis. Next base: position 52,237 of record NZ_JBOHHT010000112.1, on the reverse strand, counting down.
TATCTCGACAAGCAGGCATCGAGCATCGACGAAGCGATCGCAATGATCGAGGCGAGCCATGCCGAGGGCAAACCCGTCTCCGTCGGCCTGCTCGGCAACGCCGCCGAAATCCTGCCCGAAATGGTCCGCCGCGGCATCCGCCCCGACCTGCTCACCGACCAGACCTCGGCGCACGATCCGGTCAACGGCTATCTCCCCGCGGGCTGGACCCTCGATCAATGGTTTTCGAAGCGCGAGAGCGATCCCGCGGCGGTCGCGAAAGCCGCCAAGGCGTCGATGGCGGTGCATGTGCAGGCGATGCTCGACCTGCAGGCCGCGGGCGTGCCGACGACCGACTATGGCAATAACATCCGCCAGGTGGCGAAGGACGAGGGCGTCGAAAATGCCTTCGACTTCCCGGGCTTCGTCCCCGCCTATGTCCGTCCGCTCTTCTGCCGCGGCATCGGCCCATTCCGCTGGGTGGCGCTGTCGGGCGATCCCGAGGACATCTACAAGACCGACGCCAAGGTGAAGGAACTGCTCCCCGATAACACGCACCTCCACAACTGGCTCGATATGGCGCGTGAGAAGATTCAGTTTCAGGGCCTGCCCGCGCGCATCTGCTGGGTCGGGCTCGGCGATCGCCACCGGCTCGGGCTCGCGTTCAACGAGATGGTCGCATCGGGTGAACTCAAAGCTCCCATCGTCATCGGCCGCGATCATCTGGACTCGGGTTCGGTCGCCTCGCCGAACCGCGAAACCGAAGCCATGCGCGACGGCAGCGATGCCGTGTCCGACTGGCCGCTGCTCAACGCCTTGCTCAACACCGCGAGCGGCGCGACGTGGGTGTCGCTCCACCACGGCGGCGGCGTCGGCATGGGCTATTCGCAGCACGCCGGCATGGTGATCGTCGCCGACGGCACCCCCGAAGCGGCGAAGCGCCTCGAACGCGTGCTATGGAACGACCCCGGCACCGGCGTGATGCGCCACGCCGACGCGGGTTATGACATCGCGATCGACTGCGCGCGCGAAAAGAGTCTCGACCTTCCCTCGATCTGATCGCGGATTGGACTTGGCGCCCGATGCTTCGCATCCTAAGGCTCTCCCCACGAACAGGGGAGAGCCAGACGCCGATGTCCGAAGCCCAGCCGCCAAGCTATCCCGAAATCCGCGACGCGGTGCGCCGCCTCTGCGCCGATTTTCCTGGCGAATATTGGCAGCGGCTCGACCGCGACCGCATCTATCCGACCGAGTTCGTCCGCACGCTGACCGAAGCGGGTTTCCTCTCGGTCCTGATCCCTGAACAATATGGCGGGTCGGGGCTCGGCCTTGGCGCCGCGACCGCGGTGCTCGAGGAAATCCATCGCTCGGGCTGCAACGGCGGCGCCTGCCACGCGCAGATGTACACGATGGGCACATTGCTCAAACATGGGTCGGAGGCGCAGAAGCAAGCCTATCTGCCCGCCATCGCCAGCGGCGACCTGCGCCTGCAGGCGTTCGGCGTCACCGAACCGACCGCGGGCACCGACACCACGCGCATCCGCACCTTCGCCAAAAAGGTCGGCGACAAATATGTCGTCAACGGCCAAAAAATCTGGATCAGCCGCGCCGAGCATTCGGACCTGATGGTCCTGCTCTGCCGCACCACCCCGCGCGAGGAATGCGCCAAACCCTCCGACGGGATGAGTGTGCTGCTCGTCGACATGCGCGAGGCGCAGGGTAACGGCCTCACCATCCGTCCGGTTCGCACGATGCTCAACCATGCGACCACCGAGCTGTTCTTCGACGATCTCGAAGTCCCCGCCGCCAATTTGATCGGCGAGGAGGGCAAGGGCTTCCGTTACATCCTGTCGGGCATGAACGCCGAGCGCATCCTGATCGCCTCCGAATGTATCGGCGACGGCCGCTTTTTCATCGACCGCGCGACCACCTATGCCAAGGAGCGCGAGGTGTTCGGCCGCGCGATCGGCGAGAACCAGGGCGTCCAGTTCCCGATCGCGCGTGCTTATGTGCAGATCGCCGCCGCCGCCGAGATGGTCGACAAGGCGGCGCGGCTGTTCGACGCGGGGCAGGATGGCGGGACCGAGGCGAATATGGCAAAGATGCTCGCGTCCGAGGCGAGCTGGTACGCCGCCGACATGTGCGTGCAGACGCACGGCGGCTTCGGCTTTGCCGAGGAATATGACATCGAGCGCAAGTTCCGCGAGACGCGGCTCTATCAGGTCGCGCCGATCAGCACGAATTTGATCCTGAGCCATGTCGCGACCCACGCGCTCGGCCTGCCCAAGAGCTTCTGAGCCGATGGACGATTATTCCGCTTGGGTCGGCCGCAGCGAAACGCGCGAGGATGTCGCGACCGCGGCACCGCTCGCCGGCCTTGCCGCATTGCTCGACCATGACCCCTCGATCGGACCGCCCGGCACCGTGCCGCCGCTGGCCCACTGGCTCTATTTCCTGCCCACCGCGCGCCAGTCGGTGATTGGCGAGGACGGCCACCCGCGCCGCGACGGCGCGGGTCTGCTCCCGCCCGTTCCGCTGCCGCGCCGCATGTGGGCGGGCAGCCGCATCGAGTTCCTCGCACCAATCGCGGTCGGTGCCGCGCTGACCCGCGTCACCACGATCGAGGCGATCAAGCCCAAGCGCGGCGCAAGCGGCAACCTGCTCTTCGTGACGCTGCGCCACGACATCGCGGCGGGCGGCGTCGCCGCGATCCGCGAGGAACAGGACATCGTCTTTCGCGAACCCGCGCCGGCGGCACCCGCGACCGCCACCGATCCGGTTGTGCCGCAGGAGCCCGAGCCCGCCGACGCGGTGCGCAGCATATCGCCCGATCCGGTGCTGCTGTTCCGCTATTCGGCGCTCACCTTCAACGCCCACCGTATCCATTACGACCGCGACTATGCCCGCGATGTCGAGGGCTATGCCGGGCTCGTCGTCCACGGACCGCTGATTGCGACGCTTTTGATGGATCATTTCCTGCGCGCCGCGCAGGGTATCATTCCGCGCCGTTTCAGCTTCCGCGCCGAAGCTCCGCTAACCGACGGCCCGCCCTTCGATCTCTGCCTCGCGCACGATGGCGCGGGGGCGCGGCTGTGGGCGCGCGATGCGGCGGGCCGCACGACGATGCGCGCCGACGTGGCGGTCTGAGAGCGCGCAAATCCCCCCACAGAGATCATCTGGGTATTTCTCCACCCCCGACATTGCCAATTCGCAAAGCGGGTCATGCCGCGGCGGATCATGATCGCCTTGTTCGCACCGATGCGGACGGAGTCGGGGAGGATCCGCATCAAGCCATGCCGTTCGGCATCGCGCGCCATCCCCTTTTTGTAAGGAGAGTAGTCATGATCAAGAAAGTCATGCTGGCGGTGTCGACGCTGGCGCTTGCCGTCTCGGCCGCACCTGCCTTCGCGCAGGGGAGCCAAGACCAGGACAACGACAACACCACCACCGGTGCGTCGGGCAACAACAGCGACAATGACACCGTCGTTGTGAACGACCTGATCGACCTGTTTGTCCAGGACAATGCGGCCGACACCTTCTCGGACGACGATCAGGACAATGACGGCAATGGCTCGGGCAACGGCAACAATGCTGTCGTCGCGATCCAGGCTCTGACCGCTACCAACACCAACCAGAATATGGACGAACTCGTCGATATGGACGGTGAAGACGACACCGAAACGGCTGTCGGCTACAACAGCGGCAACAACACCGTGAGCGGCAGTGCCTTTGCGGCCTATGCCGGGATCCTGAACGCCGCCTGGAACACGGGCATCAACTCGAACGCCCAAGCTGCGACCAACATCGCTGCACAAGGCACTGTCAGCTTCGGCGACAGCGCCCCGGCAGCCGGTGGCGGCGACGGCGGCGGCGACTAATAGTCCCCCGGATGGCCGGCCCGGCACCACTGGCGGGTCGGCCATTTCTTCCCGTTTCGCTTTCAAGGAGCGCCCGCGTCATGAAACCCCCGATCGTCCAGGTTATGCTCGTCATGGCCGGCCTATCCGTGCCTGTATCGGCGCAAATGTCTCCACCGGAGGCGGCGGTTCCCCCGGCAGCCACGGCGGTTCAGATTGAAACATTCGAGGCGCCCGCAATCGCGGTGCGGCCCGAACGCAAATCGCCGATGCTGAACGATAACGAGCTCGATACGCTGCGCGGCGGCCAGTCGATCGTCATCACCAATCAGACGCTGGATTCGCTTGTCAGCGGCAACGTCCTCAACGGTGACTATACCGCGGGTTCAGTCACGCTGAGCGATTTCGCCCTGTCCAATTTCAACGGTGTCGGCAACCTGCTGATCAACACCGGTGCGCAGGTCAGTGCCCAGAGCGGCATGAACCTGACCATCAACCTCGGCGACTGAGCGCGCCGTGCGGCCCCTGCAGACCTTGATCGCGGGCCTGCTGTGCGCCCTTGCGGCCGCCCCAGCCGCCGCCGAGGTCCGGCTGACCGGACCCGAAACGGGCGGCAATTATCAGCTTCAGGTGATGACCTGGTGGGATATTCCTTTTCGCACCGTCGTTCGCCAGCGTTATGATTTCAGCTGCGGTTCCGCCGCCGTCGCGACCTTGCTCACCTATCATTATGGCGCGCCGACATCGGAGACGATGCCCTTTCGCGCCATGTGGGAAAAGGGCGACCGCGAGGCGATCCGCAAGGTCGGCTTCTCGATGCTCGACATGAAAAACTATCTCGCCTCGCGCGGCTATCGCGCAGAAGGTTTCCGGATCACCGCCGAGCAATTGAAGCAGGTAAAACGCCCGACGATCGTGCTGATGGACCTCAAGGGCTTCAAGCATTTCGTGGTCGTCAAAGGCGTCCGCGGCGACCGCGTGCTCACCGGCGATTCGGTTCTCGGCCTCAACGAATATTCGCTCGGCGATTTCGAGAAGCATTGGAACGGCATCGCACTGGCGATCGTCGAGGGTGGAAAACAGCGTCCATCGTTCAATCTTGCCGGCGACTGGGGCCCCTGGTCGCAGGCACCGCTCGAAGAGGACGGGTCGCTTCACGTCTCGGTCGGCGATCTGACGACCAACCTTCCCCCGCAATATCAGCTGACGCCGCAGATCCTGCTCGATGTGCGCGTCGGAACCGTGAAATGAGATTGAACATGTCCCCACGCATCCTCCTGCTCGCCTTTGCGCCCATGCTCCTCGCCGCGGGTGAGGCGCCGGCCGACGATCCGCTTGTCGGCGCCGAGACGGTATCGGACGAGATACTTGCGACGCAGCGCGGCGGCTTTGCCTTTCAAGGCATGGTGATCGCCTTCGGCGCCGATATTCGCAGCTTCGTGAACGACGAACTCGCGCTGCGCACGATCGTCAGCTGGACCCCCCAGGGATCCTCGATCGAGCGCTTTGTGTCGCCGGCGCTGACCGCCGTCGATGCGGCGCAGATCCAGGGCGGCATTTTGACCAGCGGCGGCATCACGATGCGTGTGGGCGACCAGCCAGTCTTCCTTGCGAACAACGGCCAGACCGCGCTGATCCAGAGCACCGACGCGATCCAGAATGTATTGATCAACACCGCCAGCAACGTCTCGCTGAACCAGCAGGTCGACGCCGTGCTCGACATCAGCGGCTATGACGGGTTCCGCGATGCGCTGGCTTCCACGCGGATGGGCGACGCGATCGGCGCTGTGATGGGTGCGCAGACGGTCGGCGCGCTCGGCAACTGAACGACCCCCCGCCCCTGCTTCGACAGGGACGGTTCACCTGGCCCCGCCTCTTTTGGCGGGGCTTTCTTTATAGGCTTGGGTCAGGTCGTCGGGATTATATCTTCCCGCCGAACGGCATGCGCAGCGTGATCGACACGTCGGGTGCATCCTCGGTCACGCCGATTTCGAAGCCGATGTTCAGAACGTCGCGCTCCGTCAGGCGATAGGACATGCCGAAATTGAGCGAGCCGACGTGGATATAGTTGGACTTCTGACGCGTATCGCCAATCTCGGTTTTGGTCGGGAAGATATAATTGTGCCGGTAGCCGAGCGAGAAAGAGAAGCGCGGGTTCAGCGCGAAACCGAAACCGATATTGGCCGAAACTGCATCGCCCGGATCGACGCGCCCGATCAGCACGTCGCCGACCAATTCGTTCACATCGCGGGGGATATGATAAAGATAGGCCATCCCGCCATAGATCACCGCGGGATCCGACGGCATCAGGAAATTGAGCCCCGGCTGAACCGCCCAGAAACCCGAGCCGGTGGCCAGCCCCGTTGCGACGCCGAATTCGTCATAGCCGACCTCGAACGGCCCCTTGCCTGTGTCCGATTTCACGCGCAGTGTCCCGACGAAGATCGGTTTCTGCCCGACCGGGCGATTGAATTGATAGCGCAGCGAGAATTCGGCGTCGCCGACCCCGTCCTCGCGCAGCGCGATCGACCGGACGATGCCTTCGTCGCGCTGCTGGACGACCTCTATCCGGTCGTTGCGATAGAGATAGGGGATGCGCACTTCGGCCTCGAGCCGGTCGCTGATTCCATAGCGCAGCGAAGCGGTGCCGACGAGCGTGTCGCGGTCGGCGTCGGTCGCCTCGATCAAACCGATCTGAATCCCCGGGATCAGCTCGATCCCACGAAAGACGAGGCGATTGGTCGACGAGCGTGTATATTCGAACGAGGGTTCGAAAATGAGATTGCCGGCGCGCGTCAGCACGCCCTGTCCTTCGGGGACCGCGGCGACACGTTCCGTGGTCGACTCGCTCGGAGGCGGTGCCTCCCCGACCGGCGCATCGGGCAGCGCGACCGCGGCGCTGCCAGGGCCGGGAAGCGCGGGACCGGCAACGCCTTGCCCCCCCCCCATGCCGGTCCCACGGAACATGTCGAGCGGCGCTTCGGCGAGCGCAAAGGACGAGAGCCGGTCGATCTGCGCCTGCTGCGTAATAAGCTGTCCCTGCATCTTGACGATCTGCTGCCGCTGCTCGGCCAGCATCGCATTTTGCTGGTCGATCAGCGCGCGCTGCTCGGCGATGATTCGACGCTGCGCATCGATCTCGCTCTCGACGCTCGCGGCTGGCACGCTTTCGGCGACGCCCCCCGAACCTGCAGCCGCCGCATTCCATGTCGGTGCGGTATCGAGAAAGGGAAGCGCTTCGCACAGGCATTCGAGCGCGGGAGTTTCATGCGCCTTGGCATATGAGGGCGTAAAAACCGCGGACAGGCCAACGGCGGCCACACCCATATGGCGCAGCACGGGCGGAGCCGACAGATTGCTCATGCGCCCGCCCCCTGCCCGGTGAACGATCGCTGCGGCTGCATCGCACGCATATTGTCGATCGCGACGCCCATTTCTTCGCCGGCAATGGCGCGTAGCCCGTCGAGGTCGACCAGCCGGCACAATTGCGGCCCCTCCAACTCGATCAGGCCCTGGCGGACAAAGCCCGAAATCGTCCGGCTGACCGTATGGATCGTCAGGCCCAGATGATCGGCAATATCCCCGCGCGTCATCGGCAAGGGAACGCTGCCGAGCGCCGACAGCCGCTTCGCCGCGATCAACAGGAACGCCGCGACGCGTTCGTTGGCATTGCGGCGGCCAAGCAGGAATATGCACTGGTTTGCGCTGTCGAGCGCCCGTTCGAGTGCCCGGTTCTGCCCGAACGAATCGGGATCGCCGCTCATCGCCGGGCGGCGGGTCAGGATCGTGTTGGTGACCGCCTCGGCGGCCGCATCGCGTGCGCCATATTCGACGCCGAACACGTCGCCCTGATAGAAAAAGCCCGTTAGCTGGCGGTGCCCGTCGACATGGAAGTGACAGGTTCTGACGGTGCCCGAGATGACTTCGAACCAGCAATCGCCGGGATCGCCCTGCGAGAAAATAATCTCGCCTTTCCGGAATTTGAGGATGGTGTCCTGCGGAATGGACCCGCGTTGAAATTCTGCCGACAGACCTTGCACGCCACGTCTCCAATCTGGAATTGGTATTTGCGGCGACCCCGTTTGCGAGTCTCATCTGCCTTTGCGGATGCTGAATCCATCCGCATAAAAACTGAGGAATTCGTGTGTATGAACAGCCTAGGAAAATCACTTACGTAAATTTCCTTAGCATTTCAGGAAAGATTAAGACTGAATTTCAATAGTATAGATGTATTAACACGTGCAGTGTCTCTACATGCTTAATTAGCTTAGGTTAATTGATAAACAGCGCACAAACATATATCATCGAAGCCAGAGCAGGTGGGTTGCGGCAATTGCCGCGCAAAAGATGCTCGTCGGTCGCACAGTGTCTACGCCTTGGGTGTCAGGGGATTGCGCCGTGCATCAAAACGCTTTGAACGTCGAACCGCATTTGACCTTTCGTGAACATCAAATACTGGAACTGGTCGCCGTCGGCTGCTCGGCCAAGCAGATCGCGATCGAGATCAATATCGCTCCACGAACTGTCGAACGGCACATCGAGAATGTGCGGCTGAAACTCAATGCGCGCAACCGCGCGCATCTGATAACCCAGGCTATGCACCTTGGCCTGCTGGTCATTGAAACACCGTCGCCTGACGAACCGACGCTCTTCGAGCTCAAATGATGGCGCACCCGCGGGATTCGAACCCAGGGCCCCCAGATTAGGAATCTTGTCACTTCGCGCCGTCCAAGGCCCGCGCGGAAATCGTCAGTCAGGGGGTTCAACTCCGGATCGATATCGTGGAGCGCGGCATAGACACCGCCGCCAATCCCGAGCGGTCCGGGCTCCGCCAGCACGCCGTAATTGGTCGGATGCTGCAGACTGGTCGACATGTGGAGCAGAAATTCGGCATCGGGCGTCGGCGCGTACCGGAGCAACAGCCGCAAGCCATATTCATCGACCGCGTCGAGATCGCCCTTGCCCGGAGCACGGTTTTTCAATGTCCCGTCGGCCTTCGGATAGGTGAAGGCCAGCCGGGCGGCCAGGTCTTCGTCGAGCGCGACATTGGCAAAGCCGGAGGTTTCGAAGCGGTCATGATTCCCATAGCCCGCCGACAGCGCAGTCGAGTTTTCGAACCGCGGCTTGGCAGCGATCGGATTGACCGCCCCGCTTTGGGCTGAAACCATCTCATAGCAGGCCGGACCAAACATTTTGGAATGGCGCCCAATGAAATACAATATTTGTTTCAACCAGATCAAAAAAGTTGTATTTTATGCCGCGGATGCCTAGGGCATTAATCGAACCACGGAGATTCGGTGCTGGGCGAACAACAATTGTCCTTGAAAGAGACGGATCGTGCGGACGCGCAATTGATGCGCGCGGCGCCGGGTCTCGCGGCTTGGCTTCGCCAGCGGATAGACGGATTCACAAAGCTGGACGACATAAGGCGGTTTCGTGGAGGACAATCCAACCCGACGTATCTGCTCGCCAGCGGCGCCAAGCTGTTCGTGCTGCGCAGCAAGCCGCCGGGGGCGCTGCTGCGATCTGCACACGCAATCGATCGCGAATATCGCGTGCTCGATGCGCTCGCTCCGTCGGGTTTCCCGGTCCCACACCCGATCGCCTATTGCGACGACGAGACGATCACCGGGCGAGCCTTTTATCTCATGTCGTTCGTAAGCGGGCGCGGGTTCCAGGACCCTGCCTTGCCCTCGCTTCGGGTGGAACAGCGCGCGCGGATCTATGACGGCCTTGTCGCGACGCTTGCACGGCTCCACTGCCTTGACGTCCGGGCGCTCGGGCTCGATGATTTTGGACGCGGCGATAGCTATCTGGCGCGCCAGCTCCGGCGATGGAGCGATCAGTTTCGCGCTTCGTCGAGCGCCCCCGTGGCCGAAATGGAACGGCTCTCGGAAAGACTTGCTGCTACGGCCCCGTTGCAGAACGGGATTGCTCTCATTCATGGTGACTATAAGCTCGACAATCTGCTGTTCGACGACGCGCTAACGCCCGTAGCATTGCTCGATTGGGAGCTGGCGACGCTGGGCGATCCGCTGGCGGATTTCACCTCGCTGCTCATTCAATGGAGTCTCCCACGCGACGAAAAGACGATGACCGGCGGCGTTTCGGAGAATATCGATGGAATCCCGACCATCACCGCGATGGCTGCAAACTACTGCGCGCTCACAGGCCGAGCGGGGCTTCCCGATCTCGACTGGTATCTTGCCTATAATCTGTTTCGCGGCAGCTGCATCTGTCAAGGCATTGCGGGCCGAATCCGCGTCGGCAATGCAGCCTCTTCAAGGGCGGCCGATGTGGCGGCGCGCGTACCCGACCTGCTTGCGGCCGCCACACGGCACGCAGAACAAGCAGGAATTTTATAGAGGCAATCGGGACTCAGGAGATGCGCCGGAAGACATTGCGCAGCGGCACGGCCTCGTCGCGGATCCCATCGGCGGTCGCCATTAACCCGCCAGCCATCGCACGGCGGCACATGGCCATATCGCTACCGGCATTGACCGCGACCGCGCCCGATATGGCACCCGTTGCGGTGAGCCAGACGACCAGAAACCGGCCCGATCGCGGATCGCCGCGGACGATTTCCGAGTCTCGCGCGTCCGCATGGCCGAGAAGCTGCAGATTCCAATCGAACTGATCGGACCATATCCACGGTGCGCGCGGGCTGGTTTCTGGCCGTCCCGTCATCACCGCGACGATCGCTGCCGCCTGATCGAGCGCCGGCTCCCACGCCTCGAGCCGCTGCCGCCCTCCGTCCAGCGCGACAAGGCGATTGGCCACATCGCCAGCGGCGAAAACATCGGGGTCCGATGTGCGGCCCTTCTCGTCGACCAATATGCCGTTGTCGAGGGCCAGCCCGGCGCCGTCGGCCAACTCGACATTGGGGACCGATCCGATCCCGGTGACGACCAAATCGGAATCTATCACCGTACCCGAGCGCAGATGGGCCGTGATTTCTATTCCGTGGCGGCGGAGCAAAGTCGGCGGATCGGCAAGATGGATCGCGACACCTTCGGATAGGAACTTTCGCCGCACCGCGTCCGCAACCACGGATGGAACTGCGCGCGCCATCAACTGGTCGGAGGCTTCGACAAGCGTTACTTCGCATCCGAGCGTGCGCGCGCTCGCGGCAACCTCAAGGCCAATGAAACCGCCTCCGATAATCAGGACGCGCCTCGATCGCTTGAGTTGCGTGCGCAAAGCTAGTGCATCACCGTGGCTGCGCAAATAGCGGACATCCGGGGTAGCATCGCCGTCCAGCGCAAGCTTCCGCGCGCGCGCACCTGTCGCAATCAACAATTTCTCATAAACGATCCGTCGCCCCGACGCGGTTTCGACTACATGGCTGGCCGTGTCGAGCGCAACCGCAGCGTCCCCCAGATAGCGCGTGACCAGCCCGTCATCCGCCCAGCCCAGCGTGGCCGGACCTTCCATCTTTGCCGAGACAAGGCACTGCTTCGACAAGCGCGGACGCTCATAAGGACCAACAGCTTCATCGCCGATCAGGCAGACGCTGCCTGCCCCCGCGATCCCAGCCAGACCGGCTGCGGCACGCCCGCCGCATGGCCCGGCACCCACGACGACATAGCGAAAGGCTTCGGCCGCACCGGCGGCGGCGCACGCGGTCAGTTTCGGCTGCACCTGATGTCCTCAAGCTGACGCCGAACCCCGGGAACCCATTGTTCAAGCCATCCAATCGCCTCGTCATCGGCAAAGGGCTGGATCGAGGCGTCGATCCGCAACCTGCCCTGCACCCGGCGCGCGCCGAGCGCTTCGAACAGACGATCCATGGTGTCACCCGCCGCGCAATAGGTGGCCGAATAGGTGGTGTCGCCGAGCGCGATCACGGCATAGCCGAGATGCGAAAGATCGGGTCGATTGCTCGACAGCCACTGCCAGCTTGCCGTGAGGTTGTCGGGGAGCTCGCCGCTACCGTGCGACGAGGTACAGATTAATACGCCGTCGATATTCGAATAGTCCGTCACGGCATCGCCCGCAGCGTTCAGGATGCGCGCGGCCATCCCCCACTCGCGCGCTCTGTCCATGACAGCCTCGGCGACGAGATGCGCGTTGCCCGATTGCGAACCAACCAGCAATCCGATCCTGAACTCGATCATCCCATATCCATCGCCAAAAACGACCAGCTCCCTCACGCCCCGACGAAGCGCGGCGCGCGGCTCTCGACAAAGGCGGCCGCGGCTTCGGCGTGGTCGGCCGTACGCACGCATTGGGTATGAAGGAGCGCCTCCTGATCGAGGACGAAGTCGAGCCTGCCCTGTTCGGCCAGATTGAAATTGCGTTTCATTGCGGCGAGCGCCACGCGGGGGCCATCCGCAAGCTGCCGCGCCCAGGTCATGGCGCTGTCCATCAATGCGTCGCCGCGCACGACCTTGTTGACGACGCCAAGACTTATCGCTTCCTCGGCGAGCAACGTTTCGCTGAAATAATAGAGCTCGCGCGCTTTTGCGGTGCCGACAAGGCGCGACAGGAAATAGGTGCCGCCGAAATCCCCCGATAATCCGATACGCGCAAAGGCGGTGACAATCTTGGCCCCGGCTGCGGCGATCCGAAGATCGCATGCGAGCGCCATTGACAGCCCGGCACCCGCGGCAGCACCAGGCAGGGCCGCAATCGTCGGCTTGGGCATGTCATGAAGCAGGCGCGAGCATTCCATGAACCGCCGCAGACTGGTCGAGGCGCGATCGATGCTGATGTCCTGCGCGCGCTTCACCGCTGCCGCCATCGCCACCACGTCACCGCCGGCCGAAAATGCCGCGCCGGCGCCCGTCAGGATCACGCAGCCGATCTGCGGATCAAGTGCGACCCGTTCGAGCGAGTTCAGCAGTGCCTCTGCCATCTCTTCGCTGAAGGCATTGCGCTGTTCGGGCCGGTTCATCGTGAGAACCGCCACGCCCTCTTGTACAGTCTCGATAAGGAGTGTCATTCTGCCATCCCTTTGCACGGCCACTTGCCGTCGATCACATATACAACAATATGAATTACAAGACTACTAGTTTTGTACTATGTTAAGGCCCGATCCTCCATTTTGCGCAATGTGACCGGGCTTCCGTTGGGCGCGGCATTGCCCGAGAGCGCGTCGATCCGGTCATGCGCGAGGATGTCGTTGAGACTGGCTCCAGGTTCGATGGCGGCGGTGTGCAGCGACACGCCCGGCCGATCATGGCCCCAGCCATGGGGCATGCAAACGACACCGGGCATCATGTCTTCGCTCTGCCGGACAATGATAGCGATCGACCCGGCCGCGCCGCCGAGTTCGGCCCGATCCCCGTCACGCAGGCCATGCGCCGCGAGATCAGCGGGATGGACGAAGAGCACACACCGATCCTTGCCGCCCGCGAGGCGCGGCACATTGTGCATCCAGGAATTGTTTCCACGCGCCTCCCGTCTGCCGATGATCCGGAGGCCCGGCAAACAGGGTGCAGCGATTTCAGCCTTTAGCCGCTCCAGATCGGCGATCAACAAAGGCGGTGCGCAGTGGATCTTGCGATCGGAGGTGCGCAATCGATCCGCAAGGCAGGGTCGTAAAGGACCCAGATCCAGGCCATGCGGGTGACGTTCGAGTTCCGCAACACTTAGCTGCCATGGGCTGGCCTGAAGCCGCAGATCGAGGATGTCCATCGGGGCGGCGAGCGGTCGGTGCTCGCGATTCAATTCCGCGGCCAGGCTTTGCCGGATCGCTTCGAGGGTTATCCAGTCATGCTGCTCGCCCTGCTCAAGCGGCACCAGTGCGGGTTGGACGCGCGCAATGTTACGCACCGCAAAGTTGAGGCTGATATCATAATTGGGTACGGCCAGCGGACGCGGAGAAGGAAGCACAAAGTCGGCGAAGCGCGTCGTCTCGTTCAAATGCACGTCGAACGACGCCATGAAATCCAGTTTCGCAAGCGCGCGTTCGAGCAACCGCCCGTTCGGGGTCGACAGCACGGGATTACCCGCAAGCGTGACGAGAGCGCGAATTCGGCCCGGCCCGGGCGTCAGGATTTCTTCGGCCAGCGCCGCGACGGGCAACTCGCCGCCGAATTCAGGATAACCCGATACACGGCTCCGATAGGATGCGTAGCTGGCCGGCCGCGCCCCTGCAGCCAGCGCGTCGAAGGCGGGCTCGGCGAACATGGCCCCGCCGGGGCGGTCGAGCGAGCCAAGCGCGATGTTGAGAAGGGCGAGCAGCCAGATCGACAGGGTCGCGAAGGGCTGGATCGAAAGGCCAATGCGGCCATAGGCGACCGCTGGCCCTTCGATCAGACGTCTGGCGAGACTTTCCAACATGCCTTGGTCCACCCCGCAGAAATCGATCAGCCGGTCGAACGGCAGTTCGTCGATGGCTGCCCACGCAGCTTCCCAACCGGAGAGCAGCGGCGCAACCGGACCGGGATCGGCCAGCCCTTCGCGCTTCATGATCAGAAGCAATGCCGCGAGCAGCGCCGCGTCGGTGCCCGGCCGCACGAAAATATGCGCGTCGGCGATCTTCGCCGTTTCGGTTCGACGCGGATCGATCACGATCATCTGGCCGCCGCGCGCGCGCAGATCCTTGATCCGACCGCGAAATCCCGGCGCCCCCATGATGCTGCCATTCGAAACCACCGGATTAGCGCCAAGGATCAGAAGAGTGCGCGTCCGGTCCAGATCGGGGAGAGGCAACAGCAGCTGATGCCCGAACATGAGAAGCGACACGAGCAGATGCGGATTGGCGTCCACCGAATTGGCGGAAAAGAGGCTGCGCGTCCCAACCGCGCGCTTGAGCGCCGCGCCGTGCGCCGCGAAATCGATCGCGTGCGCACTGGGATTGCCCGAATAAAAGGCGACCGCGTCGGGGCCATGGGCGCGGATGATCGACGCCAACCGGGCCCCGACGGCTGAGGCCGCTTCGTCCCAGCCAACCGGCACCCAGCCGGTTCCGTCACGCCGGAGCGGCTGACTCAGCCGATCGGGATCATTCTGGAGATCGAGGATCGAGACACCCTTGGGGCAGATATGGCCGCGGCTGAACACATCCTGTTCATCGGCGCGGATACTGGTCAGCACATTGTCGCGGAAAGTGAAGGCAAGCCCGCAATTTGCTTCGCACAGGCTGCACGATCGAAACATCGTGCGCTCCTTCGCCATCGCGAACGCTGCGGTCACATTTTCAGTTCGCGGGCGATCGCCTTGCGCGTCGCCGCACCATAGGGCGGTTTAAAACCCGCGAGCTTTGCGAAATCGATTTTGGGCTGGCGGTAAATGCTCTTGGCATGGCTGAAGGTCTTGAAGCCGTCGAAGCCGTGATAACTACCCATGCCCGACGCGCCGATCCCGCCAAAAGGCATCTCCTCCATCGCCGCATGGAACAAGACGTCGTTGATCGTCACCCCGCCCGAAATAGTCCGTTCGAGAATGAGGCGCTGCTCCGCCGGATCATTGCCGAAATAATAGAGGCCGAGCGGGCGATCGCGCCGGTTCACATAGCCGATGGCGTCTTCGATCCGGCTATAGGTCATCACGGGCAGGATCGGGCCGAAAATCTCCTCCCGCATGAGCGCCATATCATCATTTACATTCCGGACGATATGAAGCGGCATTTTCCGCCCGTTGGACGCAGCGAAGTCCTCAGACGCCGGGTTGATCGCGATCACTGCCGCCCCCTTGTCGCGTGCATCCTCGAGATAGGCTTCAAGTCGCACACGATGACGGTCGTTGATCAGCGCCGTATAGTCGGCATTAGCGATCACCGAGGGATAGAGCTCCGCGGCGGCACGGCTGATCGCCCCGACCACCGTATCTGCCTGCTCTTCAGGCACCAGCAGATAATCGGGGGCGAGGCAGATTTGCCCGGCATTGAGCAGCTTGCCGATCGCAATCCGTTCGGCCGCTTGCCGGATATCGGCGCTGCGCCCCACGATCGTGGGGGATTTGCCGCCGAGTTCGAGCGTCACCGGGGTCAAATTGTCCGCGGCCGCGTGCAGGATGTGCCGCCCGACCGGCGTTGCACCGGTGAAGATCAGATGGTCGAAGGGAAGCGCCGAAAAGCGCTGGCCAACCTCGGGTCCGCCACTGAAAAAAGCCAGCTCGCGAGGATCGAAATAGAGCGGCGCCAACTCCGCGAACAGAGCGGCCACCCCGGGCGTGTATTCGGAGGATTTGACCATCACCCGATTGCCCGCAGCAAAGCCGCCCGAGATCGGCCCGATGGTGAGCGAGACCGGAAAGTTCCATGGCGCGATCACGCCGACCACGCCCTTGGGCTGATACTCGACCCAGCCGCGCCCGCCGAGAAGCCCCAGCGGGAAATCCAGCTTGCGCGGCTCTTTGCGCGACCAACGGTCGACATGCTTGATGGCATGCTTAAGCTGACGGATCGAGGCCGCGACGTCGAAAAGCAGATTCACGTCGTCGCTGCGATGCCCGAAATCGTCGGTCAGCGCGGCGGAAAAGCGCGCACTGTTTTCGGCGAGCATGCGGATGCAGCGATTCAGCCGATCCTTGCGGCCAGCGATGCCGACCGGCAACTCGCCCATGAAGGCGGCGCGCTGCGCCTCCAATACCCGTTGCATATTGTCCAAGATGATTTCGGCCATGGCCACCTCCCGCTCAAAGGATCCTCTCGACGTCTCGCCGCTCAGCTCACCATACGCCAGGGCACGAATTCGGGCGGCCGCGCGAGCAGTGGCTCGAGCCGCTGCGCAGTCTCCGCCAAATGCGCGGATGACTGGTGGGCCCTAAAGGCGGCCTTGTCGCGCCACCGCTCGAAGACGAGGAAATTATGGTGGGTGCCATCGACCATCAGTTCGTAAATTACGCAGCCATCCTCTGCCCGGCTGGCGGCGCGCGCATCGGTCAATGCCGCGCACATCTTATCGGCGCAATCGGGCCTCGCCTCCATAGTGGCTAGCAGCGTGACGGATTGGTTGGGCATTCCAGTTTCCATTCTCGATATGATATGAATCAATATCATATTTTATACTACAAGATTTGTTTCATATATCAATGCTGGATTTCGAAAAGGGGCCGGGCTCAACAGCCCGGCCAGTCGTCATGCGGGAGAGGTCCGCAAGCCCGTGTTCGAAGCGGAAAATTCAGGCTATTGTGGGCGTGCCGGCCGTATCGCGAAGCGCGCGCCGAAGGATCTTGCCCGCGGGTGATTTGGGCAGCTCGGCGACGATGTCGAGCAATCGCGGCATCTCGATCGGTGAAAGCCGGTCGCTCAGAAAATGTTGCAGTTCGGCAAGATCGAGCGCAGCGCCCGGCTTCAGCACCGCCACCACGCGCACCGTCTCCCCGCGATAATCGTGGGGCGCGCCAACAACGGCCACTTCCGCGATCGCGGGATGCGCATAGATTGCCTCCTCCACCTGGGCTGGATAGACATTATGCCCGCTGGCTATGATGATGTCCTTCAACCGGTCGACCACAAAGAGATAGCCATTCGCATCGATCCAGCCGATATCGCCGGTTCGCAGCCACCCGCCTTCGACGAAAACGCTGACATTCTCCTCGCGCTCACCCCAGTAGCCGCGCATCACCTGTGGGCCGCGCACGCAAATTTCTCCCCGATCGCCTGGCGCGACGGGGATCGCGGGATCGTCGAGCGCGCGGATCGAGATCTCGGTATCCTGAAGCGGAAGCCCGGCGCAGCCAGGCGGAGGCGACATATCGCCGGGGACCAGCGACACGCCGGGCGACGTTTCTGACAGCCCATAGGCAGGACGCAGCCTGTGGCCGGTCGCGGCATGAAACTGCGCAGCCATCTCCTCGGGAATTGGCGCGCCGCCGGAGATGAAATATTTGCAGCCGACCCAATCCGCGCGATTGCCCAACCCATTTCTGAGCATCGCGTTGAACATCGTCGGCACGCCGAGCACATAGCTCAGCCGCTTGCCCGTGATCATGTGCACCGCCGTTTCGGGATCGAAACGGTTGATAATTGTCAGTTCTGCAGCAACCGAGCAGGCCAGGATAAGAATGTTGAGCCCGGCAATGTGCGAAAAGGGCGCTGCCGCGAACGCACGCTCGTCGCCATAGTCGAAATCGAGTGCGCCGTGCGACTGGGCGACGCTGGCGGTGATGTTGCGATGATCGAGAATCACCGCCTTTGGCGTGCCCGTCGTCCCGCCCGTATATTGCAGGATCGCCATATCCGCGGGATCGAGGGTCGGCAGTGACGTCCCGCCCGCGGCATCGGGCCAGCCCTCCATTACACCCAGCGGGTTCGAAGGCGAAACAAGCCGCAGCTGTACGCCGGAGACGTTAGCGGCCGTCAACTTGGCAACCAGCACAGGATCGTCCTGCGTATAGATCATGCGCGGCGTGCAATCGCCCAGCTTGAACGCAAGTACCGATTCTGGATCGAGCGGACTCGCAACAACGACCGCGCCTCCGGCCACCCAGACGGCGTTACACAGAAGCGGGAACACGGCATCATTCGGCATGCAAAGGAAAACGCGGTCGCCCTTTTTCATGCCTGCTTCGACCAGTGATGACGCAAGCGCGTACACAAGCCGGCACCCGTCGCCGTAGGTCAGCCGTAACGGCCCTTCGGAAAGCAACGGCCGGCCGGGAGCCCAACGTTCCGCCAGAAGCAGATAATCGGGAATCGCCCCCTCGCGCGCAATCCGCGCCATTTCCACACGCACTTCCGCTTGAGCGGGGAGCATTCCGCCGTCCGGGCCCTCCATCCAGCAATTCCTCTACCTCGACGACTGCCTCTTGGGGCAGAAGCAGAGAAATATACTACAAATTTTATCCTGTCATCTGAATTTTTGATTTATCTGATCAAATGGCCCCGGCGCCCCGGAATGGCCTGACAATCGACGCCTATCTGGCGGAGGCTCATATCGTCGTGTCTTCGCGACGCCGGGGACTCACTCTCGAGGATTTCGAACTCAATCGTCGCGGTCTCGCGCGACGCGTTGTGCTTCGCTGTCAAAGCCACCTCGCCGCCTGCCGCGCCGCCCGCGCACGGCGATGCTGTTGACCATTCCCGAGCGCCACGCAAACGCGCTGATCGGCGGTTTGAACGTGGAAGCTCGAGAATTTCCGATGGAAGCGGCGCCGGTGGACCTCAATCTCTACTGGCACGCCGCCATCGACGAAGATCCCGCTACTCAGGTCGATTGTCGCCGGGGCTCTTGTCCCGCTCGACGCTGGCGACGCGCACCGATGACCAGCAGAGCCGCAACGATGATCAGCAGCGGAAACCCCGAAGGCTGCATGATCAGGCTATTGACCAGCGCCCATCCGCCGAGACACCAGCCGACAAAGGACGGCAGCGGATAGCCGCGCCGGTCCAGCCACAGCAGCAACGCGCCGAACACGATGAACGGGATTGCGAAGCCGCCGATGGTTGCCCAGAAGGAATCGGTGCTCACCACAATCTCGAACGGACGATCGGCGGGCGGCGTCGTCGTGTGCGTCATCGTCCAGAGGTCGAACTGCGCCCAGCCGCGGATCACCGGCAGCGCGTCATATCCCAAAACGAGCATATGCAGGATGCCAATCGCAATCATCATATATGCGGACCATCTGATCATCTCTCTCTCCTCTGCGGTTGGGCAGCCGCCCATCGGGATTGGGAAGCAAATTTCAGTTGTGCAACATATTCTCTGGTGTACTGATATTCAAATGTAATATATTAGAATGGTGCTGAAGGATCAAGGCGGCGAGTTCCCCGTGTGCATTGGAAAATTTGGTCGATCGGGTCTCGAACGCGTTTTCATGATTTACGCGCAGAGATTGTCGCCTGATAGACCGTCAGGTTGCGATCTGATTCATCGCTGTTGGAGAAATCACATATGAGCGGACGGTCGCTGGGGAAGAGTGTGGAGCGGTTGTTGGGGTCGACGCGGATCAATCCGAGGAACCTGATCGCGACCATCTATGGCGACATGCTGGTGCCGCACGGCGGCAATGTCTGGTTGGGCAGCCTCGTCGAGATGACCGGACGGTTTGGCATCGCCGAATATCTATCCCGCACCACCGCGCTGCGCCTTGTCAAGGAGGGGCTGCTTCATTCTACCCGCGTCGGCAAGCTCAGCTATTATTCCCCGACGCCCGAGCACATGCAAGGAACGATCAGCTATTACCGCCGCACCTATGACGAGCCCGAGCGCGATTGGACGGGGACGTGGCGGCTGGTGCTGACTGGCGGGGCAAACCTCGACGCAAAGACTTATACCGGGCTGCGCCGGGACCTTCTCTGGCTGGGCGTTGGCCAACTCGCGCCGCATGTTTTCATCACTGCCGCCGCCGACTTGTCATCGCTGGAGCAGATGTTCAAGGATGTCGGACTCGTTGGACGCATCCAGATCATGGAAGCGCGCGCGGTGTTGCCGGATAATCCTGAGCTGATGCGCGCCATCGTTGCCGATGCGTGGAACATCGGTGCGGTGGAGGAGCATTACGAGACCTTCCTTTCCAGCTTCCGCCCGATCTGGTCGCAGATCGACAAGGGTAAGGTGTTGGATCCCGAACTGGCCTTCGTGATTCGTGCGCTTCTAATCATGGAATATCGGCGCATCGCCCTGCGCGACCCACGCCTGCCACGCGAGTATTTGCCGCCTGCCTGGGCCGGCGAAATGGCGTTCGCGCTCTGCCGAAACATCTATCAGGCGGTGCTGGAGCCATCCGAGACCTATCTCGAGACGATAGTGCGCACCGCCGACGGCCCGATCCGCGAAGCCACCACGGAACTCTACGCGCGGTTCGGCGGGCTGAAGCGCGGGGTCACCGCTTAGGCGACTGCGCCAATATCGCGCGCCTCTGCGCCAACGGATCGGTCAGCGGCTGCTGGCGATACCGTGCGACCTCGGCAGCGGTAAACAGCGGCGCGGAAAGTCGGCGGGCCGAACCGAATTCCTGCACGATCCAGTTGAGAAGCGCCGCGATCCGCGCGTCCGGCAGGCCGGATTGCGCCACACCCGGAACGCGCATGATGAACTCACGCCCACCCGGCCGCGAAAGGAACCGATCGATATGGCCCGCGAGCGGCGGCACTTTCCCCGGCGTCTCGCCGCCGTCGGGAAGATGGCAACCCTGGCAATGCAGCATATAGTCGGTGCGCGGCTCCGCCAGCGCCGGACCGGCGGAGCACAGCACCAGCGGCGCAAGCATGCGCAGGGTGCCGACGGCAATCATTTCGCGGGACGTGCCCTGCCCACCTCCGCCGGAGTACGCAAC
Source organism: Sphingopyxis sp. (assembly GCF_050725655.1). Classification (GTDB taxonomy): domain Bacteria; phylum Pseudomonadota; class Alphaproteobacteria; order Sphingomonadales; family Sphingomonadaceae; genus Sphingopyxis. Next base: position 31,232 of record NZ_JBOHHT010000112.1, on the reverse strand, counting down.
ACTGCCTCGCGCCGCGTCAGTTCCGCCGGGGTGAAGAGGGGCGCCTTCGACCTGTTGTGCCGGATCAGCCAGTTCAGGATCGCGGCGCGTTCCTCGAGCCGTGTCGCGGCACGGAGGCCGGGCATATAGCCCTGATACGCCTTGCCGCCGACCTCGATCCGGCCCGACAGGCCGGTCGCGGTGACGGCGGCCAGATAGGTGCGCCCCGCCTCGCTTCCCGCATGGCGACCAACCTCGCTCAAGGGCGGATAGACGCCCGGGTTGCCTGCAGCCGTGCGGCCATGACACGAAGCGCAGCGCTTCAGAAATGCCTGCGCTCCGGCATCGGCGGCAGATGGTTGCGCGGGCGCAGGCAGAGCGGCCGCGACCAGCGCAGCACCAACGATCAGGCCAGAGAACCTAAGCACCATCCACCCCGATGATCGCGGCGATCGAGCAATTATAAACGATATCGGCGTCACTGCCCGCGCACCATTGCGTGTCGTTGGACGTGGACGGGCGATAGGGCGGCGTGTCGCCCTCATTGCGGTGACAATAGCACCGCCCGCAACCCAGCCGGCCGCAACAGTCATTATACGAGATGATATAATCGCGCCCGTCGGCAGGGTTTCGGCAGGTGCCAACCCAGGTGATCGGTGACAGGATCGTACCGGGCGGACAACTGGTTGCGGTGCCGCCGCAGCAGCCGCACAGAAAACCGTCGATGGCGCAGTGACGCCAATAGTCGCAGCTCGTCTGATCGCCAGGATCCTGCGGATTGGCGACCGGCGCCGAGGCACGCGCAACGGGAAGCACGACATGCGCGGCACCCGCGCCCACCAGCGCTACGCCCAGTCGACCGAGGAAAGACCGGCGAGAACTCGTCCGCGCCAGCCATCGCACGGCGCGCTGAGGCAAGTCGGACAGGCGATATTGATTGCGTCGCGTCGGGATCATGCTGCGCCTCTCTGCTTGTTCGCGAGATAGTCCTGCATCGACGTGACGCCGAGCCGCTTGGCCTCGATCAGGCTTTCCAGATGCTCGCGGCTATTCACCAGGCCGCGCGAGCTGAGCGCTCCGTTTCCGTCGATCAGCACCGCGAAAGGCACCTTCGCGACGTGATAGCCGAGACCGAGGTCGCGGGAGAGCAAATAGGCATTGATGTCCAATCGTTGTTCGCGGGCATGAGACATATGATCGTCGATCGATCCGCCGTCGCTCGCATAGACGATGTCGAGCCAACCCTTCTCGCTCGACGCGAGCGAGCGCGCGGCGGGGATCAGCTCGCGGCAGATCGGGCATTCGGGCCCGACGAACAGGATCATCTGTGCGCGGCCGTCGGCCCGCGTGCCCCCGATCTCGACGGTAGCACCGCCGAGTGCGGCGAGCTTAAAGACCGGCGCCGGTTCACCGAGTTTCGGGCCCGCCGACAGGCTGAGCGCGCCAGCCGGGGCGACGCGATCGAAGAGTATGCCGATTTGGCGCGCCAGCGCGGCGATCGCAACAAACGCAGCGGCGAGGCCGAAGAAGAACAGCGACAAGATGATATCGGTCACGGTCATCGAACAAATTCCATCGCACGGTCGTTGATCGAAAGCCGGTGCCGCGCCGCGCGCCCGACTATCGCGGCGAGCACGATACTGCCGGCGAGCACGACGGCGCCGGGATCCAGTGCTGACCGTGGCAACCCGGCGGCGGCGAACATAAGCGTCGCCAGCAGCAGGTTGCGGAGCACGAGCGGCCAGGCGATCGGCCGATCCGCCGCGAAAAGATCGCAGCCACAGGACAGTGACCGCCGCCCGCGCAGCAGATTGATCGCCATCGCGACCGCAAGCGCCGTGAGAAGGGTGGCGCCGAACACGAACCCCACGACCCGCGACGGGCCGGGCACCAGGATCAGCGCCGCCGCCAGCCATTCGCCGAGGACGACCGCCCCGGCGGTTGGCCGAACCGCGAAATCGGGAACCAGCCGATAATCGGCCACCAGCGCGCGAAACCGCTGCCAGTGCCGCAAATGGCTGGCGGCTCCCCAGGCGAGCATTGCGGCGATCGCGGCGCAAAACAGGTGATCGGCGAAGGCGATGAGCGGGACCATATCAGCGTACCACCTGCAACAGGATCGGCGTGAGACCGGCGCCTTCGATCGAACGGAGCGGCTTGCCCGTCACGGGATCATATATCTCCAGCGACATCGCGGCCTCGCTGGCTGCGGCAAGCATCGGCGCGCTGCCAGTCGTCAGCTCGATCGCGGTGGCGGGCTTGGCAAGTTTGAGCTGGCGCAAGGGCGTGCCGCGATCGAGATCGAAGACAAAAACTTCGCTGCTTGGATCCTGCATGCTGTGCCGCGGCCCCTGATGCGCCAGCACATAAAGCTCGTTCCGGTCGAGCGAAGCCGCGATCGGCTGCAGCCCTGCGACCTGCCAGCGTATGGCATGCGCTTTGATGCCCGGCGTTTCGTACAATGGTTGGTTCTCGTCCTCCGGCACGACGCCGAGCGCGACCGGCGAGCCGACTTTGAGGGCGCCTTTTGCATCCAGCCCCACCTTGATCATCCGCCCGCGATAGGTGACGAACGTCCATTCGGCCCCTTTGCGCACCGCGTGCTCGAACACGAGGTCCCTGGCGAAATCGAGTAGCAGCCCGGCCCGCTCCATCGACGCCGGTTTGCCTGTCGTATCCAGCGACACGTCGAGCAACTGCCCGTCGCCGCAGATCATGAAGAATCGACGTTCGGCAACGGGATAGGCGGAGACACATCCCGCGGTCTCGGTTTCGCCGACGAAGCGCCGATTCTCGAGATCTACCACCGAGATCGATTGGCCCGACGTGAAGTTGGTCGTTACCAGCCAGCGCCCGTCGTCCAGCAGCGCGGTGCGCGCCTTTTTGGGGACCCCCGAATAGGTCTTGGGCGGAATCTCGATTTCATGGCTGAAGGTCAGTGTCGCCGCATCATAGACCGCGACGACGTCGGTTCGCGCGCCGCGCGAACCGCGGCTGAAATAAGTTTCGATCGCGACGATGTGGCGCCCGTCCTTGCTGAAGTCGAGGGCGAAAGGAGCCATGCCCGTGTTGAGCATGCCGAGCATCCGCCCCTCCGCGGCGTCGAACAGCATCGCCCGCCCTCCTCCGAGCCCGGCAACCGAGTCGTTGACCCAGACCCAGCTAGGCGCAGCAGGCGCAAGCGGCGTGACGCTCGCGGTTTCGGGTGCGAGCGGCTCGGGGAAACTCTGTGCCCAACCTGGCGAGCCGAAGCCAGTCAGCGCGGCAGCGGCCAACCCCATAATATGCAGTGTACGGATCATGTGACGGTCTCCGCAATCGAAAGCCCCGCAGCGCCGGTCGCCGCATCCACCGCCGCGCGCTGCGGTGCATTCAGTTCGAGCCCCCCGAACTGCGCGAAAAAGGGTAGATAGGGATCCTCGATCCCGGGCGGCATACCCAGCAGCGTCTCGATCACGGCTGCGCCGCAAAAGGGAACATACGCCGCCGAGTAGCCACCTTCGTGCACAACCGCGACACGGCTGCCGCAAAGCGCCGTAGCGGCATCGAGAATCTGCGCCGTCAGGTCGCGATAGTCCGCCGAGGTGAGCATCATCCGTCCGAGCGGGTCGAGAATCGCCGCATCGAAGCCGCAAGCCACAACGATCAGATCGGGCGCGAAGCGCCTGAGCGCCGGGAGCACGACCTGATCCATCGCATGGCCATAGGTCTCTCCGTTGGAACCCGGCGGCAGCGGCACATTAATATTGCTCCCCTCGGCGCCCGGCGCACCGGTATCGGTCACAAAGCCGCTATCGACGGGATAGAGCCGGTCCTGATGGAGCGAGATCGTGAGGACTGAGGGATCGTCGTAAAAGATCGCCTCGGTGCCGTTGCCGTGGTGCACGTCCCAGTCGACGACCGCAACACGGCGCGCCAATCCCTGATGCTGCGCTGCACGGACGCCGATCGCGATATTAGCAAGTACGCAGAATCCCCGCCCGCGATCAGCCTCGGCGTGATGACCCGGCGGGCGGGAGAGCGCATAGGCATTATCCACGCGTCCCGAAGCGACACTCGTGATCGCCGCGATCGCCGCCCCGGCCGAAAGCCGGGCAATACCAAGCCCGCCCGGCGCGATCGGTGCGGAGTCGCCGAATTCGGTTCCGGAATCGCCGCCAGTGAGATCGAGCGCCTTCAACCGGTCAAGATAGGCTGCGGTATGAACCCGAAGAATGTCCTCGTCACGCGCGGGTGCGATCGACAGCGCATCCAGCGCTGGCGTGATGTCATAGCCGTCGAGCATATTCTTCAGCCGGCGCTTCGTTTCGGCATTCTCGAAATGCTCGCCGGGCTGGAAGATGCTGTTGTGCGGCACCGCACCCACCGCCAGGCCCGGATCATGCCACATCATACGTTCATGCCATGCGAAACCCGTACTCATAACGCCTCCCCGGCGATCGGCGGTTCCCCGCTAGAAACGATAGGCGAGCGACAGACCCCAGCTTCGGGGCATGTTCTCGGTCAGCACTGTGATGAAAAAGGGTGGTCCCAGATCGTTGGAGTCGACCACCGTCTTCGTGTTGAAGAGATTGTTGACATAGCCGGTCACCGAAATCCCCTTGCCCTCGCTGCTGACGCCGAAGCGCATATTGCCGATCGTGTGCGACTTGGCGCCGGCGAGCGGCAGGTTGTTGGTCTGGTAGAAGACGCGAGATTTATGCTGAAGGTCGAAGCCGATGAACGCGTCCATGTTATTGCGGACGGGCGTCGTGTAAGTGATCGATGCGTTCGCCGACAATTTGGGTGCGTTCACTAGCCGGTTGCCGCTGAAATCGCCGACATCGGTGACGAATTGGCCATATTTGGCATCGAGCAGCGCCAGGCCGCTTGTCAGTTGCCAATGCCGGCTGGGCGTCCAGGCAAGATCGGCTTCGAAGCCATATATCCGCGCTGCCGTCGCGTTGCGCAGGAAAGGCTGCAGGTTAAGGATCACGAATTCCTGCTTGTCGTCGAACTTCGAATAGAAAGCGGCGACGTTGAGCCTGAGCCGACGATCGAACAGGTCGGTCTTTGCACCGATCTCATAGGACAGCAGGGTTTCGGGATTGACCGGCGGCACCACCAGCTCGCGCGCGCCGAACGCCACACCGTTATAATTGCCCGCCCGGAAGGCGCGGCTCGCCGAAGCATAGAGCAGCACATCGTCGCTGGGCCGGTAGTCGAGGATCACCCGGCCCGACAGATCGGTCCAGCGTTTGCTGTCGATCGCTGCGGGTAGCCCGTCAAATCCGAAACCGGGGCCCAGGATCGCCGCGCCCGTCGCAAGCGAGGTTCCGTTGATCGAGCGCTTCTCCGACGTATAGCGCAGCCCGCCGGTGAGGTTGACGCCGCCGCCAAGCTCCACCGTTGCCTCGGCAAAGCCCGCGAGCGTGTTGGTGGTCATCCGGTAGCGGACATCATATCCTGTGGCGAAGGTGGAGAGCGCGCCATTGAGAAGGTCGGGAAAGACCGCTTCAACCACATCGTCAGGCAAGCCGTCGGTGGGGATGCCAAAGGCGCCCGCGATCGCGCGGAGATCGGCGGCACCCGTGGGCACAGCGCAGGTCGCGGCTGCGAAGCATTCGAATAGCCGCGCGCTGATCCCGTTGCGATGCCGCTCGCGACCGTAAAAACCGCCGACGACATATTGCACGGGGCCCGCCTCGCCGCTGAGCCGCAACTCCTGTGAAAAGGATTTCCCAAAGCTCGGATAGGTGGACCGCGCCAGTTCGAAAGGCGATTCATCGATATCCTCGAGCGCGTTGCGCCGCACACGATCATAGCCCGTCACCGACGTAAGCGTGACCGCACCGAAATCGACCTTGCCCATCAGCGCTATGTTCAGCGTCTTGAGCTTGTCATAGGTGCGCAGGTTGGAATCGCCCTGCCAGAATGTCTTCGGCGCGACATAGCCGGTCAGATCGGCGCCCGAAGGCAGCGTGCCAACCTGCCGCGAGCGCCGCAGATCGTCATCGGCCTCCCCTGCGGCCACCTTCAGAACGATCTCGCTGGTGGCGCTGGGCTCGATCCGTAGCTTGGCGCGAAGACCCCAGCGATCATAATCGCCGTCTTTCGTACCGAGGAACAGGTTTTTCCAATAGCCGCCGCGCTTGCGGACCACGCCGCTGACGCGGAGTCCGATGCCCTCATCGACGGGAATGTTCAGCATCGCCTCGGTCTCGAAAAGGCCGAAACTGCCTGTGCCCGCTTCGATGCGGCCTTCGAAATCGGCCGTGGGGTTGCGGGTAAAATACTGGATCGCGCCGCCGGTGCTGTTCTTGCCGAACAACGTACCCTGCGGTCCGCGAAGCACCTCGACGCGCTCAAGATCGAAGAGCTGGAAATTCTGCCCCGTGGCGAGCCCCTGATAGACCTCGTCCACATACAGCCCGACGGCGGGGTTCACATTGGCGGCGAACTCGTTGGTCCCGACGCCGCGTATCGTGATTTTGGGCACCGTCTCATAGGATCCGGCGAAGCTCAGTCCCGGCACGAGCCGCGTCAGCTCGGCGGCGGTGTCCATTCCCCGGCTCTGAATCGCCTCCCCCGAAAAACCCTGCGCCGAGATGGGCACGTCCTGGGCATTTTCCACACGCCTGCGCGCCGTCACGACGATCTCTTCCGAGTACGCCCTCACATCTCTGGCTGCCGCGTCCTGCGGCTGCGCGGCCGCTGGCAAAGCCGCTATCGAAGCGATCGATGCTCCTACAGCAAACCGTTGTCGCAGGTTACCAAACCGACGTTGAGTCATATACACCCCCACGCTTGAACCGTTGCAGCTTGACGATACGCCAGGTTGAGGCTGTGTCAATCTATAAAATACATAAGGTGTCACATTATTCAATAAAATGTTTCATATTGTCGTCGAGACGGAAACCACGGACACCAGCATTGGGCAATCATAATTTTTCTTACATTCTGTAGGCATCTTGAAGGTCCGTTCGCCACGATCGCCTCCTGAAGGGGGGTGTCGGAATGACCTCTAGGCTGTTTCCGATGCCGCAATTCTGTACGATATAGAACAAATTGTGTTGTTATATATCTCCGTGCGTTATAGATGGCGGAGCCAATGACGAGCGGCCGGGCTCGTCGCCTCCTGCCCGCCCGTGCGAGCCGACGTTGTCGAGAGAATATGATGCTGCAAGACCAGAGCCTTATCGAACGCAGGTACAGCGTGTTGGGCCGTCACTCCCCGCTCTTTTACGACCGGCCCGTGCACCTCGTGCGCGGAGAAGGCGCTTGGGTGTATGACGCTGACGGCCGCCGCTATCTCGATGTCTATAACAATGTGCCGCATGTCGGCCATTGCCATCCGCAGGTGCTTGACGCGATGACGCGGCAAGCGGCCGCGCTGAACGTCCATAGCCGCTATCTGCACGAAGGGATCGTCGCTTACGCCGAACGGCTGACCGCGACCTTCGACGCCCCGCTGTCGGCTGCCATGTTCTGCTGCACCGGCACCGAGGCAAATGAGCTGGCATTGAGAATCGCCCGGCAGCGGAGCGGCGCCACTGGCATCATCGTTACGGATTGCAGCTATCACGGCAATTCGGACGGGCTGGTGCGGCTCACCACATCGATGCCGACGGGCCTGCCCTTTCCCGACCATGCGCGCGCGATCCGCGTGCCCGATCTGCATCGCGCCGATCCGGGCCTGTCCGCAGACGCTCTGGCACAAGCTTATGCCGATGCAGTGGCGGTCGCGATCGACTCACTGCAGAAGGCGGGGCATGGAGTCGCGGCGATCCTGCTTGAAACGATCTTCTCGGCCGAAGGGCTTCCCGACGTCCCGCCGGGCTTCCTCGAAAAGATGGTGGGGCTCGTCCGCAATGCGGGCGGGCTGTTCATCGCCGACGAAGTCCAGTCGGGTCTGGCGCGGACGGGCGACCATATGTGGGGCCATCAGTCCTACGCCGTCACGCCCGACCTGGTGACGCTCGGCAAACCGCTTGGCAATGGCTACCCGCTGGCCGCGGTGATTGCGAGCGCCGACATGGTCGAGGATTTCGGCCCCGGCTATTTTAACACTTTTGCAGCCAATCCCGTTGCCGCGGCAGCCGGCATGGCGGTACTCGACATCATCGAGAAGGAGGCGCTGCGCGACAATGCGCGCACCGTCGGCGCCTATATCCGTGGCGGCCTGTCCCGGCTGGCCGAGCGCCACCCGATCCTGGGCGCGGTGCGCGGCCGGGGGCTGTTCTTCGGTGTCGAACTGGTGCGCGATCGTGAGACGGGCGAGCCGGCGCCCGAGGAGACCGTCCGCCTCGTCAACGCAATGCGTGACCGAGGCGTGCTGCTCAGCCGCATCGGGCCGGGCGGCAACGTGCTGAAGATGCGCCCGCCGATGGTCTTCACCACCGAGCAGGCGGATTTGCTGCTTTCCACACTCGACGACGGGTTGAGCGCGCTGTGAGGGACATGCCGATGGACCATCGCTTTGACGATCTGCCGACTGCGGAACGCGAAACCCGGTTTCTCGATTTCGCCCGCGCGGCGCTGTCACTCTGGCCGCGCGAATTCGGCGATCTTTCGCTGGTGAAATATCGCGAGAATGCCGTGTTCTCGGCAACCCGCGACGATGGGGTCCGGGTCGCGCTGCGCGTGCACCGGCCCGGTTATCATTCCGGCTCCGCAGTGCTTTCGGAGCTGATGTGGATGCAAGCACTCGGTGCCGCCGGTATTGCAGTTCCCGAGGTGGTGCCGATGCGCGCGGGCGCGCTCTGCGAAGCGTTTTGCGATACCGCGCTGCCTGAGCCGCGCCTTGTCGACATGCTGACCTGGCTTGAAGGAACGCCGGTGAGCGCACTGGCGGAAAAGGTTTCGGACCCGCAAGAGTTCGGGCAATTCTGTTTCGATGCCGGCGTGCTGGCCGCGCGGCTCCACGATCATGCGGCGCTCTGGACGCGCCCGGATGGCTTCGAACGCTTGCGCTGGGACGCCGACGGACTCGTGGGCGAGGAGCCGCTATGGGGGCGCTTCTGGGAATTGCCCGCGCTCGACGATGATCAGGCGGCGCTGCTCGCGCGAACACGGATCAAGGCGCATGCCGAACTGCGGGCGATGGGCGAGCAGGACGCGCGGTTCGGGCTGATCCATGCCGACCTGATCCCCGACAATCTGCTTCACCACGAAAGGATGCTGCGTCCGATCGATTTCGACGATTCAGGCTTTGGCTGGCATCTCTTCGACATCGCAACGATCCTGTTCGCTTATCTCGACGAGCCGTTCTACGAGTCGGTCGAGGACGCCCTGTTCGCGGGCTATCGATCGGTCCGCGCGCTGGACGATAGCGAGCGAGCGCGGCTGCCGCTGTTCATGTTGCTGCGCAGCCTGACCTATCTCGGCTGGATCCAGACGCGCGCCGACACGGCGATCGCCCAAGATCTCGCGCCGCTGCTGATTGATCGGGCCTGCCGACTAGCCACGCGCTACACGCAGGATAAGCCCGCCGCCGCAACGAAGGCCGACGGTGGTTGAGCCGACACCCAAAGCGCCGCAGCTGCTCCCGCTCATCGCGGGCATGTTCGTTGCGATCATGCCGATCATGACGTCGCCGTTTATCGTCGGAAGCGCCATGGATGCCATCGGCATCACGATGGCCAAGGCCGGATGGCTCGGCGCCAGCGCCCTGGTCCCGATCGCCCTGACCTCGATGGCCAGCGCGCCGTTCTTGCCGCGCCTTCCAATACGGGCGTTCGCGGTTTTCTGTGCTGCGATGCTCGGTTTCAGCTATCTCGGCCTGGCGGCCGTCGACGCCTATTGGCAGTATGTCTGCCTCAGCATATTCGGCGGCGTCGGCGCCGGCGGACTGCTCGCGGTCATCGCAATGAAAGTCGCGCAAACCCCGGACCCCGAACGTGTCTATGGCTATATCTATACCGTCACGTCGATAGGTTTTGCGGCGCTGATGTTCGGTTTGCTCCCCATGCGCGAGTTCGCTGGCGTCGGTGCGATGTTCCTGGTGCTGGCCGGTCTCGCCGCGGCGCCCATTCCCCTGCTCGCGCGGCTGGCGACCAGCGCCCCCGCAGCGGCGGCGCAGTCGCACGAAGCCGCTTCGGCCGAACGCTGGCCAGTGATTCTCCTTTTCGCCGTTATGACCCTCGCAGCACCGCTCAACGGCGGCGTCTATGCCTTTTGCGAACGAAAGGCCGCAGAGTTATCGCTGAGCGCGCAGGCGACAGGCACCATATTGTCACTCACCATGATATGCTCGATTATCGGTTCGGTGCTGGTGTCATGGATTGCGACGCGTCCGGGCCGGACAATTCCGACGGTAGTGGTTCTGATGATCGCGGGCATTTCCTACATGCTCATCCTCGCGGCGCAGTCTGTCGAAACCTATGTCGTCGGCATGATATTGTACGGCCTGATCCAGATGGCGATGAACGCCTATATGTTCGGCCTCGCCTCTGCGCTCGACCGACAGGGCCGGGTCGCGGGCGCCCTGCAGGGCTATTCGCTCATCCCCTACGCCTTGGGCGCAGGGCTGTTTGGCAGTCTGGCAAGGGGCGAACCGCTTGCGATGCTTGCCTGGCCGAGCCTGATCGCGAATCTGGCGGCGATCGCAATGCTGCTCCCGTTACTGCTGATGCTCGATCGTACAGGTCGGCGTCAAAATAGCCGACGCGATACCGCACCCCTTGCCAGCTGATCCTGGCATTTCGACTGGTCGACGTTGAGGTGCCCAGTCGCTGCTGCGGCCTGTGTCAGATGGTCTGCCCGCCATCAACGACGATCGTCTGGCCGGTCAGGAATGTGGATGCGCCCGACGCCAAAAACACCGCGGTGCCCGCAATCTCTTGCGCCTCGCCAATGCGCTTGAGCGCCGCGCCCGCGGTTGCGTTCTTCAACGTCTTGGGGTCGTCCCAAAGTGCTTTGGCGAAATCGGTCTTGATGAGACCCGGCGCGATGCAGTTGACGCGGATGTTATGGCGACCGAGTTCGCAAGCAAGATTCCGCGCAAGTTGCATGTCGGCCGCCTTCGAGATGCAATAGGCACCGAGCACCGTCGATCCGCGGATGCCTCCGATCGACGAGATGATGATGATCGACCCGTCCTTGCGGGCAATCATCTCGGGCATCGCCATGGCGATCAGCCAGTGATTGGCGACGATGTTGTTGGCGAGCACCTTGCGAAATTGCTCGTCGGTAATCCCCGCCATCGGTCCGAAATAGGGATTGGACGCTGCATTGCATACCAGCACGTCGATCCGTCCAAAGGACTCACGACTTTTATCGATCAAATTCTGCAGCGCCTTCTTCGCCGAGATATTGGCGGCAACCCCGATGGCGGTCCCCTCGCCATGTCTGGCGTTGAGCTCGGCAGCGACCGCGTCACATGCATCCTGCTTGCGGCTCGAGATCACGATCCTGGCGCCGTGCGCCGCCATCTCCTCGGCGATCGCCTTACCAATTCCGCGTGTTGATCCGGTAATTACCGCGACTTTTCCGCTCATGTCGAACAGGGACATGCTCATACCTTTCCTGTTGGAAGACCAGGCAAGTCGGCTGTGGCGCGCCGATGGCTTCCTGGTCATTTGTGGTTCACGGACTCCGCCCGGTCAGAATATTTCAAACAGCCCGGCAGCGCCCTGCCCGCCGCCGACGCACATGCTGACGACGCCGTATCTCGCGCCGCGCCGTTTACCTTCGATCAAGACGTGCCCGGCCATTCGCGCGCCCGACATGCCGTAAGGGTGCCCCACCGCGATTGCCCCTCCATCGACATTGAGCAGGTCATTGGGGATCCCGAGCCGGTCCCGGCAATAAAGGAGTTGCGAGGCGAAGGCTTCATTGATCTCCCAGAGACCAATATCGTCGATCTTGAGGCCGAAACGTTTGAGCAGCTTCGGGATCGCGAAGACCGGCCCGATCCCCATTTCGTCGGGCTCGCATCCGGCGACCGCCATGCCCCGCCACATTCCGATCGGCTCCAACCCTTGCTGCTGCGCGCGCTTGCCCTCCATCATCACGAGCGCCGAGGCGCCGTCGGAGAACTGGCAGGCGTTGCCCGCAGTCACCGATGCGTGCGGCCCGAGAACGGGTGCGAGCGCGGCAAGAGCCTCGATCGTCGTCGAGGGCCGGTTGCATTCGTCTTTCGCAAGGGTCACGCTCTCCGCCGAAACCAGTTCACCGTCGGCGTCATAATTGCCTTTTTGCGCGGTCACCGGGACGATTTCGGCATCGAACCGACCTGCCTCCTGCCCGGCCGCTACCCGCGACTGGCTTTGCAGCGCATACGCATCCTGCGCCTCTCTCGAGATGTTGTAACGATCTGCAACCACCTGCGCGGTGTCGAGCATGCTCATGTAGAGTGCCGGGTTGCGCGCCACGACCGTCGGGTCGCAAAAGCGGTGCATATTGTTGTGCTTGTTCTGGACGAGGCTGATCGATTCCGCACCCGCTCCCACGACAAGATCCATCTCGTCGTGCAGAATCTGCTTGGCCGCCGTGGAGATCGCCATCAACCCCGACGAGCAAGCGCGATCGATGCTCATGCCGCAGGTCGTGATCGGCAGGCCCGCCGCCATCGCCGAAGCTCTGCCGAGCGTGCTCGCCTGTGGTCCCTGAAGGATGGCGGCGCCGATGACGACATCCTCGACCTTTTCCGGCTCCACCCGGGCGCGGCGGACGGCTTCGGCAATCGCCAGCCCCGCCAGCGTCGGCGTTTCGGTATTGTTGAATGCGCCCTTGAACGATTTGGCCATCGGAGTTCGCGCCGTCGCCAGAATAACCGCTTCTCTCACCATTGCCTCCATTCTATATAATACATTTTCACACTATGAAATAATCATATGTAGTATATTGTCAAGCGATTCGAGTTTCCGAATGCCCCTGACTTTTCCCGCGGGCAGGGAGGAAACAGCGTGGCTAGCGCCCAAGAGACTCAAAATACATTCTTGATAAGTATCAAACAAAAAATGTATAACATCATAAAGCGAGACTGATACGATGACGGATTCCGCCGATGAGAAAGCGACGTGGGAGCGCCACTATCCTCCGGGGCTGAAACGCACCACGCCGTCTGCCCGTCCTCTATGGACACTGCTCGAGGACGCGGCGCGCGATCATGCCGATTGTACCCATCTCAGCTTTCGCGGACGATCCTGGACGTTCGCCGAAAGCGCGCGGATCGTCAGCCGGATCGCGGGTGGCCTGCATGCCCTTGGCGTGGAAGCGGGCGATCGCGTCGGCCTCAACATGACCAACCTGCCCACCTATCCGTTGCTCTGCTTCGCCTTGTGGCGGCTGGGGGCCGTGGGTGTCGGCCTTAACCCGGCCTATTCGATCAGGCAACTTGCCAACAACGCCGGCGATGCGGGGGTGAGTTTGATCGTCGCATCTGACGATCCCGAGCAGCAACCCAGGGCCAGCACGCTTGCCGCGCAAACGGGGGCGAAGCTGATCCTGTGCCGTGACGATGCGAGCGATCTGATCGAGCGCGATCCGGCGGCCGCGCCTCCATCCGCCGATACGCTGGCCGGACTGATCGCCGCAGCCCCGCGCGCGGGCCGACCGCTAGATTCTGCGAGCCTCGCCATGATCCAATATACCGGCGGCACCAGCGGCGCGCCCAAGGGGGCAATGATCACTCATGGCAGCATCTGGCATGCCACGCACCAGATGCGGAACTGGCAGCACCGCCTGCGCGATGGCCGGGAGGCCTGGTATGCCGCCGCCCCGATGACGCACATTGCCGGCCTTATCCATTTCGTCGCGCTGCCCGTGCTCGCGGCGGGAGAGGTGGTCCTGACCGAGCGTTTCTCGGTGGATGAGCTGATCGCGCTCGTCGGCGCGCGCCGTATCACGATGCTGACCGCAGTGCCCACGATGGTGAGCGCGATCGCAGCGCATCCCGACGTTGCGTCGGTGGATTGGCGCGGGGTCAGTCATGTCATGGGCGGCGGCGCATCGCTCGCGCCGGAGCTTGCCCGCACCTTTCATGCGCTGACCGGGCTGCACGTCCAGATGGGCTATGCGATGACCGAAACCAGCTGCGGCGGCGCCGCAATGCCCGCCGAGGGGATCGAGGGGCACGAGAGCGGGACGGGTGTTCCCGTGCCCGGCATGCAGATCGAAATCCGCAGGGTCGGGGCGCCGGGCGAAACGGTAGCGCACGACGAAGTAGGCGAAATATGCCTGGGCGGCCCGGCCATGTTCACGGGCTATTGGGGTCGCGAACTCGACCCCAATGAAACGACGCCCGACGGCCTTTTCCGTAGCGGCGACCTTGGCCGCATCACGCCGGACGGGGTGCTCTATGTGATCGATCGCATCAAGGATGTGATCATCTGTAGCGGATACAAGGTCTATCCCGGTGTCGTCGAACATGCCGTGCTCGAACATTCCGCGGTGCTTGAAGCGGTGGCGGTCGGCATGCCCGATGCCTATCGCGGCGAAACGGTCATCGTCGTCGCGGCGCTGCGCGCGGGAACCGCGCTGACGCTGGTCGAGCTTCAGGATTTTCTCCGCGAGCGCCTCTCGGCGATGGAAACGCCCAAGCGGCTCGTCCTTCTTCCCATGCTGCCCAAGACCGAGAACGGCAAACTATCGCGCCATCTCGTTCGTGCGGCGCTGGCCGAACTTTCCAAAACAACAGGACAGGAACCGAATGATGCAGGCTGACACGTCAATCAGGGGAAAAAACGCCGCCGATTATCTGGCGGAGGCCGAGCAGCTGGCGACGCGGACGACCACCGCTCTCCTCGCTCGTCCGGTCGCGAAAGTGGGAGTGATCGGCGCCGGCACAATGGGGCGCGGCATCGCACTCGCATGCCTTTATGCGGGGCTGGACACAGTATTGATCGATCAATCCCGCGAGGCACTCGACGATTGCTCACGGCGCATCGCCGCAGATCTGTTGGTCCAGGGCGAACGCGGCCGCTGGCCTGCCGAGCAAAGCGCCGAGCGTTTGTCCCGGCTCACCGCGACACAGGATTACGCCGCGCTTGCCGATTCCGATCTCGTCATCGAAAGCGTGTTCGAAACGATGGCGATCAAGCAGGCGGTGTTCCGTCAGCTCGACGCCGCCTGCCGCGCGGATTGCGTGCTAGCGAGCAACACCTCGACGCTCGATCTCGACGCAATCGCCTCCGCGACGGCCCGACCGCAGTCGGTTGTCGGGCTGCATTTCTTCAGTCCGGCGAACGTCATGCGCCTGCTGGAGATCATCCGCGGCGGCCAGACAGCGCCCGATGTTCTCGCGACCGCGCGCGCCTTTGCCGTGCAGCTCGGCAAGGTGGGTGTGGTGGTCGGCAATTGTTTTGGCTTTGCGGGCAACCGGATGATCGAGGGTCTGGTGCGCGAGGTCAACATGATGCTGCTCGAAGGTGCCGTCCCCGCGCAGATCGATGGCGTCCTGAAGGATTTCGGCTACGCGATGGGGCCTTTCGCGGTGGCCGATGTCGTCGGGCTCGACGTTCCCTATCGCTCGCGTCAGGAGGTCTCGCAGGCGCTACCCGGCGATGCCGCTTATTGCCGCATGGCCGACCTGCTCGTCGAACAGGGTCGCCATGGGCAGAAGACGGGCATGGGCTATTATGTCTATCCCGACGGCCCGCGCCACCCGCGCCCCGATCCCGAGATCGCGCGCATGGCGGCGGAGGAAGCTCGCCGGCTAGGCATCGCGCAGCGCGAGATCGGCACCGACGAGATCGTCGAACGCTGCGTGCTCACCGTCGTGAACGAAGGCGCTGCAGTGCTTGAAGAGGGGATCGCTGATCGCGCCTCCGACCTCGATGTCATCTATACTTCGGGCTATGGTTTTCCTGCCGGACGCGGCGGCCCGATGGCCTATGCCGACACGCTCGGCCTGGCCGCTGTCCTCGAACGGGTGCGCGGCTATCATGCCCGCTACGGTGATTATTGGCGCCCGTCCGACCTGCTCGCCGAGCTGGTGAAGAATGGCGAGAGCTTCGCCGATCATGACGCGCGCTGCGGCACCGAGGAGTTCGCGCCATGAGCGAGGAGTTCGGCTTCGAGACGCAGCTTCACGGCACGGTGCTCATGGTCGTGCTGGCGCGGCCCGAGAAGATGAATGCCCTCCGCATCAGCGATGTCGACGCGCTGCGCGGTCTGTTCGAGCGCAGCGCGACCGACCCCGCAGTCCACTGCCTGCTCGTGACCGGGCAAGGCCGGGCCTTTTGCGCGGGCCGCGACGCCGCCGATGCGATCGGCGGCGAGGATGCGGGGGCGCTGCTCCGCGACAGCATCAACCCGATGGTACAGGCGCTTTTCGATCTGCCCAAACCCACGATCGCTGCAGTTAACGGCCATGCGATGGGTGTCGGCCTGGGCCTTGCGCTCGCCTGCGATATTGTACTCGCCGGCGATGCGGCGCGCTTTTCATCGCCTTTCGCCCGGCTCGGAAGCGCGCTCGACACGGGCGGGCACCATTTTCTGCCGCGCCGCATGTCGATCGGCCGCGTCTTCGAAATGGTCTATACGGGCGATGCGATCGGCGGCGCCGAAGCAGCGCGCGCCGGACTGGTCGATCGGGTTGTTCCCGATGCGCAGCTCATGGCCGACGCGGCAGCGCTTGCGGAGCGCATCGCTGCCGGCCCACAGATTGCGTTCCAAGGGCAGAAAGCGCTGCTGCGCTCGCTGGGCGCGGCCGGACTCGACACCGTTCTTGCCGCCGAAGCCGACCTCCAGGGCCGGCTCGCCCTGACCCCAGATTATGCCGAGGGCATCGCCGCATTTCGCGCGCGCCGCGCCCCCGTTTTCACCAGCGTGGGAGAATGATGTGTCCGATAGTCTTGTTCTGATCGAGCGGATCGGGCGCGTTGGCGTTGCCACGCTGAACCGCCCTGAGGCCAAGAACGCCTTCAACCAGCCGCTCGCCACCGCGCTTGGTGCGGCGCTCGGTGCGTTCGAGGCCGACACCGAAATCGGCGCGATCGTGCTGACCGGCGGCGATACCATTTTTTCCGCCGGCGCCGACATCAAGGAGATGACGCGCAACACCTTTGCCGATGCCTATCTCGCCGATTTCTCGGCGCGCAATTCGGACATCGTACCCAATTGCCGCAAACCCGTGATTGCGGCGGTCGCGGGCTATGCGCTCGGCGGCGGCTGCGAAGTCGCGCTGGCGTGCGATATGATCATCGCCGACGAAACCGCGCGCTTCGGCCAGCCCGAGGTGAAGGTCGGGATCCTGCCCGGTGGCGGGGGAACGCAGCGCCTGACACGATTGATCGGCAAAGGCCGAACGATGGAACTGTGCCTGACCGGCGACATGATCGATGCACAGGAAGCCGCGCAGATCGGCCTCGTCACCCGGCTGGTGCCCGCCGGACAGGCGCGTAGCGTGGCGATCGAGACCGCCGGGAAGATTGCCGGTCATTCCCTGCCCGCAGTGATGATGATCAAGGAGTGCATCAACCGCGCGCACGAGCTGACGCTGGCCGAGGGCGTGAAGTTCGAGCGCCGGATGCTGCACACCACCTTTGCGCTTGAAGATCAGACCGAGGCAATGCGCGCTTTTGCGGAGCGCCGTGCGCCCGTCTTCAACCACCGCTAACAGAGGAGAACGACATGTCTATCGCAGCGAACGAACTGGGTCGCCGGGAGAATCTCCGGCGCTTTGGCTATCGTCTGTCCACCGAGGCTCAACGGGACAGCGGCGCCGGGCTTTGGGACCTATTGCACTCGGACTTCCACTTTCCGAGCGGTCGCGCACCCGAACTCGACGCGCTGAGCGGGCCCGTCCGCACCGCGGCCGAACACTATGCGGCACATCTGAGCGAACTGGACGATCTGATGGACGCCTGCGACGCAATCCACGCGCGGATCCTCGCCGACGGGCCGGAAGCGGATCTGGTGGAGGTCTATGTAGAGGCACGAGATGCCTATGAAGACGCCGTCGAACGGTTCGGTGAGCTGCGCCGCGCTGTGCAGGAGCGGCTCGACAACGCGGTCAACTGAACCGTAGCGTTATGCCACCGCAGCGCGAGCTGCCCTCACCTTCGTCGCTTTGACAGAAACGAATGAAGCGCAGGCATTGGGATAATGCCTGCGCTTCATGTCCATGCTGGCCGCGCCCCGCGCGCCAGCCCACTCGGTCTATTCAAAGCCCTATTGAACAACGGCAGGCTGTTCGAGTTCCTCGTCGTCCATCGCATACCCCATACGCTGGTCGTAATCGGGCTCGATCCCCTCGACAAAATCCAGTCCGGCCTCGTCGAGCCGCTTCTTGACCAGCTCCAGATACTCCGCCTGCGCGTCTTCGGGCTTGAGCACCTTCAAACCCATGTCGGCATAGAGATCGAAATTCTGCGACTGGACACTGCCCGGCGCCGAAGGTCGGCCATAGGTGCCGAGTCCCATCGCCAGGAATTTCGCTACACGGCGCTGCAGCCGCTCGCGTCCTGCCTCGCCGTCGAATTCGATGATCCGCTTTGCCGCCCACAGGCCGAAGCCCATATGCCCCACCTCTTCGCGCGCGATACGCTCTGACACTTTGGCCCAGGGCAAATAGGAACATTTGGTATATTGGTTCAGAAAGATGACCGCGCCGGGCGTTACGACGCAGGACATCATCGCCACGTCTTCCCAGCATTTGAATTGCTGCTGCCAATAGGGTCGACGAAAGCCGTTGATAATATTTACTTTTTTTGGATCAGGGTTTTCGGGATTGTCTCTGAGCTCCGCCATCCGCGCCTTTACATCGACGCCCAAGGGCTCGAGGATCGTCCACAGATAGAAGGCGTGACCATATTCCTCCATCGTCTTCTTGGAGAGCCGGTACGCCTCTTCCGGCCGCGGCGCGAATTGCAGGTTCTCCCCTACGCGCTGCGCGCCAGCATATTCCGAATCCGCCTGAAAGGTGAGGAGATGCAGCAGCGCCGTCCTGTATTCGTCCGGCATCGTGTCGCCTTGATCATAAATGCGCATGTTTCTTCCTCCTTAGCACGACTTTTATATGATACATTTTTCTGTGTAATACAACAATCAATGTATTATATTATCGACAGGCGGAGATGAAGCGGAAAAGACTTGCCGCGACGGGCTCGGGCATCAGCCATGCGGCAAAATGTCCCCCCGCGGGATGCTCGTCCCACTGGACGACATTGTAGGCGCGTTCAGCCCAGCACCGCGGCGCGATCGGGAAGAAGCCTCCCCCGTGCATCGAAAAGCCCGTCGGTATTTCGATCCGCTCGCCTTTTGCGAGGCCGAAATTGCCAAGGTTGCGGTCCGCCCAATAGATCCAGTTCGCGGTGGGCAAGTTGCCGAGCGTCCAATAGAGGGTCGCCGCGGTTAAAAGCTGATCGCGATCGATCGCGGGATCCTCGTCCACCTCCTGCCCCGACCAGCCATGGTATTTCTCGATCAGCCAGGCGGCGAGTGCGGCGGGCGAGTCCGACAGGGCCACCGCCAGCGTCGTCGGCTTGGTCGCTTGCAGCTCGCGGTAACCGCCATCGGCGTCGAGTCGTTTTTTGGTGGCCGTGAGCCAGCCGATCTCGGCCTCGCCGAGCGGCGCCGCCTCTCGATCGATAGCTGGCCTTAGTCCCAGCATGCTCAAGTGCAGCCCGCGCACACAATCCGGATGGTCGAAAGCAAGCCAGGACCCCGTCACCGATCCCCAATCGCCGCCGTGCATGAAGAAACGGGGTACTTCCAGAATATCAACCATCAGCGTGCGCCAAAGCCCCGCCATCGCGCGGTGCGTCATCGGCGCGGCGGGCGCCTCGGACAGCCCGAAACCAGGAAGCTCGGCAGCAACGACGTGCACCGCATCAGTCGCCCGACCGCCATAGCGTTCCGGCATGCTCAGCCTGCCGATCAGCTCGTGATACTCGATCAGACTCGACGGCCAGCCCGGCGTCAGCAGCACGACCGGTGCGTCGGCGCGCGCGGCGTGCTGGACGATCAGATGCACCGCGATTTCGCGGCCGCCGACATCCAGCCGCGCGCGGTAATGCGGCCACTGATTCAGCCGCGCCTCGGCTGCGCGCCAGTCGAACCCGTCCTGCCAATAAGCGATCAGCGATTTGAGCCAGGTGCCGTCGACCCCATAGCGCCATCCCGCATCCACCGGCTCGGTGGGGGGGCGATAACGCGCCAGCCGCGCTTGCATTTCGTCAAGCGAGCTCTGCGGGGTGTGAATATCGAACCGTTCGAGACGGTCGAGCCGAATGGTCATGCCTGCACTTTCTCCTGACTGACGGGCCGCACGCGCCCCGCTACGAACCCGCAACGTTTCACGCGGCTGGCGCGTACATCTCGTCGACCAACGCCGCATGGTTGCGAAGGATGATTGATCGCCTGATCTTGAGCGTTGCGGTCACTTCTTCGTCGCCCGGCACGAATGCGCGCCGGAGTATCCGAAAATCGCGGACATTTTCGATGCGCGACAGCTGCAGGTTCGCGATGCGAACATCCTCCGCTACCAGCGCGTGCGCCGCCGGCGACGTGGCATCACCGTCTTGGCCGCGTTCCGCCAAGGTGCGCGCCATCGCATCCGGATCGGGCAGGATCAGTGCCGTCAGATAGTGGCGCCCGTCCCCCGCCACCACCGCTTCGGCGATGTGGGGCGTGGCGCACAGCGCCGCCTCTATCGCCGAAGGTGCGATATTTTTCCCGCTCGACGTGATGATGATGTCCTTGATCCGGTCGATCAGTATCAACCGGCCCTCGGTATCGATCCGGCCGACGTCGCCGGTGTACAGCCAGCCATCGCGAAGGGCATCAGCGGTTTTGTCGGGAAGGTTGAGATAGCCCGCAAAAACATGCGGACCGCGCACCAGAATTTCGCCGGCCTGCGACAGCCGGACGGTGCCATGCGGCAGCGGGGTTCCCACCAGCCCGGGACTTCGCCGGGAATCGCGGCTCAGCGTCACCGTGCCGCACTCGGTCATGCCATATATATCATCGACGGGAACGCCGATCGCGCGCATCCACCCGTGCACGTCGATGGGGATCCTGGCGCCGCCGCATAGCAGCCGACGCGCCCGATCGAGACCAAGCGCTGCACGCAACGCCGACAACGGTCCCGCCTGAAGCGCCGCGAGCTCCTCCTGCATAGCCGCGTCGACCTTTTCGCCGGCCATTGCGGCGCCGGCGATGACCATCGCCCGGTCACGCGCACCGCGAAGCGCCGTCCGCTCCGGTTCGGGGGCGCTTTCTATCCAGGCATCGCCCGCGGCCCTGATCTTCTCATAGACA
The DNA here is from genome assembly GCF_050725655.1 of Sphingopyxis sp. Classification (GTDB taxonomy): domain Bacteria; phylum Pseudomonadota; class Alphaproteobacteria; order Sphingomonadales; family Sphingomonadaceae; genus Sphingopyxis. The sequence continues at coordinate 10,067 of NZ_JBOHHT010000112.1, read as the reverse complement.
CGCGGCACGCCCAGCATCAGCTGCGGCCTGATCTCTGGCAGTGCAGGACCGAGCGCGGCCGGGCCATCGACGAAGGAAGAGACGACGCCGTTCGCCAGCGCCACATAGCCCATGCTGCGCTCGGCAATATGGCAGAGCGGCAGGAATGCAGGGCGACGCCAGCCGCTTTCGATCGCAAGCGCGGGTCCGATCGCAGTCACCTGACTGACGATGTTGCCATGCGTGATGATCGCGCCCTTGGGGCGGCCAGTGGTGCCCGAAGTATAGACAATCATCGCGGTCGAATCGGATGCCAACCGGCCGTCACTCACGACGCCCATCGCGGGATCGCGCGCCAACGCCGCGCGTCCCGATGCGCACCAGGCGGCAAGCGACACGAATAGCGGATCCTCTCGCGGCACCGCACCCTCGTCGAAGATGACGATGCGTGCGATGCCGGGGCAGCGATCGCGAATCTCGCGGAGCTTGGCCACTTGTTCGGCGGTATCGACAAAGACGATCCGCGCCCCGCAATCGTTGACGAGCCAGGCCAGTTTTGCGGCGGGCTCGGTGGGATACAGCCCCGCCGATGCCATGCCCACACACTGCAGGCCGAGGTCGGCTGCCAGCCAGTCGGGGCGTGTTTGCGCCAGAATGCAGCCGACATCGCCTGGCTTGAACCCTTGTGCCAACGCCGCCGCCCCGATGTCCGCAATCGCGCGCGTCAGCCGCTGCCAGGTCCAGTCCCGCCAGACGCCGCGCACCTTTTCCCTAAGTACGACCCGCTCGGTATCCGCCGCCGCAAGCCCGGCAATCATGTCGCGAACCTGACGCCATGCACGATCGTCAGCTGCCTGCGACGATGCGGCACATTCGGCCTGCCTGTCAGGACGGTGGGGTTCCATCGGCATCATGCATGGACTATAAAATACATATTTCTATCTTTCAAGACTCCATATGTATTATATAATTCGTTCGCCGACCGGATCAAAGGCAGGCTGGCCGATCTGGCGGAGCAAGCCGTTCAGATCATAGGTGAAGTGTTCGCTGGCGAGCAGCCCGTCGCGAAAGGTGACAACCACGGTGAAGGGGAAGCGGACAGACCTGCCGGTCGGCGCGATACCAAGGAACGGGCCGGTATGAGTCCCCGCGAAAACCGCTTCGCCGATCACCAGATCGTCGGCGGCCCAATGCAGACGCCCTTCATCGGTGACGATCCCGAACGCCCCCCACCACAGTTCATAATGGCGCTGCGCCGCCTCGCGCCCGTCGAGCGTCAGCCCGACCGGGCGATCCTCGAAATGGCAGTCGGCGTGCAGCGTCGCCAGTGTCTCGGCCATGTCGTGTCGATGTTCCGCAGCGGTGTGGCGGAACAGGCAGGCGCGGTTGATCTCGCGGGTCGTCATCATGGCATTTCCCTTTTTTGCCGCTGGACAAGCACTGCCCGGCATAATATCAGAACTCGAATGACATATACGAACTCTAACAATATGGGCAAGCCGGATTCCGCCGCCCCCCGCCCGGGCGAAGGCAAGCGGGGCACCGCCGGCCGGATCGGCTATCTGTTGATGCAGGCGGCGAGTGTATTTCGCCTCGCCATGGCGCGCGCACTTTCCGATCTCGACGTGACGCCACCGCAGTTTTCGGTGCTGACGATCATCGATGGCTATCCCGGCATTTCGAGCGCCGATATCGCACGCTTGTCGCTGCTCACGCCGCAAACGCTGAGCGTGATTGTCAGCAACTTGCTGCGCGCGGGTACGATCGCGCGTTCCCCGCATCCGGTGCACGGCCGCATCCAACGGCTCGCGCTAACGGCGGAGGGCGCCACGCTGCTCGCGACGTGCCGCCTCCGCGTCCACGCGCTTGAACATGATCTGGAAGCTGCGCTCTCGTCCGATCAGTCGGCGCTGCTGCGCGGCTGGCTGGTCGATGTCGCCCGCACCCAGACCCGCGACAAGTAGAAATCAAGGATCTTCATCATGACGACCACAGGCAATGGCGATGATTGCGTCGCCTTTAACATAGAAGACGGGATCGCATGGGTCCGTTTCAACCGGCCCGACAAGCGCAACAGCATGAGCCCCAAGCTCAATCGTCGCATGGACGCAGTGCTCGATGCACTCGAATTTCACGACGATGTCGGCCTGCTCGTACTTTCGGGCGAAGGCAGCGCCTGGTCCGCAGGGATGGATCTGAAGGAGTATTTCCGCGAAACCGAAGCCGGGGGTCTTGGCGCCGTCCGTCAGGCGCAGCGCGAAGCCTATGGCTGGTGGCGGCGGCTACGCTGGTTTCAGAAACCGACGATCGCATGTGTCAACGGCTGGTGCTTTGGGGGCGGCTATGGCCCGCTCTATGCCTGCGATCTCGCGATAGCTGCCGAAGAGGCAATGTTTGGCCTGTCCGAGATCAACTGGGGTATTTTGCCCGGCGGCGGCGCCACCAAGGTGGTAAGCGACCTGATCCCCATGCGCGATGCGATGTATCACGCGCTTACCGGCGAGCCGGTGGACGGGCGCAAGGCGGCCGAATGGCGATTGGTGAACGAGGCCGTCCCGCGCGACCGGCTCGAGGCGCGCGTGCGCGAGATCGCGGCGGTGCTGCTGGCAAAGAACCCCATTGCGCTCAAGGCGACCAAAGACGCGATCCGCCGCGTCCGCGAGATGACCTATGATAATGCCGAAGACTATCTCGTCCGCGCGCAGGAAGCCGCCAATTTCCATGACGCACAGGGGCGGCACGAGGGATTGCGTCAGTTCATCGACGAAAAGAGCTATAAGCCCGGCCTCGCCGCTTATGACCGGGCGCGGTCGATCTGATCCGCCTGTGCTTCTTGCCGCCCAACTGCCCATAGCCATTCTACGCCAGCCATGGTCGACGAGGCTTGCCTTCAAACATTCACGTCCATATACGGTGCCGTATATTTGGCGCCGGAGATCGACATTGACGGATCGCAGTGAAGGGCCATCGCGGCACATTTGGGTTATCGCAGCGTTGAACGCGCTGTCTGAAGGCGGGATCGACGCGGTCAAGATCGAGCGGTTGGCGACGCAGATCGGTGTGAGCAAGGCGCCGTTCTACTGGCGATTCAAAGATCGTTCCGACTTGTTGAGCGCCGTTCTCGACTATTGGAAGGATGACCTGACGAACAGCCTGATCGCCAAGGTGAACGCGATCCCCGAGCCCTGCGAGCGCCTTGAGGCGCTCATGGCGCTTTCACTCGAAGAACATGCGGATGGCTTGCGAATTTCTGGCGTCGAGGGCGCTATCCGTGCGTGGGCCGCGCAGGATCGGGACGTTGGAGACTTTGTTGCAGGAGTGGACACCGTTCGGGTGAACTATGTTGCAAAGGAGCTTCAGGCACTCGGCGGCAGCAAGGAAACCGCCGAAACTCTCGCGAAGGGCATCTATCTCGCATTGATCGGTCTCTACACCGCGCGGCGCTATACCCCCTCCCTCGCGAGCAATGCCGCCTATGCCTCGATTGTGCGTGCAGCGCTGAACAGCCTGAGCAGCGAAACCGGCCAGAGGGACCTTTGACGATGCAACGTCTCGATGCCTTTCAGGAGTCTCCGGACATCATGCAATCGTTGCTCGCTATTGAGAAAAAGCTGTCGGGCAGCGGGATGGATCGAAACTTGGTCGAACTGGTGAGGCTCCGGTCATCTCAGCTGAACGGATGCACCTATTGCGTCGATATGCATGCTCGCGAAGCAAGCCAGCATGGCGAGATGATGCAGCGCATCAATCTCGTTTCCGTCTGGCGCGAGTCGTCCCTTTTCTCCGATCTCGAGCGCGCCGTTCTGGCCTGGACGGAATCCTTGACGCGCAACCCGGGCCAGCAAGGCACCGATGACGCCTTTGATGAACTTGCAACACATCTGTCGCCCGGTGAGATCGTCAATCTGACCCTCATCATAGGCATGATCAACTTGTGGAACAGGCTCGGTGTTGCCTGCCGCTGGCAGCACCCGGTCGACCGGGCCGAGATGGCATAACGGTCCCGATCTTGTCGTGAGGACGATGGAATGACGCACGCTACGAAACGTTCAACACGCCTGCTTTTTGCCCTTCTGTACAGCCTTGGTGCCAGTTGTGCCGTTATCGCGCTGTTTCAGATCGCCCTCGGACTTTCGGCGATCCCTGGTGCGGGCCACGCGAGCGCAACCGTAGACAGCGAGCATCGCTTTTACGCCATCTTCTTCCTCGGCTTCGGCATCGCTCTGATCTGGTGCGCGCGCAGCCTCGCCGCCCGGCTTACGCAGGCTCGATTTCTCCTGGCGCTATTTTTCGCCGGCGGCTTGGCGCGGCTGGTCTCGATTGTGCAAGTGGGGCCGCCCAGTGACTTTTTCCTTGTCTTGACCGGCATTGAACTGACCCTGCCGGTGTTGATGATAGCGTTGATGGGTTCTGCATATCGCACCGACTAGGATCGCCTTCGACACCTGAATGCCATGAGGGCAATTCCGTTAAGTCAGGAGGGCCTTGCCCGACGGACACCGACCAACAGCAATATGTTCGCGAGGAGGAGGATCGGCCATGGTGTGAGCAACAGGATCACAGCATCGACCAGGGTCCAGATCCCCAGTGTCCAAGCGACGAACGAGGGCGGGACGATACCGCGGCGGTCCATCCACAATATCATCAGGCCGATCACCACGAGCGGTATGCCGAAGCTGTCGAGACTGAACCACAAGGCGCTGTTGGCCGGGCTCATATTGGCAAGATCGTCTTCCCATAGCTCCCCGCTGAACCACGCCCCAGCGTGGCGTGCGGCACCCTCCAATAGGAGAGCGCCCAGCGTGTGGGCCGCTCCGTATAAGATGATGAGCCAACCAGCCCATTTGATCATCCGAGGTCTCCATCATCGGGGCAAGCATAGCCTGACCGCGGATGCGCGCGGACTGTGACGGCGGTTGGGTCATGGCTTTGTTGCGCCATGAACGGGTTTGCCTGAAAAACGCTGCGTATCGGGAAGGCCGTCATGCAAATGCGCAGGCAGTCGCCACCTGCAACAATATGGCCACCGCCAGAAACAGGAGCCATCCTTTGTGCCGTCCGCGCGTCGTAACCAGCATCGCTATCGCGGTCACGCAGAACGTTGCCGCAAAGACCGTCAAGGTCAGCGCCCATTGCCTTGAAGCCGGAGCGACCGCCATGACGGCGATAGCTATTCCAATGCCGCACCAGGCGATCGACGTTGCGTGCCACGCCAACCGCAAAATCGTGCGGGCATAATGACCCTCTCCAAACACTCCCGCCGCAGGCAATGCTGCGAGCAACGGGCGAACAATCATCACTTCGCCCAGCCACGAATGAACGATGCAAGCCGAGAAGAGCAAGATTGCCGCAACAAGAAGTATCAGCATATTTCGTCTACCCCGGTCTCCGACGGGCGACAAACCTGCATCATCATCCAAGGCACGATCCGGCGGTGGAATGGCGCGACGACCTTCAGATATATACGGCCAAATGCGTTGTTCACTCTGACTGCGGAAACGACCGAGACAAGTTGATTGCCGTCGTCATGCGTGCCGACATCCACTGACACACGAAAATCGAGATGCTTGTCGTCCATACCGAGTACCACCCGGTGATCGGAAATCGAGATCACGGGAAGGTCGCCAATTCGCAGGCGACTGGTTTCGCCGCGCAGACCGGCTTTGAGGCCAAGCGGGCCGACGATCATATTTCGCAAGGCCAGCAGAAGTTCGACAAAGCGCGGTACGCGCGTGAAAATGCGCATTGTGGCTTCCGCGGCGTTCAGGTTTGAGCCGGCAACTTTCATATCATATCGATCGGCAAAGGTAGCGCGCGCGAGAATTTGGTGGGCGTCATCGGGCGGCATGGCGACCGGCTTTGTCAGCATTCTCATGTCTTGTTTTCCTGGGGCCGAACAGGCGGCCTGCCTTGGATACGGACCCGCCCTCCCTCACGCGCTGGCCTTGGACCCGTCGATTGCGCGATATAAGGGATAGCAGGATACGGCACCGTATAGTGCTATCCGGCCCACTTGAAAAGGCCAATACGGCACCGTGCAGCAACATGTAGCGAGCCGGGGAAGAGCCACAAAACTCAAAAATCCGCCGAGAGCTGGAGGCTCATGCGGCGCGAGCTGCGCAAGGAGAAGCCGTTACTTCCCGAAACTTGCAATATCCGTTCATCGGTGATGTCCTGAAGGCTCAGCCTGGCCGCCACTGGCACGTCGCCCATCTGCCAACGATACCGGACGCCGACATCAAGGGTCGCCGCCGCCGGAACGCGCAGCTGCCCGCCGTCGAGTTCGGCATAGCCTTCGGTGCTCGCAATGACGCGTCCGGTATAGGCGGCCGTCATCTGCAGCGACAGCCCGTCTATCTGCGCCACGTCATAGTCGAGATCGAGCCGGGCATTGATCGCGGTCGAACCAAGCGGTCGCCGACCAGTTCGTCCCAGCGTCGTTGGCGAACCGACAACCTGAGGATCATAATAGATCAGTCCGCCAACGACACGCAGGCCATTCAATGGCTGGGCAACGACGGATAGTTCGACGCCGCGGTTACGTCGTTCACCCAGCCTTGTGTAAAAATTGGCGGAATTGGTCGCAAAATATGGCCGTGTGGTTTCAAAAACGCCTGCGACAAGCCGTGTGTCGCCAAATGACAGGCGTATCCCTGCATCCCACTGGCGGGTCTGGGATGCCGGGGGCGTGTCGTCGCGGTTCGAGGCGAACTGGGGCGGCGCGGCTGTTTCCTCAAGACCCTTCACATGCCCGCCATAGACGGTCAGCCAGCTTGTCGGCTGGAGCGCGACAGCGATATTGTAGAGCAGCGCATCCGCGTCCGTGCGCGCCGAAATCCCGTTGCGCGAAACAGTCTGCCGGTAGCTCGACTTCTGGACGCTGGCGTTGACCTCGGCCAAACGGCGCCATCGTCCGATATAGGCAATGCCCGGGGACCATTGGGTCACCGAATTGGATGTTGTCGGCTGAAACGTGAAGTTTGGCTGACGCGCTGGATTGGCCACGCCAATCCGGGCCGGACCAAGGAGTGCGGAGCCACCGCCGCCCTGCTCCAGCTTCTTGTCCCGGACACGTAACGACATGGTGAATTGGTGTGCCAACGCATCGCTTTTCGGCGACCAGATAATCTGCGCTTCGCCGGACGTCCATCGGGCCGGCAACGGCGGCTCCGCGATCATGATATTTTGTGCGCTCCCATCCGGCGCGACATCAAGGAACAGATCGACATAAGAGCGGCGCCGGGTGGAGCGGGTTTCGAATGCGCCGCCGCTCAATCGCCAGTCCGGCGCGATGTCGATATGTCCGATGAGGCCATAATGATGGGTGCGCTGGAGCCGGTCGGCCCAGCCCTGGCCTTTGAACCGTCCCGGTTTGAAATCGGGCGGCAGGAACGGACCCAACGTTACCATGAGTGCGCCGGTGTCGCCGCGGTTTTCCGCGAATGTCCAAAACGCTGTCAGGGCGCCGCCGCCAAATCGCAACCCCGGTATTACGGCCGCCGTAAACTCCTGGGTCGCGCGCCCATCTGCATAGTCGTTGTGGGTATAGCCGGCGCCCACCGCCACTGCCAGCTTGTGCGGCAAAACCGGAATTTGTGCATCCACCTCGACATAACCGCCCTTATAATAGGGACGGCCGACCACCACGCTGGCGACAAACTCGTCGCCGGCGGGACGAAGTCGGTAGTCGATGATGCCCGACGGTGCAGCGAAAGGATAGACAAGCGCCGGCAGCCCCACCCTCACGCTCGATCCCGAAACAAGGCGCCGGGTCAACGCCGCATTCACGGTGTCGATATAGAGTCCCTCAAGGCGGCGATTGCCAGCCGTGATCGGGCTGAACCCCCTGACGTTGTCGGTTGAATAAACGCCGATCTGCTCGTCCCCGACCGTGACACCAAAGGCATCGGACGCCGATGCGACGGCGTTTTCGTTCGCACGCTGGGCCCAAACCGTCGGCGAATGAAAGGCGAGAGCAAGCGCCGGGCCGACAATGCCGAACCCTGATTTTCGATCGTTTCGCATGAAAGACCTTGTCCTGATAACCTGCAATCATCCGGGGAGGTTTGGCCGCGCGACGCGAGCGCGTCGCGTGGGACTGGTTGCCAAAAGCTCGAAAATTGCCGACTTCAGCCTGGCGGATGGCGAAAGCTCATCCGCTCGCGAAACTCCTTGATCGTTGCGGTCCTGCCATGACCGGCTGCGATCGTTTCAATCTGGAGGCCAAGCTTGTCGATGGCCTCGGCAAAGGCGGCGAACGAGGATGGCGCCGGGCCCGTCGGCCCCTCATTGCTCGGTATCTGGAACAGGTCGCTTTGATACACGATCTTCTCGCGCGGGAGATACGCGATCAGTATTTCTTGCGCATGAGGGTTTGGACCGACATCGATGAGCTCCAGCGTCCGCTTGCCATCCGACAACACGAGCTTCCTGTTTCGGACCATTTCGAGCCGCAGAGGCCGCGGCTCGGCGTCCAGTCGGTCGCCATGGCGCGCTTTTGCAAATGCTTCGATAAATCCGCGATTGCCTGGCGTCGTTATGACCGTGGCTCCCGAGGCGATAAAGCTGCGCAGTCCGCTCATATGATCGTCATGATGGTGGGTGAGCGCCACGAAGCGGATCGGCTTGCCGGGAACAAGGGATTCGACCTTTTTGATCAGTCGCTCGCCGCCTTCGCTCGAATGGGGCGCGTCAACCACGACGACATAATTTTCGAACTCGACTGCCAACGCATTGTGCTGCGGATCCGAGACGCTGTGCAGAACATGGATACCCTTGCCGAGTTCTTCGATTCTCTCGGGATTTGGCTGCGAGGGCCCTACTGGCAAATAGCCCGTCGCATCGAAAGCAAATGATTGGTCCGTCGACGAAGGGTCGATCGCGACCGAGAGATCGGTGAGCAACGTTTCATGCCCGGCTTCCCTGAGCCTTACGGTGCGCGGATATCTGCCCAAACCCTTGCCGACATAATCCTCGAAAAGGGTCTCGGCCGCTTCGGTTCCGGTCAAGATGTCAGAATATAATGTGTCGAATTTCGAGATGAGCCCGCTCGCGCGATCGACAAACAGCGCGACCTGAACGCCATCGGGCATGGGAAAGGAAATCACATCGTGCGCGCGGCCAGCCAACGTCGCGCTGTCCAGCGAACGGAGCTCTAGCGGATTGGCGAGCGCGTGACGTATCAGGAGGTGCGGGGATCTGCGCGAATGGGCCGCCAGTTCGCGCTCGAACGAGGGCGGCGCTGGAAAAGGTCTGACGCTGCGGGCGTGCAGGTTATAGATGCGGGGTTCGCCGCTGCCGATGATCGTCAGGTTGCGGCGAAGGACGCCGCCCTGATCGTCCGTATAGTGGAACGCCAGCCTCCTGTTCCGAAGGTCGAGCAACAGATCGGTTTCATGCAACGCGCCTTTGAACGGCGGCGCCGCGCTCGGAGATTGAAATCGAGCGAAGGAATGCCCCTTGGCCGCAACCCTGATCGCGCCCATCGCCAGCAGCGCGTCAGTCCCGCCGAAAGCATCAGCGGCACGCTTCAGTGTCATTTGTGCCTGACTCTGCGAATGTTCGGTCGGCGTTTCGACATTTGCGTTCAATTCCTGTGCACACAGCGGCGCCGGGAAGAGCATGATCAGCATCAGATTCTGTATAAGCCGTCTCATCGAGTTGCCTTTCAAATTTGGGCGTTGCGCTGGCGTCGAAGCCGCGGGAAGCAGGTCATTCGCGAATATGAACCACCCGCACGCTCGATCGCCGGGGGATCATGCCTTCAGCGGGATTGGGTTCTTCATTGAGATAAAGCCGCGATGCCCAGGGGTGACAGGCGATGCCAAAGGGGAAGGACAGCCTGGCGCTGTCGCCGACACCGTCGACCATGCCGCGTTCGCCGTTTCCCAGAATGCGGGTGGCCGTACCCGTCGCGGAGATCCGGTAAACAGCATGCGAACGAAAAGCCGCCACATAGAGCTGGTCGCCCTTGAAGCAGAGGTGCGAGAGACCTTTGTCCGACACCGAGGCGAACAGCGAGACGCCGCCGCCCGGATCCACTTTGGTTATCCTGTTGTCATGATAGTTTGCGACATAGAGATTGCCGT
>NZ_JBOHHT010000111.1:0-30432 GCF_050725655.1 Sphingopyxis sp. | reverse complement strand
GTGGCGAAGCCATGGGGAGGTGGCAGTCGCGTAGCGGCTGACGGAGGGGCGTGGCGCAACGTCGCTGCCCCTCCACCACCGCTCCGCGGCGGTCCCCCTCCCCATCGCTTCGCGACAGGGAGGACTTACCCCGCCGCTTCAACAATCTCCGCCCAATCCGCCTCGTCGATCACGCGGATGCCGAGCGCCGCCGCCTGTTTGAGCTTCGATCCCGCGCCCGGGCCCGCGACGACAAGATTGGTCTTGGCGCTGACGCTGCCTGCGGCCTTGGCGCCAAGCGCCTCGGCCTGCGCCTTGGCTTCGTCGCGGCTCATCGTCTCGAGTTTGCCGGTGAAGACGACGGTCATGCCCGACACTTCGCTTTCGCGGGTTTCGACCACATAGAGTGGTGGAGACACTTCCGAGAAGAGATCATCCCATAATGTGCGGTTATGCGGTTCGTGGAAGAAATCGCCGAGCGCCTCGGCGACGGCCGGCCCAATACCGTCCGCCCGAACCTCAAGGATCGATTTGATAGCTTCCATCTTGCGCGTCATGAACTTGCCGTCGGATTCGCCCTCGGCCTGCGGATTGGCTTCGAGGTAAGCATGGATCTCAGCCGCCTTCTCGGGAAGCCGCGCGATGTCGCCGAGCCCCTTGAGCAGGTCGCGCGCGGTCACCGCACCGACGTGGCGAATGCCGAGGCCGAAGAGCAGGCGCGCGGCGTCGGGTGTGCGCTTGGCCTCGATCGCGGCGAAGAGATTGTCGACCGACTTTTCCTTCCAGCCTTCGCGGCCGAGCAGGTCGGCGCGATGGCCTTTCAGGCGGAAGATGTCGGCGGGGCCCTTGTCGAGCCAGCCTAAGTCGAGGAACTCCTGAATGCTCTTCTCGCCCAGCCCCTCGATGTCGAGCGCGCCGCGGCTGACGAAATGGCGCAGGCGCTCGAACTTTTGCGCATTGCAGATGAGGCCGCCGGTGCAGCGGACGTCGACCTCGCCCTCCTCGGCCACCGCCTCGCTGTTGCAGACGGGGCAATGGTCGGGGAAGATGTAAGGCGCGCGGTCCTCGTCGCGGGTGAGATTCTCGACGACCTGCGGGATCACGTCGCCGGCGCGCTGGATCACGACGCGGTCGCCGGGGCGCACGCTCAAACGCCCAATCTCGTCGCGGTTGTGGAGCGTGACGTTCGACACGACGACCCCGCCGACGGTGACGGGGACGAGGCGCCCGACGGGGGTCAGCTTGCCGGTGCGCCCGACCTGGATGTCGATCGCTTCGAGTGTCGTCTGCGCACGTTCGGCGGGGAATTTATGCGCTATTGCCCATCTTGGAGCCTTGGCGACGAAGCCGAGGCGCTGCTGCCATGCAAGGCTGTCGACCTTGTAAACGACGCCGTCGATATCATAATCCATGTCGGCGCGGCGGCGCTCGATCTCGGCATAATGGGCGAGGATGTCGGCGACGCTGTCGTAGCGTTTGAGGAGCGGCGACACCGGGGCACCCCAGCGTTCGATCTGTTTCATCACATCATATTGCGTTTCGGCGGGAAGCGCGCTGACCTCGCCCCAGCCATGGGCTAGGAAACGCAGCGGGCGCGACGCGGTTATGCTCGCGTCCTTCTGGCGGAGCGAACCCGCAGCGGCGTTGCGCGGGTTGGCGAACTGGCGGACGGTGGCGGGATCGAACGCCTGCTCGCGCTGCGCGGCGATCGCGCGCCCCTCTTCCATCAATCGCTCGTTGAGCGCCGTGAAGTCGGCCTTCGCCATATAGACTTCGCCGCGGATCTCGAAGACGTCGGGGGCGGCGTCCTTCAGTTCCTGCGGGATGTCGGCGATGGTGGCGACGTTCGGGGTGACATCCTCGCCGACGCTGCCGTCGCCGCGCGTCGCGGCCTGCACCAGCTTGCCCTTTTCATAGCGCAGCGAGCAGGAGAGGCCGTCGATCTTGTCTTCGGCGGTCATCGCGATCACGGCGTCGGCGCCCAGATTGAGGAAGCGCCGCACGCGCGCGGCAAATTCCTTGACATCCTCGGCCGCAAAGGCGTTGTCGAGGCTCATCATGCGCTGCGCATGGGTGACCTTGGCGAGCGGCGACGCCTCGACCGCGGCGCCGACCAATTTGTTCGGGCTGTCGGCACGGATGAGCGCCGGGAAAGCCGCCTCAAGCTCGTTGTTGCGGCGGACGAGCGCGTCATAGTCGGCGTCCGAAATCTCGGGCGCATCCTCGGCGTGATAGCGTTTGCTGTGATACGCGATCTGCTTCGCGAGCCGCATCAGTTCATTGGCGGCGTCGGCCTGCGACAGGGATTCGATTTCGGTCATTTTGAAAGCCCCTCCCCTTCAGGGGAGGGGTTGGGGTGGGGCCATCGATCGGCACGACCGTCCAACTCCGTGAGAAAAAAATGCAGCACGTCATCCATATTCGTCAACACATCCTCATTCGTCACGCGAACCACCGTAATTCCTCGCTCCGCCATTGCTAAATCTCTTATCGCATCCGCTTCGGCATCGTGTGTATCTCCATCAATCTCGATCACCAGATACTTTTGAGGACAGAAGAAGTCGGCAATGTAAGGGCCAAGGATGGCCTGACGCCGAAACTTATGGTCACCCAATTTCGCTCCAGACGAGGAACGCCACAATCGCTTCTCAACCTCGGTCGGCTGGCGACGCATCTTGTGAGCATAGCCGAGCAGAATGTCGTTACGTTTCGTTCGACCCATAACCCCACCCCAACCCCTCCCCTGAAGGGGAGGGGCTTATTATGATTTTGCCACCGGCTTAAACTCGGCGCGAGTACCAAATCCTGCGATTAGCGGGCGACCTTTCCTGATCGCGCCCTGCACCGCGGGGAGCTTTAGCGAAGCGGCGTGCGCTTCCTTGCTGTCCCAGAGTTCGACGATCCAGATCGCGTCGGGGTTCGCGCTGTCTTCGCCGATCAGATAGGCGATATTGCCGGGCATTTCACCGGTGCCTTGGGCGAGGATCGCGGCGAGTGCGGCGCGCTGGCCGGGCTGCGCCATCATCTGGCCGAGCAGGCCATATTGGGGGTCGGCTTCTTCCATCTTGGCCTCCAGGGCGAGCAGTTTCGTGGCGGGGAGCAGCGCGGCCGCCATCGCCAGCATCGCGGCGATATGGTCGCGGCGGTTCATCATTTCGCGATCGCCAGCACATGCACCTGCCGCCGGATACGAAAGCCGAGCGATTCATAGAGTGCGATCGCGCCGGCATTGTCGGCATAGCTGTGCAGGAAAGGCTGTTCGCCGCGCGCGACCATTGCGCGCATGACATGGCCGATCAGCGCCCGAGCGAGCCCGCGGCCGCGGCAATCCTCCCATGTCGCGACGCCGCTGACCTCGGCCATGCCGGGGACCAATATGCGCTGGCCCGCCATCGCGAGCAGGCGGCCGTTTTCGCGCCCACTCTCTCGAACGCCAAAAAAGGGACCGTAACGATGCGTCTTCGGTCCCCATGGTCCGGGCTTCGCATGCTCGGCGAGCGCCGCCATTTCGGGGGCGTCATCGTCGCCCAGTGCGATGATTGCGGGCTCGCCTTCGCGCGGCGGCGGCGGCGCGCCCTCGGCGACCATCTGCGCGAGCACCGCGCGCTTCACTTCGCGCGTGCCGGGAGGGACCGGCCACGGCTCGCCCTCGACGATCCAGATTTCGCCTTCATCGGGGACGAGCGCGGCGAGCGCGGCAAGCGTTTCGGCGCCGGTGTCGGGAGCGGCGCCAAAGACGCCATAGCCGCGATCGATCCGCACCGCCAGGCGGTCGCCCTCGGCGAGATGCGCCTGCCGCCCGGTGAGCATGCTCCAGACCGGACGATCGAGCGGATGCGCCGCCGCCACGTCTCAGACCCATTCCATCGCGAGCGCTTCGGTCGGCAGAATCTCGATCCCCTCGAACGCATTATCGGCATAGGGACCGGCGGGGTCGACCCAGTGCAGGAACAGGTGCGCGGACCAGCGATTGGGATTGGGCATCATCCGCCCGTGCAGCCGGTGGACGCCTTGATAGAGGACGGCATCGCCGGGTAGCATCGACACCGATCCATAGGCTTCGTCGCCGAAATCGGGGTCGGCGCGCTGGCGCGGCGTCTCGATATGCTCGGACCCCACCTCGAGCGGCCACGCCGCCCCTTCGCTCGCCGCGAGCAGCAGCGACAGGCTATGCTCGCAGGCGTAACGGTCCGAGTGGACGCGGCAGATGTCGCCTTTGCGGTACATACGGAAATAGCAATAGGTCGGGCGCAGATCCTGGCCGACGATCGCGCTGATCGCCGGGGTCATGCCCCAGAGGAAGGTCGAAAGCGGCAGATAATGCGTGCCGTAGACCTCGATCGCCGCGGTCGCGAGCAGGTCGTGCTTGCGCTTCAATTGATCGAACGACACGCCGCCCTGGACAAGGTCGGACTTCAGCAAGCCGAGCAACGCATGCGTCACTTCGGTCGGCACGAAACCGGGCAGCGCCAGATAGCCCTCGTCCCGATACTGTTGCGCCTGATCGGTCATAGGGTCTCCAGCAATCTTTCCGCCTGCGCGCGCGCCTCGGCGGTCACTTCGGCGCCCGACAGCATGCGCGCGATTTCCTCGCGGCGGCCCGCTTCGTCGAGCGCGTGGACACTGGTGCGGGTGACCGTGCCTTGGCTCGACTTGGCGATGATGAAATGCGCGGCGCCTTTCGCCGCGACCTGCGGGCTGTGCGTCACGGCGAGCAATTGCTTGCCCGCGCCCGCAAGGCGCGCCAGCCGTTCGCCGATCGCCGAGGCGACCGCGCCGCCGACGCCCCGGTCGATTTCGTCGAAGATGATCGTGTCCGCCCCGCCCTCTTCGGCGAGCGCGACCTTCAGCGCGAGGATGAAGCGCGAGAGTTCGCCGCCCGATGCGATCTTGGCGAGCGGCGCGAAGGGGGCGCCGGGATTGGTCGAGATGAGATATTCGACGCGGTCCATGCCCTCTGGTCCCCAGCGTTCGGCGGGCAGCCGCTCGACGAGGGTCTGGAAGCGCGCGGCGTCGAGTTTCAGCGGCACGAGTTCGCCCGCGACTGCGGCGTCGAGCCGGGTTGCCGCCTTGCTGCGCTGGTCGGACAGCGCGGCCGCGGCGTGGGTATAGGCCGCGGCGGTCTCGGCGACCGCGGTCTCGAGCTTTGCGAGCCCCGCACTGCCGCCCTCGATCGCGTCGAGCCGCGCGGCGAGCGTGCCGGTTAGTTCGGCGAGCTCGTCGGGCTGGACATTGTGCTTTCGCGCCATCGCGCGCAGCTCGAACAGGCGCGTCTCGGTCGCCTCGAGCCGTTCGGGATCATATTCCATCGCGCGCGCGGCTTCGTGGAGCTTGGTCTCGGCCTCGTCAGCCTCGATGATCGCGCGGTCGAGCGCGGCGAGCGCCTCGGCGAGCAAGGAATGATCGCCCGCGAGACGGTCGAGCCGCCGCGCCGCGCCGCGCAATTGCGCGGGACCGCTGTCGCTGCCCTCGAACGCTTCCATGATCGCGCCGAGGTCGCCCGCCACCTTCTCGCCCTTTTGCATCGTGGCGCGTGCTTCGGAGAGTTCGGCATCCTCGCCGGGTTGGGGCGCGAGCGCGTGCAGTTCAGTAACGCAATGTTCGAGCCATTCGCGGTCGCGCTCGGCCTCGGAGATTGCCGCCTTCGCCGCAGCGAGCTTGTCTTCGGCGGCGCGCCACGCCGCATGTAAAGCGGCGACGCCGCGGGTATCGGCGCGCGCATAGGCGTCGAGCAGCGCGCGGTGTCCCGCGGGGGCGAGCAGGCCGCGGTCGTCGTGCTGGCCGTGGATCTCGACCAGATAGGTCCCGACTTCGCGCAGCAGCGCCGCCGAACAGGGCTGATCGCCCAGAAAAGCGCGGCTGCCGCCGTCGGCCTTCAGCGTGCGGCGGATCAGCAGCGGTTCGCCGGGTTCGAGTTCGATCTCATTCTCGGCGAGCAATGCGGCGAGCTTCGTTCCCGATGCCGGCGCGACAAAGCTGGCGGTCACCTGCGCCTTGTCGGTGCCCTGCCGCACCAGCGCGCTGTCGGCGCGCGCACCGAGCGCAAGGCCCAGTGCGTCGAGCAGGATCGACTTGCCCGCGCCGGTCTCGCCGGTCAGCACGCCTAGCCCGGCCTCGAAATCGAGGTCGAGCCGTTCGATCAGAACGATATTGGCGATAGATAGAGCGGTTAGCACGAGCCGTCCTTACCGCAGAACAAAGGCAGAATCTATTCCCGGCGCGATCAGGCGCTCGGGGCGTTCTTCTGCATCAGCTTGTACGCGCGCTCGTACCATTCATTGCCCGGATAGTTGGCGCCGAGGACCGCGGCCGACTTCTTCGCCTCGGCGGGGATGCCGAGCGCGAGATAGCATTCGGTCAGGCGATAGAGCGCCTCAGGCGCGTGGCTCGTCGTCTGATATTTGTCGACGACCTCGCGGAACCGGATCGACGCCGCGAGCCAGTTCGAGCTGCGCTGGTAGAAACGGCCGATTTCCATTTCCTTGCCGGCGAGATGGTCCTGCACCAGGTCGACCTTGAGCCGCGCGTCGGACGCATAGCGGCTGTCGGGATAGCGGCGGATCACTTCGCCGAGCGCGTTCGACGCCTGCTGGGTGATCTTCTGGTCGCGCGTGACGTCGCTGATCTGCTCGTAATAGGACAGGCCGATCAGATAATAGGCGTAGGGCGCGTCCTTGTTGCCCGGGTGAATCGCGAGGAAGCGCTGCGCGGCTTCGATCGCCGGGGTATATTCGCGGTCCATATAGTAGCTGAACGAGCTCATCAGCTGCGCGCGCCGCGCCCAGGGTGAATAGGGGTGCTGGCGCTCGACCTCGTCGAACAGCGCCGCGGCCAGGCCGTACTGCCGACGCTCGAGCCGATCCTGCGCCGCGCGGTACAGCGTGTTGACGTCGCGCGCGACGTAACGCGTGTCCTTCTTCACATTGCCGCCCCCGGCACAGGCCGCCAGCATGGGAGTAATCGCAAGTGCGGCGGCGAGCAGGCGCATGGTCGCGCGCGAAGGGGCATGTTGAGTCATGCGCGCGGTATAGCCACAGCGCGGATGAACGCAAAATAAATGATGGGGCGTTTTATCGGGTTTCGGCACTGGCCCGCTCCCCCTCCCGGCCTCCCATAGGTTACTATCGTTGGGGAGGCCGGGAGGGGGAGCGGGCCGGTGCTGCCTGCATGTCAGTGGAGAAAATCACCCCGCTTTAACGACACATCCCTTCGGCGCATCCGCCGGTGCCGGGACGCGGCGCGCGGTCTTGATCGTCACTTGTGGTTCGAGCATCTGGCCGACCATCACGCCTTCGCCCGCGGTCGGGGAGATCGGGGCGTTGAAGATCGCCTCGGCGACGTCGGCGCCCGCGACAATCTCGCCGAACACCGCAAAGCCCGCGCCGTCGCCGCCCGGCGCATCGGCGTTGAAGCCCTTGATGTCGGAGAGCAGCAGAAAGAAGTCGCTCGTCGCATCGCCGGGGTTGAGCCGCGCCATCGACAGCGCGCCCTTGCAGTTGGTCAGCCCCGTCTTCGTCGTCGGCTCGTGCGCGATCGGCGGGAAATTCTTGCGCGCATCGCCGCGGTTGCCCGCCTGCACCAGCTGGTTCGCCGGACCCCAGCTTTTGGTCGAACGATAGAATTTGAACCCGTCCACCCGCTTCGCGTCGACATAGCGCAGGAAATTCCCGGCTGTGATCGGTGCGCGCTTGTTTTCGATCCGCACGGTGATCGTGCCGAGATCGGTGGCGAGCGCGACATAGGGCCGCGTATCCGCCTCGACAACGGGCGTGACGGGCGCGGGGATCGGCGGCACGGGGGGCGGCAATATCGTCGCCTGCGGCGGCACGGGGGTCGATTGGGCGGCGAGCGCGAGCGCGGAAAGAAGCGTGGTCAGCATGGCACCGATCATAAACGCAATGCGCCGATCGATGCGAGCGATTTCAGAATGGTCGCCGGCAACAGCGCCGATTGGAAAAGCCCGGCAGCCGGTCTAGGTATGCGCACCAAGCAAGCGAAAGAGGCAAAGTGATGAGCGAAACGCCGAACCGTGACGACGGGTCCGAACGTGCCGTGTCCGAACCAGACGCCGCGGCGATCGGATCGCGTTTCCTGCGCTACCTGCCGCTGATCACGATCGCGCATTTCCTGATCGGGCTGCCGGCGTTGATCGCGTCGCTCGCGCTCGCCTATTTCGCTTTCGTCCAGGCCGACGCGACGCAGAAGATGCAAACCGGCGGCGCGATGCCTTTCGTCACCTTCGGGACCAGCAACGCGGACAAGGAGGGCAAGCCCGATATTTCGCTGTCGCTGACCAATAATGGCGTCGGCCCGGCGATCCTCGGGCCCGTCGAGATGCGTTACAACGGCAAGGTGATCGCCAACCCCACCGAATTGTTCGCCGCGTGCTGCGGCGTTCAGCGCGGAACATCTCTGTCCTATTCGACCTCGCCCTCGACCGGTGTCGCAATTCGGCCGGGCGAAACGCAGAACCTCATCGGCCTGCCCCGCACCCCCGCCAATGAAGCGGTCTGGCTGGCTTTCAACAAGGAGCGGTGGAAACTCCAGGTTCGCTCCTGCTATTGTTCGATCTTCAGCGATTGCTGGATCAGCGAGGGCATGCAGGGGCTTCCCAAGCCGGTGAAGCAATGCCCCGCCGACTGGTCGCTCTATAGCGAAGATGCGCGAAACCGGATCGCCGGGGAGCCCTAGATCACTTGCTTGTGCGGGATCATTAAACCAATCGGTTGACAATCGAATCGGACTGATCAATATTCAACCTCATGGTTGAACATGATTCGCACACACTCGATCTAATCTTCCACGCGCTGGGCGATGCGACGCGCCGGGCGATGCTGGGCGAGCTGGCCGCCGGTGAACGGACGGTCGGCGAGCTGGCGGAGCCCTTCGCGATGTCGCTCGCCGCGGCGTCGAAGCATATCAAGGTGCTGGAAAATGCCGGGATGGTCCGCCGCGACGTGCGCGGGCGCACCCATGTCTGCAGCCTCGACCCGGTGCCGCTGATGAGCGCCGACCAGTGGATCGGCATGTACCGCCGCTTCTGGACCGACCGGCTCGATACGCTCGAACGGCTGCTGCGCGCGGAAGATGCTGTCCCCCCTCCCCCCAAAAAGCCCCTCCCCGGGAAAGAAGGAGAAAAACGATGACGACGATGCTGACCGAAGACAATTATGGCGTGCTCACCGAACCCGCGACGCTGACGATCGAGCGCCTGCTTCCGGGCCCGGTCGAGCGCATCTGGTCGTACCTGACCGATGGCGAGCTGCGCCGCCGATGGCTCGCCGCGGGCGCGATGGAGCAGATGGTCGGCGCGCCGGTCGAGCTCGTCTGGCGCAACGACGAACTCACCGACCCGCCGGGCGCGCGTCCCGAGGGCTTTGGCGACGAGCACAGCATGGCGTGCGAAGTCCTGGCGATCGACGCCCCGCGCCTGCTGGCGATCAGCTGGGGCAGCACCGGCGGCGTGACCTTTTCCCTCGCGGAAAAGGGCGACGAGGTGCTGCTGACGATCGTCCACAAGCGCGTCGAGGATCCGTCGGTTCTGCTCAACGTCAGCGCGGGCTGGCACAGCCATGTCGATGTGCTCGAAGCAAAGCTGCGCGGCACGACGCCGGTGCCGCACTGGGACAATTTTGCGCAGCTGCGCGGCGTTTATGCCGAGCGCCTGTTCGACTGATCTATCCGGTATCGCAAGGAGAAGGGGCTACGCGAGCGGCCCCTTCTTTTTGTGGAAAAGGCGCGATGTGCTCTATACTAATAAGACAGTTGGAACAGGGAAGGCGGCCATGAAGCGTCGCACGCCGAGCTCAACGCCGTCCGACTTGCAAGCCGCGCGCTAGCGACCGCCGACCTCGGGACTTGCTCGGTCTTCGCGAGCGGCCATCCCTGCCCGATGTGCATGGCGGCGATGCGCCTCGCGGGAATCAACGCCGTGACCTACGCCTATTCGAACGAGGACGGCGCCCCGCACGGTCTGTCGACGGCGGCGATCTACGACGATCTCGCCAAACCATTTTCCCAGCAGACAATGGAATCCGCCATTGGCCTGTCCGGCTGGCGGGCAGGCCCGATCTCTATGCTGATTGGCGGCGGCGGCAAGGCTGATCCTGCCTGTCGGAGAATCGGCAAAGACCGCTAACGACCGGTTGCGGACACTTGGTCCTCCCTGTGCCGCAGGCATGGGGAGGTGGCAGCGCGAAGCGCTGACGGAGGGGCGTTAGCGCACCGTCGCTGCCCCTCCACCACCGCCTGCTGCGGCGGTCCCCCTCCCCATCGCTGCGCGACAGGGAGGATTTTGGCGGCCGCTTCCCACCCCAAAGCGGCCACGAAAAAGGGGCCGCTTTCGCGGCCCCTTTTCTTTTCCGATTAGCGGAAGGCTTAGTCCTTCAGGAAGTCGGGCACATGGCCCTGGTCTTCCGGACCTTCGCTGCGTTCGCGGCGCGGGCCACGATCGCCACCACCGCCGCCGTCGCGACGCGGGCCGCGGTCACGGCCGCCACCGCCGCCTTCGCGACGCGGACCACGATCGCCGCCGCCGCCATCACGGCGCGGACCACGATCGCCGCGGGGACCGCGGTCTTCGCGGGGTTCGCGCGGCGGGCGCGTGTCTTCGAGTTCTTCGCCGGTTTCCTGGTTCACGACGCGCATCGACAGGCGAACCTTGCCGCGCGGGTCGATCTCGAGGACCTTGACCTTGACTTCCTGACCTTCGGCCAGAACGTCAGCGACCTTCTCGACGCGCTCGCTGGCGATTTCTGACACATGAACGAGACCGTCCTTGCCGCCCATGAAATTCACGAACGCACCGAAATCGACGAGGTTGACGACCTTGCCGTCATAGATCTTGCCGACTTCGGCTTCTTCGACGATGCCCGAAATCCACTTGCGAGCGGCTTCGATCTGCTCGGGATCGCTCGACGAGATCTTGATCAGACCTTCGTCGTCGATGTCGACCTTGGCGCCGGTGGTCGCGACGATCTCGCGGATCACCTTGCCGCCGGTGCCGATGATGTCGCGGATCTTCGCCTTGTCGATCTGCATCGTTTCGATACGCGGAGCATGTGCCGACAGCTCGGTGCGGGCTTCGCCCAGCGCCTTCGCCATTTCGCCGAGGATGTGCGCGCGGCCGTCCTTCGCCTGGTTCAGAGCGGCTTCGAAGATCTCGCGCGTGATGCCCGCGATCTTGATGTCCATCTGCATCGTGGTGATGCCGTTGGCGGTGCCCGCAACCTTGAAATCCATGTCGCCGAGGTGATCTTCATCGCCAAGGATGTCCGACAGGATCGCGAAATCCTTGCCTTCGAGGATCAGGCCCATCGCGATGCCCGAAACCGGACGCTTCAGCGGCACGCCGGCGTCCATCATGGCAAGCGAACCGCCGCAAACCGACGCCATCGACGACGAGCCGTTCGACTCGGTGATGTCGCTGGTGATGCGGATCGTGTAGGGGAACTCGTCCTTCGTCGGCAGCACCGCGTGCAGCGCACGCCATGCCAGCTTGCCATGGCCGATGTCGCGGCGGCTGGGCGCCCCGAAACGACCGACTTCGCCGACCGAATAGGGCGGGAAGTTATAGTGCAGCATGAAGTTCGAGTAGCTGAGGCCGTTGAGGCCGTCGATCATCTGCTCGCTATCCTTGGTGCCCAAGGTGCAGGTCGCGATGGTCTGCGTCTCGCCGCGCGTGAAAAGCGCCGAGCCATGGGCGCGGGGCAGGAAGTGCGTTTCGGCGACGATCGGACGAATCTGCGTCGTCGTGCGTCCGTCGATACGCTTGCCGTCCTTGAGGATGGCGCCGCGAACGATTTCGGCCTCGAGCTTCTTCACCAGCTTGTTCGCAGCCATCTGGTCCTGCGGAGCGGCGTCGGCGAAAGCAGCCTTGGCCTTGGCGCGTGCTTCGTTGAGCGCGCCCGAGCGGGCCGATTTGTCGGTCAGCTTGTAAGCCGCGGCAATATCCTTGCCGATCAGCTTCTTCAGCTTGTCCTTGGCGGCGGTCAGGTCGGCCTGTTCGGCCATGTCCCAGGGATCCTTGGCAGCCTGTTCGGCGAGCTTGACGATCGCCTTGACGACGTCCTTGCACGCGTCGTGCGCGAACAGCACGGCGCCGAGCATGATCTCTTCCGACAGCTCGTTTGCTTCGGATTCGACCATCATCACAGCATCGTAAGTCGCGGCGACGACGAGGTCGAGGTCGCCGGCGGCAACCTGCGCGTCGGTCGGGTTCAGGATATATTCGCCATCGACATAGCCAACGCGCGCGGCGCCGATCGGGCCCATGAAGGGCACGCCCGAGATAGTCAGAGCCGCAGACGCGGCGACCATCGCGAGGATGTCGGGTTCGTTGTGGCCGTCATAGCTCAGAACCTGGGCAATGACGTTGATTTCGTTGTAGAAACCTTCAGGGAACAGCGGACGGATCGGACGATCGGTCAGACGCGAAACCAGCGTTTCCTTTTCGGTCGCGCCGCGTTCGCGCTTGAAGAAGCCGCCGGGGATGCGGCCCGCACCCGAATATTTTTCCTGATAATGGACGGTCAGCGGGAAGAAATCCTGCCCTTCCTTGACTGTCTTGGCGGCGGTGACGGCGCACAGCACCATCGTTTCGCCCAGCGTCGCGACAACCGCGCCGTCGGCCTGGCGGGCAACCTTGCCCGTTTCGAGGGTCAGCGTTTCACCGCCCCACTCGATCGATACTTTTTTCACGTCAAACATGGAGTTTCCTTTGCCCGCCGGGCCCAATGCCGGGCGGGGCCTCTAGTTCCGGGCAATCCGGCCCGGGGCGGTGTAGGGCGTCTGTCTGCCCCAATGGCGGTCCCGCCGGATGCGGGAGCGGCCCTGTGGTCCGGCAAATTTTCGCGGGACCAATATGACAGCGGCCCCGGAAAACCGGGGCCGCCAGAAATTCTTACTTGCGAAGACCCAGCTTCGCGATCAGCGCCGAATAGCGGGCCTCATCCTTCTTCTTCAGATAGTCGAGGAGGCTACGGCGCTTGTTGACCATCATCAGAAGGCCGCGGCGGCTGTGGTTGTCCTTGTGGTGCGCCTTGAAGTGGCCGGTCAGCTGGTTGATGCGGTCGGTCAGGATCGCGACCTGGACTTCCGGCGAACCGGTATCACCCTTTTCGCGGGCGTTGTCCTTGATGACTTCGGCTTTGCGCTCGGCGGTAATCGACATATTCTCTTTTCCTCGAACATCCTTGTTTACAGATTAAAGCCCCGGACGACTTTCAGCGTTCCCGCCAAAGCCTCGATCAGGGCAATGGGACGCATTTCGCTGTCCCGTCCCCAATAGAGCCCGTCATCCATAGCTACCCCGGTCCAGACGCGACCCTGACGGATCGCCCCTGCCGCTTCCGGGGAAAGGTTCAGAGCCGGGATGTCGACCAGCCCTGCCTCGAGCGGCAGAATGAATTCTGATTGGGCGGCGCCTTGGCCGAATGCGTTCAATTTGTCCAGCGAAATCGCCTGTTCCAGATCGAACGGTCCGGCCTTTGTGCGGCGGAGCATGGTGACATGGCCGACGGTGCCGACGGCTTGGGCGATGTCGCGCGCAAGGCTTCGGATATAGGTGCCCTTCGAAACATGGGCGGTGAGGGTGATGCTATCGAGCCGCCCTTCCCCTCCTTCGTCACCCGGGACTTGATCCGGGGTCCATACCACCGCCGCCGGAATGGATGCCGGATCAAGTCCGGCATGACGAAGGGAATGGATGGTGACCGCCCGCGCCTTCATCTCGACCGCTTCACCCTTGCGCGCGAGATCATAGGCGCGCTGGCCGTCGATCTTGATCGCCGAAAAAGCGGGCGGCACCTGTTCGATCGGGCCGGTGAAGCGCGGCAGCACCGCCTCGACCTCCGCAAGCGTCGGACGAACATCGCTCGCCCGGACGATCTCGCCCTCGGCATCGAGCCCCGCGGTCTCGGTTCCGAACTGCACGGTAAAGTCGTAAATCTTGCTCGCATCGAGCATCCGGCCGCAAAGCTTCGTCGCCTCGCCGAGCGCGATCGGGAGCACCCCCGACGCGAGCGGGTCGAGCGTCCCGCCATGGCCGACCTTGACCTTGCCCAATCCGGCCTCGCGGCACACGCGCTTCACGGCGCCCACCGCCTGCGTCGAGCCAAGGCCGACAGGTTTGTCGAGGATGATCCAGCCGTTCATCCCGCGCCGCTATGGCGGGGAGACGCCGCTGTCAATTTTGCGTGGCCTTTTTGGCTTCACGCGCAGCCTTGCGCTCGGCCTTCGACGGCGGCGGGGCCGAGGTCACGAAGGACGAGAGCTGGCAGCGTTCGCCGCGGACGATGATCGACGCGAATTTGTCGAGCCGCCCCGCGCCGCGTGTTTCGAAACCGATCGTCTGAGCGAAATCGAGATCGCGGCAGAAGCCGGCGAAGGTGCCATAATACCAAGCGTTGCCGCGGCCCTGAATCCAGATGCCGCGATCGCGATCGGCCTGCCAGTTGCGGATCGAGCTGTCGCTGGGAAAGACGATGCTCGATTCGACGCCGAGCGCGCGTGATTCCTTTGCCGGCTCGTTGGCCGCCGCGGCCGCAGAAAGGGGAAGCAGCACGGCGGCCAGGGAGAGTGCGAGATTCTTCATCGCGACTCGCTTAGCGCCGCGTGCCTGAATGGGTGCTGACCCTGGAGTTAAGACCGCCCGGCCCATTCGTCTGCGAGCAACGACCAGAGGCCGGTGTCGCGCACATAGCCGGTCCAGGTGATGCGTTCGGAGCGCAGCACGCCGTCCTTGGTACAGCCGAGCTTGGCGACCGCGGCCTGGCTCCGCTTGTTGCGCTCGTCGATGCGGAATTCGATGCGGCGGATGCCGACGGCGAAGGCGTGATCGAGCATCAACTTTTTGACCCGGCCGTTGAAACCGGTGCCGCGCGCATCGGGTTGGATGAAGCTGTTACCGATCTCGACCGTCTGCGCCGACATATCGGGACGCAGCCAGGCAGTCATGCCGACGAGCGTGTCGCCATCCATGATCGCATAGGGCATGCGGCCGGTGCCGCCGATCAGCGTGTCGAAGCTCTTGTCGAAATGGTCGGGGCCGAAGCTCGACGAATAGATCGGCCAGATTTCGGCGTCGGCGGCGCAGACCGCGCGCAGGTCTTCGCGATGCGCTTCGGTCAGCTTGACGAGTTTGAGGCGGCCGTCGGCGAGATCGACGTACAGGCGATCAAGCATTGGCGAGCGCCTCGGCGGCTTCGCGCCGTTTCGCCATGAAGTGACGCCGGCACATCGCGACATAGCGGTCGTTGCCGCCGATCTCGGTCTGCGCGCCCTCGACGACGGCACGGCCGCTTTCGTCGACGCGCAGGTTCATCGTCGCCTTGCGCCCGCATTCGCACACCGCCTTCAGTTCGACGAGCGCGTCGGCAATGCCGAGCAACGCCGCCGATCCGGGGAACAGCTCGGCCGAAAAATCGGTGCGCAGACCATAGCAGAGCACCGGGATGTCCGCTTCGTCGGCGAGCCGCGCGAGATCGAGCACCTGCGCGCGCGTCAGGAACTGCGCCTCGTCGACGAGCACGCACGCGAGCGGGCGTTCGGCGTCCTCGGCGTTCACCGCGGCCCACAGATCGCTGTCGGGATCGAACTTGTGCGCTTCGGCGATCAGCCCGATGCGGCTGGTCACCTGCCCTGCGCCGTACCGGTCGTCGAGCGCCGCGGTCCACAGCATCGTTTCCATGCCGCGCTCGCGATAGTTGAAATCCGCCTGGAGCAGCGTCGTCGATTTGCCGGCATTCATGCTGGCGTAGTAGAAATAGAGCTTGGCCATCGGCGCCCAATAGCGCGGACATGGCCCGTGCACCAGTTGTCAGGGCAGAAGGGCGAGCCGCCAATGTTCGCTCTGCTCGGGTTTGCCGAATTCGTCGTGCGTCTCGACCTTTTCGATGGTGAAGCCATAGTCCGCATAGATGGCGCGCGCCGAGGCGAGGACCGTGTGTGTCCATAGCACCAGTTCGGAATAGCCCGCGTCGCGCGCGAAGGCGATGCAGCGCCCGACGAGATCGCGGCCAAGACCATGGCCGCGCGCCGCGGCGTCGACATAGAGCAGGCGCAGCCGCGCCACCTTGTCCGTATCCGCCACCAGAAAGACGCTGCCGAGCAGTTCGCCGTGCCGCTCGGCGACCCAGCATTGTTCGCGGCCGGGATGGAAATCGCGAACGAAGCGGCTCGTGATCTCACCGATCAGCACCTCCATCGCGTCGCCCCATCCATAGGCGTTGCGGTAATAGACCGCCTGTTGCGCGGTGATGAGTCCCATATCGCCCGGCTGCCACAGACGGATCGCGGGCGGGGGTAGCGGCGCGCCCGACAGCCGCGTCTCGATCCATGCCAGCCGCTCGGAAAGCCCGGCCTGTTCGTCGCGCGACAGATGCGCGAGCGTCGCCGACGTCGATGCGGCGGTGGTGCGATCAAGCTCGGAAAATAGCGTCTCGCCCACCGCGGTCAGCCGGATCGGATGCTCGCGCGCGTCGGCGCCGCGCGTCCGCGCGATCCAACCTTGCTGGGTGAAGCGGCGCAATATGCGACTGAGGTAACCGGGATCGACCGAGAGCGCTTCGACGATCCGCTTCGAGACGATCGGCTGGCCGGTCGCGATTTCATAGAGGATGCGCGCCTCGATCAGCGACAAATCGCTGCCCATATAGCCGGGGCCGAGCACCCCTGCGAAGCGGGTGTAGAAGCGGTTGAAGCGGCGCAATGCGGCGGTCGCGGCGCCCGGGGCGGGCGCGCGATCGTTGGGCAGGTGAAGGTTGACCGATGGCATGTCGCTTCGATGCGCCAATTACTTGACACTGTCAACCAATTCGAATGTCCGGCCGCTTGACTCGCCCACACCCCCTGTCATGCTGCACACCAAAGATTGCAGCATATACAGTGGGGAGAGCTGCCATGCGGCTGATGCCGGTGACGGACGCGATGTTCCTGGTCGCGGAGACGCGCGAGACACCGATGCATGTCGGCGGGGTCAATCTCTACACTTTGCCCGACAAGGTCGACGAGACCGAGTGGCTCAACGAGCAGTTGGCGATGCTGCGCCAGTCCGAAGGGCTGCGCCGGCCGTTCAGCGAAGTGCTGAAGCTCACCCCGTTCGGCCAATACGGCCCGATCCGGCTCGAACCAGACCGCGACATCGACATGCATTACCATGTGCGCAGCGCCGCGCTGCCCAAGCCGGGGCGCTATCGCGAGATGTTCGAGCTGGTCTCGCGCCTCCACGGCACCTTGCTCGACCGCACACGGCCAATGTGGGAGATCACGCTGATCTCGGGGCTGCCCGACCGGCAAATCGCGACCTATTTCAAGATCCACCACGCGCTGATGGACGGCGCGTCGTCGATGCACTTCACCAACGCGATGCTCAGCGCCAATCCCAAAGAAAAACGCAGCTATTCGCCGATGTCGGTCGAGGCATATGAAGCCTATAAGCGCAAGTTCCCGGTGCCGAAGAAGGCGCCGACGCCAAGCATCACCGACATCAAGGCCATCGGCGGCTTCCTGAAGGAGCAATGGGGCAACAGCGTTGGGGTGACCAAGGCGCTGAACCAATATGCTGCGGCGATGTTCGGGCTCGGCGGCAGCGATCTCGCGACGCCGTGGGGCGGGTTGCCGCGCACCAGCTTCAACCGCAACATCACCGGCGCGCGGCGTTTCGTGGCGCAAAGCTGGTCGCTCGACCGCGTGCGCGCGATGGGCAAGGCGTATGACGGGACGATCAACGACGCGGTGCTCGCGATGTGCTCGGGGGCGATGCGAAAATATCTGCAATCGCTGAACGAGCTGCCCGACAAGCCGCTGAAAGCCATGGCGCCGGTGTCGATCCGCGCGAAGGACGATATCGATTCGGGCAATTCGGTTGCGGCGGTGACAGCCAATCTCGCGACCCACATCGACGACCCGGCCGAGCGGATGCGGACGATCCAAGCGTCAATGAACGCCGCGAAGGCGCAGCTTCGCGAAATGACCGCGCAGCAGATCCAGATCTATACGGCGATCACGCAGATGCCGCAGATGCTGACCGCGCTCACGCGCACCGCCGACAAATTTCCCGCGTACAGCGTCACCATCTCGAATGTCCCGGGGCCCCGCGAGCAGCTTTACTGGAACGGCGCGCGGCTCGACGGCATGTATCCGGCGAGCATCCCGGTCGACGGCATGGCGATGAACATCACGCAGGTGTCGAACAACAAGAATATCGATTTCGGGATTACCGCCTGCCGACGCAGCGTGCCCCATGTCCAGCGGCTGATCGACTATCTGGAGGATGCGCTGGTCGAGCTGGAAGAGGCGGCGGGGATCAAGAAATAGCGCTTGGCCGCCGAATATCAGACCTCGTCGCCTTCGCCGCTCGTCAGATCGCGCGCCACCTTCGGATCGCGCAGCAATTTGTCGATATGGCTCGCCTCGTCGAAGCTTTCGTCCGACAGGAATTTCAGCTTCGCGGCATATTTCATGCTCATCTTTTCGGCGACGCTCTTTTGCAGCCACGCGGTGTTGGTACGCAGCGCCTTCAGCACCGCTTCCTCATTTTTGCCAAGCAGGGGTTTCACGAACACCGTCGCGTGGCGGAGGTCGGGCGACATGCGGACTTCGGTGATGCTCACCGGATGCTTGGTCAAGAGCTCGTCATGGGCGTCGCCGCGCGCGAGGATTTCGGACAGGATATGGCGCACCTGTTCGCCGACGCGCAGCACGCGGACCGAGGGGCCTTTTTCCTTTTCGGTTTTCATGGCTCCGCTTTCTCCAACTGGTCGAGCTTGTCGATAATCCGGGCGATCGAGCGCATGTTGCGCGCCGTGCCCTTATGTTCCAACCGCCGCTCGATCAGCCGCGCGGTCAATTTGCTGTCGGCCACGCCGTCGCCATAGTCGATATAAAGCGCCCGGTCGCCGGGCGCGAGACGCTCGTTCGGCCTGGTCCACTTGTTGGCCGCCAGCGCGTCGAACTGTTCCGCGGTCGGCTGTCCGTCGAGGAACATCGTATGGACGAACTTGTCCTCGTTCGTCCCCGCAAACGGATTATCGGCGATCGCCGCGGCGAGTTCGTCGCGGCTCCGCACCAGGGCGGCGCAGCGCATGTCGAAGCGGTCTTCGACCATCAGCGTCAGCTTTTCCTCGAGCCCGCGCGTCGGCCGCGCGGGGTGCGAGAAGATGACATTGCCGCTGGCGACGACGGTCTCGACGTTCTCAAAGCCCTCGGCCTCGAACGCCGCGCGCAAGTCGGCCATCGTCAGCCGGTTGCCACCGACGTTGATGCTGCCGAATAAAGCGACGTAGCGAGCCATGCTGGCGCCTTCCTATTCTTGTGTCCCCGCGAAGGCGGGGATCCAGAGCGTCAAGGCGCCAATGTCGTATATAAATCGTTCCACAGCGGATTATTCTCTTCGATCTCGCGCAATTTCCACGCGCGATTCCATTTCTTCATGCGAAGTTCGTGGGCGCGCGCATCCTGAATATCGTCGAACGCTACGAACCACACAAGCAGCTTGCAGTCATAGGATTTGGTGAAGCCGGGAACAACGCCTTCGCGATGTTCCCAGACTCGCTTCGCCAGATTGCTGGTTACGCCGATATAAATGGTGCCGTTCCGACCGCTGGCCATGATGTAGACATAGCCGGGCCTGTTTCCCATCCATCGATGCTCCATACCGCTCTGGACCCCCGCCTTCGCGGGGGCACAAAGTGGGTTTTACAGCGTCCGTTCGCGCAGTTCGACTTCGAAGACTTCGAGGTGGTCGCCCGCCTTGATGTCGTTGGTGTCCGCCAGCACGACACCGCATTCGAGGCCGGCGCGCACTTCGGCGACATCGTCCTTGAAGCGGCGGAGCGACGAGATGGTCGTTGCCGAGACGATGACGTCGTCGCGCGTAAGGCGTGCGTGCAGCCCCTTGCGGATCGAGCCTTCGAGCACGAGCAGACCCGCGGCCTTGTCGCGCTTGCCGGCGGGGAAGACGTCCTTGACTTCGGCGCGGCCGACGACGGTTTCGACGCGTTCCGGACCCAGCTCGCCCGCCATTTCCTTCCTGATTTCGTCGGTCAGGTGATAGATGACGTCATAATACATGAAACGGACGCTTTCGCGCTTTGCGATGTCGCGCGCCTTGGCGTTCGGACGAACGTTGAAGCCGATGATCGGCGCCTTGGTCGCCGCCGCCAGCGTCACGTCGCTTTCGGTGATCGCGCCGGCGCCCGACTGGAGCACGCGGACGCGAATCTCGTCGGTCGACAGCTTGTTCAGGGCATTGACGATCGCTTCGACCGATCCCTGCACATCGCCCTTGATGATCACCGGGAACTGGATGACGTTCGCCTTGTCGGCAAGCGCCTCGAACATGCCTTCGAGGCTGACCGGCGCCTGGACGGTGCGCTTCTTGAGCGCCTCGCCATGACGATAGGTCGCGACTTCGCGGGCACGCGCTTCGTTCTCGACGACGGTGAGCGTGTCGCCCGCCATCGGAACGCCGCCCAGACCGAGCACTTCGACCGGCATCGACGGGGTGGCGGATTTGATCTGCTTGCCCTGGTCGTCGATCAGCGCGCGAACACGGCCGCTTTCGGCGCCGCAGACGAAGATGTCGCCGACCTTGAGCGTACCGCGGCGGACGAGGATCGTCGCCACGGGGCCGCGCCCCTTGTCGAGCTTCGCCTCGACCACCGTGCCTTCGGCTGCGCGGTCGGGGTTGGCTTTCAGCTCCATGATTTCGGCCTGCACCGCGATCGCGTCGAGCAATTTGTCGAGACCGGTCTTCTTCAGCGCCGACACTTCGACATTCTGCACGTCGCCGCCCATTTCCTCGACCACCAGCTCATGTTCGAGCAGGCGTTCGCGGACGCGCTGCGGGTTGGCGCCTTCCTTGTCGACCTTGTTGATCGCGACGATGATCGGAACGTTCGCGGCCTTCGCATGGTTGATCGCCTCGATCGACTGCGGCTTGAGCCCGTCGTCGGCCGCCACCACGAGGATGACGATGTCGGTGACATTGGCACCGCGCTGACGCATCTCGGTAAAGGCTTCGTGGCCCGGCGTATCGAGGAAGGTGACGAGCGAGCCGTCGGGGGTCGTCACCTGATAGGCGCCGATATGCTGAGTGATGCCGCCGGCTTCGCCCGCCTGCACATTCGCACCGCGGAGCGCGTCGAGCAGGCTGGTCTTGCCGTGGTCGACATGGCCCATGATCGTAACGACCGGCGCGCGCGGCTTCAGATGTTCGGCATCGTCGACATCTTCATCGTGACGGATGTCGATGTCGCCTTCGCTGACGCGGATGATCTCGTGCCCGAATTCGGTGACGAGCAATTCGGCGGTGTCCTGATCGATCGTGTCGGTGCTTGCCGACGGGACGCCCATCTTGAACAGCGCTTTGACCAGATCGCTGGTCTTTTCGGCCATACGGTTGGCGAGATCCTGAACCGTGATGCTTTCGGGCACGACGACTTCGCGAACCTGCTTCTCACGCGGGCCCGACGATGCGGTGTGCGAACGCTTTTCCTTTTCGCGGGCGCGCTTCAGCGCCGCGAGGCTGCGCGCGCGCGCGCCTTCGTCTTCGTTCAGCGCACGGGTGACGGTCAACTTGCCCGACTGACGGCGGCTGTCGCCGCCGCGAGTTGCCTTCGGCTCGGGACGCTTGGGTTCGGGGCGCTGCGGAGCCGCGACCGGCGTAAAGCGACGCGGAGCCGGAGCAGCGCTGGTCGTCGCGCGCGGCGCAGGCGTGGGGGCTGCTTCGCCCTGCGGCTGAACAACAGCGGCGGGTGCTTCGGCGGCGGGCGCGGCAACGGCAGCGGGCGCGGCAATCGGTTCGGCCGCCTTCGCCGTCGCTTCTTCGGCGCGCGCCTTTTCTTCCTCGACCGCGCGAGTGCGCGCAGCATCGTCGCGGCGGCGATTGTCCTCGAGCGCATTCATACGCGACTCTTCGGCCTCGCGCAGCAGCTGCGCCTGGCGTTCCTGCCGCGACATCAGACTGTCGTTTTCGCTGACACGGGGCGCGGCCGGCTTCGGAGCGGGCGCGGGTGCCGGAGCGGGCGTGGGTGCGGGCGCCGGAGCGGCCTCGACCTCTTCGACCTCGACCGGCGCGGCTTCGCCCGGACGGCCCAGCACACGGCGACGCTTCACCTCAACCACCACCGTATTCCGGCGCCCGTGGCTGAATTGTTGCTGCACCTGCCCGGCCTCGACCGTCCGCTTCAGCCCCAGGGGCTTGCGGGTAAGGGTCGGTTTGTCCTGTTCGTCACTCATCGAAACTTATCATTCCTTCAAAACGCGTCCGAAGCGGCGTCGCTGGTCGGCAACGCCCCATTTTTTTCCTCGTCAGAGACTGACGCGGCATGCGGGTCGGAATCGCGGTTGGCCGCGTCCCTACTCCATCCTGTGAAAAACTGCCAGCGGCTCAAATGCGCCAGCACGCGGTCTGCGGCGCGGGCGTCGATCAACGCCAGATGCACCGCATTCTCCCGCCCTAATGCCATAGATAGGGTGCCGCGGTCCACCGGCAAGACCCGGCCCTCGCGGCGCGAGCCTTCGTCATCCTCGCCGACACGCCACGCCTGCGCCAGTTTCTTGCGCCCATCCTCGCCCGCGTCATTGGCGTGGAGGAGCAGGCGAACCTGACCCTTGCGCGCCGCCGTCTCGATCTTTTCATTGCCGCTGAGCAAGGTGCCAGAGCGTGATTCCAGCCCCAGCCGGTCGAGCGTCGCGCGCTGAAGCTGCGCCTCGATACGCGCGCCAAGATCGTCGGGAATCGTGAAATTGCCGTCCTGAAGCGCGCGCGCAAGGCCGCCCTTCAGCTTGCCCTTTGCCTGCGCCGCTTCAAGCGTGGCGCGATCGACACCGATCCACGCGCCGCGTCCCGGCGCCTTGCCATGGACGTCGGGCGCAATCGCGCCGTCGGGCCCGAGCGCAAGGCGCACGAGCCGTTCGGCCGGCGAAACCTCGCCGGTGATGACGCAGCGCCGCTCGGGCACATGCTGGCCGCGCCGTCCAGCGCGGTCTGGTTCGCTCAGCTGATCATTGTGCGGGGTCCGCATCGGCGGCCTCCCCGTTTTGCGGCTCCGCCGCGGACCCAGCTTGCGGCGCAGCGTCTTCAGCCTCTGCCGCCGGCTCGCTCGACTCTTCGTCGTCGAACCAGTGGGCGCGCGCCGCCATGATGATTTCGTTGCCCTGTTCTTCGCTCAGGCCATATTCGCCCAGCACGCCGCCCTTGTCCTCGGCGCGTTCGCTGCGCGGCGGGCCGCGGCGGTTATCGGTGCGCTTCTTGGCGATCAGCTCGTCGGTCGCGAGGTCGGCGAGGTCGTCGAGCGTCTTGATCCCGGCCTTGCCGAGGATGACGAGCATCGCTTCGGTCAGGTGCGGGATTGCCGCCAGATCGTCCTCGACGCCGAGTTCGCGGCGCTGGGCGCGCGAGGCTTCTTCGCGGCGTTCGAGCCCTTCGGTCGCGCGGCTTTGCAGCTCCTGCGCCAGTTCCTCGTCGAAACCTTCGATCCCGGCGAGTTCCTCGATGCCGACATAAGCGACTTCTTCGAGTTCGCCGAAGCCTTCGGCGACGAGCAGCTGGGCAAGCGTTTCGTCGACGTCGAGTTCTTCCTGGAACATCGTCGAGCGTTCGACGAATTCGCGCTGGCGCTTCTCGCTCGCGTCGGCCTCGGTCATGATGTCGATCTGGCTGCCGGTCAGCTGGCTGGCGAGACGGACATTCTGGCCGCGGCGGCCGATGGCCAGCGACAGCTGGTCGTCGGGAACGACGACTTCGATGCGGCTGTCATCTTCGTCGATCACGACGCGCTGGACCGTTGCCGGCTGAAGCGCGTTGACGACGAAGGTCGCGGTGTCTTCGGACCAGGGGATGATGTCGATCTTTTCGCCCTGCATTTCCTGGACGACCGCCTGAACGCGGCTGCCCTTCATGCCGACGCAGGCGCCGACGGGGTCGATGCTGCTGTCATAGCTGATGACGCCGATCTTGGCGCGCGAGCCCGGGTCGCGGGCGGCGGCCTTGATTTCGATGATGCCGTCGTAGATTTCGGGCACTTCCTGCGCGAACAGCTTTTTCATGAAGTCGGGGTGCGCGCGGCTGAGGAAAATCTGCGGGCCGCGGGTTTCGCTGCGCACCGACAGGATCAGCGCGCGGACGCGGTCGCCGACGCGCATCAGTTCGCGCGGGATCTGCTGGTCGCGGCGGATCACGCCTTCGGCGCGGCCGAGGTTGACGACGATGTGGCCGAATTCGACCGACTTCACGACGCCGGTGATGATCTCGCCGCCGCGATCCTTGAATTCCTGATACTGGCGTTCGCGATCGGCTTCGCGGACCTTCTGGAAGATCACCTGCTTCGCCGACTGGGCGTCGATGCGGCCGAGGTCGACCGCGGGCAGCGGGTCGACGATGAAGTCGCCAAGCTGGGCGTCCTTCTGCAGCTTCTGGCCGGCCGCCAGATCGACCTGTTTGAAATAATCCTCGACGGTCTCGACGACTTCGACGACGCGCCACAGGCGCAGGTCGCCGGTCTGGACATCGAGCTTGGCGCGAATGTCGTTCTCGGCGCCATAGCGGGCGCGCGCGGCGCGCTGGATCGCTTCTTCAATGGCCTCGATGACGATGCCCTTGTCGATCATCTTCTCGCTGGCGACGCTGTTGGCAATCGCCAGCAGTTCGGCGCGGTTGGCGGAAATGGCAGTGGCCATCAGTCCTGTCCTTCTTCTTCCATTTCGTCGGCGCCCTCGATCGAGAGCGGGACGGTTGCGGCAATCAATTTGTCGGTGAGAACGAGCTTCGCCGTATCGATCGCGTCGAACGGCAGCTTGTGCTCCACACCCTCTTTATCCGAAATCAAAACGACATCGCCGTCGATACCGATCAGCTCGCCGTTGAAGCGCTGACGTCCGTCGCGCTTTTCCTTCAGCGCGATCTTCGCCTCGTGCCCCGCCCAGTCGGCGAAGTCGGTGCGGCGCGTCAGCGGCCGGTCGATGCCCGGCGACGACACTTCGAGCCGATACGCCTGCTCGATCGGGTCCTTGCCCGCCTCTTCGAGCGCGTCGAGCTGCGCCGAAATGCGGCGCGACAGGTCGGCGCAATCCTCGATCGTCAACTGGCGCGTGTCGGGGCGCTCGGCCATGACCTGCAACGTCGGATCGCTCTCGCCGCCAAAGAAAGCGACACGCACGAGCGCAAGGCCCATCGCCTCGGCTTCGGGCGCGATGATCGCATTGAGGACGTCGAGATCGGCCAATGAAATTTCCCGTTTCGGATGACCGGAAAGCATGTGGGTACAGCCGCCGCGGCCCGCGGCCCCGACGTCCCAACTGGCTAACCATGTCAAGAAGTACGGCGCATATAGGCTTTGGCGGATGAGTCGGCAAGGGGGGAATGCGGTTTCACCGCCGCGCCGGGCACCGCAATTGCATCGACCGCGAATATAGGATAGGGGGGTATCCTATGTCACACACACACTCCAACAAGGATCAGCTCCTCGCACGCACCCGGCGAATCGCTGGGCAGATCACGGCGATCGAACGCGCGATTGCGGACGACGCGGGTTGTGCAGCGATCCTGCATCAGGTCGCGGGGGTCCGCGGCGCGGTTGCCGGACTGATGGACGAACTCGTCGCCGAACATATGCAGTCGCATGTCGTCGCATCGGGTCTGTCGGACGCCGAGCGCGCGCAAGGCAGCGACGAACTCCTCGCGGCGATCCGTCGCTATGCGAAATAGGGGCTGACATGTCTTTCGATAGCGAGATCGAGGCGCTGGCCCACGACCATGTCTTCCTCGGCAAGCGGCACGACGAGAATGCCCGGCGTACCTTGTGGGTGGTCGCGCTCACCGCGGTGATGATGGTCGGCGAGATTGCCGCGGGCCTTGCCTTCAATTCGATGGCGCTGCTTGCCGATGGCTTCCATATGGCGACGCATGCGGGCGCGCTCGGCATCGCGGCGATCGCCTATGCCTATGCGAAGCGCCACGCCCATGGGCGCCGCTACAGCTTCGGCACCGGCAAGGTCGGCGACCTCGCCGGCTTCGCCTCGGCGCTCGTGCTCGGCATCGTTGCGCTCGGCATCGCGTTCGAATCGGCGATGCGCCTTGTCGATCCGCGGCCGGTCGCCTTTACCGAGGCGACGATCATCGCGGTGATTGGGCTAGGGGTGAATATCGTGAGCGCGCTGCTGCTTGGGCACGGACATGATCACGACCATGGGCATCATCACGGTAACGACCATCATCATGGCCATGCGCACGAGCGCGATAACAATCTCCGTTCGGCCTATCTGCATGTCGTCGCCGATGCACTGACCTCGGTGCTCGCGATCGCCGCCTTGCTCGGCGGGCGCTATCTGGGCTGGGTGTGGCTCGACCCGTTGATCGGGATCGTCGGATCGGTCGTGATTGCGGTGTGGGCCTGGTCGCTGATGCGCGATACGGGCGCGGTGCTCCTCGACGCGACCGACGCCGCGATCGAGGCCGAGATCCGCGAACTCGTTGAAGGGCCGGGCGACGCTAAGATCACCGACCTCCACGTCTGGCGCGTCGGCCCCGGCGCGCATTCGGCGATCATCAGCGTCGTCGGCGCAACGCGCGAGGCCATTTGCGCGCGGGTCAAACCAGTGCATGAGATCGAACATCTAACGGTCGAGATACGCTGAATTTGATCGGGTAGGGCAGCGTTGTCGGTATCGGATACGCCCGGTAAATTCCGCCCGATTATTTCCCCTGTAAATGTACCGGAATTTCGGAAATTGCCAAAAACCTTGACTTTTTGGCAAAAAAATTCCATTCATTCCGAGCTAACGTCGCCTGCGACGGAAATTTGATGCCTTGCGGCGGATACTTCCCTTCACGCGCTACCAGCTCCTCCGGTGCTTTTGCCGGTTGATTATTTGTTTTCGTGAAAGGAAACACCCCATGCCTATCGGCACCGTAAAATTCTTCAACAGCGACAAAGGCTATGGTTTCATTGCCAATGAAGATGGCTCGGGCGACAGCTTCGTCCACATCAGCGCCGTCGAGCGCGCCGGAATGGCGACGCTGAACAAGGAACAGCGCGTTTCTTACGAGCTGGAAACCGACCAGCGCGGCAAGACCTCGGCTGTCAATCTTCAGCCTGCTTGAATGATAACCGGCTGGCGCCTTTCGGGCGCCGGCCGGACCATTCGCCGATAATTCGGCACCATGCTCGCGCAGTCACCAAAGGATAATCCTATGGATATGAACGAGCTTTTCTACCGGCACCAGATGGCCCTGATGGCCACCCGCCCCCTGCACGGCGCCAGCGCGCGCCATGCCGATTTCGATCTGTCCGGTCATTATGCCGACCGCATCGACGCCTATCGCGCCCGCCGCGGCATGAGCAAGTATTTCGCTGAACCTGCGTGCCCCGCGCCGCCGGCCGCCTGGCCCACCCTCCCGCATTTGCCCAACTAGGCCGTTCCAGCGGCGGGCCTTCGGCGCTATGCTTACCGCGTGACCCAAGCCGTACTGCCATGTCGCAACCATCTGGGCGCATCGCTGCAGCGCTGGCGCGCGCTCAATCGCATCAAGCAGTCGGCGCTGGCGGGCGAGATGGGCGTCTCGCAAACGACGGTGTCGCGGTGGGAGGCGGGTGTGCTGACCCCCGGGGCAACCGAAGAGGATCGACTGACGCGCCTGCTCGCAGCGCGGCCCAGCTCGGCTGCCGACAGCGCCTTGCTCGACCTTGTGCGCCATTCGCCGCAGTCGGCACACTTGATCTGCGACCTGACGCATCGGCTTTTCGCCGCGTCGCCGGCGCGGATCTCCGGCTGGCGGGTCGGGGTCGAGGAGCTCACCGGAAAGTCGCTATGGCGATTCGCCTCGCCGGGCATCGCGCAGGGCGAGGCGGCGCTGGACGCGCTCGGCTGGTACGAACCGATCGCGCCCGCAGTTATCGTTGATACCGAATATGCGAATTTCGACGAACTCACGATCACCGCCGGCCAGCTTCGCTACACACGAATGCCGCTTTCGGACGGAAGCTTTGCGCGGCTGGTCCAGGACGGCGCCGCATAAATTATTCGGCGGCTTGAGTCGGCGATCCCGCCGGTTAGCCTCGCCGCATGACGACACCATATGCCATCGCCCCGTCGCGCCTCGCCGCGATCATCGACTTTCTGCAGGCGGCCGAAAAGCTGAAGGACACGCTGCGCAGCGGGATTACATCGAACGGCCGCGCTGAAAGCACCGCCGAGCATAGCTGGCGGCTCTGCCTGATGGTGATGCTGTTCGACCGCGAACTGGCAGATTGTGACCGGCTGAAGCTGCTCAGGCTCTGCATCGTCCACGACCTTGGCGAAGCGATTTCGGGTGACGTCCCGGCCACATGCCAAAGCCCCGACGACGGCCGCGCGGAGCGCGAGCGCGCGGATCTCGAGACATTATGTGCGCCGCTGCCCGACGACCTGCGCCGCGAAATCCTCGGTCTGTGGGACGAGTATAGCGGCGGCGCGACGCCCGAAGCCCGAATGGTCAAGGGTTTCGACAAGCTGGAGACGATGCTCCAGCACCTCATCGGGCGGAACGCCGCCGATTTCGACTATGCGTTTAACCTGACCTACGGCGCGCAGCATACCGTCCGGCACCCTCTGCTTTTTCAGATCCGCGAGCTGGTGGACGCGGCGACGCGCGAACGGATCGCGGCATGCGGGACGCGGAAATGACGAGGTCAACAAACCTGTCCGTCGCTTAAGTCCCGCCCCTTCGCCTGTCCCCGCAGCGTCTCATCGCACAGGCATAGCAACATTTTGTTGGCGTTTCAGCGTATAAGGCTGGCTGACACCGCGTCCGCGCGAATCGGCGACGGGCGGAGCGATGGAATTTGATGCGCGAATGAAGCCCGAACTGTCCCTGACCGCCCGCTCGACGTGGCGCGACCCGGTGCCGGAAAAACCGGCGGGACCGGGGCGTGCGTTCTGGGCAGCGATCATCGCAGTGGTCGCGGTCGCGTGCCTCGCCTTCCTGCTGTCGAGCGGCCAGTTCCGTGCGCCCAGCTTCTTCGGACCATATAGCGTGTCGGTGCCATTGAACTTTCGCGCCTATGATCCCGAGCGCTGGGCGATCATGAACGCCGAGGATTATGAGGACGCGCTGAAAATCGACCCGACGCTGCCCAATCCCGACAGCGTCGGCTTTGGCGACGCGGCCGCGATGCCCCCCGCCGACCCCGCGTTGCTGCGCGAGGAAGCTTTCGTCGGGCCGCCCGCGAAACCCTATGTTTTTCGTGGGGTCACCGCGCTCGACCGCGAGCGCGCGCATTACTGCCTGACCGCCGCCATCTATTACGAGGCGGCATCCGAAACCGACGACGGCATGCGCGGCGTCGCGCAGACGGTGATCAACCGCGTCCGCCACCCGAGCTTTCCCAACACCGTGTGCGGCGTCGTCTTCCAGGGATCGCAGCGCGCTGGCGTGTGCCAGTTCACCTTCAGTTGCGACGGCGCGATGGCGCGCGCACCGAGCAAGCCCAATTGGCTGCGCGCAAGCCGCATCGCATCGGCGGCGCTTGGCGGCACTGTTTTCCCCAAGGTCGGCCTTGCCACCCATTATCACACGCAGGCGATCTGGCCGCGCTGGGGCAAGAGCCTGGTGATGACCAATATCGTCGGCGCGCACATCTTCCATCGCTGGCGCGGGCGCTGGGGCATGCCCGACGCATTTCGCGCTCCCTATCTCGGCCGCGAGCCGGTGCCCGGCCCCTATCTGCCGCTCGCGCAGCAACTGGCGATCCTGAAGGGTCAGGGCCTGCCGCCCGGCGCGGGCCCCGCGCCGATGCTCACGGGCGGTGCCGCGCCGCTTCCCGATACCGCCGCGGCCCCGCTGCCTGGCACAATGGCCCCCGCGGCGCCCGTCGCATCGCTGCCCGTCGCGGCTCCGGCCGCACAGGTTTATGCCGATCCGCGGCTGAACCAGTCGGGTCAGGTCCGCGAAGAATTCCGCGGCAGCGGAGAGTGGAAACAGTGAGGCAAACGGCCTAGGCTGCCCGCTTCACGACGGGAGGCCATCATGGGACATGTCAAAGGCATTGGCGGGCTGTTTTTCCGGGCGCGGGACCCCGAGGCGCTCGCCGCCTGGTATCGCGAACGGCTGGGCGTGGGGGGCGGGTGCAGCGCCGACGACAGCGTGCCGCCGAACCAATGGGTCTGGAATGTCACTGCGGGGCCGCTGGTTTTCGCGCCGTTCAAGGCCGACACCGACTATTTTCCCGCCGACCGCCAGCACATGCTGAACCTGCGCGTCGACGATCTCGACGCGGTGCTCATGCCGTTTCGCGCGGCGGGCGACGAAGTCATCACCAAGGATGAGTGGGACGACCCTGCGGTCGGGCGCTTCGCGCGCGTGCACGATCCCGAGGGCAATCCAATCGAGCTTTGGGAGCCGCCGAAGAGTTGATATTCTTGTCTGGCTAACGCCAGACGCGGCACCGGCCCGCTCCCCCACCCGGCCTCCCG
>NZ_JBOHHT010000110.1:0-25475 GCF_050725655.1 Sphingopyxis sp. | reverse complement strand
GAAAATGGTGGTTTTCCGTGACCCGGAGCGCAGCGTACATCTGGTACGTGAGCACCGGAAGCACGGGAAATTGCCATTTGCAGACCGCCATGGGCTGAATGTCGATTGGTCCTAATATTCGATCGTGATCCGGACCTTGGCCGGATCGACGCCCGCCAGCGCGGCGATTTCTTTCCGGCTCGCCCGAACCAGCGCATGCATTTGCTGTGCGTTTGCCGCGGGATCGGCATGCGCCGCCGAAGGGGCGCCGGCGAGCAGTTCGTGTTCCGAAATTCCGAAAGCCTCGGCGAGCGCGACCAGATTGCCGCGCCGCGGTACGGTCTTGCCGCTTTCCCACGCCCAGATGCTCGGCCTGCTGAACCCCGTGCGATCCGCAAGCGCCGCGCGGCTGAGGCCACGTTCCTTCCGGAGCCGGAGCAGGCGCTGGGCCAGCATTTCGTTGCCGTCCGGGACGCGCGCCGGATCGACGTCCCCTGGAAGTGGATTGCGCAGCTGCGCCGCGCTGAGCGCCGCGCGCGACAGCGGCCGATCGAAACGGCAACCCGCGAGCGCCTCGCTGCGCCAAACGATGGTGGCGGCACAATCGGGCGCCTCGGGCAAGGCCACCGTAAGCCGCTGACCGATGGCCAGATCGGATGCGGTTTCGATCAGCATGCCGGTCGCCGACAGGTTGTGGATCGCCACCGTCGTACCCTCGCTGCCATCGAGCGATCCGGACGCTTCAAACCGCATATGCATGCGCGGCGCCCCGCGCGTGCTTCCGTCGGTCTGTTGTTTTTCGATCATCGCATGAATGGGCATGGTTCAGCCCTATGCGCGGCGATCGGTTGTCGAGTGGTTAATGGGCGGCGCCGCATCGCGGGCACATGCTCCGCCGGATGTCCGGCAACAAGGTCCGTTCGCCGCTCTTGGGGCGAACTGTGCGCTGCTTGCGGCGGGTAAATCGGCAATCCGGCACGGATTTCCTCCGATTTTCACAATTCAAATCAACTTATAGCTAATTTTTCTGTTAAGATTTTAACGAAGGCTGTCCCGATTCTGAACGCCGATGGCGCGACCGGCCGCTTGACGTGTGCCGGATTAACCCTCGACAGGCGCAGGAAAGCGCCAATTTCCGTTGAACTTGAACGACATCGCACGCGCCCAATTTTGGCCGGGGCCAATTTGGGGGTGCGAAGCTGTCTTAATTTATGTACTAAGTTTTTATTAACAGACGGGTTGATGAGTCGGGTCGCGGCTCATCGGGCACGGGGGTGCCGAGGGTCATTCGCAAAGCGGAGCCCGAAACCGTCGGGGATTTTTGGGGGTTCGTGTCATGAGGTTCATGATTTTTGCGCTTGCCGCGGCGGCCTTTGCTGTGCCCGCGAACGCAGAAGAAATCCGGAACGTTAAATCGCTCGACATCGCGGTCAGCGGGGCGATCCGGCAGCATTGCGCGATGGGCAGCATCGCCAATATGGATTTCGGCAATCTGGAACGCCGCGGCCTGGGCATCGAAACGCGCGTTGCGCTCGATTGCAACGTCCCCTTCACGATGACCATCAAGGGCGCCCGCGGCGGCCTGACCCACACGACGATGCCGAACGGCCAAGGCCCGTACAGCGGCGTCCTGCCTTATAATCTCGCCGTCGAAATGCCCGTGCGATACCCGTCGCGGCAGACGGTGAGCCAATCCTTCAACAGCCACCAGCTTTTGGCCGGCGGCGTCATCTCCAGCAACGGCGGCATCGCGACGGACGGAATGGTCCTGGCGGTCGAGCTTGGTCAGCCTTCGGGCGAGGCCGGGCTGCTGGCTGGCGATTATTCGGAAACGATCACGATCACGGTCTCTCCGATCTAGAAATTCGCCTGCGGCCAGGTCGCGGGCGGAATTAAGCCGGAAGGGTAGGCACCGATGCCCTCCCGGTTCTCCGACCAGACGGTGCAAAGATCACGCCATCGCCCGGCTTTTTGGGCAGGGCGTTATAATAGAGGGAAGAAGATTATGAAGAAGTTCCTTAGCGGCACCGTCGCCGCCATCGCACTCATCGCCGTTGCAACGCCGGCTGCTGCTCAGACCAACGAGCGTCATTATGCTGGCGTCGTCGCAGGCATTCCTTACACCTCGACCAACCCGGGCGCTCTGGCGACCTTTGGTCTTGAGCTGGGCCTTCTGGCCGGCGTCGGCACGCGCTACCGTGCACAGGCTGATGCACCCAGCGACAGCGAAACCGCGACCCCGACCGTCAACGTCGTGTTCTCGCTGAGCGGCACCGTCAACCGTGACTGCTCGTTCTATGCCGGCAACAACTCGAACGCCCGCAACATCGACTTCGGCGTGATCGGCGTTCGCACCGGCAACAATGAAAACGTCAATTCGGCGTTCGAAATGGTCGGCCAGGCCGAAGCCAACATCGACACGCTGACCGCTGGTTGCAACACCAACAATGTCGTCGAAATCAACAAGAACGACATCCGCGGCCTCGTGAACGCCAACCCGGGCGGTTACGACACCGACGAGTTCCAGGCGAACATCCCGTACCAGGTGACCGCTTCGTGGACCGGCGTTGCGCTGAACGCGCAGACCACGGGTTCGTCGCAGTCGCTCGTCGTTCCGACGACCGGCAACGCCGGCCAGAAGCAGCAGGGTGCATGGCGTTCGCGCATGGACATCGACATCGTTGCTCCGGCCGTGACCAACAAGGGCCTGGTCGCTGGTTCGTACACCGGCACGACCACGCTGACGCTGCGCGCTCTCTAATCCCGCGCGGTAACGAATAGGGAAAGGGGAAAGAGCGATCTTTCCCCTTTCTTTATAAATAAGTGCGATTATGTCCGGCGAGGACAGGGGGGATGGGGAATATGTCAGCTTTTGCGACGGTGAAGCGTCATGCGCGCGCGCTTTTGGCTGCGCTCGCCGCTCTCGTGGTGCTGGTCAGCCCCGCCCTGGCGATGCGCGTCTCGCCGATGGTCGTCGAAATGGAATCGCGCGGCACCGGTGCGGTGGCGCGGATCGAGGTCCAGAATATCAATCCCGGCAATCTGGCGTTCCAGACCCGCGTTTTCCGGATGGAAATCGACAAGGACGGGAATATCGTCGAAACCCCCGCCGACCAGGATTTTCTGATTTTCCCGCCGCAAGGCGTTCTGCCCGCCAGCGGACGGCAGGTCGTCCGCCTGCAATGGGTGGGCGGCGGCGAATTGGCGGCATCGCAAGCCTATTATGTCTCGGTCGAGCAATTGCCGGTCGCCTTCGAACCCGGCTCCCCTGACGCGCTCGGCGCGCAGGTGCAGGTGCTTTACAATATGCGCGCGCTCGTCGTGGTGGCGCCTCCCGGCGCGAAGCCCGACGTCAAAGCGACGACGGTCAAGCAGCTCATGTATCAGCCGCCCGCGCCGCCGGGATCGAAAGAATTGCCGCCGATGCAGGACGGGGTCGAAATCACCCTGCGCAACGACGGCCGCCGCCACGCGATGATGTCCAACTTCGGCTGGCAGCTCGAAGGCACCGGCACCGACGGCAAATGGCTGCGCGTCGATGTCTCGCCCGAGGAACTCAATCGGGCGGTCGGCACCGGCTATGTGCCAGCCCAAGGCGAGCGTGTTTTCCGCGTCCCCGTTCCCGGCTTCGGCCCCGGACCGATCAAGCTGTCGTTCAAGCAGTGAGGATCGGCTTCGCTCTGAGTACGGTGGGGCTGTCGGCGCTGTGTGCGAGCACCGCGGTGGCGCAGGTATCGATTCCGCTGCCGCAAAACCAACGTCCGTCGCCGTCGGCTCAAGACCCCGGTGCCCCGATAACCATCCCGTTGCCCGGCACGCAGATCCCGCCGATCCCTACGCCGACGCCGGTGATGCCGCAGCTTCCGATCGGCGCGCATGGTCGCCCGGATATCAATCCTTACGATCGCGACATCGAAATGACGGTGCCGCTGACCTTCCAGAGCAGCAGCCTCGGCGATATTCCGATGCGGCTGACCGCGGACGACCGCTTCCTGCTCGACTCGGCGACCTTCGTGCGGCTGATGCAGCCGGTGCTGAACGAGGCAGCCCACGCCGATCTGGCGTCGCGTCTGGCGTCGCTACCCAATTTCGGCCCCGACGATCTCGCCAAGACGGGGGTTCAGCTGACCTACG
Organism: Sphingopyxis sp.; assembly: GCF_050725655.1. Classification (GTDB taxonomy): domain Bacteria; phylum Pseudomonadota; class Alphaproteobacteria; order Sphingomonadales; family Sphingomonadaceae; genus Sphingopyxis. The sequence goes on along the minus strand of NZ_JBOHHT010000110.1, from coordinate 21,362 downwards.
ACCCCAGCACCTTGGCGGTCGTCGTCGTCCAGGTGTCCGCCGAGCAGCGGGCGATCAAGGATATTTTTGCGCCGCCGCGCGAAGACGCCAACGATGTGACGATGCAGCCCGCAGGGTTTTCGGCCTATCTGAACCTCAGCGCCGTCCAGAGTTATATCTGGGAGGGCAATCAGGCCGATCCGCCGACGATCAACTTCGATGGCGCGGTGCGGCTCGGCAAGTTCGTGTTCGAAGGCGACGCGCAGGTCGGGCAGCAATTCGGGCTTGCCGGGGATTCGTACAAGTTCACGCGCAACTATGCGCGCCTCGTCTATGATCAGCCGGAGGCGTATCGGCGCTGGTTTCTCGGCGATCTCGACCCCGAAATTCGCGGCCAGCAATCCTTCGTCGAAATGGGCGGCGTCGGCGTGCTGCGCCAGCGGCGGCGCTTCAACAGCTTCCGCTCGGCGATCCTCCAGTCGAATCGCCAGCTCGTCCTGCAACGCGAATCGACCGTCCGTTTTTTGCGCAACGGGTCGCTCTATCGCGAAGTCCGGCTTCAGCCCGGCCGTTACGACTTCAGTTCGCTGCCGCTGATCGCGGGCAGCAACGACGTCGACATCCAGGTCACCGACAACAGCGGTGCGGTTCAGAATCTCTCCTATCAGCAATATCTCGACCCGATCGACCTCGATCCCGGCGATTATGAATATGGTGCCTTTTTCGGCCCGACCAGCAGCACGTTCGGCGGCGCACCCGATTATCGCGGTCCCGTCGCTTTCTCCGGCTTCTTCCGCAAGGCGTTCTTCAATCGCCCCGCGATCGGTGTGGGTTTGCAGGCCAGCAAGGATGTCCAGACGCTGACCGGGCAGACCCAGTTCGTCCTCCCGAACGGCGGCCGCCTGCTGCTCGATGCCGGCGGCAGCCACTCGAAAACCGCTGGCGAGGGTTTTGCCGGCGGCGTCAGCTATGAACATTTCATCGACCGTGAAGGGCTGTCCGACAGTTTCACGCTGCGCGCCGACTATCTGTCGCCCAGATTTGCGACGCTCGGCAATATCGACGGGGTCAACACCACGTCGGCGACGATAACGGGCCAATATTCGCGGCAGTTTACCATGCGCCTGACCACGACGGCGTCGGCGTCCTACCTCAAGGGCCGCGGCGCGCTCGGCGACAGTTATCGCGCCGGGGTCACCGGCTTTTATCGTGTCGACCGGCAATGGACGATCCGCGCCGGGGTCGACTACGCCAAATTTCCGTCGGCCTTCTCGCGCGGCAACGGGTTCAGCGTCAACGTCGGCGTCGTGTTCCAGCCCGACTATCGCCGCCGCGCCGAGGCGCGGTACGAAAGCCGCGACAATCTGGGCGAGCTTTCCTACAACCAGAGCGGCCTTAACCAGCTTAACAGCGTCGGTTTCGGCGGCGTCGTGACCCGCGACGACAACAGCGCGCGCGCGCTCGGTTATGCGACCTATTCGGCCAACCGCTTCGACGCATCGATCAGCCACGCGACCTTCGGGCCCAGCCTGTCCGACGTGGGAGAGCTCAACGCGACGACGGTCCGCGTCGGCACTTCGCTGGCCTTCGCCGACGGCAGCTTCGGCATCGGACGGCGGATCAACGATAGCTTCATGCTGCTCTCGCCGCACGAGAATCTGGGCAAGCGCAGCGTGGTTGCGGGCCAGTCGCTCGCCGAGAATAATTATATCAGCAAGAGCGGCGCGCTGGGGGCAGCGGTCAATAATTTCCTCGGCTCCTATGCCACTCAGTCGGTGCAATATGATGTCGAGGACCCGCCGACGGGCTACGACACCGGCTCCGGCGTGTTCCGCGTCCATCCGCCTTACAAGAGCGGCTATGCCGCGCGCATCGGCACCGATGCCTTTGCCAGCGTGATGGGCACGTTGATCCTTGCGCCCGAAAAGCCCGTGTCGCTCGTCGGCGGCCGCGTGACGCTGCTCGACGTCAAGGACGCCGAAAGCCCCAAGCCGATTCCGTTCTTCACCAATTCGGTCGGACGCTTCGCGATCACCAACTTGCTGCCGGGCCGCCGCTATCTGGTGGAAACCTATGGACCGAACGGCACGATCGACCGGAGTTTCGAATTCACAGTACCTGCGGACACCGATGGTCTATTGAACCTAGGCACCGTTCGCCCCGGTACGAAAAACTAGGAGGCATTATGCTGCGCCATACCCTGTTCCTCGCCGCGGCCTTCATCGCTGTGCCGCTTCACGCGCAGGCGCCGGCGCCGGGTGCCAACATCCGCGGCGCCGATTGCCTCATCCGCGCCAACGCGACACCGACAAGCTGGCTGATCCAGGGCTATGACCCGTTCGACAGCGCGATTCCCGAAGGAACGTTCGGGGTAACCTTCGTCAACGAAGGCACGGCGGAATGCCGCTTCACCCCGACGTTCGAACTGAGCCAGCCGCCCTTTGGCCTGTCGAAGGGCACGGGCAAGCCGATCGGCTATGCCTTGCTCAACCTGACCGACACGCAGGATGTGACACCGCGCGTCGGGCGGACGCAGCGGACGCCGTCGCAGCGGATGCTGACCCTCGGCGCCAATGCATCGCGGACATTGCTCTTCAAGCTGGTCGCCGATCCCGACGATGTGAAGGAGTCGGGCACCTTTACCCAGGACGTGACGCTCGAAGCGCAGGACGGCAATTTCCGTTCGCTCGGCGGCACGCGCATCGTCCTGGGCATCGATGTCCTGCCTTCGGCGCGGATCGGCCTGGCCGGTGCCTACACGATGAGCGACGGGCATGCGGTCGTCGACCTCGGCGAACTGCGGCCCGGCGTTGCGCCCGTGCCGCTCCAGCTTCGCGTCGCCAGCACGGGTTCCTATGATCTGAGCGTCACGTCGGTCAATTCGGGTCGCCTGCGCCTTGGTTCGAGCGAATGGTATGTGCCCTATAGCCTCGCGATCGGCGGAAATTCCGTCAATCTGACGGGCATCCGCACCATATCCGGGTCCACGAACGGCAACCTCCGCCGCGATGCGCTGCCGATCCAGTTCCTGATCGGCAATACGTCCGATCGACGCGCCGGGATTTACAGCGATGTCATCTCCATCGCGGTGACCGCGCGCTGACGCACCCGCTTCGGGCGCCTCCCGGCGCCGCGCCTTAACTGAATGTTAGATTTGCGAGCCTAAACAATCATCCAACAGCTTCGGCCTACAGGCGGAAAGGTTTGGCGGATGATTCAGAAATTCTCGCTCGGCGTTGCGAGCTTCGTGCTCGCTGCGGCGCCGACAACCGCCACGGCGGCCACGTTCGGCTTCAACCTCAGCCTGACGGTTCCCGTGCATTGTACGGTGCAACATCAGGCGACGGGATTCGGCGCAGTCAGCGGCAATGCCGTGTCGCTGGGCAGCTTCCGCGAATATTGCAACGCGCCGACGGGCTATGATCTGGTGATCAACTATGCGCCGGGTTCGCTGGAAGGCGCCCGGATTATCGCCGGAAATGACGAGATCATCCTCAACGGCTCGGGCCGTGCGGTGCTCAGCCGCGCGACCGGCCCGCGGGTCAGGGAACGGCCCATCGCGGCGGTTCCCGGTGAGCAGGGCTTCGATACCGATCGTTTCGAACTGACGATCACCCCCACCTGACGCCAGCCAAATTACGGCCAAGCACGCACCCTCCGGCGACGTCGGAGGGTTTTGTGTTGCGCGACTGGCGGATCACATCTCGATGGTGAACTTGATGTTGCTCGGGCTGACGCCGGCCGCCTTGGCGATTTGCGCCTTGGCCCTCTCGACCAGCTCGCTCAGATTTTCGGCGTCGTCAAAGCCGAGAAGTTCGGAGATTTCGACCCCGAGCGCGTCCGACAGAGCCTCCATGCGGCCGGCTTTGGGCCGGGCCTTGTCGAGTTCCCAGGCAGAAATCGAGGGTTCGCTGACCCCCAAATGGACGGCGAGCTGTCCCTGAGTCAGTTCCTTCGCCGTTCGCAGTCTCTGCAGGCGGACGCCGAAGCTTTCCGCGGCGGCGGGCCGGTCGTCGGGTGCGGGCGCATCCGGACCCACCACGCTTCGCAGCTGCGCGGCGCTGAGCGTTGCGGGCGAAATCGGCATTTCGAACTGGCATCCGGCGATACCGCCGCTGGTCCAGATCACGCGCGTCGCGGTTTTGCCGCTGTGCGGAAGATTGACCTCGACGATCTCGCCGATCTCGAGCGGCACTTTGCTTTCGACGAGCATGCCCGTCGCCGAAATATTGTGGACCAGCGCCTCGATTTCAGCACCCGCCGCCTTGGACCCGTGGAGCGGCAGCCGCAACTGGCGGCGCGATGCCCGGCCATTTCCGGCCGATCGCGGGGTGTTGTTGAGATAGACCGTCATCGCCATGCGCGCATCCATCACAAGCCCGATATTAACATTTGGCTTCGCCGAAAGGTTAATAGGGCAGGGTGCCCGAAAGTCACGGGGGCCGCCCTGCGCTGCGCGCGGGCGATGCCGGCAACGTCCTAAAATGGAACGGTTTCTGGAAAACCCTTAGATATTTACACTATCGCAATTCCTTGTCGGCATCGCGGGCGGAGTGTGGGGATCAGGTGAAGAGTTTGTTTGATGGACGGGCCATCGCGGATGGATTCCAGTGACCGGGGGAATGATGAAGCCGACGAAGGCCAGCGCGGCTTTTTCGGTTTGCTCGGCTCCCGTATCGGCAAGCAGCGCGGCGATACTGCGGCGAACCTGCACACCCATGGGGCGCTGCTGCTGCTCCAGAATTACGAGGAAAGCGGCCAAGGCTGGTTCTGGTCAACCGACGCCAAGGGGCGGTTGACCTATATCACCGATTCGGTGGCGCGATTGATGGGGCGAACGACCGGCACGTTGCTCGGCACCGCCCTCACCGACCTGTTCCTGCCCGTCGACAGCCACGGCGAGCGCCAACGCACCCTGCCTTTCCTGCTGACCAAACAATCGAAATTCGACAAGCTGCCGCTGCGCAGCGCATTCGAGGGCGACGACCGCTGGTGGGCGATTTCGGGCCGGCCGCAGTTCGATGGCGGCGGCAAGTTTACCGGCTATCGCGGCAGCGGGGCCGACGTGACCGCGCAGCGCCGCTCGGCCGAGGACGCGTCGCGGCTTGCGCTTTATGACTCGCTGACCGGGCTCGCCAACCGCTTCAACATTTCGAAAAAGCTCGACACGACGCTCGCGACCTTCGCGCAGCAGCAGCGATCGTGCGCGATCATGCTGCTCGACCTCGACCGCTTCAAGCAGGTCAATGACACACTCGGCCATCCGGCGGGCGATGCGCTGCTCAAACAGGTCGCCGAACGCCTGCTCAAGATCGTCGGCGACAAGGAGATGGTGAGCCGTCTCGGCGGCGACGAATTCCAGATCATCCTTCCCGACATCGAGGATCGCGGCAAGCTCGGCGACATGGCGGCCGACATCATCGCCAGCCTGTCGCAGCCCTATTCGGTCGAAGGCAGCCGCTGCATCATCGGCGCGTCGGTGGGCGTCGCGATCGCACCCTTCGACGGCCTGAGCAGCGACGATCTGGTCCGCAACGCCGATCTTGCGCTCTATGCGGCAAAGGGGAACGGCCGCGGGCGGTTCAGCTTTTATTCGAGCGACCTCCACACCGCGGCCGAGGATCGCCGCGCGCTCGAGGACGATCTGCGCGACGCGCTGGTGCGCGGCGAGATGACGCTGATTTATCAGCCGGTCGTCAATTCCAAATCGAACCTGGTGAGCGGGGTCGAGGCGCTGATCCGCTGGACCCACCCCGAACGCGGCGTGATCCCTCCCGCCGTGTTCATTCCGATCGCCGAGGAAGCCGGCCTGATCTGGAAAATCGGCGAATGGGTGCTGCGCACCGCGTGCGAAGATGCGGCGAGCTGGCCGGGCGACATGCGGGTGGCGGTCAACGTCTCGCCGATCCAGTTCGCGAATGAAGACTTGCCGAAAATTGTCGCCAAGGCGCTCGCGGCGACCGGCCTTGCGCCCGGCCGGCTGGAACTGGAAATCACCGAAAGCGTGTTCATGGGCGATACCGCGGAGACCGCGCGGATGTTCAAGGCGCTGAAGGAGCTGGGGGTTCGTCTGGCACTCGACGATTTCGGCACCGGTTATTCTTCGCTCGCCTATCTGCAATCCGCCCCGTTCGACAAGATCAAGATCGACCAGAGCTTTGTCCGCGATGCGACGATTCCGGGGTCGCGCAACGGCGCGATCATCGCCGCGATCGTCGCGCTCGCCGAGGCGCTCGAGATGGAAACAACCGCTGAAGGCATTGAATCGCTCGACCAGCTCGAACTCATCCGCAAGCTGAACGTCAGCCACGTCCAGGGCTATGTATATAGCAAAGGCGTGCCGCAGGCCGAGTTGCTGGAACATAGCGGGGGGGCATGGACGATCAAGCCGGCGGGGCCCGCGCGCCAGCGCAACGATCGCTTTTCGCTATTCCGCAAAGTCGGCGCGATCCACGACAATCACCGTTATGCCGTCGTGATCCGCAACCTGTCGGCCACCGGCGCCTTCATCGAGGGACTGCTCGATGTGCCCGTCGGCACGCGCTTCGTGATCGATTTCGGCGAAGGACAGCTTGTCACCGCGACCGTCCGCCGGTCGATGAAGCATCAGCAGGGCGTTGAATTCGAACAGACGATGGTCAGCGACGGCAATGGCGGACTCTGCACGCGCCACCGCGTTTCGCCTTATCTGATCGCCGCCGCGACCCAGTCGACTTCGGCGCTGGCGCTGCCGTCCTTCACGACGACGAGCGACTGGAAAGCGGCGTGAGGCCGGAACTCCGTCGGAGCTGACCCGTTCTCTCTCCGACCGCCAATGGACGGAGACGAACATGACCGAGACCAAAATCTTCGCGCGACTGAAGGCCGATCACGACCGGCACCGCGAACTGCTGGACCGTATCGATGAAACGCAGGGCGACAGCGACGAGCGCCGCTATCTGTTCGAGGCTTTCCGCGTCGAGGTGACGGCGCACGCCGCATCGGAGGAAATGTCGCTCTATGCGACGATGCTCGCGAACTCCGATTTGCGTGACGAGGCGCAACACAGCGTCGCCGAGCATAAGGAAATCGAGGATTTTCTGACCGAGCTTTACGAGATGGACTTTTCCTCGACCGGCTGGCTCACGCGCTTTCGCACGATGAAGGAACGCTACCTCCACCATATCGACGAGGAGGAGGAAGAGATGTTTCCGCAGGCCGAAAAGGGGCTGTCGGACGCGAAGAAACGCGAGCTGATCAAGATATTCGAAAAGGAAAAGCCGAAGGAAAAGGCGAAGGCGGCCGAGGAAGAACCGTCGAGCGAGCACGCGAAAGCATAGCCGCTTGATCCTCCCTGCGGCGAAGCCGTGGGGAGGGACTGTCGTCGAAGGCAATGGTGGAGGGGCGGCAACCTCATGCCCTTGGCCCCTCCGTCAGCGCTTCGCGCTACGACCTCCCCATCGCTGCGCGACAGGAAGGAGAACCTGGCGCCTCGACTTTTCGTACTCCCGCCGCCATAGGCGCGCGCCATGACCGATAGATTCGCCTTTTCGATCGCCGCGACCGACGGCGCCGCTCGCACGGGCGTGATCCGCATGCAGCGCGGCGACATTCGCACCCCGGCCTTCATGCCCGTTGGCACCGCGGCGACGGTGAAGGCGATGCGCCCCGCCGAGGTGCGCGCGACCGGCGCCGACATCATATTGGGCAACACCTATCACTTGATGCTGCGCCCGACCGCCGAGCGCATGGCGCGGCTGGGCGGCCTTCACAATTTCATGGGCTGGGACCGGCCGATCCTGACCGACAGCGGCGGCTATCAGGTGATGAGCCTGTCGGCGCTGACCAAGCAGAGCGAGGAGGGCGTCGCGTTCCAGAGCCACCTCGACGGCTCGCGCCACATGCTGACCCCCGAACGGTCGATGGAAATCCAGCGCCTTCTCGGCAGCGATATCGTGATGGCGTTCGACGAATGCCCGCCGAACGGCGTCGACGAAAAACGCGCCGAGGCGAGCATGGAGCGCTCGATGCGCTGGGCGGCGCGCAGCCGCGCGGGCTTCGACGCGGGCGAGGAACATGCGGCGCGTTCGGCGCTGTTCGGGATTCAGCAGGGTTCGCTCGACGAGAAACTGCGCGCGCGATCGGCGGCGGCGCTGACCGACGTCGGCTTCGACGGCTATGCGATCGGCGGCCTTGCGGTGGGCGAGGGGCAGGCGGCGATGTTCGGGGTGCTCGACTTTGCACCCGCGCAGCTTCCCGCCGACAAACCGCGTTATCTGATGGGGGTGGGCAAGCCCGACGATCTGGTCGGCGCGGTCGCGCGCGGGGTCGATATGTTCGATTGCGTGCTGCCGACGCGCTCGGGGCGTAACGGACAGGCATTCACCTGGGGCGGTCCGATCAACATCCGCAACGCGAAATTCGCCGAGGATCAGGCGCCGCTCGATTCAAGCTGTGGTTGCCCCGTCTGCACTACCTGGTCGCGCGCCTATCTGCATCACCTTGTCCGTTCGGGCGAGATGCTCGGCGCGATGCTGATGACGCAGCATAATCTGCATTTTTATCAGGATCTGATGCAGGGGATGCGCGACGCGATCGCCGCGGGCCGTTTCGCGTCGTTCCGACAAGATTTCGACGCGCGCTACCGGCGCTGAAAATCAGTCGAGTTTGCCGAGAAGATCGAGCAACGACTGGGGAATATCCTCGTCGACGGTCGATTCATAAGCGCGGCGCAAGGCGCCATTGACGTCCTGCCCCTTGGCGGAAGGTTTTTTATCCGCGTCCTTTCCAGAGGTCTCGCTGCGTGGCGAACCGGTTTTAGACGACATTATCGAAGCATCTGCTGGACATGGGGCCTTTTGCTAACCGCGCGTACACCAAAGCGCAATGGCGCGTTTGTTCCTTCGCGATGAAACTATTTTGCGGCTAAATCGTTCCCAAAGGTTGAAATATATAGGATGGTGACGGGGAGGCACGGGCGTTTGTCCCTTTTCCGGACGCGCCCGCCAAAATTCGTGCGACTATTCAGGAGGTAAAATATGTCATTGGGTCAGTCGGTTGGGCCGCATCTTCCCTATCTGCGGCGCTATGGCCGGTCCATTTCCGGGAGCCAGCAAAGCGGCGATGCGCTGGTCGCGCGGCTGCTCGAAACGCTCGTTGCGAATCCCGGCGCGGTCGATACCGGCAGCGATTTGCGGATCCAGCTTTACCGGATGGTTCATGACAATTTCGGTCTGATGACCGAACAGGCGGCCGCCAACGACGACGGCGCGCTGAGCGATATAGCGATTGCCGATGCCCGCCTGCGCCGCATTCCGTCGCTTGCGCGGCAGGCGCTACTGCTCACCGCGGTCGAGGGTTTCAGCTTCGAAGACACGGGCCGCATCGTCGGCCGCGATGCCGAGGCGGTGCGCGCGCTGATCGCCGACGCGACCGACGAGATCGACCGCCAGACGCGCGCGCGTATCCTGATCATCGAGGACGAACCGATCATCGCGATGGACATCGAAATGATCGTCCGCGAACTCGGTCACGACGTCGTCGGCGTCGCGACGACGCACCGCGAGGCGGTCGACGAAGCGCAAAAGCATCAGCCGGGCCTCGTGCTCGCCGACATCCAGCTTGCCGACAACAGCTCGGGGATCGAGGCGGTGCAGGAAATCCTGACTGACCTCAGGGTGCCGGTCATCTTCATCACCGCCTTCCCCGAACGGCTGCTGACCGGCGACCGGCCCGAACCGGCCTTCCTTCTCACCAAGCCGTATCAGCCCGCGACGCTGCGCGCGGCAATCTCGCAGGTGCTGTTCTTCGACGAATCGACGATTCCGGCCTGATCCGGAACGCCGCTTTTCTCCTCGCCCTTGTCACGCGCTGCGGCGCGGGTGATAGGGCGGGGCGATGACACTTGTGGACGCTTCCCGCCGCCAGTCGGCGCTCGACCGGCTTGGCGCGCACGCGCCCTTCCTCGCGCGCCTCGCCGAACTCAACCCCGACGACGTTGCGCGATACCTCGGCGATGGCACCGATGCCGCGCTGGCGGGCATCACCGCGCCGCCCGTCGGCGAAGACATCATGCGAACGCTCCGCCAATGGCGCGGCCGGATGGCGCTGCTGCTCGCGCTCGGCGACCTGTCGGGCGAGCATGATGTGAGGGCGACGACGCGGCTGCTGTCTGACTTTGCCGATCAGGCGTGCGATGCCGCACTCGCCGCCGCTTTCGCCGAACGCGTGCCGGACGAGAAACCGCGCGGACTGTCGGTAATCGCTCTCGGCAAGCTGGGCAGCCATGAGCTTAATTATTCGTCGGACATCGACCCGATCCTGATCTTCGACCCCGAAACTCTCCCGCGCCGATCGCGTGACGATCCGGGCGAGGCGGCGGTGCGGATCGCGCGGCGGATGACCGAAATATTGTCGGCGCGCACCGGCGACGGCCATGTGCTGCGCGTCGACCTCCGCCTGCGTCCGCACCCCGAGGTGACGCCGATCGTGCTGCCGGTGAACGCCGCGATCTCCTATTATGAATCCGAAGCGCTCGCATGGGAGCAGGCGGCTTTCATCCGCAGCCGCGCCTCGGCCGGTGACCGGGCGCTCGGTGAGCAGTTTCTGTCGGCGATCCAGCCCTTCATCTGGCGCCGCAGCCTCGATTTCCGCCAGCTCAAGGAAATCGGCGCGATGAGCGACCGCATCCGCGACCATTTCGCACAGGGACAGGCATTCGGCCTGGGTTTCGACCTGAAGCGCGGGCGCGGCGGCATCCGCGAGATCGAATTTTTCGCGCAGGTCCATCAGCTGATCTATGGCGGGCGCGATCCGTCGCTGCGCGTCCCCGCGACGGTCGATGCGCTCGCGGCGCTCGCCGCGGCGGGGCGGATCGAGCTGGACGATGCAACGCGGCTCTCCGGCCATTATGCGACGCTGCGCCGCATCGAACACCGGCTCCAGATGATCGAGGATCAGCAGACGCATTGCCTGCCGACGCAGGCGGCGGCGCTCGATTGCGTCGCGCGGCTCGACGGCGAGGCCGATGGTGCGGCGTTGCTCGCGATGCTCGAACCCGTCGTGACCGACGTCGGCAGCTGTTACGACCGGCTCGTCGCCGAACGCGCGGTGACGACCGGGCTGCCGCGCGACGAGGACAGCCTGGCGGCGCAATTGATCGCGGCGGGGTTCGATCCGCCGGGCGCAGCGCTGCGCACGATCGCCGAATGGCGCGGCGGCAAGCTGCGCGCGCTGCGCAGCCCTGCGGCGCTCGACGCGCTCGAGACGATGCTGCCCGAACTGGTCAAGGCATTAGGCGCGGCGCCCGATCCGCAAGCGACGCTGACGCGCTTCGACAAGCTCGTCGCGGGACTGCCGAGCGCGATCAATTTCTTCCACTTGCTCGCCGCGCAGCCGGCGTTGGCGCGGATCGCGACACGGATATTATCGCTCGCGCCGACGCTCGCCGATGCGCTCGGCACGCGCGTCGAGCTGATCGAGGGGCTGATCGACAGCCGCGCCTTCGATGCGCCCGCGAACAAGGAACAGCTGGCGGCCGAATGGGGACCGGGGCTTGCGACGCTCGACTATGAGCGGTTGCTCGACCGGGTGCGCGATCATGTCGGCGAACGGCGCTTTGCCTATGGCGTACAGCTTGTCGCCGGGTCGACCGATCCGCTGGTGATCGCATGCGGCTATTCCGAGCTTGCCGAGGCGGCGCTCGGGGTGCTCGCCGATGCAACGGTCGCCGAATTTGTCGCGGCGCACGGGCGCGTTCCCGACAGCGAACTGGTCGTGCTCGCGCTGGGCCGGCTCGGCGGTCGCGCGCTGACGCATGCGTCGGACCTTGACCTCATCTATCTCTTCACCGGCGACCATCTCGCCGAATCCGACGGTCCGCGCCCGCTTGGCGCGACGACCTATTACAACCGCCTCGCGCAGCGCGTGACGGGGGCGATGTCGGTGCCGACCGCGGCTGGCAAGCTTTACGATGTCGATACGCGGCTGAGGCCGCAGGGCGCGCAGGGCCCGCTCGTCGTCACGGTCGACAGCTTCGAACGCTACCAGCGCGAGGAAGCGTGGACGTGGGAGCATATGGCGCTGCTCCGCGCGCGGCCGGTTTATGGGTCGGATGCGGCGAAGGCCGAGGTCCAGCACATCATCGACGAACTGCTCGCGATCCCCCGTGATCCGGCGAAACTTGCGGCCGATGCGGCGGAGATGCGCGGCAAGATTGCGGCGCACAAGCCCGCAAATGGCGCGCTCGACATCAAGGGCGGACCGGGCGGGCTCGTCGATCTCGAATTCGCGATGCAGGTGACGCAGCTTGTCAGCGGGCAGTGCCACGATCCGAATATCTCGGCGGCGCTTGCGTGCCTGAAAGCGGCGGGGCTGGCGCCGCCCGAGGTGATCGACGCGCATGGCTTGCTCGCGCGAATGCTCGTGATGCTGCGGCTGACCGCGCCCGAGGGCGAGCCACCGACCGCGGCGGCGCGGCAGCTGGTGGCGAGCCAGTGCGGCGAGCCCGGCTGGCCGCAACTGCTTGCCGCGCACGATGCGGCGCGGCAGGAGATCGCGAACTGGTGGGCGACGATTCGCCCGGAACAGGAGAATGAAAAATGAGCGGTCCCCAAATTGGCGATGCCATTCCCGCAGTGAAGCTTCTCGACGCCGACGGTGCGACGATCGACCTCGCCGCGCTGAAAGGCGCGCCGCTGGTCGTCTATTTCTATCCCAAGGCCGACACGCCGGGCTGCACGACCGAAGCGCAGGATTTCACCCGCCTCGCGCCCGAATTCGCGCAACTGAACGCGCAGGTCCTCGCGGTCTCGCGCGATGCGCCAGCAAAGCTCTGCAAGTTCCGCGACAAATATGGGCTGACCGTCCGCCTTGCCTCGGACGAGGATGGCGCGGTGTGCGAGGCGTTCGGCACCTGGGTCGAAAAGCAGAATTACGGCCGCACCTATATGGGGATCGAGCGGTCGACCTTCCTGTTCGGCGCCGATGGCAAGCTCGCCAGGGAATGGCGCAAGGTGCGCGTGAAGGGTCATGCCGAGGCGGTGCTGGAGGCGGCAAAGGCGCTGTAAATGCCGACCCTGGGTGAAGCCGCGCGCGCGGTCCTGCTGACGCCGGACCCGCATGACAAGCGCCGCGCGGCGCGCAGCATGGCGCGCGCGTGGCGGCAGGGAAGGCTTGCGCATCGCTGCGACACGGCGATGCCCGACGAGCCGGCGTGGCCCGCGGCGCCCGAACTGCTCGCGCCGAACCGGATGCCGAGGCGCGGCAAGGGCGGATCGGAGCGGGGGCGTATCGCGCTGCTCCACGCGCTCGCGCACATCGAATTCGTCGCGATCGACCTCGCTGTCGACCTGATCGGTCGTTTCGGCGGCGAATTTCCGCGTGAATTCGTCGACGACTGGATCGGCGTTGCCGCTGACGAGGCGATGCATTTCGCCTTGCTCGACCGGCGCCTCCGCCAGCTCGGCAGCCATTATGGCGCGCTGCCGGCGCACGCCGGGCTGTGGGAGGCGGCGCAGGTCACCGCCGATGACGCGCTCGCGCGGCTCGCGATCGTGCCGATGGTGCTCGAAGCGCGCGGGCTCGATGTCACCCCGGCGACCATCGATCGCTTCCAAAGCGTCGGCGACGAGACATCGGCGAAGATTTTGTCGCGCATTTACAACGACGAAATCCGCCATGTGGGCGCGGGCACAGTCTGGTTCGGCTGGTTGTGCGACGAACGGGGATTCAATGCCGTTGAAACGTGGCACGCCCTCGTAAAATCGCGCTTTCGGGGCAGTTTGAAGCCTCCGTTCAACGACTCGGCGCGCCACGACGCCGGTCTAACGCAAGAATTCTACGCCGTTATTGCTTCATAAGGATTGGGGCAGCACACAGGCTTCGCGGGGGATGAGCAATCATCCAAACCAACAAACACCGGCACCAAGGCCCATTTCCGGACTTTGGCGACATGGCACACGCGGGGTCGTTATTTTGATAAACACTCTTCTGGCGCAGAAGTTGCACCAAGTCGCAATCCTCTGCGCGGCAGCATGTTTCGGACTGGCCACACCGGCCGTCCACGCTGCCGACACCAGTGCGGACGCTGGTATTGTCGCTCCCGATGAACCCGATGACGACAGCTTTACCGCTGGCGTACCCTCGGCCAGCGAAGACAGCGAAGCCCGTGCGATTTTCCAGGCGTGGAAGCGCCTCGACACCGGCCTGACTGCCTCGATCGGCGTTGCGGTGCCGTCGCGCCGCCCGATCGACCAGATGTCGCTGTCGTCGTCATACGGCATGCGCGTCCACCCGGTCACCGGCAAGGTCGCGCGCCATAACGGCATCGACATCCCGGCACCGCGCGGCACCCCGATTTATGCGACCGCCGACGGTATCGTCGGCCGCGCCCAGCGCCTTGGCGGTTACGGCAATTATGTCGAAGTCGAGCATGGCAACGCGATCCAGACGCGCTACGGCCATATGTCTTCCTATGTCGTCACCCCCGGCCAGTCGGTCAAAAAGGGCGACGTGCTCGGTTACGTCGGCTCGACCGGCCGTTCGACCGGCAACCACCTCCATTATGAAGTCCGCATCGAAGGCGCACCGGTCAATCCGATGCCGTTCGTTCGGTCGGACCAGATGGCGATCGCCGCCATCACCGGCAAGAATGTCGCGATGGGCGGTCCCGAATAACGAGCTTTCCTGGGTCGGAGAGGAGGGGCGCCAGGCGGGTCAACCGTCGAGGCGCCCTTTTTATTTGTGCATAAGGCTCCTATCTAACGATCATGGCCACGCAGCTTTCCGAAATCACCCTGTCGCCCGCCGCCGCGGCGCGCGTCCGCTGGATCGCCGAACGCAAGGGCGGGACCGACCCCGCGCTCCGCCTCGCGGTCGATGGCGGCGGCTGTTCGGGCTTCACCTATCGCTTCGGCCTCGCCGAAGGAATCGATGCCGATGACATCGTCACCGAAACCGACGGGGTGAAGCTGGTGGTCGATCCGGTCAGCATCGACCTGGTGCGCGGCTGCATCGTCGATTTCGTCGATTCGCTCGGCGGCTCGTCGTTCAAGGTCGAAAACCCCAACGCGGCCTCGGGCTGCGGGTGCGGATCGAGCTTCTCGATCTGACGTCTTTCGCAGCGGCGTGCTTGCTGGCATAGCAAGCCGATGAAAATCGCAACCTTCAATATCAACGGGATCAAGGCCCGCCTTCCGCGCCTCGTCGAATGGCTCGAGGAAACGCAGCCCGATGTCGCCTGCCTGCAGGAACTGAAATCGAGCGACGAAACCATGCCGACCAAGGAGATCGAGGCGGCGGGCTACGGTTTCCTCTATCATGGCCAAAAGGGCTTCAACGGCGTCGCGATCCTTGCGAAGGGGACGCAGCCGGTCGAAACGCAGCGCGGGCTGGCGGGCGAGGCCGAGGATGAGCAGTCGCGCTATCTGGAGGCCGAGGTCCACGGCGTCCGCGTCGCGTCGATCTACCTCCCCAACGGCAATCCGCAGCCCGGGCCGAAATTCGATTACAAGCTGCGCTGGATGGCGCGGCTGCGCGAGCGCGCGAAATTCCTCCTCGCCTCCGAAATCCCGACGATCCTGACCGGCGATTATAACGTCATTCCGCACGATGACGATGTATGGGACCCGCGCGCGATGTCGACCGACGCGCTGATGCAGCCCGAATCGCGCGACGCCTGGTTCCGCCTGCTCGGCGACGGCTGGACCGACGCGATCCGCAGCCGCCATCCCGCGGGCGGCATCTGGACATTCTGGGACTATCAGGCGGGCGGGTGGCAGCGGGACCATGGATTTCGCATCGATCACCTGCTGCTCAGCCCGGCGCTCGCCGACCGGCTGGTCGACGCGGGTGTCGACAAGGATCATCGTGGACGCGAAAAGGCGAGCGACCACGCGCCGACCTGGGCTATTCTCGACTAGGCGTCGGGATAGAGCGTCGTCATCACGCGCTTCGGGTCGAGCGCATAATGATGCGCGACCGCGCCTGCGATCACGCTTTCAAGGCTGCGCGTCGGTTTGAGGTCGCGGCCTTCGTAACGCGCGGCATTGCCGAGCCCCGGCCAGTCGGCCGACACTTTGCCGCCTTCGTTCAATCCGCCACCGAGCAGCATCGCGGTCGATGCGGTGCCATGATCGGTGCCGCCGGTGCCGTTGACCTCGACCGTGCGGCCGAATTCGGTCGCGACGATAACCAGCGTGTCGTTCCATGCCGGGCCGAGTCCGGTTTGCAATGCGCCGACCATCTGGTCGAGCCCGCGCAACTGCGCCGCGAGCCGCCCGCGCTGGCCGCTGTGCGTGTCCCATCCGCCGGTTTCGACCATCATCACGCGCGCGCCATCGGCGGGCAGCATCAGCGATGCCGCGAGCTTGCCGAGGTCGGCGCCGTTGCGGCCGTTGTTGCCGCCGATGTCGCTGGCGAGTTCCTGCGTCTTGACCGCGCTGTCCCAAAGCGGATGGAGCAGCGGATCGTCGGCGTAGAGCGCCGTGATCCGTGCGATCAGATCGCTGTCGGCTTGGGGGAGGCGGCTTGGCGCATAGGTTCCGACCTGCACCGTCCCGCGCAGCGCGAGCGGCACCGCGGGGGCGATGGCTATGGCATCGCGCTCGGCGGCGGGGAGTAGGGTAAGCAATCGCCCGACCCAGCCGGTGTCGCGGCCATAGGGGCGCGACCCGCCGCCCTCGAGCATATTCTGGCCGTCAAAATGCGAGCGGTCGCGATAGGCGGTGGCGACGGCGTGCGCGAAATGCGCCTGCTTGCCCGTATAAAGGCCGGCGGTACTGGTCAGCGCCGGATGCAGCGTGAACATGCCGTCGAGCTTCGCACCGCCTGCGGTTTCGTCGGCCATCGCGCGGCGCGCGGCGGCGAAGGCGGGGTCGCCGGTCGGTGCGACGGTCGCGAGACCGTCGGCGGCGCCGCGCTGGATGATGAAGACGAGGCGCTTGGGCGTGCCCGCCGCAGCATAGGCGAAATTCGGCATCGCGCCTGCGGCGGCAACGCCGAGGCCGGACAGGATGATGGATCGGCGTGAGAGGATCATCGTCTATCTCCGCAGAAAGGCCGGGGTCGCGAATAGCATCGCAAGCCCCTGGCCTGGGCTGTCGGCGCGCCCGATCGCCTGGGTCGTTTCAGGGGTAAGAGCGTCGGCGAGGACGAGCGGCGCAAGCTGGCGCGCGTCGGCGCGGTCGCCGATCCGCCCGGCGATACGGCTCGCGAGTTCGACGCGCTGCATCAGCGCCGCCGATCCCGCCCAGGTCGCGACCTTGTCGTCATAGCCCGCGGGCGATCCGGGGCGCCACACCGGCTGACCGAGCTGGGTGAACATCGCGGCGATATTCTGCCGCTCGCCGAATGCGGGCACCTTCAGCGCGCGCAGCATCGACACCGTCCAGTCCCATGGCGACTTGAACATCGCGGGGCTGTCGGCCCATGGCTCGGGCGACGCAACGAGGGTGCGATAGAGCGAGGGGAGGTCGCCGCCTGTCTTGAGGAAGTCATCCGCGAGCCGGTCGACGAGCGCGGGGGACGGCGTATCGCCGGTGAAGTGCCGCGCGAGCTTGGTGGCGACATGCTTTGCAGTGGCCGGATGAACCGCGAGGTCGCGCAGCACCGCTTCGCCCTGTTTTGCGCCGACCTGATCATAGCGTTTGCCGAGGATCGTCTGCGCGCCGGGTTCGTGGAGCGGCTGGATAAACACCGTCGCGCCGGGCAGCGCATCGGCGGGCATCAGCCGCTGGCCGGCACCGCGACCGAGGCCCGCCACGGTGAGCCCGGTGAGGGCCTTGGCAAAGGAGGTGACATCGGCCTGCGTATAGCCGGTTCGCACGCCGAGCGTGTGGAGCTCCATGATCTCGCGCGCCAGATTTTCGTTCAGCCCCGGCGCCTTGCCTTTGCCGCGATTGCGGACGCGCGTTGCGAAAGGACTGTCGGGGCCAAAGCTTTGCGCCTGATCGAGATAGAGCAGCATCGCGGGGTGGCGGACCGCGGCGATCAGCAGGTCGGAAAATTTGCCCATGATATGCGGGCGGATCGCCTCATTTTCATAATTGCCGGCAAAACCGATCACGGTCTGCTTGTCGGCCGACACCGCGAAATGATTGGCCCAGAAATGGACGAGGCGTTCGGCGAAAGGAGTTAGCGTCGCGACCGCGGCGGACAGGCGCGCGGCCGTGGCATCGACATAATGCCGCCGGATTGCCGAACGCGACAGCCGCCGCATTTCGGGCTCCATCGCCTTTTCCTCGTCGCTCATCGCGGGATCGGCGGCTTCGCGGCGCATCGCGCGCCGCTCTTCCTGATATTCGACATAGGCGGCGGCGATCGCCTCGCGCCCAGCGAGTCCCGCCAGCGCGGCGGGGGCGGGCTCATAATCGCCGAGCTGCCGTGTCAGCCAGCCCCTCGGGTCGGCGATCGCCGGATCGTCAAACCGGCGGCCGAGGCCGAAGCGACTGGCGGCAAGATACTGGACTGCCATGACAATGCCTTTCCGTGCCCCGAACGCACGATGGCCGCCATTTGTCGCAAAGCTGTCCCAGCGTGCCTGCAGGGCGTCTTGCTGCGGTTCAGCGATCTGTCTGGTCCATCACGCGACCCTGTCCATCAGGATGACGGTTCCTTCCTGCCGCTGATGCGCGTTGATCAGCGGCACCAGCCGGGTGAAATGCCCGGATGCGCAGTGGAAATCGAGCGCCGCCCGATTGGGCCACTCCTCGATGAAGATGAAGTGGCCGGGGTCTTTCTGATCTTCGAACAGGTCATAGGCGATGCACAGCGGCTCCGCCCGCGTCGCCTCGACCAGCTGGCGATAGAGCGGCCGGACGATCTCGACGGCTTCGGGTTTGATGAAATCCTGTGCGATGACCTTGAGCATGGGGCGCCTCACGTCAGCGGTTTGTCGTAAATCTGATACACGCGGTTGACCGTCGCATTGATCGCCTCGGCGACCGCCTTCATGCCCTGGTTGTCGTCGAGCACCCAGCCGATGTCGCCGTGCGTCGTGCCATAGTCGCGCACCGCGTCGCGGCGGATGAACTCGATCATCATGAAGGCGAGCTGGCTCGCCATGCGGCTGTTCTGCAGCTTTTTGGCGACGCCCATCAGCGGCACGCGCAGGATGCGGCTTTTCGGCTTGCGCAGCCACCACAGAAGGCGCGCCCAGTTGAAGGGGAGCAACGACCCCTCCATGTCGACCAGCAGTTCGTTGATGTTCGGCAGCACGATGATGAAAGCGACCGGCTCGCCGTCGACTTCGGCGACGCGGATCAAATCCTCGAAGACGATGTCCTTCAGCTTCTTGCCGACATAAGCGATCTCGCTGTCGGTCAGCGGGACAAAGCCCCAATTGTCCGACCAGGCATCGTTGAGCAGCCCCATTATCAGCGCCGCCTCGGCGGCGAAGCGGCGCTTTTCGACCTTGCGGATACGGATGCGCGCATTCTTCTCGCCCGCTGCGACGATGCGGTTGACGATCGGCGGAAATCCGTCGTCGATCGCGACGTCGTAATTCAGCAGCTGCTTCACCGGCCGATAGCCTGCGCCCTCGACCCAGCCGCGATAGAGCGGGCTATTGTGCCCCATCATCACCGTTGGCTTGATGTCGAATCCGTCGATCAACAGGCCGGGCTCGTCCCAGATCGAAATCGACAGCGGGCCGAGCGAGCGGTGCATGCCTTGCGCGCGCAGCCAGTCCTCGGCGGCGGCGAGCAATGCCTGCGCGCTTACCTCATCCTCGGCTTCGAGCAGGCCCCAATTGCCGGTGCCCGGCCCCATCCCCTGTTCGGCGGGCTGCGCGAGCGCGAGGGTGTCGATATGCGCCGAGATACGGCCGATCGTCCGTCCATTGCGCCGCGCGAGGAAGAACTGCGCCTTGCCATGCTCGAACCACGGATTCTTGCCCGGGGTCAGCAGGCCGTAAACCTCACCCTTCAGCGGCGGCACCCACGCGGGATCGCCGCGATTGAGGCGAAAGGCGAGCTCGACGAATTCGCGCAGATCGCCCTTGGTCTTGACCGGGTGGATAGTGACCGGGCCGCCCGAATGTCCGCTCATACTGGTTTCCTGAATTGCCTGACCTATATGTTTGGCGACGCATTACGGCATAGAAATGGCGCTGGCGACCCGCATTCGGCCATTTTGCTGCCACGAAATAATGGTGAAGACACCCGCTATGACGACGATCAATCCCCCCGCCGATCGGATCGCGACCCCGTTCGCGCCGTCGGCAACGAAAACGCCCAAATCCGCAATCGCGGACGATATGGCGATGATTCGCGCCGCTTCGGAGCTGACGCGCGATCTCGTGCAACCGAGCGCGCGCATCTATTGGACCGATATGCTGGCCTCGGCCTTCATCGGCTATGCCGGCATCGCGGCGGCGATCCTGGCGCCCTCGACCGCGTGGATGCTGGTCGCCGCGGTGATCTCGGTCGTCGCGCTCTATCGTGCGGGCAGCTTCATCCACGAGCTCACCCATATCCGCAAAAATTCGCTGCCGGGCTTTCGTCTCGCGTGGAACATCCTCGTCGGCGTGCCGATGCTGATCCCGTCCTTCATGTATGAAGGCATCCACAGCCTGCACCACAACCGCACCAAATATGGCACGGTCGAGGATCCCGAATATCTGCCGCTGGCGCTGATGAAGCCGTGGACGGTGCCTTTGTTCGTCGTGGCCGCGGCGTTCGCGCCGATTGCGCTGCTGTTCCGCTATGCGGTGCTTACCCCGCTGTCGTTCCTGATCCCGCCGCTGCGCCGGATCGTCGTCGAACGCTATTCGGGCATGATCATCAACCCGCTGTTCCGCCGCAAGCCCCCCGAGGGCGAGTTCCGCCGCCAATGGGCGTGGCAGGAAGGCGGCGCGTGGGCGTGGTCGAGCTTGCTGATCGCCGCGGGCCTCTTCGGCTGGGTGCCGCTGCGCGCGCTTCTCATCTTCGGCGCGATTGCGGCGGCGACGCTGGTGCTCAACCAGATCCGTACTTTGGTCGCGCATCTTTGGGAAAATGACGGCGCGGTACTGACCGTGACCGGCCAGTTCCTCGACAGCGTCAACGTCCCGCCGCCGGGCCTGCTGCCCGAACTCTGGGCGCCGGTGGGGCTGCGCTATCACGCGCTGCACCACCTGCTGCCGGGCGTTCCCTATCACGCGCTCGCCGAGGCGCATCGCCGCCTGAAGGACGTGCTGCCCGCGGACTCGCAATATCATGGCGCGAATTACGACAGCCTGCCGAAGCTGGTGATGAACCTCGTTGCGGGGTCGGCGCGGGGTGCTGCGGCCTGATTAACTTATGCCGGCGGGTGTCCGCTTTGGGGTGGGGAGCGGCCGTAAGAGTGGGTGCGCGGGTATCCCCTCCCGCAAGCGGGAGGGGCAGCGAGGCTTGCCAGCTTGCTGGCTAGCCGCAGCGGGGTGGGCC
>NZ_JBOHHT010000109.1:0-56309 GCF_050725655.1 Sphingopyxis sp. | reverse complement strand
GCCTCGGCCTTGGCAGCGCGGGTGCGCTCGCGGTCGGCGGCCTTGTCGGCCCCGGCGGCGTCGCGGGCACCGGGCTGCTCGCGGGCACCGGCGATCCCGCCAGCACCAATCCGGTGATCGGCGGCGTGCTCGTCAAGACCGGCGGGCTCGTCAATGTCATTGCCGACAAGGGACTACTGCTCGCCAGCGCGGTCGACGGCAAGGTGCCCGGTAACACCAACCTCATCGGCACCGTCGTCGGCGTCGTCAAAAGCACCGGTGTCGCGCTCGTCCAGACCGGCAGCGGCCAGCAATATCTGGTCGACGGTCTCGCCGCCGCCCCGGGCCAGCTGATCACCGCGACGATCGGCAAGGCGACTGCGATCGGCAGCCCCTCCGCCTCGCCGCTGATCGGCGCGAGCATCCTCTCGCCCGGCCAGCAGAACGGCAGCCTGCTGACCGTCGGGGTCGGATCGGCGGGGCAGCTCGTCACGCTCCAGCCCGGCGCGGGCGGCAATCTGCTCGGCGGCGTCACCGGCGGGCTGACCGGCGGCACGACGGGCAATCCCGCCGCGACGCCCGTCACGCTGGTGAGTAACGTCGTCACCACGGCGACCGGCGCGCTCGCCCAAGTCGGCGGCGGCGTCACCGGCGGCACAGCGGGCGGCGGCACGGCGGTCGATCCCGTGACCGGCCTCGTCACCGGGGTGACCGGCACCGTCGGGGGCGTCCTCGGCGGACTGAAGCCGAAGCGCGGCAACTGAAGCCGCACCCGATGCGCGAACTGCGCAACGCCTGCGCCGCGGCGGTGGCGGGAGCCCTGCTCCTCCCCGCCGCGGCGCTCGCGGCCCAGCCGGCGGCAACGCCGCTCGACGGCCGCCCGCCCCTCGCCCCCGATCGCAGCCGTGATCCGCTTCCCGACCCCGAAGCCAAGCCCCTCTCGCTCGGCAAGGTCGAACTCGGCGCGCGGCCCGATGTCACCATCCGCGAAATCCGTTTCGTCGGCGCGGGCGTGCCCGCCAATGTCGGCCGCGCAGCGCAGCGCTTCGTCGGCCGCCCTGCCTCGGCCGACAATCTCGCCAAACTCGCCGCGGCGATGACGCGCGCCTACAACCGATCGAGCGTTGCGCTCTTCACCCTCGTCATTCCCGAACAGAATCTGTCGGGCGGCGTCGTCACCGTCGCCTCGGCCGAGGGCCATATCGGCTCGGTGACGCTGAGCGGAGAACGCGAGAGCGGCCCCGCGCCGCTCGTCGGCAGGATGGTCCGGAGCCTTGTCGGCCAGCGTCCGCTGCCGCGCGCGCGCTTCGAACGCACGCTCGGCAATATCGCGGATATTCCGGGCCTTACCGTCACCCCGTCGCTGGCACTCGGCGGCGAACAGGGCGCGGTCGCACTCGACCTCGCGCTCGATGCCAAGAAGCCCACCGTCGGGCTCGGCTTCACGACGCGGACCAGCCAGTTCGTCAATGACGGCATCGTCGAGGCGAATGCCCGCGGCACCAGCCTGCTGCGCAGCGGCGACGAAACGCGGCTCACCGGCGCCGCGGCGGTCAACCTCAAGTCGCTGCTCTATATGGCGGCGAGCCATTCGACCCCGATCGGCGCTGGCGGGACGCGCGCCGAACTGTCGGCTGCCGCGCTGCGCACCCGGCCCAAGGGTCTCGCGATCGACGGCGAAGCATGGAGCGCAGGCTTCGGCGTCACCCACCCGCTGACCCGCGCAACGCGGCGCAATTTGGTCGCCGCGGCGCGGATCGACTATCTCGATTCGAAAAACGCGCTCTTCGGCTCGACGATCGCCGCCGAGAAAACCTGGACGGCGAGCGGCAGCCTCGCCTTCCGCCTCAGCGAAGATCGCACCGTCGTCGGTGCCCGGATCGGCGGCGCCAAGGGTCTCGATTTCGCGGGCGCGCGCGTCGACCCCGGCGTCGGCGAAGCCGGATTCCTCTATGCCGACGCGAGCGTCGAGGCGAACCAGGCGATCGGCAAGGCGCTGGTCGTGCGTGCCGCCGCGACCGGGCGCTGGACCCGCGACCGCCTGCCCGCGGCGCAGCGCTTCAGCGTTGGCGGCGCGACTTTCGGCCGCGCGTTCGACGACGGCTTGGTCAATGGCGATCGCGGCTATGCAACCTTCGGCGAATTCGCACTGCGCCCGCTGCGCAGCGGCAAGCTGGCGAAGAGCGAGATCTACAGCTTCATCGACTATGCCGACGTCACCTTACTCGCGCGTACGGCGATCCCGAAAACCAGTTTTCGGCTCGGCAGCTGGGGCGGCGGCGTGCGCCTCTCCTATTCCGAGAATGCGACGATCGGCCTCGAGCTCGCCGACGCGTGGAACCAGCCGGTTCCGGGCTATGATCAGGACTGGCGCGTCGCGCTCAGCTGGAAATTGTCACTTCGTCCATGACCGCGGGACCGAGCGCCGCTGCGGCCGCGTAAAGCTTGTCGGCGAGCGGATAGAGTTCGCGCTCCTCGCGTTCGACCCGCGTCGCCAGCACGCCGAAGACCTCTATCGTCTCGCGGCAGAATTCCGTCCATTTCGCCGCTACGCGCTCGGCGGTCCATTTATCGTCATAGGCGACATATTCGGCGGCAAGGTCGCCCATCTCCAATTCGAATTCGCGCGTGATGTACATCAGGTCCGGGTCGCCAGTCGCCCGCAGGCGCGGATAGAGGATCCAGTCCTCGCATTTCAGGTGGCGAACCAACGTCTCGCGGAGCAGTCCACGCGCCGACGCCAGTTCGGTCAGCCGCGACGGGCCGGGAGCCTGGAGCAATTCGGTCACGATCCGCGCCAGCGCGATCAGCGCCACATGTTCGGCGCGCAGTCGCTCTATTTCGCGGCTCAAAGGCATAGTTGCTCCAAGCGATATGAGCGGTCCCTCAACGTCATCTTGAGGGCACCGCAATCGGAAAGCAAATTGATATTTGATATGTTCGGAACGCACGAAGGGCCGGCATCGAAATGCGGACCCTTCTCTTCGTTTCGCGGCCGGAGCGGCCAGGATCCGATTGGTCGGCCGCACCGGGAACCGCTCGCCGCCTTGTTCATTGTAACTCGGGATAACGAAAGGGAATGTCGATGGCCGCACGCGCTTACTGGAAGGGGCAGATCCGGCTCGCGCTGGTGTCGATCCCGGTCGAAATCTATTCGGCGACAAAATCGGGCGCCGCGGTCACCTTTCGCCAGATCCACGAACCGAGCGGCAAGCCGATCAAATATGAAAAAATCGTGCCCGGCATCGGCGCGGTCGACCATGACGACATCGTCAAGGGGTTCGAGCTGTCGAAGGGCAATTATGTCCTGCTCGACGAGGGGGAGATCGAGGCGGTCAAGCTCGAGAGCAAACGCACACTGGAGCTTGTCCAGTTCGTCGACACCGACGCGATCGACGTCCTTTATTACACCAAGCCCTATTATGTCGTCCCCGCCGACGAACTCGCCGAAGAAGCCTATATCGTCCTTCGCGAGGCGCTGAAGCGCACGAAGAAGGTCGGGCTCGGCCAGCTCTCGCTGCGCGGGCAGGAACAGCTCGTCGCGCTGCGCCCGTGCGGGCGCGGATTGGTACTCGAAGTGCTGCGCTACGCCGACGAAGTGAACAAGGCGGCGAATTATTTCCGCGACGTCGGCAGCGGCAAGCCCGACGCCGACCTGCTCGACCTCGCCGAAACCTTGATCGCCAAGAAGAGCGGCGAATTCGACGCCTCCGACTATCACAACCACTATATCGACGCCTTGAAGCGCGTGATTGCCAAGAAGGCAAAGGCCAAGGGCAAGCGCGTCCTCGAAGACGTCGAAGAGCCCGCCAGCACCGACCGCGGCTCGAACGTCATCGACCTGATGGCGGCGCTCAAAACCTCGGTCGACGGCAAGAAGACTGCGCCCGCCAAAGCCGCGCCCGCCAAGAAGGCCCCGGCGAAGAAGGCACCGGCGCGCAAGCGCGCCTGACATGGCCAAACGCGCCGACCCGCTCGCGCAATATAACGCAAAGCGCGACTTCGCGCTGACCCCCGAACCCGCGGGCAAGATCGCCAAGGGGGCCGGCAACCGCTTCATCGTCCAGAAGCACGACGCGACCCGGCTTCATTATGACTTCCGCCTCGAAGTCGATGGCGTGCTCAAAAGCTGGGCCGTGACCAAGGGCCCGAGCGCCGACCCCGCCGACAAGCGCCTCGCGGTGCGCACCGAAGACCATCCGATGAGCTATGCCGATTTCGAGGGCGGCATCCCCAAAGGCGAATATGGCGGCGGCACGGTGATGCTGTGGGACCGCGGCACCTGGGCGCCGATCGCGGGCAAGAGCGCGAAGGATTTGGACAAGGGCCACCTCCACTTCACCCTCGACGGGACACGGATGAAGGGCGAATGGCTGCTCGTCCGCATGAAGCCGCGCCCCGGCGAGAAGCGCGAGAACTGGTTACTGCGAAAAGTCGACGACGCGTTTGCCGGCGGCACCGACGATCTTGTCGGCCGCGAGCTGACGAGCATCCTTACCGGCCGCACCATGGCCGAAATCGCCGGCGACGAGGGTGGCGAGCAATCGCTCAAAGGAGCAAAGGGCGCGGCCTTCGCAAAGAAGATGGCCGACGCCGCCGCACATAATGAAAAAATCGCCAAGCCCGTGGCCCTGGAGCCACCCAAATTCCGCCCGCTCCAGCTCGCGACGCTCGTCGACGCCGTCCCCGGCGGCAACGGCTGGTTCCACGAGATCAAATATGATGGCTACCGCGCCGAGATTGCCGCCGCAGGATCGGACGTGCGCGTCTATACGCGGAGCGGCCTCGACTGGACCGACAAGTTCGCGCCGCTCGTCCGCCATATCGCCGCGCTCGATCTGCCGCCGTGCCTGATCGACGGCGAAATCGTCGCCTATGGCAAGGACGGCAACCCCGACTTCTCCTCGTTGCAAGCGGTGCTCAAGCGCGGCCACGGCGCGCAGGACGAGGGCACCGCGCTCCATTTCTTCGCGTTCGACCTGCTCGAACAAGGCGGAAAACCGCTCGCGAAGCTCGGCAACCTCGAACGCAAGGAGCGGCTCGAAGCCCTGCTCCGCCGCGCCGCGCCGCCGATCGCCGTCGCCGATCATGTCATCGGCGCAGGCGAAAAACTCTATGACGCGATGTGCGGTGCAGGACAGGAAGGCATCATCTCGAAACGCGCCGATGCCGCTTATTCGGGACGACGCTCGAAAAATTGGGTGAAGGTCAAATGCACCCGCCGACAGGAGTTCATCCTCGTCGGCTGGAACCCGTCATCGACCAAGGCGCGGCCCTTCGCTTCGCTGCTCCTCGCGCAGCGCCAGGGCGACACGCTCGTCTACAAGGGTAATGTCGGCACCGGCTTCGACACCGACACGATGGCCGACCTCGCGAAGAAGTTCGCCGCCCGCGAACGCCAGACCGCGCCGCTCGAAGTCGAGGCCATATCGGCGCGTAAGGTCCATTGGCTCAAACCCGAACTCGTCGCCGAAATCGCCTTCGCCGAATTCACCGCGAGCGGATCGGTGCGCCACGCAAGCTTCCTCGGCCTGCGCAGCGACAAGGAGGCAAAAGACGTGACCCCCGAAATCAGACAAGCCGCCCCCGCCGTGAAAAGCGACGTGACGATCAGCAGCCGCGACCGCGTGATCTTCCCCGAAGCGAAGGCGACCAAGGGTGACCTCGCCGATTATTACGCCGCGATCGCCCCGGTCATGCTCCCGCACACCGCGCGCCGCCCGATCAGCCTCGTCCGCTGTCCGCAGGGCCGCGCCAAGAAATGCTTTTTCCAGAAGCATGATTCGGGCTCGTTCGGCGACCATGTCCTCCACATCCCGATCAAGGAGAAGGACGGCGGGCACGAGGATTATCTCTATGTCGAGGACGCCGACGGCCTGCTCGCCTGCGTCCAGATGGGGACGATCGAATTCCACGGCTGGGGCAGCCATGTCGACGCGCTCGAAAAACCCGACCGCATGGTGTTCGATCTCGATCCCGACGAAGGGCTCGATTTCGCCGACGTCAAGAAAGCCGCCGCCGATATTCGCCGCCAGCTCGCCGACATCGGCCTCGTCAGCTTCGCGATGCTGTCGGGCGGCAAGGGCGTGCATGTCGTCGTCCCGCTCGATCCGGGGCACAGCTGGGACAAGCACAAGGATTTCTCGAAACGCTTCGCCGAGGCGCTGAGCCTCGCCGAGCCCGACCGCTTCGTCGCGACGATGAGCAAGGCGAAGCGCAAGGGCAAGATCTTCATCGACTATCTGCGCAACCAGCGCGGCAGCACCGCGGTCATGCCCTATTCGGCGCGCGCGCGGGAAAATGCGCCGGTCGCCGCCCCGATCGGCTGGGACGCGCTCGCCGATGCGACAAAGGCCGGGCAGTGGACGATCAAGGATGGCGATGAGCTGCTGGACCGCGCCGCCAGCCCCGAACTCAAAGGCTGGGGCTTCGCAAACCAGTCGCTTCCCGATTTCTAGCTCTCGCGGCCTTACCGTGCCGGCTTTTCGCGAGACACTCCGGCGAAATTGGTTAGAGCTCTAATGATACCAATAAAATACCAAAATACCCCATATTTCGTCTGTATTGGTACTAAATTGCGCCATATCGAGCTTGACGTATAGATTGGTATGTATAAGTTCCCTTGAAAATCAGAGCAAAATTGATCTAAGATCAAAAAGAGGGAGACTAAACATGACCAATGCAAGATACCTGCTCGCTTCGGCCAGCATTGGTACGCTGCTTTTTGCCGCAAGCGCGGCCAACGCCCAGACCACCACCGCCGCGCCCGCCGCCGACGCCGCCGAGAGCGAAATCGTCGTCACCGGCATCCGCGGGTCGCTGCGTCAGGCGATCGATGCCAAGCGCGACCTGTCGGTGATCGCCGACGTCGTCACCGCCGAGGATGTCGGCAAATTCCCCGACAAGAATGTCGCCGAAGCGCTCCAGCGCGTTCCGGGCATCGTCGTCAACCGCGAGTTTGGCGAAGGCGAGCGCGTCTCGCTCCGCGGCACCGCGCCGAACCTCACCAAGACCCTGCTCAACGGGCATAGCGTCGCGACCGCCGACTGGTTCATCCTCGATCAGGTCGCCTCGACGCGCAGCTTCAACTATCTGACTCTGCCCGCCGAGATCATCGGCCGCCTCGAAGTCTACAAGAGCCCGCAGGCCGACGTCGAAGAAGGCGGGGTCGGCGGCACGATCAACGTCATCACGCGCAACCCGCTCGACCTCGACCCGCTCACGCTCTCGGCGTCGGTGCAGGCCGCCTATTCGGACCTGTCGGGCAAGGTCGACCCGCAGGTTTCGGGGCTCATCAGCTGGAAGAATGAAGACGAAACCTTCGGCGTCCTCGTCGGCGCGATCTATCAAAAGCGCCGCACGCGCCGCGACGGGCTCGAGATTTTCGGCTACCGCTCCTTCCCCGTCGGCGGCGGGCAGAGCGCGCTCGTCCCGACGCTGATCGGCTCGACGCTGTTCGAACAGGACCGCGAACGTTACGGCGCCAATATCGGCATCCAGTTCCGCCCGTCGGACACGCTCGAAGTCAACATCACCGGGCTCTATTCGCGCTTCAACGCCGACAACTTCAACCAGAATTATATCGCATGGGGCGAACAGGCGCTCGGCGGCGGCGGCACGATCACGGGTGCGATCGTCGAGGACGGCGTCGCGGTTGCGGGCAATATCGCGTCGGCAACGGGCGGCACGACGGGCTTTGGCGTCGTCTATGACGCGATCGACCGGCAGGCGGTCGCCAAGACCGTCTCGGCCGACTTCGACCTGACCTGGCGCCCCGTCGACAGCCTGTCGGTGCATTTCAAGGGTGGCTGGACGAAGGCGAACGGCGACACGAGCAACGAGAATTTCATCGAGTTCGCCGGCCCCGGCGCCTTCGCCTATGATCTGCGCAGCGGCCGGCCCGAAGTCAGCTTCTCGAACCCGAACCCGCTCAATCCGCTTGGCATCCGCCCCGACTTCGCGCGTATCCAGTCGGTCACCAACGAGGATGAGGAGAAATATTTCTACCTCGACGTCGAAAAACAGGTCGAATGGGGCCCGATGACCGCGCTCAAATTCGGGGTCAAATATACCGACCATGACCGTGTCGCCGAACGCTTCGCGACCAACGGCGGCGTGTTCACCCCCGGCCTGCGCTGCAACGGCGCGCCGTGCACCTCGGCCGATTTCGCGACCGGCAGCGGCATGCCCGGCGACTTCCTCGACAATATCGCTGCGCCCGGCACGCTCAAGGATTACTGGCGCGTCGATCCCGCGAAGCTGCGCGCGATCTATGGCGCGGCGACCGCACCCGGCACCGACCGCTTCCTCGTCCCCGGCAACACCTATTCGATCAACGAAAAGGCGTGGGGCGGTTACGGGCTCGCGAAATTCGGCGGCGAGGGCTGGCGCGGCAATGTCGGGGTGCGCGTGGTCGAGACGAAACAGACCTCGGACGGCTTCATCATCGGCGGCACGAACCCCGAGTTCACCAACCCATTCGGCGGCTTCACCCCGTCGCGGGCGAAACGTTCGTACACCGACATTTTGCCGAGCGCGAACCTGTCGGTCGATCTGTCGGACCAGGTCGTGCTGCGCTTCGCCGCGGGCAAGACGGTGACGCGCCCCGACTTCGTCGACATCACCCCCGGCGTCGACCTCAACGGCACGCTGCTGACCGGACGCGGTGGCGATCCGAACCTCGATCCGTACCGCGCCAACCAGTATGACCTGTCGATCGAATGGTATCCCGACCGCGAGACAATCGTCGCACTCGCCGCCTTCTACAAGGATATCCAGTCGTACATCGTCAACACGACCTCGATCGAAATCCTGCCGAGCGTCTTCGTGCCGGGCTCGCAGCCCGTGGGCTGCGTCGCGGCGGGCGGCGGCAACCCGAACCTGTTCAACTGCCCCTATCAGATCAATCGCCGCACCAACGGCGACGGCGGCCGCAACCAGGGCTTTGAATTCCAGGTGTCGCGCCCGATCTGGGGCGGCTTCGGCGCGGTGGCGAACTACACCTACTCCGACGCCAAGGCGAACAATGGCGATCCGATCCCCGGCAACTCGAAGCACTCGCTCAACCTGACGGGCTATTTCGAGAACGATCTGATCAGCGCGCGGGTCTCGTACAACTACCGGTCGAAATTCTTCATCGACATCGACCGCGCCACTCCGCTCAACCAGGCCGCGCTGTCGTCGCTCGATGCGTCGGTCAGCGTCAACATCACCGAAAATATCGCGCTGACCGCCGACGCGATCAACCTGACCAACGAAGAGATTGTGCAATATTCGGGCACCCGCGACCGCCCGCGCGCGATCTATGACAATGGCCGCCAATTCTATGTCGGTGCGCGCCTGAAGTTCTGATCCCCCCGCGACCGGCATCTGGCGCGTGCAGCGCCGGATGCCGGTTCGGTTTTGTCAGAAGCGCCCTTCGAAGGTCAGCCCGATCATGCGCGGCTCGCCAAACAGCGCCTGCAGGCGGCCGGCGTTTTCGTACTGATAGTCATAATATTTGTCGTCGAAGATGTTTGTCGCGACCAGATACGCCCCGAAATTGTCGTTGCTGTACCCGATCTTGGCGTTGGCCAGCGTCCGCGACGGCACGTTGCGCCCGGCGTTCTGGTCGCGCACGTCCTGGAACTGCGCGCCGCGATAGTTGACGTTGACATTGGCGCTGAAACCGCTCGGGTGCCGCCAGTCGAAACCCGCGGCCCAGGTCCAGCGTGGCGCATTGGCGAACTCGAACCCCGACAGGTCGAGCACGACCCCGCCGGTCGTCTGGAAATCGAGGAACTTGCTGTTCGCATAGCCGACCGAGCCATAGACATTCAGCCGCTGGGTGACGTCGAAATCGCTCTCGACCTCGAAACCCCAGACGCGCGAACTGCCGGCGTTCCGCGTCTCATAATCATAGACGCTGTCCGACAGCTGGACGATGACCTGCTGGTCGGTCCAGTCGACATAGAAGGCATTGGTGTTGAACGTCAGCCGCCGGTCGAGCCATTGCGTGCGCAGCGACAGCTCGTAATTCCACGTATATTCGGGGTCGTAGACATGCGTCGAGGCACGCCCCGGATTGACCCCGCTGCCCCCCGAACGATAGCCGCGCTGGACGATTGCGCTGACCGTCTTGTCGGGCGCGAATTCGAACGACACGCCCCCCTTGGGCAGGAACGCTTCGTACGTCGTCGTCGATTCGGGGCCGCTGCTGTTGGCATTGTCGATCTGCGCGGTCAGCAGGTCGTTCACCGCCCCGATGATCAGCGCGAGCGTCGGGTTGCTCGCATAGTCGGCCGGATTGGGGATCGGCGTGTTGAGGATGACCATATTGCTGTTCGCCACCTTCTGCCGCTCGCGGTCGTAGCGAAAGCCCGCGAGCAATTTCAGCCCCGGCGCGACTTCCCAGCTCGCATCGCCGAACGCCGCCGTCGTCTCGATGTCGACCGAATAAAGCTGCTGCGACGAGATGAAGACGCGGTCGGGATAGACGCTGCGCGCCTCCGCCGCGAGAAACTGCGCGGTCGGCAGCGGTAGCCCGAACTGGCTGACCAGATAGGCGGTGACCTGGCTCGTCAGGCCATGGACGCTCGCCGACAATCGCATCCTCCGCGCGACCGCCGTGCTCGTCGGCGTCGCGCTTATCAGCTTCACCGCCGCCATCGTGAAGGGCTTCGCATGACCACCGCAACTCCGAAGCCCAAAAAGCCGAAAGACCTGATGTCGCGCATCCCCGCGGGCTTCGTCCGCGCGGTGCTGCGCGGCCACAGCTCATTGGGGCTAGCCTTCGCCGCGCTCATCTATCTCGTCTGCCTGTCGGGCACCTATCTCGCCGCGAGCGGGGTGAACATCTGGCTCGCGCGCCGCGACAAGGGCCGCCCGGCGCCCGGCTGGGAGCGCGCCTGGACCGCGACCGTCTGGGGCCAGCCCGCGGGCATCGCCGCGGCCGCGGTCGCCGCGCTGGTCGCGGGCACCATCGTCCCGACGATCGCGACTTGGCTGATCGTCAGCCTCGCCTTCCTGCTCGCCGCGATCCGCCTGCCCGCCGAAAAGCTTTCGGCCGTCGGCAGCGTCACGACCGGCGCGCTGATCTTGCTCGCCGCCGCGACGCATCTCGCGCTGCGCGGCGGCATCGCTGCGGCGGATGGCATGGCATGGATCGTCAACGCGGCGCTGATCGCGGGCGGCCTGTTCCTGATCCTGTGGGCGCGGCGCCGATCGGGCGGCGCCGCAAAACCCGCACCGGTCGCCGTGGCGGCCTGACCGGAGCTATTCGCAGCAGCGGTCGGGATCGTCCGACGCGTCGAGCGCGACCAGCAGCCCGACCCCGGCGAGGAGGGCGAGGCCGCCCACGACGATCGCCACGGTCCCAGCGTCGGACATATTGCTGCGCCCCTTTGTCGGCGTCGACCGGCCGGGCGCATAGCGCACCGGCGTCAGCCGCTGCCCGGCGAGCGAGACTTGCGGCGACCGCGCGTCGCCCGAAAAGCCGAACTCGAGCCCTTCGCCGATGCGCCACGCTGGCCCCTTCAGTCCCGCCCCGTCGCTCCGCTGCATCGGCGCCACCGTCAGGCTGGCGCGAAGCTTCCTTCCCTCGTCGCTTTTCGTTCCGCCGAGCGGGATGCGAAGACGCGCGCCGACGAAGCCCCCCATCGCGACCGGGCTGGCGCCGTTCATCGGCGCGCTGCGGTCGATCGCCTGGGCGTGGAGCGGCGACGCGCAGCAGGACAGCAGCGCGAGCGATGCGGCGATGGATCTCATGGTCATTGGATGCCCTCCCTGAAACCCGATCCTTACGTTGAAATATGGCCGAAGCATGGCCTGCCGGCGCGGCGCGAAAATTCGGATTTCCTTCAGCATCGAAGTGCGCCGGACGGCTAGGGGGGCCAGCCGCTTTGTGGCCGCGAGGGCGCGAGCGCCGCTTCCCGGCGTCGGCGATCACGCACAGCCATGCGCCTGCGTCAAAGTGGTTCGCCCCGCCGCGTGGCAGGGCACGGACCTTGAGGGGGTTTCTCTTTTGTTCTAGGTTCCAATTTTATGCTGCCAGGCAGGAGCAGAAATAAGCGCGTATGACCCAGCATCCCGAAAAAATGATTTGCCTCGACATTTTTGCCGACGCCGTCGAAGCCATCAACAGCGGTGAGCTGATCGAATTGGTACATACGAAGGACAAGGAATTTCATTTTCAGAATTGGTTTGAGAAACGCCTGATTGCGACCGACACCAACTACGACCAGGCAGGGCGTAACACCTATCCCGATTTTGCCCTCGTTCACTCACCTGAGGGGTTCGAGCTAAAAGGTTTGGCCTGGCCTGGCCGTGAGCGCGACTATGACTGCAACAGCCAAGTTCCTACGGGCATGCATAATGGGCGACATGTTTTCTATGTGTTCGGCCGCTATCCAGCAGATTTAACACCTTACGCGCCGGTGGACGGATCGAGGAAATACCCCGTTATCGACCTCGTTATGTGCCACGGCGATTTTCTGAACTCGGATCACAACTATGTTCACAAGAACAAGAGCGTGAAGGGCTTTGGCAGTTATGGCGATGTTATGATCCGTGACCGCAAAATGTATGTGGCCCCCACGCCTTTCGCCCTTACCGAAGGCACCACAGGGCTGCGAACGCTCATTTTGCCCGCCGACTGGCCAGTGGACAATCGTTTTGTGGCCGTTGGAAATTTGCAGCGGACGGAAAGCCCGAACCTCGTCGTCGGATACTCGTTCGACCTTAAAACGAACGCGATCGTTCCGCAGACGATCCCCAATCCGACAGCAGCCACAAAGCATGATTTCAAGGCATATCGTTTGGCATCCGAGGCCCCCACACCGGTCTCGATGGTTCTTGGACGCGTCCAGCCTCTCGACAATCATGAGGTCGAGGAATGAGCCTTTCGGCACTCAAGTCTCCGCTCACGGAAACCGATGTCGGGTCGAAGGCCATCGAACATAGATTCCCCATCGTTCCGATAAGCCGCCTTGCGGAGCGCGAGAGCTGGCGCAAGGAGCTGGGCAGGCCCCTATACCACATCCATAAATGGTGGGCGACACGCTTGGGGTCCGTCTTTCGGGCGATTGTGCTCGGCGCGCTTTCAGACGCCGACACAAGCATTTGGGATGAATTTTACAAGAAACACGATTTCCGTGAAAAGGTTGTTCTCGACCCCTTCATGGGAAGCGGGACCACTTTAGGCGAGGCCCTGAAACTGGGCTGTTCAGTTGTCGGCTGCGACATTAATCCCGTCAGCACCTTCTTGGTTCGCCAGGCACTTACGCCTGTCAGCGAAAAGACCCTACGCGAGACATTCGAGGCGCTTGAGCAGAGCATTAGCGGCGAGATAAAGCGCTATTACTCGACATTGGATCGGGAGACGGGAAAACCAATTCCTGTCCTTTATGGTTTCTGGGTCAAAGAGGTTGAGACGCCCAAGGGAGAGCGCATCCCTCTGTTTTCAAATTATATATTTTCTCGGGACGCATATCCCAAGAAGCGCCCCAAAGCGCAAATGCTATGCCCTTCATGCTGGCATGTCTTCCAGGACCGCTACGACGCCGAAAGCGCGACCTGTCCAAAATGCAGCCACACGTACAATCCGCAGCTTGGTCCGGCCTCCGGCCAAACCGTAACGGGGAAAGAAGGCGACCAATATAAGGTCAAGAGCTTGCTGCCGTCCGATGGCTCGCCACCACGCGAGCGCCTCTACGCTTTAATGGCGCTCAAGGAGGACGGTGAAAAGATATATCTAACTCCCACCGAGGCGGACTTCGCCTTGTATCGCGAAGCGACCGAGCGGCTTGCCAGGGAAGATTTGCCGATCCCCACGGCGCTTGTCCGGCCTGGGCATAATACCAACCAAGCCAGGGGCTATGGCTTCACGAAGTGGGCTGATTTTTTCAATGACAGGCAAAAGCTCTGCCTGGGGCTTCTGCTACGCGAGATCCTGAAAATCGAAGATTTTACCGTGCAGGAACAGATGCTCTGCCTGTTTTCAAGCACGCTGGAGTTCAACAACCGATTTTGCAGCTTCAAAGGCGAGGGCACCGGCGCAGTCCGGCACATGTTCTCGCATCATATCCTGAAACCCGAACGCACCCCATTGGAAAGCAGTGTGTGGGGCGGAAAGCGTTGCAGCGGCACTTTTGCTACCTTGTTCGAATCGCGATTGCTGCCTGCAAAACGCTATCTGGACGCACCTTTCGAGCTGCGGGCGCCGTCTAGTGAGGCTAAAGCCGCAAAGCCAATTGCCAGTGAATCGATCACGCCGAAAATCGTGGGCGAATGGCGTTCCGATCACGACGAGAAAACCGCGCTTATTCTGAACGGTGACAGCGCGTCGCTGCCGCTGCCCGATCAAAGCGTCGACGCCGTGATAACGGACCCACCCTATTTCGATTTCATCCACTACAGCGAGCTGAGCGATTTCTTCTATGCTTGGTTGAAGCCGGCGCTTGATGGCCGATACACTTTTTTTGAGGGTGACGATTCCGGTGCAAGCGGTGAAGTGCAGCACAAGGAAGCAGCTTTTTTTGCAAAGCAGCTTGGCCAAGTTCTGAAGGAAAGCGCCCGAGTGCTGAAAGCCGATGGCGTTTTGGCTTTCAGCTTCCACCATTCTCGCAGCGAAGGTTGGGCGGCGATCCATGACGCGCTGAGCAGCGCAGGACTAACGGTAGTGGCGTCCCATCCCCTGCATGCCGAGTTGCGAGCTGCTAGCCCCAAATCGGCAGCCAAGGACCCAATTAGCTTGGACGCTATCTTGGTCTGCCGAAAGACGGAGACAGTGCACCCGACAATATGGTCTGAGGCTAGTCTCCAAAAGCGCGTGAGGGAACAAGCTGCCGAATTGCGGCAGGGCGGGCTTTACCTCTCGAACACGGATTTATTCGTGATTACGGGGGGCGAGTTGCTGGCATCGGCCCGCGGCCTCACCTCAACCGAATTTTGTCGAAGCCTGGACGCGCTGCGGGCGCAGCTCGAGTAAGAATAGGCTGAGCCACTGTAGCTTACAGCGCATTCGCCACGATGAGGCTGACTAGATCTTGTGCCCGATCGCCGACGAAACCGTTCCGATGTTTTCGCGACAAACTTTAAGCAAGCTTTTCACCCAACCTCCCGCCATTCCCCCAACCCCAAATCCCCAATCTCCCACCCGCCGATCCGCCAGCGGACAAGCCGCAGCGTCGGATAGCCGACCGCGGCGGTCATGCGGCGGACCTGGCGGTTGCGGCCTTCGGTGATCGTCAGCTCGACCCAGCTGTCGGGGACGCTCTTGCGGTATCGCACCGGCGGGTCGCGGTCCCAGAGCTGTGGCGGGTCGATGCGGCGGACGGTCGCGGGGCGCGTCGGGCCGTCGTTCAGCGTGACGCCGCGGCGCAGCGCATCGAGAGCGGCATCGCCCGGCTCGCCCTCGACCTGCGCCAGATAGGTTTTGGGTGTCTTGTGTTTTGGCGACGAAATGCGCGCCTGCAGCGCGCCGTCGTCGGTCAGGATCAGCAGGCCCTCGCTGTCGCGGTCGAGCCGCCCCGCCGGATAGACGCCGGGCACGTCGATATAATCGGACAGCGTCGCGCGCGCGCCTCCCGACTCTCCGACCATGCTCCGGTCGGTGAACTGGCTGAGCACGCCCCAGGGTTTGTTGAACAGGATCGTCGTCATGGCTTCAGCCCCGCGACGTTCAGTCCCGCAACAAGGCTCCGCGCGACCGCCTCGGCGACCTTGATGCCGTCGACCGCCGCCGACAAGATGCCTCCGGCATAACCCGCGCCCTCGCCCGCGGGGAACAGTCCGGCGGTGTTCAGGCTCTGAAAATCGTCGCCGCGGGTAAAGCGCACGGGCGACGAGGTGCGCGTCTCGACCCCCGTCATCACCACGTCGGGATGGTCGTATCCCGCGATCTGGCGCCCGAACACCGGGATCGCCTCGCGCATCGCCTCGACCGCGAAATCGGGCAGGCATGCCGCAAGATCGGTCGGGGTCACGCCGGGGCGATACGACGGCACCACGCTGCCCAGCGAGGTCGACGGGCGGCCGGCGAGGAAGTCGCCGACGCGCTGCGCGGGCGCGCGGTAATTCGAGCCGCCCGCGACATAAGCGAGCGATTCCCAATGCCGCTGGAAGGCGAGGCCGGCGAGCGGATCGCCGGGATAGTCGCGCGCGGGGTCGATCGCGACGACGAAGCCCGAATTGGCGTTGCGCTCGTTGCGCGAATATTGGCTCATGCCGTTGGTGGCGACGCGGCCCTCCTCGGACGTCGCGGCGACCACGGTGCCGCCGGGGCACATGCAAAAGCTGTAGACGGTGCGGCCGTTCTTGCAGTGGTGCGAGATATGATATTCGGCGGCGCCGAGGATCGGGTTGCCCGCATCCGCCCCGAACCGCGACGTGTCGATCCACGATTGCGGATGCTCGATGCGGACGCCGATCGAAAAGGGCTTCGCCTCGACATGGACGCCCGCCGCGTGCAGCATCGCGAAGGTGTCGCGCGCGCTATGCCCCACCGCCAGCACGACACGGTCGGCCTCCAGATAGTCGCCGCCATTCAGATGCACGCCCTGCACCCGCCGCGCGCCGGCCCCGTCAGTCACGATGTCGAGCCCGTCGACCTTGTGCTGCCAACGATATTCGCCGCCCAGCCCCTCGATCGTCTCGCGCAGGCTTTCGACCATCGTCACCAGCCGGAACGTGCCGATATGCGGATGCGCCTCGGTCAGGATTTCGGGCGGGGCGCCCGCTTTCACGAATTCGGTCAGCACCTTGCGGTCGAGGTGCCGCGAATCCTTGATCCGGCTGTAGAGCTTGCCGTCGGAAAAGGTGCCCGCGCCGCCCTCACCGAACTGGACGTTCGATTCGGGGTGGAGCACGCCGCGCCGCCACAGGTCCCACGTGTCCTTCGTGCGCTCGCGGACGACCTTGCCGCGATCGAGGATGATCGGGCGGAACCCCATCTGCGCGAGGATCAGCCCGACGAACAGCCCGCACGGCCCCGCGCCGACGACCACTGGCCGTTTCGTCCCCTTCGGAGCCTGGGTGATGAATTTATAGCTGGTGTTCGGGGTCTGCTGGACGCCCCGATCCTTGCGAAAGCGCGCGAGCACTGCGCCCTCGTCCTTCACATTGACGTCGACCGAATAGATGAGTTTGATGTTGGCCTTGTCGCGCGCGTCGTGCGCGCGGCGCGCGACGACGTGGCGCACCAGATCGCGCGGGGAAATGCGCAGCCGCTTGCAGATCGCGGCGGGCAGCTCTTCCGGCGCATGGTGCAGCGGCAGCGTGAGTTCGGTCAGGCGAAGCATGGGACGCCTGTAGTGTGCATCCCGTCCGGGGGAAACGCTATTCGAAAGGACGGTAACCGCCACGAAGGACCGTCACTCTCATCCTTATACCACTCCCTTCTTGCACGACGCTTGCTCGCGCTCGTTCGGGTCGAAGATCGCCTTGCGGATGCGGATGTTCTTCGGGATCACCTCGACCATCTCGTCGTCGTCGATACAGGCGATCGCCTGTTCCAGCGTCATGGCTTCGGCGGGGTCAGGCGGATCGCGTCGTCAGCGCCAGAGGGCGGTCCTGCGTCGCCTCCTCTGGCGCAATCCACCGATACCGGCGGTCAGACGGCGGGCGGTTGCGCCGGAATGCCCGTGGGAACGTGCCCCCCCGGGTGGCCGCCCCGCGCATCGACGGCATCGACGGACAGGGCCTGCGGATAAAGCCCCATGTCCTCGCGCTCGATGCGCGCAGCAAGGGCGGTGAGGATGGCTTTGGTCGCGGCGCAATAGTCCGGCCAGTCGGCCGCGATCGCGTCGGGCAGCCACCGGCGGCTATAATCGCCGAACGCATCGGCAATATGGCCCATTTCGTCGATGAAAATCTGCGCCGTATCGGTCAGCTGGCGATCGCCGCTGGCGAGAAGCGAGGGATAGAGCACCCAGTCTTCGCGCTTCAGATGCGCGATCAGTTCGGTACGAAACCGGGTGCGCACCGCGTTGAAATCCTCGCGCGCTTTCGCATCACGCGGAAACTCTCCCGCAATATGGCGCCCCAAATGGCCGGCGAGCGTGAGCAGTCGGCGATGTTCGTTCCGCAACCGTTCGATTTCCACGCGCATCGTCATCGCCATCTCCTTTTGCAGGAAAAGCCGACGCTATACTTTCCGCGTGAAGAAAGAATTGACCGTCCGGTAACGCCGCGTTCACGAAAAACGCGGCGTGCGCCGGGCGATCGCGGCGCGCGTTACGCCGCTTCCTTCTTGCGCGAGGCTTTCTTGCGCTCGTTCGGGTCGAGGATCGCCTTGCGGATGCGGATGTTCTTCGGGGTCACTTCAACCATTTCGTCGTCATCGATATAGGCGATCGCCTGCTCCAGCGTCATGCGCTTCGGCGGGGTCAGGCGGATCGCGTCGTCCTTGCCGGTCGAACGGAAGTTCGTCAGCTGCTTCGACTTCATCGGGTTGACTTCGAGATCGTCGGGCTTGGCGTTCTCGCCGATGATCATGCCCTCATAGAGCGCCTCGCCGGGCGAGACGAACAGGATGCCGCGCTCTTCGAGCGGGCCAAGCGCATAAGCGACGGCTTCGCCATTGCCGTTCGAGATCAGCACGCCGTTCTGGCGCCCGGCGATCTGACCCTTGTGCGGGCCATATTTCTCGAACAACCGGTTCATGATCCCGGTGCCGCGCGTGTCGGACAGGAATTCGCCGTGATAGCCGATCAGGCCGCGCGACGGACCGCTGAAGGTGATGCGCGTCTTGCCGCCACCCGACGGACGCATGTCGGTCAGGTCGGCCTTGCGGATCTGCATCTTCTCGACAACCGTGCCGCTGTGCTCGTCGTCGACGTCGATGACGACGGTTTCATACGGTTCGGTGCGCTTGCCATTTTCGTCTTCGCCGAACAGCACGCGCGGACGGCTGATGCCTAGTTCGAAGCCTTCGCGGCGCATCGTTTCGATGAGCACGCCGAGCTGAAGCTCGCCGCGGCCCGCAACTTCGAAGCTGTCCTTGTCGGCGCTTTCGGTGATGCGGATCGCAACATTGGTTTCGGCTTCGCGGGTCAGGCGGTCGCGGATCATGCGGCTCGTGACCTTGCTGCCCTCGCGGCCCGCCATCGGCGAATCATTGACGGCAAAGCGCATCGACAGCGTCGGCGGATCGATCGGCTGCGCGGCGATCGGCTCGGTGACGGTCGTGTCGGCGATGGTGTTCGCCACGGTTGCCTGCGTCAGGCCCGCGATCGCGACGATGTCGCCCGCACGCGCTTCCTCGACGGGAACGCGCTCGAGCCCGCGGAACGCCAGCAGCTTCGATGCGCGGCCGGTTTCGATGACCTTGCCGTCCATGTCGATCGCGTGGATCGGCTGGTTGACCTTGATCGTGCCCGACTGGACACGGCCGGTAAGGATGCGGCCGATGAAATTGTCGCGGTCGAGCAACGTCGCGAGGAAGGTGAACGGACCGTCTTCGGGCAGGCCCGGGGTCGGGACGTGCGACACGATCGTCTTGAACAAGGGATCGAGCGTGCCTTCACGCGCTTCGGGGCTGTCCGAGGCATAGCCGCCGCGGCCCGAGGCATAAAGGATCGGGAAGTCGAGCTGTTCGTCATTGGCTTCGAGCGTCAGGAACAGTTCGAACACTTCGTCGAGCACTTCGGCGGCGCGCGCGTCGCTGCGGTCGATCTTGTTGACGACGACGATCGGCTTGAGGCCCAGCGCGAGCGCCTTGCCGGTGACGAACTTGGTCTGCGGCATCGGGCCTTCGGCGGCATCGACGAGCAGGATGACGCCGTCGACCATGGAGAGGATGCGCTCGACCTCACCGCCGAAGTCGGCGTGGCCCGGGGTGTCGACGATGTTGATGCGCGTCAGGTCGGCGCCCCCATTTTCCTTGGGCGCCCATTCGACGCTGGTGCACTTCGCGAGGATCGTGATCCCGCGTTCCTTTTCCAGATCGTTCGAATCCATCGCGCGTTCTTCGACGCGCTGGTTGTCACGGAACGTGCCCGACTGGCGGAACAGCTGGTCGACGAGAGTGGTCTTGCCATGATCGACGTGGGCGATGATCGCAATATTGCGCAAAGACATGCGGAAGAGCCTTGATGGAAGGGGGCAGCGCCCGGAGCGCCGCGAAACGCCGCGCCCCTAACAGAATGGGTGCTGCGGCGCAACATGATTGCCGACGGCGCGAACTAGCGCAGCGTTTTCGCCAAGCGATCTGCATCGTACAGCGAACGGCCCTCGGCGCGCCGAAGCCGTTTTGCGAGCCGCTTGTCGAACTCGCCTTTCCAGCGGCCGAGCGCCGGTATGATCCGGCCGACGTCGCTGTCGCCGATCACCTGCAATTCGCGCGATGCGGCGAGCAGCCCGTCTCGCTCGCGCGTCAATCCCGATCCCGAATAGCGTTCGGCGATCAGTCCGAGTTGATGGCGCATCGATGCAATCGACAGCCGCGCGCCTTGCAGGTCGGCGCGATCGATCATCAGCTGCGCGCCTGCGACGCCGTCGTCGATAGCCGCAAGCTGGTCACCGAGACGCCGCCCAACGCTCCGCTCGCCTGGGCACGCACGCACCGCGCGAACATAGGTCGCCAGCACGTCGAGCGTCGCGGGGCTCGGCTCCTGTCCACCAAATTCCTCGACAATCAGGTTGCGAATAAAGGCTTCGAGCGCACGCGTTTCGCGATCGCGCGACACCTTTCCGGGCATCGCGAGATCGGGAATGACGACGGGGTCGAAGCGTCGATTGCCGCGCGCCGCGCTGAAGAAACTGTTCGTGACATCCGCCGTTCCCGGCGCCGCCGATACGCCCGCGAGCAGGAAATGCGGATTGTCGCGGCCGTTGATATGGCAGCTCGCGCAGCTCAGCCCCGCCTTCGCGGCCTGGCCACCGAGCAAGGTCGGCGCGCCGAACAAGGCGCGGCCGGCCCGGATACGCGGCTCATCGCCCGCAGCCAGACAGGCGGCGGGCTGTTCCGACAGCAAGGCCAGTTCTGCCCCCGGCGCGGTCCAGCGCAATTGCTCAAAAGCCGACGGCGCGCCACCCGGCGTCGCAGCGACGCCGAGGAACAGCGCGGTCAGCGCGATCAGCTTGCGGATGCGCGCCCCGCCGCGATCCATCGCTTGAGCTCGTCGACTTCGTGACAGCCGAAACCGCAGATCGCCTCCAGCTTCGCCAGATGCGCCTTGGCGCCCGCGACGTCACCGCGTTCAAGCTTCAATTCGCCATAATATTCGAGCGCACCGCGATGCGCCGGCGCGATGGCGAGCGCCTCGCGATAATAGGTCTCGGCCGCGTCATAGCGTTTCAGCTTGCGGTTCGCGAAACCCAGATAAGTGAG
This sequence comes from Sphingopyxis sp., assembly GCF_050725655.1. Taxonomy (GTDB): domain Bacteria; phylum Pseudomonadota; class Alphaproteobacteria; order Sphingomonadales; family Sphingomonadaceae; genus Sphingopyxis. The sequence continues at coordinate 35,023 of NZ_JBOHHT010000109.1, read as the reverse complement.
CACATCGGGATGCGGCCCCGCCGCCCAAAGCGCCGCGTCGAGCTTGGCGATCGCGGCTTCGTAGCGATGCTCGTTGATCAAGCCGACCGCGGCGACATAGGTCGCATCGAGCGTCTCGGCCGCGGCCAGCCGCACCTCGGGCTCGACCGCATTTTGCGCCTGCGGGCCCGCGGCGACGGCCGCCTCCAGCTTGACAATCGCGTCGGTCAGCTTCGCCGAATCGGGGCAGCTGCCAGCGCATCCTTCCTGCATCGCTTTCAGCGCGCCGAGCTGCTCGCCGGCCTTATCGGCTTTGCCGAGCTTCGCCTGCGTGATGCCGAGGTCGCGGCGCGCGTCAACCATCTTCTCGTCATAGCGCACCGCGGCTTCGAGCGGCTTCACCGCGCGCGAGAAATCGCCCTGCGCCATATAGCTCGCACCAAGCAGATAATTGGCCTGCGGGTTCTTCGGCACCGCGGACACCACTTTTTTGAACGCCTTTGCCGCTTCGGCATATTTGCCCGCCGCGAAGGCATCGGCACCCTTCTTGTAATCGACCGTCGGGTCATAGGCGCTCTGGCTCGGCGGCGCGCTGCTGCCGCCCCCGCCGCCTCCCGCTGCAAAGGCGAGTGGCGTGACGAAGACCGCGCAAGCGGCGGCGATGGATAGTGACGATCGGTAGCGCATGACGAGTCTCCCTCGGTCGATACAGGCGCAGCCTAGCACAAGCGCGGCCAGCGCGGAACGACGAAGCGACGATCAGATCATCGCGATCAGCCGCTCGGCCTCTTGCCCGGCGATGCGCGCGGCGCGGACGAGATTGGCGTGAAAATCGCCCGCACTGTCATCGTTCGCTTCGTCGGTAACCGCCTTGATCGCTGCCCATGGTTTGCCCAGCCGCGCCGCGACCTGCGCCACCGCGCCGACCTCCATATCGACCAAAGTCGCACCCAGATTCGCAAGATCGGCAGCGGCATCGGGGCAGGCGACGAAAGAGTCGCCGCTCGCGATCCGTGCGTGCGGCAGGCCGAGCCCGGGGTCGGGCATCGCGGAAAAATGCGCCTCGCCCGCCTCGCCGATCGGCCATTCGCCCGCGCGGTAGCGGCGAAACAGGCCGGGGTGTGTCGCGCCATAATCATGCTGCAACGCCTCGGCGAGCCAATAAGCGCCGGGCGCCGCACCGAGCGACCCACAAGTGCCGGTCATCAACAGCATATCGGCATCGCCCGCCAACGTACCGGCACAAAGCGCCGCGTTCACCTTGCCGAGTCCGCAGGTCGCTATGCTGAGGCTGTGCCCGCCGACCGCCAGCCGCCGTTCGGCAAACAGTCCACCGACGCGTTCGCCGGTGTCGGGAAACAGCGCATCGGCTTCTTCGGGCAGCGCGGCGAGAATCAATATGTCGGCCATCGCGACGGTTTAGCCATGTTTGCGGCATATCCAATCCTCCCTGTCGCGCAGCGATGGGGAGGGGGACCGTTCGCGAAGCAAATGGTGGAGGAGCCGCAACGTCGGCGCCAAAAAGCCCCTCCGTCAGCGTTTCGCGCTGCCACCTCCCCATCGCTGCGCGACAGGGAGGATTGGATGCTTGCCAATCCACATTCATCCCGCCATCGCTCACACCAATGCTGGCCCGCATCTTTCCCGACCGCTTCGTCCCCGTGCTGTTCGCGACGATCCTGCTCGCGAGCCTGCTCCCGGTGCGCGGCGCGGCGGTGCCGATCGCGGGAGGGCTGTCGACCGCAGCCATCGTCTTTCTCTTCTTCCTCAACGGCGTGCGCCTGCCGCGCCACGAGGTTCTCCACGGCATCCGCAACTGGAAGCTGCAGGGAAGCGCGCTCGCTTTCTGTTTCGGCTTCATGGCGCTGCTCGGGCTCGCCGCACAGGCGGCGACCGCGCCGCTGCTCCCCGCGACGCTCGCGCTCGGTTTCCTCTTCCTCGGTATCCTCCCCTCGACCGTCCAGTCGGCGACCGCGGCGAGCAGTCTTGCGGGCGGCAATGTCGCGGCGAGCGTCGTCGCCGCCGCATTGCTCAACCTCAGCGGCGTCGCCCTCGCACCCCTGCTCTTCGCGCTGCTCGCAGGCAGCGAAGGCGAAATCCATGGCGAGGCGGTGCTGCGCATCGTCTCGATCCTGCTCATACCCTTCGTCGCCGGGCAGTTCGTCCAGCGCTGGCTGCGGCCATGGGTGCTCGCGCACCGGAGTCTCGCGACCTTCATGGACCGCACCGCGATCGCGATCGCGGTCTATGTCGCCTTCTCGGCCGCCGTCGTCGCGGGGATCTGGAGCCTGCTCGACGGGCGCGAGATTGCCATCGTGTTCGCAGCGGTTGCGATGCTTCTCGCGCTGTCCTTCGGCGGCGCCTGGGCGCTCGGCAGGCTGCTGAAGCTCGCCCGGCCCGACCGCATCACTTTGCTCTTTTCGGGTGCGCAAAAGAGCATCGCGGTCGGCGCGCCGCTCGCCGCGACGCTTTTCCCGCCCGCCATCGCCGGCATGGTGCTGGTCCCGATCCTCGTCTATCATATGGCGCAACTGATCCTGTCCGCGTGGATCGCGCCGATGCTTCGCGCGGACAAAGGTGTAGTGCTTGAATAACACAGGGCCGCATGCCATATAGGCAGCGGCCCGGGATTATAACCTGGGGCTGGAAGGAAGACGAATGAGCGAACTGACCGCGACGGCAACCGCAACCGACGAGCTGAAGCTGACCCCGCCCGATCCCGTGCCCGCGGTTTCCCCCGAAAAGGCGGCCGGGCTGGTGCCGCTATCGACCGAGCAGAAATCGAAGCTCGAGGAACGCGTCGACGGCTTTATCGACGACCTTGTCGCGCAGGACGTCAATTCGCCCGCCTTTGGCCAAAAGGTCGACCAGATCACCAACATGGGCCGCAAGGAAATGCTGGAGGCGGCGAACCAGTCGAACCGCTTCCTCGACCGCCCGATCCGCGCGATGGACCGCGACACCGACATCGGCCAGAATCTGATCGAACTGCGTACAACCGTCGAGCGGCTCGACCCGTCGGCGAACGGCAAGCTGCTGAGCAAGCGCGGTTTTCTCGACAAGATCTTTGGCGGCAAGATCAACAATTATTTCGCGCAGTATCGCAGCGCGCAGACGCATATCGGCGGCATCCTGACCGCCTTGTCGAACGGCAAGGACGAGCTGTTGATGGACAATGCCGCGATCGACGTCGAACGGCGCAAGCTGTGGGAAGCGATGGGCAAGCTCGAACAGATGGTCCACATCGCGGGCACCCTCGACGCGAAGCTCGAAGCCAAGGCGACCGAGCTCGATGGTGTCGATCCCGCCAAGGCCAAGGTACTCCGCGAAAATGCGCTTTTCTATGCGCGCCAGCGGACGCAGGACCTGCTCACCCAGATGGCGGTGACGGTGCAGGGCTATCTCGCGCTCGACCTCGTCAAAAAGAATAATGTCGAGCTGGTGAAGGGCGTCGATCGCGCCAGCACCACCACCGTCGGCGCGCTCAAGACCGCGATCACCGTCGCGCAGGCGATGACCAACCAGAAACTCGTGCTCGAACAGATCACCGCGCTCAACACGACGACCGCGAACATCATCGACGGCACGTCAAAGATGCTGAAGGACAACACCGCGCGCATCCACGAACAGGCGGCGTCGAGCACGATCCCGATGGAGACGCTTCAGCGCGCGTTCCAGAATATCTATGACACGATGGACGCGATCGACACCTTCAAGCTGAAGGCGCTCGACAGCATGAAGACGACGGTGACGACGCTCGAGGGCGAAGTCGCCAAGTCGAAGGGTTATATCGCGCGCGCCGAAGGGGCATCGCAGGCACAGGCGAGCGTTGGCGGCGCCGACAGCCCGCTCGCATCGCTCGAAGGCTAAGGCACATCATGAGCATGAGCGAAGTCGACAAGATCCGGGTTTCGGCGGCATCGGCGATCGAACGGTCGCGGACTCGCCGCCGCCCGATCGGCACCAAGAGCGTCGCGCTGCGCCGCCAGCATCTCTACAAAAAGCTCGGCCGGATGCTGATCGCCGGCGGCATCGTGCTGCTCGGCGCCGCGGTGTTCGGCGCACTGATCCAGCCGCTCGGCTTCACCGGGCTGTTCGCGCTGTTCATCCTCCTGATCGGCGTCGCGGTCCTGTTCGGCCGGTCGCCCTTCCCCGAACCGCGCCAGGCCGATCTGCCCAAGGCCGACCTCAAGCAACTCGCCGGCCGCACCGAAATCTGGCTCGAGGCACAGCGTCCCGCGCTCCCCGCCCCGGCGCGCCAGCTCGTCGACGGCATCGGGGTCCAGCTCGACCTGCTCGCGCCGCAGCTCCAGACGCTCGACGCATCGAGCCCCGCCGCGGCGAACATTCGCAAGCTGGTCGGCGAGGATCTGCCCGAATTGGTGGCGGGCTATCAGCGTATCCCCGCGGGCCTGCGCACCGAAGCCCACGCCGGGCGCACTCCCGACGAGACGCTGGTCGGCGGGCTGAAGATGCTCGAAAGCGAGATCGGCAACGCCGCGCGCAGCCTTGCGGCGGGCGAACTCGACAAGCTCGCGACGCGCGAACGTTACCTCCAGCTCAAATATCAGGGCATCGACGGCGAGGACGTGCCAAGCTGACGTCTGGCGCCAGCTAAGCCTGGCGCCAGCGTTGCGTCCCGAACCACAATAACAGGATGAGCAGCAGCGGCGGCGCGAGTCCCCAATGCGTTGCCCCCGCCAGCGGCGCGAGCAAGGGTGCCGACGACAGGAGCCACAGCGCCGCAAGCAGCGCGCCGACCGCCAGCGCCTCGAACGCGAAGCTGCGCCAGAAGCGCCTTCGCGCGCGGGCATAGGCCGCCTGCGCATCGATCGCACGCTCGACCCCGATCGCAAAGCCGCGATCGCCCGGCCGCTCAGGCGGCGCCAGTATCGCCGCCAGCATCGCGTCGGTGCCCTGATCGTCCGGCGCCGTCATGCGTCCGCTCCTTCGCCGATCATTTTCTGCGCCTTCGCGCGCCCACGCAAGACGAGCGATTTGAGCGTGCCCAATGGCAAGCCCATGATCGCGGCCGCCTCACCATGCGACCAGCCATGACCAAAGCATAAAGTGAGCGCGGCGCGCTCCTGCGCCGACAAGGCGCCAAGCAGCCGGTCGGCGTCGATTGCGGCGTCGTTCGCCGGGCGCGGATCGGTCGATGTCGCGGCCTCCTCGCCCGCAGCCAGTCCTTCGCGCCGCCGCGCGGTGCGCCGCTGGTCGAGGAACAGCCGCCAGCCGATCCCCATGACCCACGCCGCATAACTCCCCTGCCCCCGATAGTCGCCCGCGCGCTGCCACGCGCGGACAAAGGCTTCCTGCGCCAGATCGTCGGCGTCGCACCCGGCGGCGCGGGACAGAAAGGCGCGCAACCGCCCCTCATGCCGCAGCACGAGGAGCTGGAAAGCGGCACGATCTCCCCCGGCGACACGCTGGTTGAGGGCCCGATCTTCATCGGCGCTTGCCTCATCACGCAGCGGCGCGCTCCCCGGTAGCCGCGGCGCGCGCGAGGCGGCGGCGGACGAGGAGAGCGATGCCGACAAAGGCGGGGAAGAGCGCCGCACCAGCCGAAATGCGGATCAGCTCCTCTTGCCCCTGGATCAGCCCGAAGCCCGCCATGGCGAGGCCGATCGCGAGCAGCACCAGCGCGTTGCGGTCGTCGCCCGGCGTATCGGGGCTTTGGCCGCCGAGATGCTCATAGGGCTTGTTGAGCTTGTCGATCAGCGGGGTCACCGCGTCCGACTTCGCATCGAGCGCGCGTCGGATCGAGCGGTGGAGCATCCATGCGTGGAGCAGCCGCGCGAGCAGAAAAAGGCCGACAACGAGCAACGCGACCATCGTGATCTGTTCGAGCAGGCCGAAAAAACTGTCGCTGACCGCGACCAGTTCGGTGGTCGGCGGCGGCGCGGGCATAAACGAGGCAATGTCGCGCGGGTCGATGTAAGCGGCAACATCGGCCGGGCTGATCGATTGACCGGCAGAAACCGTCACCGTTGCAGCGGGCGGCACCGCGGGGGCCCCGGCGGTGGCGGCAGCGGCCGCCGTGATCATCAGGTCCATCGACTTATCTCTCCTTCATGCCGCTCGGCATGGTGAAACCACAGGCGGCGGCCTCCGGCAAGGCGGCGATGATCTGCACCGGGGAGCGAGATCAACCGCCGCGCGAAGCCGCCGCCCGGACCGGCGCAGCCGCCGATCATAGACTGGACGGCACGATGCGCGCCGGTGGATGCAGAGGGGGAGATTTTTTGGGCGAAAAGCCTAAAGGCCCTCGCCGCCCGTCCAGTGCGCGTTGACGAGGCGGCGCGCGAGCGCGCTCACCTGGTTGCGGATGTCGGGGACCGCAACGACTTCCCACAGGTCGCCGCGCGTCATCGGGCCGATCGCGAGAATATGCTCCGACGAACGGCCCGAGGCATCGACGATATGCCCGTCGCGGTCGATATCGAGCCCGAGGCGCAGCGCGTCGGGGCGGATGCGCTGCGCGCCGAGCAGGCGTTTCACCAACGGGTCCGACGAGCGCAGCAAATCGCCTTGCGGCCCCGTACAGTTGATCATCCGTGCCGCGCGCGTCGTTGCCAGTTCGGTCTCTCCCCGCGGCAGCCACGAGACGGCGAGCGCGGTGGGTTCGACCGCGACGCCCGCGATCTTGCCGGCGCGAAAATGGAGCTGCCCCGACGCGACAAGCGCGTCGATGCGGTCGGCAACCTCGGGCGCGAGGCGGTGGCGATGAACGTCCCAGAAGGGGCGCAGGTGACGCAGGAAACGCGCGCGCTTGTCGGCGTCGGCGGCCGACCACATCATCTGGGTGATCGGGCGGATCGAATCGACGACGAGCCGCCAGTCGCGTTCTTTCGCCTCGCCCCGCGCCCAGCGCACCAGTTCGGACAGGTCGGGTGCCGGCTTGGCAAGCACTGGCTTGGGGCGCGGCAGCCCGTCGATATGGCGATGCGGGCGCAGGCCGCGGCGCGAAAGCGCGGTGATCGGCCCTTCGTGACCTTGTGCCGCGAGCCGCAGGATCACATCGACCGCGGTCAGCCCGGTGCCGACGATCAGCACCGGCACCTGCTTGTCGAGCCCGTCCTCGAACGCGCTCGCCCACGGATCGCCGATGTAACGATGCGACGGCAGATGCGCCCCCTCGATCGCCGGCGGGTCGTGCGGCGGCAGATTGCCGATCGCGAGCACCGCGCGGTCGGCCTCGATCAGCCCGCCGTTGACGAGCCCGAGCGTGACCTGCCCGCTCTTCTCCTCGATATCGAGCACCGCGTCGTCGACGAGCTTCAGCCGGCGGCCATATTTCTCCATCGCCTGGCCGAGCGTCTCGCGCAGGTAGTGGCCATAGGTCGCGCGCGTTACAAACGCCGCTTCGCAGCCGAGCCCGCGCGCCGCGAGCCACTCGCAGAAATGGTCGGGCCGGTCGGAAAAGGCGCTCATATTGCCTGCGCGAACGTTGAGCAGGTGCGACGTCTCGGTGCTGCTATACGCGACCCCGGCGCCCATCCGGTGCCGGTCGCGCTCGATCAGCAGCACCTCGACATCGGGCTGTTCGAGCAGGTTGATCGCGAGCAAGGTCCCCGAAAAACCCGCGCCGACGATCGCGACGCGCGTCGCCGAGCGAAAACGCGGACGCGGCGAATGGAGCTGCGCTTCGATCATCCTCACCGCGTCACCACGCAGCCGAACACCGTGACCCGTTCGAGCGCGCGATACCCGGGCCAATAGTCGCCGACGGCATAATGCTGGGTCGAGCGATTGTCCCAGATGCCGATCGCATTCGGGGGCCAGCGGAAGCGCACCTGATATTCGGGCACCTTGATCCGGTCGAACAAGAGCCGGAGCAGGCTGTCGCTGTCCTCCTCGCTGACCCCGACGCCGAGCGATCGCGCGGTTTCGAACAGGTCGGGGGTGTTCGGCTGCGTGGCCATGAGCGGTCCTTTCGGTCGTTCGATTCGGGATATGTCCCGGACCGCATGAAAGTAACTCAACTTATATTATTGACAATACCCAACACGCCGAACCGCGAGAAATGCGCGACCTATGGCCGATAGGGGATCGCATCGGGAAGGATCACGCCGACGTCGGAAGCGTAGCGATCCCACGCCGCCGCCAGTTCGGCCTTGCGGTCGGGATGGGCGAGCGACAGGTCGCGCGTCTCTCCGGGATCGCGCGCGATGTCGAACAACCGCCAGATGCCGTCGCCGATGTCGGTGAGCTTCCAGTCGCCGCGGCGATAGGCGCGCGAACCAAATAGCTCGGCCCCGACACCGTCGTCGGCGCCATAGACGCGCGCGTCGGCATTCTTCAGCCACGCGGCCCACGACCGGCCAGTGATCGGCGCGACCTTGCGCCCCGCGACCTGCGACGCCTTGGCATCGGCGCCCGCAAGATCGAGCAGGGTCGGCGCGACATCGGCGACCGACAGATATTGCGTCTCGGCGCCCTGTCGCGCCGCGATCCCCGTGCCGCTGATGAACGCGACCGCACGCGTTCCGCCTTCGCTCTGATAGCCCTTGGTCAGCCACGACGGCGCGGTCGCCGCCTGCGCCCAGCCCGCACCATAGGTCAGGTACGACGACGCCGTGCCGCGATTGGCGAAGCGGTTGTCGGCACCCTTCAGCGAACTGGCGAGCATTTGCGCGCCCGTGGTCTCGATGTCGAGCGCCTCGGCGCCATTGTCGGCGAGGAACACGATCACCGTGTTGTCGAGTTCACCCGACGCGCGCAGCGACTCGATCACGCGGCCGACATTCTGGTCGAGCCGGTCGACCATCGCGGCATAGATTTCCATGTTGCGCGCGGCGAGCCGCTGTTGGTCAGCGGTCAAAGAATCCCAGCTGCCGTCGCGGTTGCGCGGGGTGTGCGCCGCGGCATCGGCGGCAAGGATGCCGAGCTCGCGCTGCCGCACCAGCCGCCGTTCGCGCAATATGTCGAAGCCCGCGTCATAGCGCCCCTTGTATCGCGCGATGTCCTCGGCTGGTGCCTGCAACGGCCAGTGCGGTGCAGTGAACGCCAGATAGGCGAAGAAGGGTCGCTCGCGCTTCTCTTTCGCGGACTGCTCGCCGAGAAAGTCGATGAGACGCGTCGCGAAATAATCGCTCGAATAGAAATCGGTGGGCAAGCGCGCGACGACCTTGCCGTCTTCGCGATAGGTCGCGATTCCGCGCGTGCCGGGAGTCGCTTCGGGCTGGACGTCGGTGCCATAATGATTGTGCCCGCCCTGCAGCAACGCAAAGCTGCGCTCGAACCCGCGCGCATGCGGGTCCTGCTCGGGGGTCAGGCCAAGATGCCATTTGCCCGACAGCAAGGTGCGATAGCCATTGGCCCCCAGCCGCTCGGCGAGCGTTGCAACATCGCTGCGTAAATGGCCCTCATATCCCGGCTTGCCCTGTTGGTTCGGGCGGATCATCTCGGCCATCGTGCCGAGCCCCGCACGGTGATTGTCGGTGCCCGACAGCAGCATCGAGCGCGTCGGCGAACAGGTCGGCGCGGTGTGGAAGCCCGCGAGGCGGATGCCGTTCAGCGCGAGTTTGTCGAGGTTCGGCGTGCGGATCTCGCCCCCGAACGCCCCAAGGTCCGAATAGCCAAGGTCGTCGGCGACGATGACGAGCAGGTTCGGCCGCCGCTCCTTCGCCTGCGCGGGACCGATGGACGCGGCGGCGCCGATCAGCGCGGCAAAGAGGAAGCGGGCGAAACGCGAACCATGGGTCATCGGATGGTCTTTCGAAAACAAAAGGCCGGCGCGCCCGGGCGAATGGAACCGGGGCGCGCCGCAGACAGGGCCGGCGCAGTCACAGGAAGGGAGAGGAGAACCACAGGCGCCGGCCGATTTCGTCAGGCGGGTTCGTATTGAACCGCCTTTTCCTTGCGGACGGTGCGGCTGCGGCGCCCGTCGATCGCGACCGGAACCTCGCCCGAAATCGTCGCGCGGCGGAGCGTCCGGCGCTGCAGACCGAAGTCGGCGGTCGCGCGGTGCTGGGTCGATTGATTGTCCCAGATCGCCAAGTCGCCCTCGCGCCAACGCCAGCGCACGACATTTTCGGGCTTGGTGATATGATCCTGCAGCGTCTGGAACAGCCGCGCGCTGTCCGCCGCGTTCAGTCCGACGAACTGCTTGACGAAATGGCCGAGCAGCAGGCTGCGCTGGCCGCTGACCGGATGGACGCGCACCACCGGATGTTCGGTCTCATACACCGTCGAGGCGAAGACATTGCGATGTTCCTTGATCCGCTTCGCCGCGCTTTCGCCGTCGGGGGCCGATTGCAGGATCGACGCATAATCATAGAGGTTGGTGTGCGTCGCCCACAGATTGTTGACGAGCTGGCGCAGCACGTCGGGCAGGCCGTCATAGGCAGTCTCACCGTTCGCCCATTGCGTGTCGCCGCCGGCTTCGGGGATCGTCAGCGCGCGCAGGATCGATGCCTTTGGATAGGCGTCGACGAAGGTCACATCGGTGTGCCAGCTCGAAGCGGCATAGCCTTCCTTGCTGTCGAGTTCGAGCAGGTAGCGCGACCCTTCGGCGACCGGCACCGTCGGGTGCGCAACCGGATCGCCGAGCAGCGCGGCGAAATCCTCATGCTCCTGATCGGTCAGATGCTGCTGGTCGCGGAAGAAGAGCACCTTGTGCCGCAAGAGCGCAGTCTGAATGGCCTGCACCGTCGCCGCGGGCAGGTCGCCCGACAGCTGGATGCCATTCACGATCGCGCCGATCGTGCCGGTGACGGGGGTGACGTCGAGCGGGATATTCTTGTCGCGCGCATTGGCATAGCTGTTGTGAAGGTCCGTCATGTCAGTCTCCTTTGGGGTTGGACGGCGGGGGTATCCGGCAAGAGCCTCTGCGGGCGGTCGTCGAATGGGGTGGGCGCGTGGTTCACGCGCGAGTGGGGTGAGCGCGGCCATCACAGCTTCGTCCGCAGCGTCGCGCCGATCGTGCGCGGTTCGCCGATCAGCGAGGTCACAATGCCTGTGTTCTGCGCCGACAGCGTCTGGAAATAGTCCTTGTCGAACAGGTTGCGTGCCCAGATCGACAGGTCGAGCAGGCCATCTTCGGTGCGGATGCCGATGCGCGCATTGGCGATGCCATACGCCGGAACATCGGCATAAATGCTGTCGCTCGACGAGGTGTTAAAGGTCGAGCGGTGCGAATAATCGGCGTGCCCGTAAAGCGACAGGTCGCGCCCGCGTCACCGCCTTGTCGAACCACTCTGACTTGATCCCGAGTTCGTAGCTGTCGACCTTTTCGGGCGCGACGTCGGGATCGATCCCGGCGGGCAGGTTCGTGAGGTTGAGCCCGCCCGACTTGTTGCCGCGCGACCAGGTCGCATAGGCGAGCGCATCGTCCGAGAACTGCCACGACAGCGTCGCGAGCCCCGATATGCTGTTGTCCTTGAAACCGGTCGAATAGTTGGTGACCGGATTGAACTGTGCGCGGAGTGCCGCCGCCTGCGCCGCCAGTCCTGCAGGCAGGGTCGACAGGTCGGTGCCCGCGACGTGGAATTGCGTGAACGAGCCGCTCTTCGTCTCATGCGTGTAGCGCAGCCCCGCGGTCAGCGTCAGCCGGTCGGTGAATTTCCAGTCGAGCTGGCCGAACAGCGCATAGCTTTTGGTCCGCGGGTCCGAGGTAGAATTCGCCTCGAAGCCATTGAGCGCGGCCTCCCATGCGGCGAGCGGGATCGGCGAGGTCGCGGGGCGGTTCCACAGCGCGGCGGCGGGGCCATAAGCGCTCGCGCCCTTGCCGCGGATAACCTGCCAGAAATAGTAAGCGCCGACGACATAGTCGATCGGGCCATCGGTGTCGGAAGCCAGCCGAAGTTCCTGGCTGAACTGGCGCTGGCGGTTTGCCTGCTGCGCCTTGACGATCACCGGGAGCGAGGTCGAATCGCCGTCATTCGCGGGGTTCCAGTCCCACCAGCGATAGGCGCTGATCGAGGTCAGCTTGGCGGCGCCGATGTCCCAGTCGACTTGCCCCGACACGCCATAGCCGTCCATGTTCGACTGATAATGGCTGTCGGCCTCGCCGCGCCGCGCGAAGGGATCGATTGTCGGGAAGCTGTAGCCGGGGAAACGCGCGGCACGCTCGGCAAAGCTGTTCGGGATCGCCGCGCCATTGTCATAGGTGCCGAAATAGTCGGCGAAGATGTTGAGGACGTGATTCTGCTTCTGCCGCGCAAAGTCGCCGATGATGCGGACCTCGAGATCGGGCGTCGGCGTGAACAGCAACTGCCCGCGCACGCTCCAGTTCGAATAATCCTGCGCGCGCTCATTCTGCGTGTCGTTGTAGAGGAAGCCGCGCCGCTCGGTCACCGAACCGCTGATGCGCACCGCAAGCAGATCGTCGATCAGCGCCCCCGATGCCGATCCGCGCAGCTGGTAATAGCCGTAATCGCCGACGCTCGCCTCGCCCGAAAATTCGGGGTCGAAACTTGGCTTGCGCGAGGTGATGTTGATCGCCCCTGATGTGGTGTTCTTGCCGAACAACGTGCCCTGAGGTCCGCGCAGAACCTCGATCTGCTGCAGGTCGACCAGGTCGAACTGCGACTGGCCGACGCGGCCGAAATAGACATTGTCGACATAGAAGCCGACGCCATTTTCGAGCCCGTCGTTGGTCAGCGCGACGTTGCTGCCGAGCCCGCGGATGTTGATATTGGTGTTGCGCGGATTAAAGCTGAATACCTGCAGGCTGGGCACGATCTGCTGGATCTGGGTCAGCGTGTAATTGCCCGTCGCTTCGAGCTGCGCCGCGCCGACAACCGACAATGCGATCGGCACGTCCTGCGCACTTTCATCGCGGCGGCGCGCCGATACGATGATCTCGGCGCCGTCATAGGAAGCGGCGGAGGCGGCCGTCACCGCAGCGCTTTCGCCCTCTTCTTCTGCCGCTGTGCCGGTGTCGTCGGCGGTGGTTTCGGCCGCAAAGGCCGGCGCTGCTGGCAAAAGCAGCGCCGCGCCAAGCAAAAACTTCAAACGATGATCGGGAGAGAAACGGTTCATTATATCGGGTCCCCGGGCGGTGATCCCGCCCCCTTTTTGATGTGATGATTGGTGGCGCGGTGCGCCGCGCCGGATCGGACAGCCGCCAGCTCCGCCCCCCACAGCGCCCTGGCGGCGCTGCGCAGGGACGCAGGATAGCGAGCCAGATCCGACAGGTCGGATTGGGTCAGCAAAGGCATGATATTTCCCCACGCCGGCGCTCGGGTGCCGGACGTCAGACCGCAACGTCTCGCGAGAGGAGGCGCGGCTGGAGATGTTGGGATGCCGCGAGACGAAGCGGGGCGCGGTCGGTCCGCTACCCCGCGCTAGCGCGGCGATGATCTAGTTGATGCTACTACACATATGCATCGCAATACCCCTTCTGGGGGGAACGCAATGCCTGGCGATGTCGCCCGAGCATCACGCGCTTTAGCCGTTGGTAACGCGGAGCAAGCTGCTTCCCGGTCAAAAGCCGCGGGTCGAGGAGAAGAGCCCGCCATTCGGCTCGACCAGCCCCGAATGACAATGTCAACTTAATCGATTGATTTTAGATTCGTCAACGGCGGAGGCCGGTTTTTGCGACGAAGAAAATCTATCGGCGGACAAGCCGCGGCTTATCCGCCGATGATATAGGCGCGGACACGGCGCGTTTAGCGCGGCGCGGCGGGCGTGGTCAGGATCTTGTCATCGGTATCGACGATGAACACCGCGAGCAACGTCGCGGGCTCGGTCTGGCTCGCATTGGCGCTAACATTGTGGAAGTCGCCGGGCAGCTCGGTGAAATTCTCGCCCTTGCGAAAGGTGCGGACGGGCCCGCCGTTGATCTGGTTGAGCACCGCGCCGTCGAGCACGGTCGCATAGATCAGCGCCGAGGGCGCGTGGGTGTGTGCGGCGTTCGACGCGCCGGGTCCATATTCGACAAGCACGCCCTTGACGCTCTTGCCCGGAACATTGGGAAGCTCGTGCTGGTACACGAGCGTGACCTTCGCCGGCTTGGCGGCGGCGGGCGCGGCATGGCCAGCGTGTGCGGTGGCATCGGTTTGCGCGGCTGCGGGCGCCGCGGCCAGGAGCGTACCAGCCAGGAACGAGCCGGCCACGAGCGCGGACAGAGCGCAGGCGGCGATCATGGTCTTCATTTTCGGTCTCCTCGGGTTCGGATGATTCGCAAACCTTAGGGACGCCGTGCGCACGGTTGGAGCACCGAGCCGCGATGAAGCGCCTGTACCATTTGCCGGTGGCCGATCGCGGACGATCAGAAACGTTTGATCGAGAGCACTTCAAAGGTCTGGCGCAGCGTCTCGGTCGACCGGTCATAGTCGCCGAGCGCGAGCGCCGCGATCAGCGCATCGACGACGCAAAGCTGGGCGATCCGGCTCGTCATCGCCTCGGTGCGAAAGCGCGTTTCGCGCGCCATGGTGAAGAGCACGACATCGGCATAAGCCTGGATCGGCGAACGCGCGAAATTGGTGATGACGATCGTCCGTGCACCCGCCTCCTTCGCGAGCCGCGTCGCCGCGACCGTCTCGTGCGTCGCACCGCTGTGCGAAATCGTCAGCACCGCGACGTCGGGGTCGCAGCGCGAGGCGCTGATCGCCTGGATATGGCTGTCGGTGACCACGCGCGCGTCAAGCCCGATGCGCAGCATCCGGTAATGCGTGTCCTCGGCGATCGGCGCCGACGAGCCGATGCCGTAGATTTCGACGCGCTTCGCGGTATGGATCGCAGCCACCGCGCGCGTCAGCGCCTGCGGGTCGAGCACCGAAAGCGAGTCGCGCAGCGCCTGGATGCCCGAATGAAAAACCTTGCGGCAGATCGTCTCCATATCGTCGTCGCGCGCGACATCCTCGTGGATGAACTGCACCGACTGCACCGTCTCGCGCGCCAGGCTGAGCTTCAGATGCTGGAAGCCAGACAGCCCGATCCCGCGACAGAAATTGACGACGCTGCCTTCACTCACCCCGACCGCTTCGGCGAGTTCGGTGATCGACATCCGGACGATCTCCTCGGGCTGCGCGAGGACGTAATCGGCGATGCGCTGCGCGCCCTTCGCCATAGTGCCATGAGCCATTCTCATTCGTTCAAGCGCATTTTCGATCGGCGCCCGATCGTCGCCTGCCGCTTTCGTCGCCCCGCCCTTGTCACTCATCTTACGCATTTCTCCGTCAGAATCTGCATGTCCGCCCCCGCGGGACAGACAAGGCTAGCCGAAATCGCAACAATCCGAAAGTGTGATTTGCTCAATTTTATTTAAATACAAAATTGAGCAAATTTCACTCAACTGTCACACGCCCCCCTTAGCGGAGGCCCCGCACATTGATGCGGTGCAGCATCGAGTCGTGAACACGGCCGCCGCTGCTCCCCCGATGTGCCGGGATTCTTCAAAAGGGGCATGATTGTGCACATCTCTTCCAAAACGCGTGCGGCCATATCTTTTGGCCTATTGCTGTCGACGAGCACGCTGCCATCGGTCGCCTATGCAGCCGTCGATGAGGCGACCGCCGACAGCGCTGATGCCGGTTCGGGCGCGAGTGACGAGATCATCGTCAACGGCACCGCGACCGTCGAAGCCACCCCGCTCGCCGCCGCAGCGGTCGAATATGGCAACGCCGTCCAGATCGTCACCGCCGAAGAGATCGCCGCGACCGGCGCGACCAACTTCGCCGAAATCGCACAATTCCTCATCAAGGGCGCCAACATCGGCTATTCGCCCGACGAAGGCGAATATACGATCCGCCTCGACGGCGGCAGCGACCGCGACACGCTCGTCGTGCTCGACGGCGTGCCGCTCTACGATCGCGGTCCGGCGCTCGAGGATATTTGGGGCTCGACGACGATCGACCCGCACATGATCGAGCGCGCCGAGGTATTTCGCGGCGGCAACAGCCTGTTCTTCGGCAGCAACGGCGGCATCGGCGTGATCAGCCTCGTCACCAAACGCCCCGACGGCACCAGCAAGTTCGAACTCGGCGCGCAGTATGGCGCGTTCAACACGCGCGAAATCTGGGGCAACGCCAGTTTCCCGATCGATCCCGAGGGACGCCACAGCCTGATGGTCTATGGCGGCACGATCCAGACCGACGGCCCGCGCATCTTTGCCCCCGAATCCTATGTCGACAATGTCGCCAAGGCCGGCGGCATCCAGGATTATCCGCTCAACCGCAGCAATATCGGCGTCAAATATCTGTGGAAGGTCGACGACAAGAGCGAATTCCGGGTGAACGGCCAATATACCCAGATCGAATTCCACGATCCCTTCCCCGACGCCGAAACCTTTTCGCCGAACCGCGTCCGCTATCCGATCGTCGACTTCTCGCTCGACCGCCGCTGGTCGGACAATCTCTACACCGAGATCGCGGGCTATTGGAGCAACCCGCGGCTCAACAACACCGAGACTTTCGCCGAAATCTGCAAGACCCCGGCGGGCTGCACCGACCCGACGACGGGCAAGCTCATCCGCTTCGGCGATGCGACCGGCAAGTCGGTCCCCTTCCCCAACAAGGGCTTCGGCAAGGATTCGAAGGTCGGCGGTTTCCGCGAAATGGGGCTGAACGTCCGCAACACGCTGTCGCTCCCGAACATCCTCGAAGTCGTCGCGGGCGTCCAGGTCGTGTCGTACAAGAACGACTCGGACCCCGTGTTCCCGATCTCGAACAAGGCGAACACGATCACCGGCGTCTATGCCGATTTCCGCCCGGTGATCCCGTTCAGCCCCGACACCAAGCTCTCGCTCGCGCTGCGCACCGATTTCGCCGACAGCTTCGGATCGCGGACGATCTGGAAATTCGGTTTCCGTCAGCCGATCGGCGCTTTTTATATCCGCGGCAACGGCGGCACCTCGTACAGTCTGCCGCGCACCAACGAGCTTTACGCCGAAAGCCCGACCCTGATCGGCAATCCCGATCTCAAGACCGAGGAAACCGAAACCTATAATGGCGGCATCGGCTTTTCGCAGAGCTTCGGCAATGTGCAGGTGAATGCCGAGGTCGGCGCATTCCACACCGACGTCACCAACCGCATCCAGACGACGTCGGGCCTGACCCCCAACACCTATTTCAACAACGACCGCATCACCGAAATCCGCGGGCTCACCGCCGAACTCGATATACGCGTCGGCAAGGGTTTTTCGTTCAACGTCAACTACACCAAACAGAAAGCGCGCCTCGACGGCAGCAAGCTGCAGATCAACGAGACCCCCGAATATATGATCGGTGGCAACGTCCGCTGGACCAGCCCCGACGACCGCTTCTCGGTCACGCTCTTCCCGCGTTATCAGGGTCCCGAATATGCGACGGGCGGCGTCAACAGCTCGCTGCGCCACAATTTCGGCAATTATTTCCTGCTCAACGGATCGATCGGATACCGCCTCGGCGACGAGCGCCAGCACCAGATCCAGCTGCGCGTCGTCAACATCTTCGACAAGGAATATGCCGAACGCTACGGCTACGGCAACATGCGCTACAGCTCGGCGTTCATCCGCGGCGAGATAGCGCTCAACAGCCCCGAATATTTCTATGGTTACGAGTTCGAGGGCAAGCCGCGCGCCGTGTACGTCTCCTTCTCGACCACATTCTGATCGGGCCGGTTCGGAGAGTCCGGTTCATGCCGCTGTCACAGCCCCGTCGTAATCGCCCCTCGGTTTTCGGGTCGACGGAGATTGTGTATGCGGCGGTGGATGATTGCGGGCGTGCTGGCGGCGCTATGCGTCGCCGGCCCGGCCTGGCTGGCCCTGTCCCCGTGGTCGGCGTCCCCGCGCTCGGCCCAGCCGCCGCCGCTCCGCGTGCTGCTGATCCCCGCCGACGGCGGGACCGAAAGCGGCACGCTCGCCGACTATCGGCCGATCTTCGACGCGATCGCGCGCAGCACCTCCCTGCGCTTCGACCTCAAGGTCGCGCAATCCTATGGCGGGGTCGTTGAGGCGATGTGCAACAACGCTGCCGATATCGCCTTCGTCGGTTCGGTCACCTATCTCCAGGCGCAAAAGCGCGGCTGCGCCGAACTGCTCGCCGTCGCGGTCAAGGGTGGCCGCTCGGTCTATTATTCGGGGCTGTTCGTCCGCGCCGACTCGCCCGTCCGATCGATCGGCGACCTTCGCGGCCGCCGCGTCGCGTTCGGCGACGTCAATTCGACATCGGCCTTCATCTTCCCCGTCGCAATGTTCCTAGACGCAGGGATCGATCCGGTCCGCGACCTGTCGGCGGTACGCATGACGGGCACCCACGCGAACAGCCTCGCCGCGCTGATCAACGGCGAAGTCGACGCCGCCGCGCTTTCCTTCGACAGCTATGACAAGGCGGTGCGTGCCGATGTCCCCGGCGCGCGCGACCTTCGCGTGATCGCGCGCAGCGAGCCGATTCCCTATCCGCCGCTGATCGCGAATATGCGCCTCGATCCCGCTCTCCGCAACCGGCTGCGCGGCGCGTTCGAGCAGATCAACCACACCGCGGGCGTCACGCCCGAAATGATCCGCGGCTATGGCGGCGCGCGCGTCGACGGCTATGTCGGCCATGTTCCCGCCGACCATTTCGACCCCGCCACGCGCAAGATGGCGCAGGTCACCCCGGCGCTGAAGGACGAAATGCTGCGCAAGGCGGCCGAAAGGCCGACGCGATGATGGACATCGGCATCGCGGACCTCTGCGTTCGCCATACGGGCGGCACCCATGCGCTCGCGGACGTCACGCTCTACATCCCCGCGGGTCAGGTCTGCGCAGTGCTGGGCGCATCGGGCGCGGGCAAATCGACGCTGCTGCGCGCGATCGGCGGGCTTGTCGCCCCAAGCGGCGGGCGCATCCTCTATGACGGCTCCCCCGCCAGCCACGCCGAGCGCCGCCGCCTCGGCCTGATCCCGCAGGATTTCGCGCTGAGCGGACGCGCCAGCGTCGCGCGCAACGTCATGGCGGTCGCCGATATCGGCATCGCGCGGTCGCTCGCCGGTCTTTACCCGCCGGCCGATCGCGCGCGCGCCGCGCAACTGCTCGCGGGTCTCGGGCTCGACGAAGCGCATCTCGCGCGGCGCGCCGACAGTCTTTCGGGCGGACAGCAACAGCGCGTCGCGATCGCGCGCGCGCTGCTCCATCGTCCCGCAATCATTCTTGCCGACGAACCGATTGCCAGCCTCGACCCGGCGACGGGCGAGGCCACCCTCGCGCTGATCCGCGACGAAGCCCGCAGCCTCGGCGCGACTTTGCTCTGCAGCCTGCATCAGCCCGAGCTCGCGCGCCGCTTCGCCGATCGCATCATCATGCTCGACGCGGGGCGCGTGATCTTCGACGGCACGCCCGCGATGCTCGACGGCGAGCGGATCGCGCCGCGAATCCGGGCGGCGGCGCGGTGAGCCCGGCCATGCCTTGGCGCTTCCCTTCGTTGCTCAACGCGCGCGCCGTCGCGCTGCTTGTCGCCGCGCTGCTGACCCTCTGGTACACCGGGCAGCGCGTCGAGATCGGCCGTATGCTCGCGCTCGGCGGCGAGGCGGTGCTGGCGCAGGCGGGCATGGCCGACCGGTCGCAAGTCGCCGACGGGCTCGGATCGACGCTGGCAGAGCTGGTGCCGATCCAATTATCGTCGCGGCGCGAAGTCAGCCGGATCGAGGGTTTCGATCCCGCGCACCTGCCGCCCTTTGCCCATGTCGAATTGGCCCAGACGCGCGTCACCGAACTCAATCCCGAAACGCTGCGCCGCGAAGAGCGCATGGTGCGCACCGCCTGGCTGGTCGAACCGTTCGGTTACGCCTTCCATGTCGCGGCCAAGATGCTCGAAACGCTTGAGATCGCATTGTGGGGCAGCGTGATCGCGGTGCTGATCGGGCTGCCGCTCGCGCTGCTCGGCGCGCGCAACGTCACACCGCACCCGGCGTTGCGGACGGGTTCGCGTTCCACCTCGGCTTTCCTGCGCGCTATCCCCGAACTGATCGCGGCGCTGTTCCTCGTCATCGCCTTCGGCTTCGGACCGACCGCCGGAGTGTTGGCGCTTGGCCTCCATTCGGCAGGTTTCCTCGGCAAATTCTATGCCGACGATGTCGAGGATGCCGATCCGCGGCCGCAGCAAGCGCTCGCGGCGATGGGCGCCGGCCGCCTGACGATCTGGGGCAGTGCGATCGTGCCGCAGGTGCTGCCGCAGCATATCGCCTGCACGCTCTACACCTTCGACCGCAACGTCCGCATGGGCTCGGTGATCGGCCTCGTCGGCGCGGGCGGCATCGGGCAGGAACTCAAGGGCCGCTTCGACCTGTACGAATATGGCCATGTCGGCACGATCCTGATCGCCATCTTCCTCGTCATCCTCGGGCTCGACCTGATCGCGTCGCGCGCGCGCCAAGCGCGGCGCTAACCCTATTTCCCTTTGAACCCGGAGTAGTTTGAATGAGCAATTCGAGACGCGATTTCCTGAAGGCCGCAGGCGTTGCGGGGTCCGCCGCCGCCTTTCACGCCAGCATCGGCCGCGCGCTCGCCATCCCGGCGAAGCGCACGACGGGCACGACGGGCACGATCAAGGACGTCCGCCACATCGTCATCCTGATGCAGGAAAACCGCTCGTTCGATCATTATTTCGGGACGATGAAGGGTGTGCGCGGTTTCGGCGACCGCCACCCGATCCCGCTCGCCGGCGACAAGAATGTCTGGTTCCAGAGCAACGGCGCGCGCGACCTGCCGCCGTTCCACCTCGACACCGCACGCACCAACGCGCTGAAGGTGCCGGGCACCCCGCACAGCTTCTCCGACGCTCAGGCGGCGTGGAACCAGGGCAAGTTCGGCCTCTGGCCCAAGTTCAAGACCGACTATTCGATGGGCTATTACAAGCGCGAGGACATTCCTTTCCAGTTCGCGCTCGCCGAAGCCTTCACCATCTGCGACGCCTATCATTGCTCGATCACCACCGGCACCGATCCCAACCGCATCGTCTTCTGGTCGGGATCCAATTTCGATCCCGGGGTCGCTGCAACGGGCACCAACTGCCGCGACGACAAGTCCGAACCCAATAATTTGCGCTGCTGGATCAAGGGCGCGCTGCCCGAACCCGGCTATACCTACGCCGGCAACGCGCTCGAATGGGCGACGATTCCCGAAGTGCTCGAAGCGGCGGGTGTCGACTGGCGCATCTATCAGGACCCCAACGACAATTGGACCGGCGCGATGCACGGCGGCCTCGCCTTCAAGGGCTTCCGCGACGCGAAGCCGGGCTCGCCGATCTACGAACGCGGAATGTCGCACCATTCGCTCGAAAAGCTCGCCGAGGATGCGAAGAACGGCACGCTGCCCGCGGTGTCATGGGTGCTGCCGCCCAAACAATGGTCCGAACATCCCTCGGCTTCGACCCCGATCGAGGGCGCCGAATTCACCGCATCGGTGCTCAATGCGCTGACCGCCAATCCCGACACATGGGCGGGCACGGTCTTCTTCCAGACATTCGACGAGAATGACGGGCTGTTCGACCATTTCCCGCCTGCCGCGCCGCCCTCCTACAACGCCGACGGCACGCTCGCGGGCAAGGCGACGCTCGCGCTGCCCGGCCATTATTTCGACGATCATGAGGATAAATATCTGTCGCGCGACGACACGATCTCCGGCGGCACGCGCCCGTTCGGCCTAGGCCCGCGCGTGCCGATGTATGTCGTCTCGCCGTGGAGCAAGGGCGGCTGGGTCAGCAGCGAGGTGTTCGACCACACCTCGGTCGGCCAGTTCCTCGAACAGCGTTTCGGCGTCACCATTCCGGCGATCAGCCCGTGGCACCGTTCGGTCTGCGGCGACATGACCTCGTGCTTCGACTTCTCGAAGGGCGCCGATGCGGCCTTCCCCGCGCTGCCCGATGTCAGCGGCTCGACCGCCATCCTCGATACGCACCTCCAGCGCCCGAAAGCGCTGCCGCCGCGCGTGCCGCAGGACCTGTTCCAGGAAAAGGGCATCCGCCGCTCGCGCGCGCTGCCTTATATACTCCACGTCGACGCGCGAATCGACGCGGCCGCCAAGGCGGTCGTGCTCGATTTCATCAACGAGGGTGCGGCGGGCGCGGTGTTCCACGTCTATGACAAGCGCGACCTCGACCGCATCCCGCGCCGCTATACGGTCGAGGCGGGCAAACGGATCGACGATCGCTGGACCGTCGGGACCGACGGAGAATTCGATCTCTGGGTTCTCGGCCCCAACGGCTTCCACCGCGCCTTCCGCGGCACGCTCGGCGAGGCGGCGCGTGCGCCGACAATGACCGCGCGCTACAGCGTCATGCAGCGCGCGCTCGCCCTCGCCTTCGTCAACGACGGCGGCGATGGGCAGGAAGCGAAAATCCTCCGCGACGCCTATGTCCCTTCCGCCGGCAAGACGGTCACGATCGCGAGCCGCGGCAAGGCGGTCGAAGCATGGCCGACGTCGAAGGATCACGACTGGTACGACGTTACCGTCGCGCTGTCGGGCATCGAAGTCCGCCTCGCCGGCCGCATCGAACGCGGCGCGCATGGCATCAGCGATCCGCTGACCGCAGTTTAGCAGGCCATGCCGGGCGCGCCATCGGGCCGCCCGGCGCTTCGCGGACGCTTCAACTTCAGCGATTTAAGGAAAGCTCTGGATGCCCCGCGAGGATTCGAACCTCGATAGGCGGTATCAGAAACCGCAGTCTTACCATTAGACGACAGGGCAGCAGAGGCGGGCGCAATATGATTGGACGGCCGCGCTGTCAAGGCCGGTTCGCCGCTCGAACAAGTCCGCTTGCCCTAGCGCATTTCGCCGCTAGCATCGCCCGCATAACAAGATAGGGGCCGCGCGGCCGCGCGGACACCCGAAGGAGTGGGTTGATGCGTCATGTCGCGATCGTCGGGTCGGGCCCCGCGGGTTATTATACCGCCGAAACATTGCAGAAAGCGGACGATATTGCGGTCGACGTCATCGACCGGCTGCCCGTCCCCTATGGCCTGATCCGCACCGGGGTCGCGCCCGACCACCAATCGATCAAGGCGGTGTCGCGCCGCTACGAGGGCACAGCGCTGACCGATAACGTCCGTTTCGTCGGCCATGTGTCGGTCGGAACCGATGTGACGATCGACGAGCTCGTTGCGCTTTACGACGCCGTCATCCTCGCGACCGGCGCACCCAACGACCGGCCGCTCGATATTCCCGGCGCCGACCTGCCCGGGGTGATCGGCAGCGCCGCCTTCGTCGGCTGGTACAACGGCCATCCAGATTTCGCCGACCTGAACCCGCCGTTGGACGCCCCGGGCGTCGTGGTGATCGGTAACGGCAACGTCGCGCTCGACGTCGCGCGCATCCTCGCCAAGACGCCGGGCGAATTCGCGGGCAGCGACATCGTCGCACACGCGCGCGATGCGCTGGCGCAAAGCGCGGTGCGCCATATCCAGATCCTCGGCCGCCGCGGCCCGCACCAGATCGCGATGACGCCGAAGGAACTCGGCGAGCTCGGCCATCTCGAACGCGCCAGCCCGCGCGTCGACCCCGCCGACCTGCCGCCCGAGGGTGACGATGCCATGCTCGAACCCGGCATGCGCAAGTCGGTAACGCATTTGCGCAGCTTCACCGCCAACCCGGTCGCCAAGCCGGTGACGATCGACTTCGACTTCTTCGCCATGCCGATCGCGATCGAGGGTGACGGACGCGTCCAGCGCGTGATCGTCGAGCGCACGACGCTCGACGCTGACCTGCGCAGTCACGGCACGGGCGAGACCTATGCGCTCGATGCGGGGCTGGTCATCAGTTGCATCGGCTATCAGACCCCGCCGATCCCGGGCGTGCCTTATGAGCATGGCCGCGGCCGCTTCGCGAGCGACGAGGGACGTATCCTGCCTGGTCTCTACGCCGTCGGCTGGGCACGGCGCGGCCCGTCGGGAACGATCGGCACCAACAAGCCCGACGGCGCGCGCATCGGCGAAATGGTGCTGGAAGATATCGGCCGCGGTGGCGGCAAGGCGGGACGCCCCGGGCTCGATGCGCTGCTCGCGAGCCGCAACGTCACCCCCGTCACCTTCCGCGACTGGCGCCGGATCGAAGAGGCCGAGGTTGCGGCCGCGCTCGACGGCCGCCCGCGCGAAAAATTCACCAGCATCGAGACGATGCTGACCGCGCTCGGCCGCTAAAACAGGACCTATGGCGCTTCGGCAAGCAGGGGATCGACCGCCGCCTTGAAGGTGGCGGCCGTGAAGACACCGGCGCGCGCGACGCGCACCACCCCCTTGCGGTCGATGATATAGGTCGACGGCACCGCATTCCCGATCGCGCCATAGCTGCCGTTGATCTTGGCCGCGAGTGGATAGGACAGCGCCGCGGAAAGCTTCTTCAGCTGAAAGGGCGGGACGCTGTCCTCGGTCGTCACCCCGAACATCTCCAACCCCCGCGCCTCGTTCTTCCGGAAATAATCGTGCATCATCGGCATCTCCGCCTTGCACGGCGCGCACCAGGTCGCCCAATAATTGACGATCACCACCTTGCCGCGCAGTTCGGACAATCGCACCTTGCGCTTGGCGAAGGTCGTAAGCGTGAATTCGGGCGCTGCCACGCCGATTTTCGGCGTCGACTTGCTTGCCCCGACAAGAAAAGGCGCCATCAAGGCGACCGCGAATGCCATCCCCCGATGGCGGAATATTTGCCCCTGCATGCCCGGGTTGTAAGAGAGAAAAATGAAACGAGGCAAGACGAAACAACATCGGGCCCGCATTCTGTTTCGCTGGCTGCTCACGCTCGCCTATGCCTATGCGGGCTGGGCGCATCTCACGCGTCCCGCGCCCTTCCTCGCGATCACGCCGCCGTGGGTGCCACAGCCCGAACTGGTCGTCGCCGCAACCGGCGTTGCCGAAATCGCGGGCGCGGTTGGTCTGATGATCCCCGCCACGCGCAAGGCCGCCGGCTGGGGCCTCGCGCTCTATGCGCTGTGCGTCTGGCCCGCGAATGTCCACCATGCGCTCGCCAATGTCGCGATCGGCGGCGAGACTTTAGGCTGGTGGTATCACGGCCCGCGCCTTGCCGCGCAGCCGCTGATCATCTGGTGGGCGCTGTGGGCGGGCGGCGCGACCAACTGGCCGTTTCGCCGCCGCCCCTAGCCCTTATTTCGCGACCGGGGTCTCGATCGGTGGCTGGCCTTTTTGGCTCGCCGCATAGGCTTCGACCGTCTTCAGCACGCGCAGCATATTGCCGCTCGCGATCTTCTCGAGATCAGCCTGGCTGTATCCGCGCTTCGCGAGTTCGGTGAACAGCGCGGGATAACCCGACACATCCTCCATGCCGACCGGCGCCGAATCCATCCCGTCATAGTCGCCGCCGAGCCCGATATGATCGACCCCGATCGTCTTTTTGAGATGATCGATATGCTCGGCGACCTTGGCGACATTGGTCGTTGGCGTCGGATTGGCGGCGTCCCAGCTTTTGAGCGCCGCCTTCTCCGCCGCCGGATCGCCCGGATAGAGCGCCTTCAGCCGCGCCTGCTCGGCAGTGCGCGCCAGCCCCTGCGCGCGGACATCGGCGTCGAGGAAGCCCGGCAGCAGCACGATCATGACGATCCCGCCATTGGCCTTCACCGCAGGCAGCACGCTGTCGGGGACGTTGCGCGGATGCGGATTGATCGCGCGCACACCAGAATGGCTGAACATCACCGGCGCGTGCGAGGTTTCGAGCGCATCCTTCATCGTCGCTTCGCTGACGTGGCTCAGATCGACGATCATCCCGATGCGGTTCATCTCGCGCACCACCTGGCGTCCGAAATCGGTGAGGCCGTCGTGCGCGGGCGCGTCGGTCGCGGCATCGGCCCAGCTCAGATTCTTCGAATGCGTCAGCGTCATGTAACGCGCGCCAAGGTCATACATCTGGCGCAGCACCGCGAGCGACGAGCCGATCGAATGGCCGCCCTCCATGCCGAGCATTCCGGCGATCTCGCCCGCCTTCATCGCCTTTTCGAGTTCGGCCGAGGTCGATGCGAGCGCAAGATCGTTCGGATAGCGGGCGACAAGCCGCTTCATCACGTCGATCTGCTCGATCGTCTGCTGCACCGCCAGTTGCTCGTTCGGGTTGCTCGGTACATAGACCGACCAGAATTGCGCGCCGACATGCCCCTTGCGCAGCCGCATCAGGTCGGTGTGCATCGCGATCTCGGGCGGGGTCGCGTCGGGCCGGGCGGTGTCGGTCGTGTCCTGGAAATCGAAGCTGTTGATCATATTGCCCTCGCGCCCGCGCAGCGCCCACGGCACGTCATTGTGCCCGTCGAACACCGGCGCCTTCTTGAGCGCGGCTTCGGCGGTCGCCTCGGGCGATTTCTGCGCCGTGGCAGGGGTGGAGATCAGGGCGAATGCGGCGAGGCCGGCGAGCAGGATGGGCTTTGTCATGGCGCGCGACCTTAAGTGCTTGTTGCCGCAGTGCAAGCCCGACTTGACGCCCCCACTTGACCGGCGCGTCAACGCCGCGCAGCATCGGCCCATGACAGCCTTCGATGACTGGCGCGCAAGATCGCCCTATTATGACGAAACCCACGAAGCGCTGGCGCAAAGCGTCCGCCGCTTCGTCGCGCGCGAGATCGCGCCGCACATCGACCGCTGGGAGGCCGAAGGCGAGCTGCCGCGCGCACTGCACAAAAAGGCGGCCGAGGCGGGCATCCTCGGCCTGCGCTATCCCGAACAATATGGCGGGCACAGCGAGGGCTTCGACAATTTCCACGGCCTCGTGCTGACCGAGGAACTCGCCGCGGTTGGCGCGGGCGGCCTCGGCGCCTCGCTGATGACGCACGGCATCGGCCTGCCCCCGATCCTCGCCTTGGGTTCCGAAGAATTGAAGCAGCGTGTCGCGCCGCCCGTGCTCGCGGGCGACAGGATCATCGCGCTCGGCATCACCGAGGCGGGCGGCGGCAGCGACGTCGCGAACCTCAAGACGACGGCGGTCCGCGCCAATGATTCCGGGGGCGACCACTATATCGTCAACGGCGGCAAGATGTTCATCACCAGCGGCATGCGCGCCGACTGGCTGACCTGCGCCGTCCGCACCGGCGGGCCGGGCGCGGCAGGCATTTCGCTGCTCCTGATCGACATGGACAGCCCCGGCGTCGAACGCTCGCGGCTCGACAAGATGGGCTGGCGCTGCAGCGACACCGCCGCGATCCATTTCGATGGCGTCCGCGTCCCGGCGGAAAACCTGATCGGCCCGGAGAACGCCGGCTTCATCGGCATCATGCGCAATTTCAACAGCGAGCGGCTCGGCATGGCAATGGGCTGCTGCGCCTACGCGCGCGTCGCGATGGCCGAGGCGGCCGAATGGGCGCAGAACCGCGAGACGTTCGGCAAGCCGCTCGTCGGCCACCAGTCGATCCGCATCAAACTCGCCGACATGGAGCGCCAGATCGAAGCGACGCAGGCGTGGGTCGACCTCGCCGCGTGGCAGGTCAAGAACGACAAGGCCCGCCCCGCCGACTTCGCAATGCTCAAGGTCCAGGCGACGCGGATGCTGGAGGCCGTCGCGCGCGAGGCCGCACAGGTCCTCGGCGGCGCGAGCTATATCACCGGCAGCAAGGTCGAACGCATCTACCGCGAAGTCCGCGTCAATGCGATTGGTGGGGGGAGCGAGGAAATCATGCTCGACCTTGCGGGGCGGCAGTTGTTTGGAGGAAAGAAGTGAACGAAATCGCCCGAAGCTGGCCCGCCGAAGCCGAAACCCTCCTCCCCGACCTCGTCGACCTCCGCCGCGCGATCCATCGCGAGCCCGAACTCGGGCTGCAGAACCCGAAAACGCTCGCGAAGATCAAGGATGCACTCGCCGGGCTGCCGCTCGAGTTTCGCGAGGGGCCGTCGACCACCGGCCTGATCGCCATCCTGCGCGGCCCTGCGAACGGGCGCACCGTGTTGCTGCGCGGCGACATGGATGCGCTGCCTTTGCTTGAGGATACCGGGCTCGATTTCACGTCGGAGATCGCCGGGGCGATGCACGCATGCGGGCACGATACGCATGTCGCGATGCTCGTCGGCGCGGCGAAGCTGCTCTGCGCGGCGCAGGATCGTCTGCCCGGCACCGTGATATTCATGTTCCAGCCGGGCGAGGAGGGCCATCATGGCGCGCGCTTCATGCTGGAGGACGGGATCATCGACCCGCTGCCCGATGCGGCTTTCGCGCTTCACATCATGCCGAACGCGCCGCACGGGATTTTCGCGGGGCGCGCGGGGCCTCTGCTCGCCTCGTCCGATGTCCTCTCGATCATAGTCAAGGGCGCGGGCGGCCACGCCTCGATGCCGCACGACAGCATCGACCCGATCCCCGTCGCCTGCGCAATCGTCACCGCGATCCAGACGATGGTCACGCGCCGCATCTCGGTGTTCGACCCCGCGGTCGTCACCATCGCGAAGATCGCCGCAGGAACGACGAACAACATCATCCCAGAAACCGCCGAAATGCTTGGTACGATCCGCACGCTGTCGCCCGAGCGCCACACGATGGTCGCGCGCGAGCTGAAGCGCCTCGCCCCCGCGATCGCCGAGGCGCATGGCTGCACCGCCGAGGTGCAGATCGAGGAAGGCTTTCCCGTCACCATCTGCGACAGCCGTGCGGTCGCGTTTGGCCAGTCGGTGGTCGAGGAGACCTTCGGCGAGGAAGCCTGGCTGACGATGGACAATCCGGTGATGGGCGCAGAGGATTTCTCCTATGTGCTCGAAAAAGTGCCCGGCGCGATGTTCTGGCTCGGCGCGAGCGAGGCGGGCAGCGACTGGCGGCAGTGCTGCGGACTCCACAGTAATCATATGGTGCTCGACGAAAGTGTGATGGCGCGCGGCGCCGCCTTGCATGCCGCGCTCGCCGAACGCTTCCTCAATGAAGGATTCAATGCATGATCAACATCATCGGCGCGATCCTCTCGGGCCTGATCATCGGTGCGCTCGCGCGCTTCTTCTATCCCGGCGCGGTCGAGATGGGGTGGATCGCGACGATCCTGCTCGGCATCGGCGGTTCGCTCCTCGCCGGTCTCGCGACATCGCGCGGCCGCGGCGACTTCAGCCGCGCGGGCTGCCTCGCCTCGGTGATCGGCGCGATCGTGCTGATCCTTGTCGGGCGCTTGCTCGGCGTCGGCGGCTAATTGCCCGCCGCGGCGAGCCAGTCGTTCAGTTCGCGCAACCCCGGGCCGGGCGTACAGCCGCCGACGCGGCGGAGTACGCACGACGGCGCGTCGGTAACGCCGGGCGGCGCGCAGGCTTCGAGGCGGTAGGCAGCGGGAAGCTCATCCTTATGCTTCGGGCCGGTCAGTACGACGTCGAACGCCGCGGTGTGCCGCGCTGCCTCTGCGGGTGACGTCAGGACATAGATCGGCGTGGCGCGGCGGTAGAGCGCGTAGCTGCCCGCCACCGTCCCGCGCGGGCGATAGAGCGCGAGCCCGCAGGTCTTTGCGGGACGCCCGGCGCGTTCGAGCGCATCGGCGAGCCCCGCCTCCATCGACCAGTTCGGCCGGAAATTCGCGGCCGCGAGCGCGGCCGAACCGCCCGCCCACATGGCCATCGCGCCTGCGGCCGCGATCATCAGGCGCCGGCGCGGCACCCGACGCAACAGATCGGCGGTGCCGATCGCCGCAAGGATGACGAGCAAGGCCGCGGTGAGCAACACGAAGCGATACTCCTTGTGCCCGATCAGCGAGTGGAACAGCAGGTGTACCGCGGCCATCCAGAACAGTAGCGGATAGCGCTTCGCCCCGAGCCAGGCGAGCAGCACGAGCGGCACCAGCGCGACATGCCAGTAAAGCCCGAACAGCCCCAGATAGCCGGTTACCGGCGAGGTCCCATAGGCCGCGGCGCGATTTTCGACGATGTTGATGCGCACCGATTCGACCGCCCACTGGAACGGCACCGCCCCCATTGCGAGATTGGCCGCGGCGTCGATGCCGAGCGCGACGAGCCCGCCCGCGATCAGCGGCGTCCATGCGCTGCGCCCGTCGCGCTTCGCAGTAAAGATCGCGAGGACGAGCAGCGCGGGCGCGTAATGGATGCGCGCGACGAAGCTCAATCCCATCAACAGCCCCGCGACCGCGAATTGTCGCGGTCCCGGCGGCGGCCGCCGCGCGACGAGCAGCCAGACCGCGCCCATCAGCGGCGCAAGCCCGATCGGTTCGGCGAGAGCGCGCGGCGCAAAGAAAATCAGCTCGAACCAGATCGCCGCGACGAACCCCGCCATCGCCCCGTGCAACCGCGACAATTTGAGCCCAAGCGCGGTCGCCGCGCCGACCACTACCAGCGACAAGGCGGCGAGCGTCAGCCGCACCAGCGTCAGGTGGAATGTCGTCTCGGGCGCCAGCGCATGCCCCGCGCCCATCGGCAGCGCGAGCAGTTCGGGGATCAGCCAGCTGCGGATGCCCGAGCGATAATCCCAGGTCTGCACCCACGGCCCTTCGACCAGGTGCCATGCGGGCTCCAGATATTGCCAGATCTCGTCGAACCAGCCGACGGTGAAGGGGATCGACGCCGCCGCACGCAACATAGCGGCGAGCAGAATCGCGCCCCAGAAGATCTGGCGCTCGCTGATTGCCGCGCCCCGCGTCATTCGGTCATCGCTTCCACCGTCGCGTGCGGATATTGGATGAACTCGCGATAGAGCCGGTAATGCGACGTGTCTTCGAGCCGCGCCGGCTCGATGCCGAGCGGGCTGATCTGCCACAGGTCCGCGTCGGGCAGCGCCATCAGGATCGGCGAGTGGGTTGCCATGATCACCTGACTGTTGTTCGCGTGCTGAATGCGGCGAAGCAGCTTGAGGAAATCGAACTGGCGCGACGGCGAGAGCGCCGATTCGGGCTCGTCGAAAATATAGATGCCCTGTTGATCGGCACGCTCTTCGAAAAAACCCAGAAACCCTTCGCCGTGCGACCAGGACAGATAATCGGGCCGCCCTGCGCCAACGTCATAGGCGGCCTGATCGACGTAGCGCGCCAGGGTGAAGAAGGTTTCGGCGCGGAAAAAGAAGCCTTTGCCGATCTTGGGGAGCCACGCGGCACGAAGGGCATCGGCCAATATGCCGCCATCACTTCCCGAGATGTCCGACCGCTCGACGGCCATATGGCCATAGCCGCCCCCGCCCTCGCTGAATCCGGCCAGCACCGCGATCGCCTCGAGCAACGTCGATTTGCCCGATCCGTTCTCGCCCACCAGGATCGTGACGGGTTTCTCGAACCGGATTTCGAACCCCGG
Organism: Sphingopyxis sp.; assembly: GCF_050725655.1. Lineage (GTDB taxonomy): Bacteria > Pseudomonadota > Alphaproteobacteria > Sphingomonadales > Sphingomonadaceae > Sphingopyxis. Next base: position 3,955 of record NZ_JBOHHT010000109.1, on the reverse strand, counting down.
ATCGCCGAATAGCGGGATATTGAAGGGGTATTGATCTCGATCGACCCCGGGCGCGTCCGCGTCCGGGGCTGGCTCCCGCATCCACACCCGCCGCAGATAGGGCGGCGGAAGCTTCGTCCGCGATCCTTTAGCCACCGATCACGGCACCAGCACCGTATCGACCGCCTGTGGCAGGAGGTCGGGGTAATCGAGCGTATAGTGCAGCCCGCGGCTTTCCTTGCGGTGGAGCGCGCTGCGGACGATCAGTTCGGCGCATTGCAGCAGGTTGCGCAGCTCGATCAGGTCGGTCGTGACGCGGAAATGGCCGTAATAATCCTCGACCTCGTGCGTCATCATGTCGATGCGGTGCCGCGCGCGCTCCAGCCTTTTGGTCGTGCGCACGATGCCGACATAATTCCACATGAAGCGGCGGATCTCGGTCCAGTTCTGCTTGATGACGACCTCTTCGTCGGAGTCGGTGACGCGGCTCGCGTCCCACGGCCGGATCGCGGGCGGCGTGTCGAGCTGGTCCCAGCACTGGATGATATGCTTCGCCGCCGCCTCGCCGAACACGAAACATTCGAGCAGCGAGTTCGACGCGAGGCGATTGGCGCCGTGGAGCCCGCTCTCGGTGCATTCGCCCGCCGCATAGAGCCCCGGCAGGTCGGTGCGCCCGTCGAGGTCGATCAACACCCCGCCGCACGTATAATGCTGCGCGGGGACCACCGGGATCGGCTGTTTCGTCATGTCGATGCCGAGCGTCAACAGCTTTTCATAGATGTTCGGGAAATGGCCGGCGACGAAATCGGGATCCTGGTGGCTGATGTCGAGATGGACATAGTCGAGCCCCGACCGTTTGATCTGGTCATCGTTCGCGCGCGCGACGACATCGCGCGGCGCGAGTTCGGCACGCGCGTCATAATCGGGCATATAGCGGTGGCCGGTGACGGGGTGCTTCAATATGCCGCCCTCGCCGCGCACCGCCTCGGTGATCAGGAAATTCTTGACGTCGAGATTATAGAGGCAGGTCGGGTGGAACTGCATCATTTCCATGTTCGACACGCGGCAGCCGGCGCGCCATGCCATCGCGATGCCGTCGCCGGTCGCGCCTCTGGGAGCCGTCGAGAATTGATACACACGCCCCGCCCCGCCGCTCGCGAGGATCGTCGCGCGGCCGACATGCGCGTGCACCTTGCCGCTCTTTTCATCGAGCGCATAGACGCCCCACACGCGCCCCGACCCCGAATAGCGCGCCTCGTGCCGGCCGGTGATCAGGTCGATGCACGCCTGTCCCGGCAGCAAGGTGATATTCGGATGCGCCTCGGCGGTCTTGAGCAGCGCGGCCTGCACCGCCCAGCCGGTCGCGTCGTCGACATGAACGATGCGGCGGTGCGAATGCCCGCCTTCGCGCGTCAGGTGCAGCGCCTCGGCTTGCTTGTTGAACGGCACCCCCATTTCGACGAGCCGCTCGATCGCGTGCGGCGCATTCTCTATGACGAATTCGACCGTATCGCGCCGGTTGAGCCCGCCGCCCGCGATCATCGTGTCCTCGATATGATTTTCGAAGGTGTCCCCCGCATCGAGTACCGCCGCGATCCCGCCCTGCGCCCACGCGGTCGACCCGCCGGTGAGCTCGCCCTTCGCGAGCACGAGCACGCGGCAATGATCGGCGAGCGCGATGGCGGCGGTCAGCCCCGCGGCGCCTGAGCCGACGATGATGACGTCGTGGGTGGTCGTTTCGGTCATTGTTTTCCTCCCCTCCCGCAGGCGGGAGGGGCCGGGGGTGGGCCCGAATTCAACGCCGCCGCAATCGTCATCAACACACCTTCCAGATTCGACATGGCATCCGCATTTGAGAAACGCAGCGTCCGATAGCCCTGCTCGCAAAGATAAGCATCGCGGCGACGATCTTGTTCCTGGCGCGCATCATGCGACCTGCCGTCGAGTTCGACGACGAGCTTCGCTTCGCGGCATAGAAAATCCGCTACATAAGGACCGATCGGCATTTGACGGCTGAATTTCCAGCCTTCAAGCTGGCGCTTGGAGATAGCCCGCCAAAGCGTTCGTTCCGGCGGCGTCGCTTCACGACGAAGCTTCTGCGCCTTTGGCGTTTCGCGTGGACCGAACTTCCGTACAGGCCCACCCCCGACCCCTCCCGCCTGCGGGAGGGGAGAAGAGGGGACGCCCTCACCCATTCGTGGCGCGCGTCAAATTCAGGAACACATCTTCGAGGTCGGCCTCGCGCGTCGACACGTCGACGATGCCATGCCCCATCGCATTCACCGCGGCGAGCACTTCGCCCGCGTTCATCCGGTCCTTGTTGTAACTGATTGCCAGCCCGCGTTCGCCCTCGCGCTCGACCTTGTCGAAGGCGGGGTGCGTCGGCAGCTCGGTGACTTCCTGGTCGAGCGTTACGACGACGATCTTTTCGCGCGCCATGTCGAGCAATTCGCGCGTCGGCTTGTTCGCGATCAGTCTGCCATGGTTGATGATCGCGATCCGGTCGCAAAGCTCCTCGGCCTCTTCGAGATAATGCGTCGTCAATACCACCGTGACGCCGCGATCGTTGAGCGACTGCACATAGGACCAGAGCTGCTGCCGCAGTTCGATGTCGACCCCCGCGGTCGGTTCGTCGAGTATGATGATCGGCGGCGAATGCACCATCGCCTTGGCGACGAGCAACCGGCGCTTCATGCCCCCCGACAGCGTGCGCGCATAGGCGTCGCGCTTGTCCGACAGATGCACCGCGGCGAGCAGTTCGTCCGAAATGCGCTTCGCCTTCGGCACGCCGTACAGCCCCGCCTGATTTTCGAGCGTCTCATACGGCGTAAAAAACGGATCGAAGACGATTTCCTGCGGCACGATGCCGATCGAATATTTGGCGTTGCGCGGGTCGGCGTCGATGTCGAAGCCCCAGATGCTCGCCGACCCGCCGGTCTTATTGACCAGCCCGGCAAGGATGTTGATCAGCGTCGACTTGCCCGCGCCGTTCGGCCCGAGCAGCCCGAAGATCTGGCCGCGCGGCACGTCGAAACTGACATTGTCGAGCGCCTGCTTGCCGCCGGCATAGAGTTTGGAGACGGCGTCGATGCGGATAGCGGCTTCACTCATGGCCGCCTCCATAGCCGCGCACTCCAGCCTGCGAAAGCCCGCTAATTCTTCCTCAGCACCGCATTAACGCTAAATTCGAAACTCACCGCTAGAGCAGCGAGTGTGAGGACCAGCCACATCATTTGCCCGCTGCCGATGCAGCGCGGCCTAGCCATCTTTGCGCTCCTGATCGCACCCGCCGCCGCTTCGCCGGCGCTGGCGCAAGGCAGCGCGCAGAGCGAGGCCGAAGCGATCGTGCTTCGCCCGCTTTCTTTCTTCAAGGTCAACGACCTCGATTTCGGCAGCATCATCGCGTCGGGAACATCGGGAACGGTGCGGCTTGCTCCCGACGGCACGCGTAGCCGCACCGGCGGGGTAACGCTCGCTGGCGGCGGCGGCGAGCCTGCCCGCTTTGCCGGGCTCGGAACCCCGAATCGCCAGGTCAATATTTCGCTCGGATCGAACAGTATCTGGATCACCGGGCCGGGGGTGCGAATGCGCGTGCGCGATTTCGAGATCGGCAGCACCCCGACCGCGATCCTGTCGACCTCGCCGACGCGTTTTCGTATCACCTCGCCGCTCGGCAATTATAATTTCCCGGTCGGCGGTACGCTCGAAGTCGGCGCCAACCAGGCGCCGGGCGACTACAGCGGCACGTTCACGATCACGCTCAACTATCTTTAGGGCCTTCCGTGGGGGGAAGGACGGCACCGGGGACCATCTGCGCCCGAAAGGCCGCTTGCCGGTGCCGTCAAGACCCCAGTTTAATCCTCCCTGTCGCGCAGCGATGGGGCGGGGGACCATCCGCAGGATGGTGGAGGGGCCGCAACGTTGCGCCATTAGCCCCTCCGTCAGCGCTACGCGCTGCCACCTCCCCATCGCTGCG
>NZ_JBOHHT010000108.1:0-4322 GCF_050725655.1 Sphingopyxis sp. | reverse complement strand
GCGACGCGATGACCAAGATCGGGCTGGAAAGCGCGCGCAGCGGCATTGCGCACACGCTCGACGAGGCGCTGGCGGTGCTCGAACGCACCGGCCTGCCGTCGATTATCCGCCCGTCGTTCACAATGGGCGGCACCGGCGGCGGCATCGCGTATAACCGCGAGGAGTTCGAGCATATCGTCCGCGGCGGGCTGATCGCCTCGCCGACCAACGAGGTGCTGATCGAGGAATCGCTCCTCGGCTGGAAAGAATATGAGATGGAGGTGGTGCGCGACCGCCGGGACAATTGCATCATCATCTGTTCGATCGAAAATGTCGATCCGATGGGCGTGCATACCGGCGACAGCATCACCGTCGCTCCCGCGCTGACGCTGACCGACAAGGAATATCAGATCATGCGCAACGCGAGCATCGCGGTGCTGCGCGAGATCGGGGTCGAGACGGGCGGATCGAACGTCCAGTTCGCGGTGAACCCCAAGGATGGCCGCCTGATCGTGATCGAAATGAACCCGCGCGTGTCGCGCTCGTCGGCGCTGGCGTCGAAGGCGACGGGTTTCCCGATCGCCAAGGTCGCGGCGAAGCTGGCGGTCGGCTACACGCTCGACGAGATCATGAACGACATCACCGGGGTCACCCCGGCGTCGTTCGAACCGACGATCGACTATGTCGTGACCAAGATCCCGCGCTTTGCCTTCGAAAAGTTCAAGGGCGCCGAGGCGGTGCTGTCGACCGCGATGAAATCGGTCGGCGAGGTCATGGCGATCGGCCGCACGATCCATGAATCTTTGCAAAAGGCACTGCGCGGGCTGGAGACGGGGCTTTCGGGCTTTAACTTCGTCGATCGCCTGAAGGGCGCGAGCCACGACCAGTTGCGCAGCGAACTGGCGAAGGCGACCCCCGACCGCCTGCTCAACGCCGCGCAGGCGATCCGCGAAGGTCTGCCGCTGTCCGAAATCAACCGCATCGCGGGTTACGACATGTGGTTCCTCGAACGTATCGAAGAGATTGTCGAAGCCGAGCAGGAGGTTTGCGAAAACGGCCTGCCGCGCGATGCCGAAGGGCTGCGCAAGCTCAAAGCGATGGGCTTCTCCGACAAGCGGCTTGCCTATCTGGCGCTCCAGTCTGCGAACCTGCGCCCCGGATCGAAGCGCGCGACCGCGCGCGGCAGCGGGCTGATCCATGAGGCGGTCAAGGCGATGACCGGCGGCGTCACCGAGGCCGAAGTGCGCGCGCTGCGCCACAAGCTTGGCGTGCGGCCGGTGTTCAAGATGATCGACACCTGCGCCGCCGAATTCCAGGCGCAGACGCCTTATCTTTATTCGACCTACGAAGCCCCGACCTTTGGCGAGCCCGAGAATGAGGCGAACCCGTCCGACCGGCAGAAGATCGTCATCCTTGGCGGCGGTCCGAACCGGATCGGGCAGGGGATCGAGTTCGACTATTGCTGTTGCCACGCCTGCTTCGCGCTCGAAGAGGCGGGCTATGAAACGATCATGATCAACTGCAACCCCGAAACGGTGAGCACCGATTATGACACGTCGGACCGCCTCTATTTCGAACCGCTGACCGCGGAAGACGTGCTCGAAATCCTCCACGTCGAGCAGCAGAACGGCACGCTCGTCGGCGTCATCGTCCAGTTCGGCGGGCAGACGCCGCTGAAGTTGGCGCAGGCACTGTCGGACGCGGGTATCCCGATCCTCGGCACCTCGCCCGACGCGATCGACCTCGCCGAAGACCGCGAGCGGTTTGCGGCGCTGGTCAACAAGCTCGGCCTGAAACAGCCCGAAAACGGCATCGCGCGCAGCCGCGAGGAAGCCGTCGCGGTCGCGGCGCGCATCGGGTATCCGGTGCTGACGCGCCCCTCCTATGTGCTCGGCGGCCGCGCGATGGAGATCGTCGACGATCAGGCGCAGCTCGAAAATTATATCGAGACCGCGGTGCAGGTGTCGGGCTCATCGCCGGTGCTGATCGACCGCTATCTGCGCGATGCGATCGAGGTCGATGTCGATGCCTTGTGCGACGGCACCGATGTGGTCGTCGCCGGTGTGCTCCAGCATATCGAGGAAGCCGGGGTCCATTCGGGCGACAGCGCCTGCTCGATCCCGCCGTACAGCCTGTCGGCCGACATCATCGCCGAGATCGAGCGCCAGACCGAAGCGCTGGCGCGCGCGCTGGGCGTATTGGGCCTCATGAACATCCAGTTCGCGGTGAAGGGCGACGAGGTTTTCCTGATCGAGGTCAACCCGCGCGCCAGCCGCACCGTGCCCTTCGTCGCGAAGGCGGTGGGCTCACCGATCGCCAAGATCGCGGCACGGGTGATGGCGGGCGAAAAGTTGGCCGACCTGCCCAGGATCAACCGCGACATCAAACATGTCGCGGTGAAGGAAGCGGTGTTCCCCTTTGCGCGGTTCCCCGGCACCGATCCAGTGCTGTCGCCAGAGATGAAGTCCACCGGCGAAGTCATGGGAATCGACAGCAACTTCAACCTGGCCTTTGCCAAGGCACAGCTTGGGGCGGGGGACCGCCTGCCGACCACCGGCCGCGTTTTCGTGTCGGTGAAGGACAGCGACAAGCCGCGCATCGTCGATGCGGTACGCCGGCTGACGGGATGGGGCTGGCAGGTGGTCGCGACCGGCGGCACTGCCGACTATCTTGCCGAACAGGGCATCGCGATCGAGCGCGTCAACAAGGTCGCCGAGGGCCGCCCGCATATCGTCGACCGGATCAAGGACGGCGATGTGCAGCTGATCTTCAACACGACCGAAGGGTGGCAGAGCCTGCAGGATTCGCAATCGATCCGCGCCTCGGCGCTTGCCGCCGACATCGCTTATTATACGACCGCCGCGGCGAGCGACGCCGCGACGCAGGCGATCGGGGCTCTTCGCGCACACAGTCTTGAAGTGAAGCCGCTTCAAGACTATTATTGAAGGCACCGCTCCACCCCCCGACATTGACGGAACAGCGGCTCAGCCGCCCGGCGAAACTTCGCTGGCGCTGGATTATTGACGAAGGACAACAGGATAATGGCAAGCGTTGAAAAGGTGCCGATGCTGGCAGAAGGCTATGAGAAGATGAGCACACAGCTCACTGCGCTCAAGGCCGAGCGACCGTTGATCGTCGATGCGATCGAGGAAGCGCGCGCGCATGGCGACCTTTCGGAAAATGCCGAATATCACGCCGCGAAAGAGCGTCAGGGCCAGGTCGAAGCGACGATCGGCGACCTGGAGGACAAGCTCTCGCGTGCGCAGGTGATCGACCCGACGATGCTGTCGGGCGACCGCATCGTGTTCGGCGCGACCGTCACCCTCGCCGACGAGGACGAGAAACCGATCCGCTATCAGATCGTCGGGCAAGCCGAAGCCGACGCAAAGGATGGCAAGATCAGCTATAACTCGCCGCTCGGCCGCGCATTGATCGGTCGCCGCGTCGAGGACGAGATCGAAGTCACCGTGCCCGCGGGCGACAAATATTATCTGGTGAAGAAAATCGAATTCATCTGATGGGTATTTGACGATGAAGCCGCACGAAGCGCCGCTGGTCACGGGCTATGCGCTCGTCTGCGTCATCGTCTTTGTCCTTATATGGATCACCGGATTCCAGGTCGACGCGATCGTGCGCGCAGGGTTCATTCCGGCGCGTTTCGGTAACGAATTGATCCTGCCGCCGGGGACGATGGTTCCCTTTGTGCTGACCCCGCTGTCGTCGGCGTTGCTGCACGGCGGGGTGCTGCATATCGTCTTCAACGTCATCGTGCTGCTGTTCATCGGGCGCCAGTTGGAGGCGCCGCTGGGGTCGAAGGCGATGGCGGTGCTGCTGCTCGCCGGGGCTTATGGCGGCGCGCTTGCGCAATTTCTCGGCGATCCGCAGTCGGCGGTGCCGATGATCGGCGCCAGCGGCGCGATCTCTGCGCTGATCGCGGTGTACGCCCTGATCTTCAGCCGCTCGCAGGCGTCCGCGATCGGTCCGATCCCGGGGCATTGGGTGCGCGCTTTATGGCTCGCCGCGGCGTGGATCGGGCTTCAGTTGCTCATCGGTTTCGCCGGTGGCAGCGGCTTCGGTGCGATCGCGATCTGGGCGCATGTCGGCGGGTTTCTCGCGGGCCTGCTGCTGGCCCGCCCGCTGTTGCGCTGGCGCTTCGGGGCGCGGTAGCTACAGAATCTGACGGGCGGTTTTGGGGTGGGAAGCGGATGTACCGATCCTCCCCACTTGTGGGGAGGTGGCAGCGCGAAGCGCTGACGGAGGGGGCTGGCGCCCGCCCGCAACGTCGCTTCAGGCCGCCAACCCCCTCCACCACCTTCGGCGGTCCCCCTCCCCGCAAGCGGGGA
>NZ_JBOHHT010000107.1:0-39085 GCF_050725655.1 Sphingopyxis sp. | reverse complement strand
AAAGCCACGGTTGCCCGATGACGCCCTGGGCCCCGGCCTTCGCCGGGGAACAGCCGCTTACATGTCGTAAGGGGATAATCGCCGACTTGATCCGGGGTCCATTCATGCCTTGCGAGGAGGTCTGGATGCCGGATCAAGTCCGGCATGACGATAATCTGGAGATCATTTGAATGACCTATGAAACCCTCCTCGTCGAAACGCGCGGCGCCGTTACGCTGGTGACGCTCAACCGTCCGCAGGCGCTCAACGCGCTGAACTCGGGCGTGCTGGGCGACCTGATCGCGGCGTTCGCGGCGTTCGAAGCCGATCCCGGCCAGCGCTGCGCCGTGCTCACCGGATCGGGCGACAAGGCGTTCGCCGCGGGCGCCGACATCAAGGAAATGGCCGACAAGCCGGCATCCGATTTCTACCTCGAAGATTTCTTCTCGAAATGGACGAGCGACTTTGTGAAAAAGGTCCGCAAGCCGTGGATCGCCGCGGTCAACGGCTTTGCGCTCGGCGGTGGCTGCGAGCTCGCGATGATGGCCGATTTCATCATTGCGTCGGACAAGGCGAAGTTCGGCCAGCCCGAAATCAAGCTCGGCGTCGCGCCGGGCATGGGCGGGTCGCAGCGGCTGACGCGTGCGATCGGCAAGGCGAAGGCGATGGAAATGTGCCTCACCGGCCGGATGATGGACGCAGCCGAGGCCGAGCGTTCGGGCCTCGTCGCGCGCGTTGTGGAACATGAAAGCCTCGTCGAGGAAGCGGTAAAGACGGCGACTGTTATCGCAGCGATGCCGCCGATGGCCGCGATGGTGAACAAGGACATGGTCAACGCCGCGTTCGAAACGACGCTCGACCAGGGGCTGATCTACGAACGCCGCCTGTTCCAGATCCTCGCCGCGACCGAGGACAAGGCCGAAGGCATGGCCGCCTTCATCGAAAAACGCGAAGGCGTGTGGAAGGGCCGGTGACGCGCACCCATTTTGATCTCATGCTGGCCTATCCCCAATGGCAGGGGTCGGGCCGGCACGAAAATCTGCCGCGCGGCGCTGCGGCGACTGCCTCGATCTGCGCGCGCTTCGCACCGCGCGTCGACGTTCCGTTGAGCGAAGCGGCGGGAGACACCCACGGCGTTGTGCGCTGGAATGCGCTGTTGGAACAATTTGTGGCGGCGCAGGCGCTGCTCGCGAACCATTCGCCCGACAGGGTTCTGATGGCCGGCGGCGATTGTGCAGCGGACATCGCGGTGATCGACCATCTTTCGGCGCGCCATCCCGACTTGCACATCGTCTGGATCGACGCGCATCGCGATGCGAATACGCCCGCGACCTCGCCTAGCGGCCATCTGCACGGCATGCCGGTAAGCGCGATCATGGGGCACGCGGCGGAACCGATGCGCCGCCTGCTCAGCGCGCCGATCGATCCCGGACATTTTTTCTATTCATATGTACGGGTCGGCGATCAGGGCGATCTGGATTTCGGGCGCGAAAAGCAGCTTGCCATGCTGGACGAAACACAGCTCGCGGGGCGAAAGCTTCACATTCATTTCGATCTCGACGTGCTCGATCCAGACGAGTTTCCGCACCTCGCCTATCGCGAACCCGATGGCCCGTCGGTCGCCCAGGCGGTCGCGCTGGTCCGCCGCCTTGCGGCCACGAACGATCTGGTCGGCCTTTCGATCACCGAATTTGCGCCTGCGGACGAAGCCGCGGCGACGGAGGGCGGCGCGGTGATCGCCCGTATTTGCGAAGCCGCGCTCGGCTTGGAGGAGAAGACATGAAAATCGCTTTCATCGGACTGGGCAACATGGGCGGCGGGATGGCCGCGAATTTGGCGAAGGCGGGGCACGAGGTCCGCGCTTTCGACCTTAGCGAAGAAGCGCTGGCGCGCGCTGTCGAGGCGGGCTGCGCGCGCGCCGCATCTACGGCCGAAGCCGTCACCGGTGCCGAGGCGGTGGTGACGATGCTCCCCGCCGGCAAACATGTCGCGTCGGTCTATGAAAACGACGTCTTTCCGAACGCCGCGCCGGGCACCTTGCTCCTCGATTGCTCGACGATCGACGTCGCAACTGCGCGATCGAACATCGAAGCGGCGACCGCCAAGGGCCTCGTCGCGGTCGATGCCCCCGTCTCGGGCGGCATCGCAGCAGCCAACGCGGGCACACTGACCTTCATGGTCGGCGGCACCGACGATGGCTTCGCGCGCGCCGAGCCGATCCTCGCGAAAATGGGCAAGGCGGTGATCCATGCCGGCGACGCCGGCGCGGGGCAGGGCGCAAAGATCTGCAACAACATGCTGCTCGGCGCGTCGATGGTCGCAACGTGCGAGACGCTCGCGCTCGCGCAGAAGCTCGGGCTCGATCCGCAGAAATTCTTCGACATTGCGAGCGTGTCGTCGGGGCAGTGCTGGTCGCTCACCAGCTATGCGCCGCTCCCCGGGGTCGGACCAACGACGCCTGCCGACAATGATTACAAGGGCGGGTTCGCCGCGGCGCTGATGCTCAAGGATCTCCGCCTCGCGGTGGAGGCCGCGGCAAGTGTCGATGCCGATGTCCCGATGGGAAGCAAGGCGCGAGAGCTCTACGAGGCGTTCGTCGAGGCCGACAAGGACGGCCGCGACTTTTCGGCGATCATCAAGACGCTTCAGTAAAAGTCGGCGGTCTCGCCGCCGTCGCGGCGTTCGGTGTGGTGCACTTGCGTCGGTGCCTTGCGCTGCCCAATGCGTACGTCCAGCCGCCCGTCGACCCGCCGCACCTCGGCGGGCGCCAATATCCGCGCGCGCGCCACAGCGACGGCAGTCACCTGCGGCGTCGCCACGGGTGCGGCCACCGGCACGCTGCCGGTCAGCAGGAGGACGGCGAGGACGGACATGGCGTTCATGCTCTGCCGTAACGGCAGGTCCTGCCAGTGCTTTAACCCTGAATCGCAGCTTTTCGCTCATGCCTGCGGCGCCAGCAGGGCAAAAGAAAGGCCGCCTGCCCCGCGCTGGGACAGACGGCCTGATCTTGGTAAGCGGAGGAGGGCTTAGAAGCCCGACTTCGCCTCCGCCTTTTCCTTGAGCAGCGGCGCCACCGCAAAGCCATGCTTCTCCAGTGCCGCGACGATCTTGTCGGTGCCTTCCAGCCCCGCCCAGAACATCGGGCCGCCGCGATAGACCGGCCAGCCATAGCCATAGATCCACACGACATCGATGTCCGACGCGCGCTGCGCCTTGCCCTCGGACAGGATCAGCGCGCCTTCATTGACCATCGGATAGAGCGTGCGCTCGATGATCTCCTGATCTCTGATCTCGCGCTTCGCCTTGTTCGACCGTGCACGGAAATCCTCGATGATTTCGGCGACTTCGGCGCTCGGGCTCGGGTTGCGCTTTTCGTCATAGTCGTAAAAGCCCTTGCCGGTCTTTTGCCCCCAGCGGCCGACCGCGGCCAGCGCGTCGCGGATGCTTTCGATCCGCGTCGGGTCGCGGTGCCAGCCGATGTCGACGCCGGCGAGGTCGCTCATCTGGAACGGACCCATCGGCATGCCGAATTCGACATGCACCTTGTCGATCTGCTGCGGCGTCGCGCCTTCCATGAGGAGGTTCATCGCCTCGACCTGGCGCGGTTTCAGCATGCGGTTACCGATAAAGCCGTCGCACACGCCCGCGACCACCGCGACCTTGCCGATCTTCTTGCCGATCGCCATCGCCGTCGCCAGCGCGTCGGGCGCGGTCTTCTCACCGCGAACGACTTCGAGCAGCTTCATGACATTGGCGGGCGAGAAGAAATGCATGCCGAGCACGTCGCCGGGGCGGCTCGTCGCGGTCGCGATCTCGTCGATGTCGAGATAGCTGGTGTTCGACGCGAGGATCGCGCCGGGCTTGGCGATCGTGTCGAGCTTCGCGAAGATTTCCTTCTTCACATCCATATTCTCATAGACGGCTTCGATGATCAGGTCGCAGTCGGCGAGATCCTCGAGGTTGAGCGTCGGAGTGAGGATGCCCATCATCTGCTCGACCTGCTCGGGCTTGAAGCGGCCCTTGGCGGCGGACGCTTCGTAATTCTTGCGGATCACCCCGGTGCCGCGGTCGAGCGCTTCCTGCTGCATCTCGGCGATGGTGACCGGGATGCCCTTCTGCAGGAAGTTCATGCTGATCCCGCCGCCCATCGTGCCCGCGCCGATCACGCCGACCTTCTTGATGTCGCGCAATTGCGTGTCCTTGGGCAGGCCGTCGATCTTCGCGGCCTGACGTTCGGCGAAGAAGATATGGCGTTGCGCCGCCGACTGGCTGCCGAACATCAGCTTCATGAACTGCTCGCGCTCGAACGCCAGCCCTTCCTCGAAGGGCAGGCGCGTCGCCGCCTCGACGCAGGCAAGGTTGGCATAGGGCGCCTCGAACCCGCGCCAGCGCTTGGCGTTGGCGGTCTTGAGCTGTTCGATCACCGCGACGTCGCCGAACACCGGGCGCTCGCGCGTCGGGCGCGGGCCGTCGGCGATCTTCGCGCGCGCAAAGGCGATCGCGTCGGCCGCTAAGCTGTCCTCACCCGCCAGTTCGTCGACAAGGCCGAGATCCTTCGCCTTGGCAGCGGGCAGCGGATCGCCGGTCGAGGTCATCGTCGCCGCGGCTTCGACGCCGACGACGCGCGGCAGGCGCTGCGTGCCGCCCGCGCCGGGCAACAAGCCGAGCTTGACCTCGGGCACGCCGAGCTTCGCCGAGGGCACTGCGATGCGGTAATGACAGACGAGCGCGGTCTCGAGCCCGCCACCGAGCGCGGTGCCGTGGATCGCGGCAACGACGGGCTTCGACGCCGCTTCGATACTATTGAGCACCGCGTTGAAATCGGGGCCGCGCGGCGGCTTGCCGAATTCGCTGATGTCGGCGCCGGCGATGAAGGTCGCGCCGGCGCAGCGCAGGACGATCGCCTTGACACTATCGTCAGCGAGCGCGGCGCCGAAATGATCCTCAAGGCCCTGACGGACGTGCCAGCTCAGCGCGTTGACGGGCGGGTTGTTGACGATGATGACGGCGACGTCGCCGTCTTTCTCCAGCGTAACGCTGACGGGGGTTTCTTCGGACATGGGAGACTCCTTCAATTTAGAGTCCGTTCGCGCGGGCGAACGGAAAGAGGTGTTGCATCTTCAATCGTCGATGGCGGCGTGAACAAAGGTCTTGACCTCGCGCCGCACGGGATAGGTGGAGGAGGGCATGAGCTGGGTCATGAAGACCGTGCAGATCTGCTCGACCGGATCGACGAAGAAACCGGTCGAGAACATGCCGCCCCAATAATAGTCGCCAACCGAGCCGGGGGTCATCGTTTGCGCTGGGCTTTCGTTCACCGCGAAGCCGAGGCCGAAGCCGATCCCCGCATTCTCCGCCTCGGAAAAAATGCCGACGCTGTGCTGGACCAGGTCGCCGCCGCCGGGGAGGTGGTTCGACGTCATCAGGTCGAGCGTCTTGCGGCTGATGATCCGCACATCGCCCAGCTTGCCGCCGCCGAGCAGCATCAGGCAGAAACGGTGATAATCGTGCAGCGTCGAGGCGAGCCCGCCGCCGCCCGAATGAAAGCTGCGATCCTTCGCCCAGCGGCTCTTCGCGCCGCTGTCGAAATCCTGCGTCTTGTCTTTGGGATGAAAGGCATAGGCGTCGGTCAGCCGGTGCTGCTGGTCGGCGGGCACCTTGAAGCCGGTATCGACCATGCCGAGCGGACCAAAGATGCGCTCCTGCAAAACTTGCGCAAAAGGCTTGCCCTCGATCCGTTCGATCACCGCGCCGAGCACGTCGGTCGCCATCGAATAATTCCAGTGCGCCCCGGGGTCGAACTGCAGTGGAATCTTCGCGAGGGCGGCGATGAAGCTGTCCATCGTGTAATCGGCGTCGAAATCGTCGATCTTTGCCTTGCGGTACGCCGCGTCGACCGGCGTGCGCTCCTGAAAGCCATAAGTAAAGCCCGCGGTGTGGCGGAGCAGGTCGACCATGCGGATCGGCTGCACCGGCGGGCGCGTGAGGAACGGGACATTGCCGCCGCCCGCGACGAAGACGCCGGTATCCTTGAACTCGGGGCAGAACTTCACCAGCGGGTCGGACAGCGCGACCTTGCCCTCCTCGACCAGCATCATGAACGCGATGCTGGTGACCGGCTTGGTCATGCTCGCGATGCGGAAGATCGCATCCTCTTTCAGCGCCTCACCCGGCCTCGCCTCGCCGATGAACGAGACATGCGCGATCTCGCCGCGCCGCGACACGAGCGTCGCGGCGTGCGGCAGCCGGCCGGTGTCGACATATTTGGCGGCGAGAAAGGCCGGGATGCGGTCGAGCCGCGCGGTGTCGAATCCATGTGCCATGTGTGTGATCTATCAGTGCGAGGTCTGGCCGAGCAACTGGCGCGTCACCGGATGCGAGCTGGTGAGCCCGCCGTCGACCGCGATCGCCTGTCCATTGACATAGCTCGCCTGGTCGCTCGCGAGGAACAGCGCGACATTGGCGAGTTCCTCGGGCTGCGCGGCGCGGCGCAGGGGGTTGAGCTGGCCGAGCTTGTGGGTGATTTCCTTCGCCTTGGCATAGTCGAAGGTCGGTTTGGTCATCCCGGTTTCGGTGAGGCCGGGGCACACCGCGTTGACGCGCACGCCGCTGGTCGAGAGCTGCTGCGCCGCGACCTTGGCGAGGTTGATCACCCCCGCTTTCGATGCCGAATAGGCACCCGGGCCCGCGCCCGAATTCAAACCCGCGACGCTCGCGGTCAGCACGATCGCGCCGCCGCGGCCTTGGTCGACCATCGCTTTGCCCGCGTGCTTCACCATCAGCGCGGGGCCGATCAGATTGACGCGCAGCGTCTCGGCCCACGCGACGGGATCGAAATCGAAAATGCCGCCCATGTCGCCGATGATCCCCGCGTTGGCAAAGGCGACGTCGAGCGCGCCATAGGTGTCTTTCGCGGTTGCGACGAGCCTTGCGACATCGGCCTCGACACCCGCGTCGATTTCGAGCGCGACGGCCTCGCCGCCCGCATCCTTCACCAGCTGCGCGGTTTCATGCACCGCCGCCGTCTTGTCGCCGATGACGAGCTTCGCACCCTCGGCGGCAAAGCGCAGCGCGCTCGCGCGGCCGATGCCCGAACCGGCACCCGTGATGATCGCAACCTTGCCGTCCAATGCGCCCATCATGCGCCTCCCGAAATCGTGGCCCCGCCATCGCAAACGATGGTCTGGCCGGTGGTGAATGCCCCCGCCTTGCTGGCGAGGAAGACCGCGGCGCCCGCGATCTCGTGCGGCTCGCCGATGCGCTTCAAGGTCGAGGCGGCGGTCGATCGTTTGAGGGTTTCCTCATTTTCCCACAAAGCGCGCGCCATGTCGGTGCGGACAAGGCCCGGTGCGATGCAATTGACGCGCACGCCGCGCGGCCCGAACTCGACCGCGAAATTGCGCGCGACCTGCATGTCGGCCGCCTTCGAAATCCCGTAGGCGCCGATGATCGGCGATCCCTTCAGTCCGCCGATCGAACTGATGATGATGATCGATCCTTCGCCGCGTTCGAGCATCTCGGGCGCGACCATGCTGATCAGCCAGTGGTTGGACAATATATTATTGTCCATGATCTTGCGGAACTGGTCGTCGCTGATCCCGAGCCCCGGGCCATAATAGGGGTTCGATGCGGCATTGCAGACGAGCGCGGTGATCTTGCCGAAGGCGCGGCGCGTTTCGGCGACCAATATCTCCAGCTCTTCTTTCGACGAGATATTTGCACGAACGGCGATCGCCGTGCCCTCGCCGAAGCGCGCGTTGATCTCGGCCGCGGTTTCCTCGCACGCGTCGGCCTTGCGGCTCGAAATCACGACCTTGGCGCCCTGTTCGGCCATCGCCTCGGCCGTGGCCTTGCCGATGCCGCGCGACGATCCGGTGATCAGCGCGACCTGCCCGGTCATGTCGAACAGGCTCATGCGCCGGCCTTTCGTGCGAATTCCCACGCCCGTTCGGCGAGCGGGCGAACGCGTTCGGACATGTCCTTGGCATGCTGCGACGAGGCGGTGCCTTCGATCACGCGCTTCTTGATCCCCTGGATGATGCCGGCGAGGCGGAAGAAATTATAGGCGAAATACCAGTTCATGTCGGGCACGCCATCGCGGCCGGTGGCGGCGCAATAACGCTCGACCATCTCGCCCAGTTCGGGAATGCCGAGCGTCTTGCGGTCGAGATCCATCACCCCGGAACGGCCGCCATTTTCGGTCACCCACGCCATCGCGACATAAGTGAAATCGGCGAGCGGATCGCCGAGCGTCGAGAGCTCCCAGTCGAGCACCGCGAGCACCTCGGGCCGATCCTTGGCATAGATCATATTGTCGATGCGGTAATCGCCGTGGACGACGCTGGTGCGCGTCTGCTCGGGCAGTGTCGCGGGCAGCCAGGCGATCAGCCGCTCCATCTCGTCCATCGTCTCGGTTTCGGAAAGCCGGTATTGCTTGGTCCAGCGGTCGACCTGACGGCCGAAATAGTTGCCGGGCTTGCCGAAGTCCGAAAGCCCCGCGGCCTCGACATCGACGCTGTGCAGCGCCGCGAGCGTGTCGATCATCGCCTCGTAGGTGGCGCGGCGGTTCTCCTGCGTCGATCCCGGCATCGCGCCGTCCCAGATCGTGTGGCCGTCGACCATGGACATGACATAAAACCAGCTGCCGACGACATCGTCGTCGGTGCACAGGCCGTACTGGCGCGCGACCGGGAAGCCCATCTTGTGGAGCCCCGCCTGCACCTTATACTCGCGGTCGACCGCATGCGCCGAGGGGAGCAGCGGGCCGAAGGGTTTGCGGCGCAGCACATAATTGCCCGACGGCGCGCTGATCTTGTACGTCGGGTTCGACTGGCCGCCGGCGAATTTGCCTTGGGTCAGCGGACCTTCGAAGCCTTCGACATGCGCTTCCATCCACGCCGTCAGCTTCGCCTCGTCGAGCACATCGGCGCCCTCGGGCGCGACAGTGCCGCTGAACGCCTTTTGCGCGTCGAGCGTCATTGGTCGAACACGATCACCGACCGTGCGGCGCCGCCTTTCCTCATCTTGTCGAAACCCTCGTTGACCTTGGCGAGCGGGATCGTCTCGGCGACGATGCTGTCGAGATCGAGCAGGCCGCGGAGATAAAAATCGACGAGGCGCGGGATGTCGACCGGGAAGCGGTTGCCGCCCATGATCGCGCCCTGCAATTTCTTGCCCGAGAGCAGGTCCATCGCGCTGAGCCCGACTTTCTCGGACAGCGGCATCATGCCGAGGATCGTCGCGGTGCCGCCGCGGCGCAGCGACGCGACCGCAAGGCTCGCCGAAGCCGGCCGCCCGACGGCCTCGATCGCATGGTCGACGCCGCCCTTGGTGAGTTCGAGAATCTGTTTCGCGGCATCGTCGGCGAGCGCGTCGACCACGTCAGTGGCGCCGAGCTTGATCGCCAGCGCACGCTTTTCGGGAACCGGGTCGGCGGCGATGATGCGCCCCGCGCCCGCGATTTTCGCGGCGTTGATCGTGGCGAGTCCGACGCCGCCGCAGCCGACGACCGCGACCGTTTCGCCCGGCGTCACCTTGCACGCGTTGAAGATCGTGCCCGCGCCCGTCGTCACCGCGCAGCCGATGACGGCGGCGCGGTCGAGCGGCATCGCGGGATCGATCGCGACACACGCATGCTCGTGGACGAGCATCGTTTCGGCAAAGGCACTGAGGTTCAGCATCTGATTGACCGGTGAGCCATCGGGGCGCGTGATGCGCGGCGCCGATCCGACATGGCGGCGCGTGTCGCCGCCCATGCACAGCGACATGCGGCCGGTGACGCAATACTCGCAATGACCGCAAAAGGCCGAGAGGCAGGTGACGACCGCGTCGCCGACCTTGACCGTGCGCACTTCGCTGCCGACCGCCTCGACGATGCCCGCGGCTTCGTGGCCGGGGATCGCGGGCAGCGGATGCGGATAGGCGCCGTCGATGAAATGCAGGTCCGAATGGCAAAGCCCGCACGCAGCGGTGCGAATGCGCACCTCGTGCGGGCCGCAATCGGCAACGACGACGTCTTCGATCGACAGCGGCTTGCCCGGTTCGATCAGAATCGCGGCTCTGGTCACTATTGCTCTCCGGTTTCTGGTTTTAACGCGAAACGCCGATGTCGCCCGACGAGAAGCCCGGCTCGCTCGCTTCGCTATGCTTGGCGAATTCGATGCGGGCGATCGCGCGTTCGTGGACTTCGTCGGGCCCGTCGGCGAGGCGCAGGGTGCGCTGATGCGCATAGGCTTTGGCCAGCCCGAAATCCTCGGACACGCCGCCGCCGCCATGCGCCTGGATCGCGTCGTCGATGATCTTCAGCGCCATGTTCGGCGCCTGCACCTTGATCATCGCGATTTCGGCCGCGGCCGACTTGTTGCCGACCTTGTCCATCATGTCGGCGGCCTTGAGGCACAGCAGGCGCGTCATTTCGATGTCGATGCGCGCGCGCGCCAGACGATGTTCCCAGATGCTGTATTCGGCGACCTTGCGGCCGAAGGCGACGCGCGACTGCAGCCGCTTCGCCATCTTCGCAATCGCTTCTTCCGCCACGCCGATCGTGCGCATGCAGTGATGGATGCGTCCCGGCCCGAGGCGCCCCTGCGCGATCTCGAAACCGCGGCCTTCGCCGAGCAGCATCGCCTCTTCGGCATTGACGCGCACGTCCTTCAGCTCGATTTCCATATGGCCGTGCGGCGCATCGTCATAACCGAAGACGGGCAGGTGGCGCAGGATGTTCACCCCCGGCGTATCGAGCGGCATCAGCACCATCGACTGTTGCGCATGGCGCTTGGCGGCAAAGTCGGTCTTGCCCATCACGATCGCGACCTCGCAGCGCGGATCGCCCGCACCCGACGACCACCATTTGGTGCCGTTGATGACATAATCGTCGCCGTCGCGCTCGATGCGCGTTTCGATGTTCGTCGCGTCGGACGAGGCGACCTTGGGCTCGGTCATCAGAAAGGCCGAACGGATCTGGCCGTTCATCAGGCGGCCGAGATATTTTTCCTTCTGCTTGGCCGTGCCGTAACGGTGGAACACCTCCATATTGCCGGTGTCGGGCGCCGAGCAGTTGAACACTTCGCTCGCGAAACCGACGCGGCCCATTTCCTCGGCGCACAGCGCATATTCGAGGTTGGTGAGGCCGGGGCCTTCGAATTCGAAGGTCTCGTCGACATGGTGGTGCGCGGCCGACTTGGGCGGCATGAAGAGGTTCCAGATGCCGGCTTCTTTCGCTTCGGCCTTCAGATCCTCGACGACAGGCAAGACTTTCCAGCGGTCGCCGGCCTTGTCCTGTTTTTCATAGGTCGGGACGGCGGGGCGAACCTTGCGCTCGATAAAATCGCGCACCCGGTCGCGCCAATAGACCTGCCGGTCGGTGAGATCGAAGTCCATCTGCGCGTCCTTTCCCTTTACGTTTACGTAAACCCTTGGACCGATTCGGGGGCCTTGCCAAGTCCCGCGATCCGAAAATTACATCATCCCGCCGCTTGGCGACACGATTGTTACGGATGCGCCCCCGTGGCATCGGGCTCCGCGCGCGCGGCGTCGTCGAGCAGCGCGAGCCGCGCCTCGTGATCGGCGCGCGAGATCGGGAATTTGCGCATCACGATCAGCCCCAACGTGCCGATAACGAGCACCGAAAGCGCATAGCCGAGCGCGAGATTGCCGAGAACGTCGCTGCCGACTTCGCCCGGCCTCGCATTGGCCGGGAAGGCCGCGAAGGACAGGATCAGCCCGGCGGCGAAGATGCCGATGCCGGTCGCGCACTTCTGCATGAAGAAATATCCGGCGAAGAACAGCCCCTCCGATCGCCGTCCCGTCTCGCTCTGCGATGCCTCGACAACGTCGGCCATCATCGACGAGGAGAGGATCATGAGGATGATCGAGAAGCCGTTGGAAACGAAAACCAGCGCGAACATCGCCGCGACGCTAGGTTTGCCCGGTAGGCCGGGAAAGACACCCTGGATCCAGGCGAAATAGATGCCGCTGTTAACGAGCAGCGCGATCGCTCCCGCCACGATCGCGGCGTCGCGTTTGCCCAGCTTCGACGATAACGGCGCGACAATCAGGAAGGCGGCGATCATCGAGCCGAACAGCAGGAAGACATAAGCAACCATCTCGCCCTGCGTGAACTGCCAGAAAAAGCCGAGCAGATAATTGTTCATCGAAAAGGTGATGCCCTGGTTCACGAAACCGAACAGCGCCGCGAAGATTAGCCACAGGAAGGCGTGGTTCGACAATGTATCGCGCATATCGCGCAGGATATGGCGAAGCGTCATCGCCGGCTTCACATCGGCGAGGTTCGACACCGCGATCCGCTTATGCTGGCCCGCCGCCGAAACCAGCACGGCGCCCGACATCATCAGCGCGCCGGCGAGGGCGTAGGGGAAATAGCCTTCGGGATCGACGAGTCCCTTCGCGCCGCCGAAAAAGACGCCGTAAGCAAGGAGAAGGATCAGTAATCCGCCCCCCCAGCCGAACAGGAAGCGAAAGCGCATCACCGCGGTTCGCTCGTCATAGTCGCCGGTAAGTTCGGGGACGATCGCGACCGACGGCACCTCGCACATCGACACCAGCGAGCGCACGACGATCGCGAGGCCGATCAGCCAGGCGACGGTCATCGTGTCGCTCATTTCGGGCGGACTCCAGAGCAGCATCCACGCGATCGCGAGCGGGATCGGCGCGCCGTAAAGCCAGGGCAGGCGGCGGCCCCAGCGGCTGCGCGTGCGGTCGGTGAGTTCGCCGATCACCGGATCGACGAACGCATCGGCGATCAGCGCGACCATGATCGCGGCGCCGACGATGCCCGCGTCAAGCCCGATCACCTGATTGTAGAAGAGCAGCAGGAATGTCGAAAAACCGTTGTCCTTGACGCCATAGGCGATGCTGCCGAGGCCATGCACGGCCTTCAGCCATACGGGCAATCGTTTGGGCGCCGGAACTGTCGCCGCCGCTGCGCTCACGCCGGGGCTCCCGCCTTGGCGGCCTCCTCCATCTGGGCGAGGGCGTCGAACAGGCCGGGGGCTTCGGGGTCCCAGGCGTGGCGCTGGCCGATCGTCAGCCCGCCGTCGACCAGCATATGCGTGCCGGTCATGAAGCTCGACTCCTCGCTCGCCAGATAAGCGACGGCGTTGGCAATATCCTCGGGCTGGCCGCCGCGCGCGACGGGCTGCGCGGCCTCACTCATCCCCGCGATGATCGCCTTTGCCTGATCCTTATGTTCGTCGGGCACGTCGAGCGACGAGGTGAAGATATTGGTGTTGATGAAGCCGGGACAGATCGCGTTGACGCGGATGCCATAGCGCGCGAGGTCGGTCGCCGCGACTTTGCTGAGGTGGAGCACGCCCGCCTTCGCGACCGCATAGGCGATCGGCGAATAGCCCGCGCCAAGCGCCGCGACGCTCGCGGTGTTGACGATCGATGCGCCTCCCGAGCGGGTCGAGGGGCGTCCCTTCATATGCGGTGCGGCGTAGCGGATGCCCATCGCCACCGATTTCAGCACGAGGTCCATCGTCAGGTCCCAGCCCTCGGGGCTGATTTCGTCGATCGGCGCGCGGTCGCCCGCGGCGGCGGCGTTGTTGAACACGATGTCGATCCCGCCGCCTTTCGCCGCGGCTTCATTCATCAGCGCCTCGATGTCCGATGGCTTGGTGACGTCGCAGCGGACGAAGTCGATCTTGCCGTTCGACGCCGCGGCGAGCGCTTGTCCGCCCGCTTCGTCGATGTCGGCGGCGAAGACGTGCGCGCCCTCGCTCGCGAGTTTCAATACCGTGGCTTTGCCGATTCCCGAAGCTGCTCCGGTGACGACGGCAATCTTGCCTGCGAATCGCATGACCCATTCTCCCGTTTTCTTTTGCCACTTAGCTTAGGGGCCAAAGGTGACGCGTCAACGGCGGTCAAGCCGACGCTACGGCGCCGTAAGGGCAGGCTCGTTTCTCCAAGTTGACGCTTGCGTAAACTAGCGAACCGGACGTAGATTTGGGGGCAGAAGAGGAGCCAAAAGGATGAGCGAACTGGACGCTTTCCGCGCCGAGGTGCGGGACTGGCTGGAGGCGAATTGCCCCGCCGAAATGCGCGAGCCCGTGCGTGACGAAGGGGACGTCTGCTGGGGCGGCCGCAACTGGGTGTTCAAGAACGACGCCCAGAAAGCGTGGCTCGAAGCCTGCGTCGCCAAAGGCTACACCGTCCCCGACTGGCCCAAGCCCTATGGCGGCGCCGGGCTGACCCCCGAGCAGACCAAGGTTTTCAAACAGGAAATGAAGCGCATCCATGCGCGTTCGCCGCTCGACAGCTTCGGTATCTGGATGCTCGGCCCCGCGCTGCTGCAATTCGGCACCGAAGAGCAGAAGGTCCACTATCTCAATCCGATCGCGCGCGGCGAAATCCGCTGGTGCCAGGGCTATTCGGAACCCGGATCGGGCAGCGACCTCGTGAGCTTGCAGACCTTCGGCGACGAAGTTTCTGATCCAGTGGGGGGCGACCATTGGGTCGTCAACGGCTCGAAAATCTGGACGAGCTACGCCGACAAGGCCGACTGGATCTTCTGCCTCGTCCGCACCGACAAGGCGAATAAATATCAGGGCATCACCTTCATGCTCTTCGACATGGCGAGCAAGGGTGTGACGACCAAGCCGATCCTCTTGATCAGCGGCAACTCGCCCTTCTGCGAAACCTTCTTCGACGATGTCGAAGTGCCGAAGACGCAGTTCATCGGCGAGGTCGGCCGCGGCTGGGACGTCGCCAAATATCTGCTCGGCCACGAACGCGAGATGATCTCGGGCGGCGGTGCAGGCGGCGACATGGTCAGCATCGGCGGGGCGTTCGCCAAAGCATTCGGCAAGAATGCGGCGGGCGAACTCGACGATCCGATCCTGCGCGCCGAAATGGCGGCGTTCGACGTCGACGTCTTTGCGTATCGCGCGATGGGCGAGCGTTTCATGGACATGTGGAAGACCGGCCGCGCGCATCCGGCGTCGTCGAACATGATGAAATATGTCGGGACCGAACTCAACAAGCGCCGCCACGAACTGGTGATGTCGGGCGGCGGCAGCGACGCGCTCGAATGGGACAGCGAAGAGACCAAGGGCGGCGCGCGCGCGCGCGGGTGGCTGCGCACCAAGGCCAATTCGATCGAAGGCGGGACGAGCGAAGTCATGCTCAACGTCATCGCCAAGCGGATTTTGGATTTGCCGGGGGGGTAACATCCACCCCTCCCGCTTGCGGGAGGGGCAGCGAGGCTTGCGAACTTGTTCGCTAGCCGCAGCGGGGTGGGCAAATGCGACGTCGCTGACCCACCCCTAACCCCTCCCGCAAGCGGGAGGGGAACTGGAGAAACAAAATGCCACTCTATCACAATGACGACCAGGCGATGCTCAAGGACAGCATCGCGCCGTTCGTGGCCGAACAAGCCCCCGTCTCGCACCTGCGCAAGCTGCGCGACAGCGCCGACGCCACCGGCTTCTCGCGCGATCTCTGGACGCAGTTCACCGAAATGGGCCTGCCCGGGATGCTCGTTCCCGAGGCGCATGGCGGGCTCGGCATGGGGCATATGGAGGCGGGCATCGTGCTCGAGGAAATCGGCCGCAACCTGACCCCGTCGCCCTTCCTGTCGACCAGCGTCGGCGCGGTTGCCGCGCTGGCAAAAGCGGGCGGGACGCAGGCGGGCCGCTGGCTCCCGGCGATCGCGTCGGGTGAGGCGATCGTCGCGCTCGCGATCGACGAAGGCGCCAAGCACCGCCCCGACCGCATCGCCACCACCGCGACGCGCGCCGGCAACGGCTTCCGCCTCGACGGCAAGAAGAGCTTCGTGCTCCACGGCCATGTCGCCGACATGAGCATCGTCGCGGCGAAGACCGACGGCGGCATCACGCTGTTCGCGGTGCCGAAGGACGCCAAGGGCGTCACCGCCGACCCGCGCCGCCTCGTCGATTCATCGCTTGCGAGCCATGTCACGTTGGATGGCGTCGAGGTCGATGCCGATGCGGTGATCGGCGAAGTCGATGCGGGCGGCGACATTCTCGACGCGCTCCTCGCTGCCACGCGCACCGGTGCCGCCGCCGAACTCGTCGGCGTCGGGCAGGGCGCGATGGACATGACCGTCGCCTACCTCAAGGAACGCAAGCAGTTCGGCAAGCTGATCGGCGAGTTCCAGGGCCTCCAGCACCGCGCCGCGCATCTCTACGGCGAAATGGAAGTCGCGCGCGCCACGGTGATGAAGGCGCAGCAATTGCTCGACGCCGAAAATCAGAGTGGGGGCAACGAGGGCGCAAGGCTGATGGTTTCGGTCGCGAAAGCGAAGGCCGGCCGCGCCGCCAACCTCGCGGTGCGCGAAGGCGTGCAGATGCACGGCGGCATCGGCATGACCGACGAATATGACATCGGCCTCTATATGAAACGCGACCGCGCGCTGGCGGAGTATATGGGCGACGTGCATTACCACATCGACCAGGTTGCCCGCATGAACGGCTACTGATTTCCTGGTCCCTCTCCCTCGGGAGAGGGCAGCGAGACTTGCCGGCTTGCTGGCTTAGTCGCAGCGGGTGGGGGCGATCGGCCTTGCTCTACGCTGCGAGCCCCCACCCCCACCCCTCCCCTGAAGGGGAGGGGCTTTAGAGGAGAAGACCCTATGAACCTTCAAGACATGTTCGGCCTCGACGGCCGCATCGCACTCGTCACCGGCGGCTCGCGCGGGATCGGCAAGATGATCGTCGAGGGCTATCTCGCCGCGGGCGCGGCGCGCGTCTATATCTCGGCGCGCAAGAGCGCGCAGATCGAGGAAGCCGTCGCCGATTTCGAAACGCGCTACCCCGGCAAGGTCATCGGCCTGCCGGTCGACCTGTCGACCGTCGAGGGTTGCCGCGCGCTCGCCAAGGAACTCGAAGCGCGCGAAGAGCGCCTCGACATCCTCGTCAACAATGCCGGCGCAGCGTGGGGCGAACCGTTCGAGGGCTTCCCCGAGGCGGGCTGGGACAAGGTGATGGACATCAACGTCAAATCGCCCTTTTTCCTGACGCAGGCGCTCCACGGGCTGCTCAAGGGCGGCGGCACCGCCGACCGCCCGGCGAAGGTGATCAACATCGGCTCGATCGACGGCCAGCGCCTCAACCCGTGGGAAACCTACAGCTATCACGCGTCGAAGGCCGCGATTCTCTACCTGACCAAGCGGCTCGCGGCGCGGCTGGTGCAGGATCATATCCTCGTCACCGCGATCGCGCCGGGCGCTTTCCAGTCGGACATGAACAAGGCGGCGCGCGACCATGGCGACGCGGTCGCGCAGAGCATCCCGGTCAAACGCATCGGCGTGCCCGAGGATATGGCTGGCGCCGCGATTTTCCTCGCGTCGAAGGCGGGCGACTATGTCGTCGGCGACACGATCACCGTCGATGGCGGGCTGGTGCATGGCGATGTGCGGACCAGCATCGACGCGTAGGCTATTCGTCATGCCGGGCTTGACCCGGCACCCGCCTTTCTTGCCTTCAAAAAGGCAGGCCCCGGATCAAGTCCGGGGTGACGGGATGGCTTGATTGACTTACCCATCTCGCAAGTGTATTATATAACTAATGCACCAAGGAGATAGTCGATGCGTCTCGCGTTCCTCATTCCCCCGATGATGCTCCTCGCCGCCTGCGGGTCGGAGGAGAAAAGGACCGGCGAAGGCACCGAAGTTTCGATCAACGCCGGCGACGAGCATGGCGGCGTCCAGATCAAGACCGGCAAGGACGGCGGCAATATCAAGATCGGCGGCGACGGCGCCGCGATCGACATCGACATCCCCGATTTCGTCGACCTGAACATCGAAGACGATTTCGATATCGACGGGGTGAAGCTCTATCCGGGCAGCAAGGTCACCAAGGTCGACGTCGACGCGAACGACAAGAGCGGCGCCGACAAGGCAGTGGTCAAACTCGGCTTCACCTCGCCCGCCGCCCCGACCAAGGCCGCCGACTGGATGGCGGGCGAATTCGCCAAGAAGGGCGTCAAGGTCACACGCAGCGGCGACACGCTCGCGGGCAAGGACAAGGACGGCGCCGATTTCCGGATCAACTTCACCCCCGACGGCGCGAATGCGAAGGGCGAAGTGGTGATCACGAAGGTCTGAGGTCGGACCTTATTCCCTCCCCCTTGATGGGGGGGGTAGCGAGACTTGCCAGCTTGCTGGCTAGTCGCAGCGGTGGGGGTGCGCTCTCGGGCCGCGACGGCAGTGCGTGAACGCACCATCACCCCCATCCAACTTCGCCTAATCGCTTCGCGATAAGGCTGCATATCCTTCCCCCATCAAGGGGGAAGGGGGTTTGATCTACCCGCTATTCCGCAGCGCCGTCGCGATCGCGTTGATCGTCAGCTGGATGCCCTCGGCGATGCGCGGGTCGGTCTCGCCCGCACGGTGGCGCTTCATCAGCTCGATCTGGAGCAGGTTGAGCGGCTCGATATAGGGCAGCCGCAGCCGGATCGATGCCTCGAGCGCGGGGTTCTTCTCGAGCAATCGCGTCTGCCCGGTGATGTCGAGCAATCCGTCATGCGCGCGGTTCCACCCGTCGCGGATGCGGCCAAAAATTGCGTCATGCCCGTCGATTCCCGCCGCCAGCTCGGCATAGCGCGCCGCGATCCCCATGTCGGATTTCGCGAGCACCATCTCCATATTGCCGAGCAGCGCCGCGAAAAAGGGCCAGCCCGCCGCCATGTCGGCGAGCAGCGCCTTGTCGTCGAACCCCGCAAAGCCCTCACCGGTGCCGTACCAGCCGGGCAGCATCGCGCGCGACTGCGCCCAGCTGAACACCCACGGGATCGCGCGCAAATCCTCGATCGCGCTCGACTTGGTGCGGCTCGACGGCCGCGACCCGATCTTCAGCGTCGCGATTTCGGCGATCGGGGTCATCGCGCGGAAGAAATCCTTGAACGCCGGCGTGTCATAAACGAGCCCGCGATAGGCGGCGAAGGCGCCGTCCGACAGCTGGTCCATCGCCGCGGTAAAGCGCGCCGCATCCTTGTGGCTCAGCGCCTCGGGCTCGAGGCTCGCGAGCAGGCTCGCCGACACCATCGCCTCGAGGTTCGTCGCCGCGCCGTCCGCCGTACCATATTTGGCGGCGATCACCTCGCCCTGTTCGGTGATGCGGATGCGCCCCTGCACGGTGCCTGCGGGCTGTGCGCGGATCGCGGCAAAGGCGCTGCCGCCGCCGCGCCCGACCGCGCCGCCGCGGCCGTGGAACAATTGCATCGCGGTATCGGCGTCCTCGAACACCGGGGTCAGCGCCTGCGACGCCTGATGCAATCCCCAGGTCGAGGTCAGATACCCGCCGTCCTTGTTCGAATCCGAATAGCCGATCATCACCTCCTGATGCCCGCGCTGGCCGATCTGCGGACCGATTTCGGGCATCGCGAAATAACGCGCCATGATCGCGGGGGCGCGGCCCAAGTCGGCGATCGTCTCGAACAACGGAACGACCATCAGGTTCGACCGGCCCGCTTCGCCGCCGCTCCGCCACAGCCCGGCTTCGCGTGCGAGGACATGGACTTCGAGCAGGTCGGACAGATCCTGCGCCATGCTGATGATCCACTGGCAGATCGCGTCGTTGCCGAGCCGCGCGCGAACATCGGCGGCGGCATGAACGATCGCGAGTTCGCCCGCGGTCTCGTCGCTCCACTGGTGCCACGGCGCGGCGAGCGGCCGGTCGCTCGCCAGCTCGGCGGTGAGCAGCGCGACGCGCGCCTCTTCGTCGAGCGCGCGATAGTCGGCACACACGCCCGATACCGACAGCAGCTCGGCGAGTACGCGCTCATGCACCGCGCTGTTCTGCCGCATATCGAGCGTCGCGAGGTGAAATCCGAACACTTCCACGGCGCGGATCAGCCGCCCCAATGCACCGATGCCGATGAACTGGCCGCCGCCGCTCGCCGACAGGCCGGCGGCGATGGTGACAAGATCGCGGCGGAAGTCGGTGGGTGTCACATAGGGTTTGCCCGCCAGCGCCGACGGCCGCGGCGGCGCGCGCCCGACGATCTCGGCATAGGTCGCGCACAGCCGCGCATAAATGCCCGACAGCGCCCGGCGATAGGGTTCGTCGCGGCGGCTCGGCGCCGCATCGCCGCTCGCCTCGGCCAGCGCTTCGACGGCGTCGGGGACGGCGGCGAGGCTCGCCGACACCGACAACTCGGCGCCGAGGTGGTGCACCGCGTCGATATAATGGCCGAGCACCGCCGCGGCGTTGCGCGCGGTCGCCTGCTGCATCGTCTCGGCGGTGACGAAGGGATTGCCGTCGCGGTCGCCGCCGATCCAGCTGCCGACGCGCAGGAAGCTCGCGGGGCGCTGCCCCAGTTCGGCTTCCCAGCGCGCATAAAGCTTCGGCACCACCGGCAGGAAGACGTCGCGCAAATAGGTCAGCGCATTGTCGATCTCGTCGGCGACGAACAATTTTTCGGTGCGCAGCGGGCGCGTTTGCCACAGCAGCACGATCTGCCGCCGGATCGCCTCCTCGACGACATCGCCTTCGGGGGTCTCGTCGGCGCCCGCATCGCGCAGCAGCATCAGTTCGGCGATGCGGTTCTTGTGGTCGAGCACCGACTTGCGCCGCACCTCGGTCGGGTGCGCGGTCAGCACCGGCGCGACGAGCGACGCGCTCAGCATCGCCGCGATCGCATCGCCGTCGATCCCGTCCGCGCGCAGCTTTTCGATCGCCGCCGCGACCGTCGCCTCGGGCTCGGCGGCGACGCCCTGCCGGTCCTCGGCGAGGTTGGCGAGCATCGAAAACAGCATGAAACCGCGCACGAAGGCGATCGTGTCGTCGAGGCTCAGCGCATCGAGCCCCGGATCGATCGCCTCGGCCCCCGCGATGCCGCGGTGGCGGTCGACGCTCGACGAGCGGATATATTCGGTCTGCCGGAACAATTTGTCGCCGCCATAGGCGCGGATGACGTCGCCAAGGATCCGCCCCAAATAGCGGATGTCGGGATTTTGCGAGATCTGGATAGGCGGGCCCATGCGCCGCTTGCTGCACCTGCGAAGAAGCAGGGTCAAGCGGCGCATAGCTATGCGCGTTACATCAGTGCGTCTTGATCAGGGTCAGCATCCCCATATCGACTGTCCGCCGGCCGTCGAACGCAACAGAGTTGCGCGTATCGGTGATGAACATCAGCTTTCCCGATGCGTCGGTGATGCGCGCCGATACCGCATAGCTGTGGCGCGGGTCGAGCTGGCGCTGGTCGACCGTGAGCGTAAAGCCAAAGGGCACCTGGCGGCCGTCGGCGGTGAAGCTTTGCTGCGCGATCGTCTTCGACGGCGCGTCCATCAGGCTGACATCGCTCAACGTGACCTCGACCTGCGCGGTCGGCGGCAGCGCCATGCGCTCGCGATAGGTGATGCTGCCGGTTACCGACACGGGCTTTTCGGCGGGCGGGACCGTCGCGCAGGCGGCGAGCAGCGGTGCGGTGACCATGCCGACGGCGAGCAAGCGAGCAATGCGAACCATGATGTTTCTCCTTTTTTCAATGGTGGGCGGCGCGCTAGCCCCATCCCGGTGAACCCATGCTGTCCGACCCGTTGTGCGCTTGTCAGCCTTCCAGTTCGACATCCCAATAGAGCCAGTCGATCCAGCTCGTATGCAGATAGCCGGGCGGGAACGCCCGCCCATTGTCCTGCAGTTGCCAGCTCGTCGGGCGCCACGGCTGGCGATAGATCGGCATGCGCGCCTGTTGCGGGGTGCGACCGCCTTTCTTGAGGTTGCACGGCGCACAGGCGGTCGCGACATTCTCCCACGTCGTCCGCCCGCCCAGTCGGCGCGGCACGACATGATCGAAGGTCAGATCCTTGTCCGACCCACAATATTGGCACGAAAAACGGTCGCGCAGGAACAGGTTGAAGCGCGTGAACGCCGGGTGCTGCGACGGTTTTACATATTGGCGGAGCGCGATCACACTCGGGATCGACATCGTCCGCGTCGGCGAATGGATTTCGCGTTCGTAATTTTCGACGATGGTGACGCGGTCGAGGAAAACCGCCTTGACCGCCGTTTGCCAGGGCCACAGGCTCAGGGGATAATAGCTGAGCGGCGTATAATCGGCATTCAGGACAAGGGCGGGACAATTATCGGGATGCCGGGCGAGATCGGGATGGAACATGGCTTTAGGACGCTGCCCCCATATTTGCGCGGGTTGGCGCGCCACTGCCTTCCCCAAGTGACATGCGTATTACATGACGCATCAGAATCTGACGTCAAGGGGGCTTTTATCGCAAGATATGGAAGGGTTCATGCGAAGGCGGCACAGTATATGGAAATTTTACCAGCCTTATGCTGACCCGCTTCGCCCCCAGCCCGACCGGTGAACTCCACCTTGGCCATGCGTATAGCGCGGTGCTCGCGCACGACGCGGCGCGCAACGCGGGCGGGCGGTTCCTGATCCGCATCGACGATATAGACGGCAGCCGCTCGCGCGAGGAGTATGTCGGCGCGTCGCTCGCCGACCTCGCCTGGCTCGGGATCGACTGGGATGGCGATCCGGTGCGCCAGTCGCCGCGGCTCGGCGACTATGCCGCCGCGCTCGACAATCTGCGCGCGCGCGGCCTCGTCTATCCCTGCTTCTGCACGCGCGCCGACATCGCCGCCAGCCTGTCGGCGCCGCATGGGCCATCGGGCGCGATCTACCCCGGCACCTGTCGGGGCCTGCCGGATGCGGAGCGCGAGCGCCGCATGACCCACGAGCCGCATTGCTGGCGCCTTGATATAGCGCGCGCCGCGGCGGAAGCAGGCGAACTCACATGGGAAGAGGCGGGGCAGGGGCTACGCACCGCCGATCCGCTCGCGCACGGCGATATCGTCCTCGCGCGCAAGGACGCGCCCGCGAGTTATCACCTCGCAAGCACGCTCGACGACGCCGCGATGGGCGTGACGCACGTCATCCGCGGTGCCGACCTCATCGCCTCGACCGACGTCCACCGGTTGCTCCAGGCGCTGCTCGATCTGCCGACCCCGCGCTATCGCCACCATGCGCTCGTATGCGGCCCCGATGGCAAAAGGCTGGCGAAACGCGATGCCGCGGCATCGCTCGCGTCGCTTCGCGCCGCCGGAATCGACGGGCGCGCGCTCGCCGCCGATTTGGCCGCCGGGCGGCTTCCCGCTGGCTATTCGCTGCAAAATCCCTAGATAGGGTGCATGGAAATCCTGCTCATCCTTGGCGTCGTGATTGCCGCCGGCTTCGTCCTCTTCTCGCTCGCGCGGGGGCTCTTCTATTTCTCGCAAGGCCACCGTGCCCAGATGGACGGCACCACGCACGAGAATCAGGTGATGCAGAACAAAATGATGATGTCGCGCGTGAAGTGGCAGGCGATCACGATCATCCTGCTCGTGCTGATCGGCCTCTTCGCCGCAGGCAAATAGGCCGGCGCATATGGTCAAGCTCAACAAGATCTACACACGCACCGGCGACGACGGCACCACCGGGCTTGTCGACGGCTCGCGCGTCGCCAAATCGGACGCGCTGATGGCGGCGATCGGCGACGTCGACGAAGCGAACAGCTGGGTCGGCATCGCCGCTGCGGCGCTCGACCCGGCAAGCGACGAAGCCGCGATGCTCGCGCGAATCCAGAACGAGATGTTCGACCTCGGCGCCGATCTCGCGACCCCGCCCGACGTCCAGTTCGGTTTCGGCCCGCACGACATGGCGCTGCGCATCGTCCCCAGCCAGATCGCGCGGCTCGAGGACGAGATCGACGGCATGAACGACACGCTGGATGCGCTCAAAAGCTTCATCCTGCCGGGCGGCACCGAAGCCGCGGCACGGCTGCACCTTGCGCGCGCGGTGACGCGCCGCGCCGAACGCGCCGCCGTCGCGGCGGGCGCGACGCGCGACCTCAATCCGATTGCGCTGAACTATCTCAACCGTCTTTCGGACCATCTCTTCGTGCTTACCCGGCACCTGAATGCCGTGGCGGGCGGCGATATTCTCTGGAAACCCGGCGCGACGCGCTGAGAAAAATATCCTCCCTGCCGCGAAGCGGTGGGGAGGGGGACCCGCGCGGGCAGCGCGTGGTGGAGGGGCCGCGTCACCGCCCCTCCGTCAGCGCTTCGCGCTGCCACCTCCCCATCGCTGCGCGACGGGGAGGATGACCTTGTTCCCTAAATGTTCTAGACTTTCGCGCGCGCCGTAACCATAATCGGGTTCGATACGAAACCGAATCGCACCTCCGGGGATTGTCTCACCATGGCCAGCCGCACCGACGCTTCGCCGACGACCGACACGATGGAGCAGCTTGCACAACGCTTCGCCGCAACCCGCCGCCTGTCGCTCGCTCTCGTGGCGACCCTCTCCGATGCCGACGCGAGCGCGCAGTCGATGCCCGATGCCTCGCCCGCCAAATGGCATCTCGCGCACACGACCTGGTTCTTCGAAACCTTTGTCCTTCGCGATCATGTCGCGGGCTATCGGCTCCATGACGAACGCTATCCCTACCTTTTCAACAGCTATTATGAGGCCGAAGGGCCGCGCCACGCGCGCCCGCATCGCGGCCTGCTCACCCGCCCGTCGCTCGACGAAATCTGCATCTGGCGCGCGCATGTCGATGCCGCGGTCCAGACCGCGTTGCCCGACCTCCCGGCGAGCGCGCTGACGCTTGTCGGCCTCGGCATCCATCACGAGCAACAGCATCAGGAATTGCTGCTCACCGACCTCAAGCATCTTTTCGCGCAAAATCCGCTCGGTCCGGCGGTCTGGGAAAAGCAAATCGCGAGTGAAGTTACGCAGTTTTCCGCGATGAAATGGATCAAGGGTGCGGACGGTGTGGCCGCGGTCGGGCATGACGGCACCGGCTTCGCCTTCGACTGCGAAGGCCCGCGCCACGATGCGCTGCTGACCGCGCACGCGCTCGCCAGCCGCCCGGTCAGCAATGGCGAATGGCAGGAATTCATCGCCGACGGCGGCTATCATACCCCCTCGCTCTGGCTCAGCGACGGCTGGGCATGGGTGCGGGCCGAGGACATCGAGGCGCCGGCCTATTGGCAGGAAAGCCAACACTTCACCCTGTCGGGCTGGCAGGATGTCGACCCCGCCGCGCCGGTGACGCACATCAGCTTCTTCGAGGCCGACGCCTTCGCGAGCTGGGCGGGCGCGCGCCTCCCGACCGAGCAGGAATGGGAAGCCGCGGCGGCCGCGTTCGATCCGCACGGCGGACAGCAGCTCGATACCGTCGGACCGGTGCAACCCGCGCCCGCCGACGATGACACCGGTCTTGGGCAGATGTTCGGCTGCGTGTGGGAATGGACCGGCAGCGCCTATCGCCCCTATCCCGGCTTTCGCGCCGCGCCCGGCGCGGTCGGCGAATATAATGGCAAGTTCATGAGCGGCCAGTTCGTGCTGCGCGGCGGCAGCTGCGCGACCCCGCGCGGCCATTTGCGTGCTTCCTACCGCAATTTCTTCTACCCCCATCAGCGCTGGCAATTCACCGGCGTGCGGCTCGCAAAGGATCTTTGACCATGGGTGTCGTTCGTAGTCTCCGCCAGGTCGATGCCGATGCCGCGGGCGTTGATATCGCCTTTCGCGCCGACGTCCATGCTGGCCTCAGCCAGCAGCCAAAGGCAATACCCGCTCGCTGGTTCTACGACGCGACCGGCTCGGCGCTGTTCGAGGATGTGACCGCACTCCCCGAATATTATCCGACGCGCAGCGAAACCGACATGCTCACCCGCCATTCCGCCGACATTGCCGCGGCGATCGGCCCGGGCCGCGCCGTCGTCGAACTCGGCTCGGGCAGTTCGACGAAGACACCGTTATTGCTCGATGCGATCGCACCCGCCGCCTATGTGCCGGTCGATATTTCGGGCGATTTCCTGCGCGGCAGCGCCGAGGCGCTCGCCATACGCTTTCCGGGGTTGCCCATTTATCCGGTCGAGGCCGACTTCACCCAGCGGGTGGCCATGCCCGACGAGATCGCCGACCTGCCCAAACTCGGCTTTTTCCCCGGCAGCACGATCGGCAATATGGTCGCGCGCACCGCGATCGACCTTTTGCGCAACTGGCGCTGCGCGCTCGGCGAAGCGTCGCTCCTTCTCATCGGTATCGACCGGATCAAGGATGTGGCAACGCTCGAGCTTGCCTATGACGATCCGGCGGGGGTGACGGCGGCGTTCAACCTCAACCTGCTCGAGCGGATCAACCGTGAGCTTGGCGGCGACATTCCGGTCGAGAATTTCGCGCATCGCGCGATCTGGGACGATGTCCACGCGCGGATCGAAATGCATCTCGTCGCCGCGTGCGACATGGACTTCACCGTCGATGGGCGCGCTTATCACATGGCGGTGGGCGAAACGATCCACAGCGAGAACAGCCACAAATATGGCCTGCGCGATGCAAACCTGCTTTTGCGCGCGAGCGGCTGGACGCCGATTGCGACGTGGGACGACGCCGATCCCGCCTTCGCCCTGATCCTCGCCGAAGCGACGGCCTTTCGCTCGGCCCCCTAATACGCCGGACTCCGCGCGCTCTTGACGCGGGGGGCCGAAGCCGTAGGGGCACAGGCACGGTTTTCAGCGAAAAGGGCAGCATATGATCGTCGGCGTTATCGGTGCGGGACAAATGGGCGCGGGCATTGCGCAGGTGTCGGCGGGCGCCGGGCACGATGTGTTGCTGTCCGATATCGACCTCGCGCGCGCCGAAGCGGGCAAGGCGGGCATCGCCAAAGCGCTCGGCCGGCTCGTCGCCAAGGAGAAGATGACGCAGGAGGATGCCGACGCGCTGCTCGGACGCATCACGCCAGTCGCCGACCATAGCGCCTTCGCGCCTGCGGACCTCGTCATCGAGGCAGCGACCGAGCGCGAGGAGATCAAGCGCACGATCTTCGCCAGCGTCGGTCCGCATCTGTCGGCGACCGCGATCCTTGCGAGCAATACCAGCTCGATCCCGATCACGCGGCTGGCGCAGGCGGCGCCCGACCCGGCGCGCTTCATCGGCGTCCATTTCTTCAACCCGGTGCCGGTGATGGGCCTGATCGAACTGATCCGCGGGCTCGCCACCAGCGACGACACGCTGGCGAAGGTCGAGGCTTTTGGCCGCGGGCTCGGCAAGGAAATCGTCCACGCGAACGACGCGCCGGGTTTCATCGTCAACCGCGTGCTGATGCCGATGATCAACGAAGCGGTGTTCGCTTTGGGCGAAGGCGTCGCGACGATGCAGGACATCGACGCCGGCTGCCGCCTCGGCCTCAACCATCCGATGGGCCCGATCACGCTCGCCGATTTCATCGGGCTCGACACCTGCCTCGAAATCATCCGCGTGCTCCACAGCGGCACCGGCGATCCGAAATTCCGCCCGGCGCCCTTGCTCGTCCAATATGTCGACGCCGGCTGGGTCGGGAAAAAGGCGGGGCGCGGATTTTACGACTGGACCGGACCGGAGCCCGTTCCGACACGATGAGCGGATACGACGCCCGGACCCTTGCATTTTACGCGGCGGAAGCGCCGGTTTACACCGCGTCGGGCAAACTTGGCGTGTCGCGCCATCTCGATCGTTTTCTCGACCGACTGCCGGCCGGAGCGGACATACTCGAACTGGGGTGCGGCGGCGTGACGCGGCGCACATGATCGCGCGCGGCTTTGCGGTCGATCCGACCGACGGGGTTGCCGAGATTGCGGCGAAAGCGGAAGCACAGCTAGGTCGGCCGGCTCGCGTAATGCGTTTTGGCGAACTCGACGCCGCCGGCCGCTACGACGCCATCTGGGCGTCGGCCAGCTTGCTCCACGTGCCACGCCGCGATCTTCCGGGCGTGATTACGCGTATCCATCGCGCGCTCAAGCCCGGTGGTTACCATTTCGCAAGCTACAAGAGCGGCAAGGCCGAGGGACGCGATCGTTTCGGACGCTATTTCAACTACCTCGCTTGTGCAGAACTCGAATCCATCTATGGCGAAACCGCCATCTGGGATGTACTTGATGTCTCCGAAGGTATCGGCGGCGGCCACGATGGTGCGCAGGGGCCGTGGGTTCAAATCACCCTGCGTCGTCCACTATAAACGGGACCGATGGAGCCGGAAGGCATCCGATGCGTTGGGTATGTGGAAGCAGGGGATGATATGATCATGCGTAACAAGACCTTATTCGCACTTGCCGCTTTCCTTGTTGCCGGAGCCTTGCCCGTTCAGGCGCAACAGGGTTCGCCCGAAGAATCAACGATCAAGGATACCGCCAATTCGGTCGCCGAGCCCTTCGACGGCAAGGAAGTTCCGCCAAAGCTGCTGGCGATTCAGGGCAGCCCCTATTCGCTGGCGGGTCTCGGAAAGTGCGCCGCAATCGCCAAGGAAGTGAGCGAACTCAACGAGGTGCTGGGCGCCGACATCAACGAACAGGTCGACAAGGACCGCGCCAAGAAGCGCGAAGAGACCGCCGGCCGCGTCGCTGGCACGGTAGCGGGGGGGATTATTCCGTTTCGGGGGCTGATTGGCGAGGTTACTGGCGCCAATGCCGAGCGGCGGCGTTATGCGCTGGCGGTTTATGCCGGGACGGTGCGCCGCGGTTTCCTGAAAGGCGTCGGGCTGGAGCGCGGCTGCAGGGCGCCTGCGCGGCCCTGAAAATCGGCTTGAAAAAGGGGCGGGCAGATGCAGGTCGACAATATTCGTGCCTTCACCATCGACGTGCCGCAAGCGGCGCTCGACGATCTGAAGGAGCGACTGGCGCGCACGCGCTGGCCCGAAAAGGAAACGGCGGGCGACTGGGATCAGGGCACCCCGCTTGCCTATGCGCAGGAACTCGCGGCCTATTGGCGCGACGAATATGACTGGCGCCCGGTCGAAGCGCGGCTCAACGCGCTACCCAATTACCTCGCGACGATCGGCGGGCTCGACATCCATTTCCTGCATATCCGATCGGCCAATCCAACCGCGCGGCCGCTGATCCTGACGCATGGCTGGCCGGGGTCGGTGCTCGAGTTTCTTGAGGTGATCGAGCCGCTTGCGGCCGACTATCACCTCGTGATCGCGTCGCTTCCCGGCTACGGCTTTTCGGGCAAGCCCGCCGAGGCCAAATGGAGCGTCGAGCATATCGGCGCGGCGTGGGACGCGCTGATGCAGGCGCTCGGCTATGATCGCTATTTTGCACAAGGCGGCGACTGGGGCAGCGCGGTGACCTGTGCGATCGGGATGAACCATGCCGATCATTGCGCGGGAATTCACGTCAACATGGTGGTCGGCGCGCCGCCGCCCGACCTGATGACCGACCTCACCGACAGCGAGAAACTCTATCTCGCGCGCTTCGGCTGGTATCAGGCAAAGGACAGCGGCTATTCGACCCAGCAGGCGACGCGGCCGCAAACGATCGGCTATGGCCTCACCGATTCCCCGGTCGGGCAAATGGCGTGGATCGTCGAAAAATGCCACGGCTGGACCGATTGCGGGCATCGACCCGGCGGCCAGTCGATCGGCGGCCATCCCGAAAACGCGCTATCGAAGGATATGATGCTCGACACCGTCAGCCTCTACTGGCTGACCGCGAGTGCGGCTTCGTCGGCGCGGCTTTATTGGCACAGCTTCCGCAATTTTTCGGCAGGGGAAATCCTTGTGCCGACGGGATGCAGCCTGTTTCCGGGCGAGATCATGCGCCTGTCGCAGCGCTGGGCCGAGCGGCGGTACAAGAATATCGTCTATTGGAACGAACTCGATCGCGGCGGGCATTTCGCCGCGTGGGAACAGCCCGAATTATTCGCCGGCGAAGTCCGCGCGGCGCTGGCGCAAATGACATTATAGTCAGGCCGCCGACGGCGCCGGCGGCCTTTCAGCTTACATCGGCGTATAGACGACGCGGCAGCTTTCGGGCGCCGAGCGAAGCGCGGTGTTCCACGTCACGTCGTTGCCCTGCCGGTGCAGTCGCGCACCGCTCTTGTTTTCGTAAATCTGGCCGCTGTTCGCCGGGGTCGATTTGAGCACCATCGAGCGCATGCCGTTGACGCGGACGATGGCGGTGCTGCCGACATAGTCGACCTTCAGCTTCGTGCCGCCGCTGCAGTCATAGCTTGTCCCGGTATTGCGCGGCACCGACGAACAGGCCGCGAGTGCGAGGATCGCGGCGCCCGCCGCGACAAGAGTCGTCGTCTTCATATCCTGTCTCCCCCTCAATAGCCCGAACGCACGCACAGCACGTCGGCGAGGTAGACCCGCCCGCTGATCGTTTCCATATGCTCGCGCGCCGACCCGTTCCAGCCGATCGAACGGCACCAGGTGTCGGCGGTCTGCGCCGCGCAATTGGCGGTCGCCGATCCGCGGGCGCAGGCGAGAACGCGATAGTTGCGCTCGGCCGGCTGGGTATGGAATTCGGCGAAATTGCCGCGTGCGACCTGATCGTTTGCGGGCGGTTGCCCGCCACCGCCACCACCGCCGCCGACCGGGCGGATCGACTGAATGGTGAGGCCGCGCAGGACATTGTTCAGCATCGGCGTGTCGCGGTCGACCGTCCGGCAATTGCCGCGATAACGTGTTTTTTCGCACAGTTCCCAGCGTCCGTTCGGAACGCGGATCGAATTGACTGGCCAGGCGAGGCCGAGGTTGGGCTTTTCCTCACCGATGAACACCGCGGGGCCGCGATAGCCGGCGTCGCGATAGATCGTCGCCTCGGGCGGGCGATCGGGGCGGTAGCGTTCGGTCTCGGCCGTCTGGGCATGGGAGGTGGCGAGGAAGCCCGCCCCTATCGACGCCGCAGCCGCGACAAGGATCGACAAACGATAAGCGGTTTTCATGGCAACCTCCCAATTGGCGAACGTAACCCGGAGTTCGTTATATTGCGCAGAATTTACGCTATTAGGCGGCAGCTTGCAAATTATCCCCAACCGGCCGGCATCAATACTTGCCGGTGTCGTGATGAGGTCAGGGCGCCTTGACGGGCGTCGCAGCCGGGGCCGTCGCGACATCGGGCGCCGGTGCTGCGACGGGTTGGGCGGGCGGGACGGGAGGGGCGGCCAATGGCGGCGCGATTCCGAGCATCAGACCCGCGAGTGCCGCCGACATCAGGTTCGACAGGCTGCCCGCGAGCAGCGCCTTCAGTCCGAGCTTGGCGATCATCGGGCGCTGGTTCGGCGCGAGCCCGCCGGTCACCGCCATCTGGATCGCGATCGAGCTGAAATTGGCGAAACCGCAGAGCGCAAAGGTCGCTATCGCGACCGCTGCAGCGGACATATCGCCCTGCGCCTTGCCGAGGTCGATGAAGGCGACGAATTCGTTGAGCACGACCTTGCTGCCGAACAATCCGCCGACCACTGCGCTTTCTTCCCACGGCACGCCCATCAGCCACATGACGGGGCGGAAGATCGTGCCGATGACCGCCTGGAACGACAGGCCGTCGATGTCGAACCAGCCGCCGATGCCTGCAAGCAGGCCGTTGGCGAGCGCGACGAGCGCGACGAAGGCCATCACCATCGCGCCGACCGCGACCGCGAGCCTGACGCCGGTCTGTGCGCCCTGCGCTGCCGCCATGATGATGTTGGCGGGCTTTTCCTCGTCATGGCTCGCCTCGGGCATCACGACGGGTTCGATACCGATGTCCTTGGGGTCGTCGGGCATCATGATCTTCGCCATCAAGATGCCGCCGGGCGCCGACATGAAGCTGGCCGCGAGCAGATAGGGGAGGAGGTGCGGGCCGATCATTCCGGCATAGGCACCGAGAATGGTGCCCGCGACGCCAGCCATGCCGACCGTCATCACGGTGAACAGCTGCGGCGGGGTCAGTCCGGCGAGATAGGGGCGGATGACGAGCGGCGATTCGGACTGGCCGACAAAGATGTTCGCCGCGGCGCCGAGGCTTTCGACCTTGGTGATGCCAGTGACCTTCTGGATCGCGCCGCCGACCCATTTGATGATCAGCTGCATGATCCCGAGATAATAAAGCACCGAGATCAGCGAGGCGAAGAAGATGATCACGGGCAGCGCGCCGATTGCGAACACCGCCTTGCCATAAGGTGCCTGCGTCAGCACGTCGCCGAAGAGGAACCGGGTGCCCTCGTCGGCATAGCTCAAGAGGTTCGACACGCCGTTCGACATCGCCTGGATCACCGCGCGGCCCCACGGGGTGCCGATGACGAGCACGGCGAAGCCGGCCTGGAGCAGGAAGGCGGGGATGACGATGCGCAGGCGAATCCAGCGACGGTTCGACGAAAAAAGCACGGCAATCGCAAGCAATGCGACGATGCCGAGCAAACCGATCAGGCGTTCCATAATGGTGATGCGTCCCCCGCAAGTTTAATGGGTCTGTCTAACGGGCTTTGGCGCCGGGGCAAGAGCCGCGCGCCGAGCCGTGTTTCTCGGACTTTCCAGCACCGGCAAAAGCGATTAAGCGGCCTCGATGGAAAATAGCTCTTCGCGCGTGATCGCGCCTTCGTTGCTGCTGTTCGCGATCCTCTACGGCGGCATGGTTCCGCTCGGCGGTTTCCTGGGGGCAAAGCAGGTCGCGATTGGCCCGCTGGCGGTCGAGGCCGGGATTTTCCCCTTTTTGACGCTGATCGCGATTTCGAGCGGCATCGCCGAACTGCATGGGCGTGTCGTGGCCGACAGGCTGGTGCGGCTGGGCTTCATTCCGCTGATCCTCGCGATCACCCTGACGGTGTTCGTGCTGCAGCTGCCGACCGACGAGGGCATGTACGAGCCCGCCAAGGAGGCTTTCCCGATCATCGTCGGACAGGGCTGGCGCATGATGGCGGCCGGGATCCTCGCTTATGGCGTGTCGGTCAGCCTCAACGTCTGGCTCTTTGCGCGGATGACCGCGAACAACGGCCGCCTGCTGCCGCTGCGCGGTTTTGTCGCCGCGGCGCTTAGCCAGATCATCGATACGCTGATCTTCATCACGGTCAGCTTCTATGGGGTCCGCCCGATCGGCGACCTGATGCTCGGCCAGATGATCGCCAAGGTCGTGTTGTCGGCGGTGATGGTGCCGCTGCTGGTGATGGCGGTGGTTGCGCTGGGCCGCCACCTCGATGCGAAGAACGCCGGATGATGTCGATGACCGATCCTTCGAAAATGCCCGATCTGCTCGCCAAGGCCGAAACGCTCGTCGAGGCGCTGCCCTATTTGCAGCGTTATGCGGGCGAGACCTTCGTGATCAAATATGGCGGCCATGCGATGGGCGATGCCGAGGCGCAGCGCGACTTCGCCGAGGATGTCGTGCTGCTCAAGGCGGTCGGCATCAATCCCGTGGTCGTCCATGGCGGCGGGCCGCAGATCGGCGCGATGCTGAAACAGCTCGGCATCGAATCGACCTTCGTCGGGGGGCTTCGCGTCACCGACGCCGCAACCGCCGAGGTCGCCGAAATGGTGCTGGCGGGCAAGATCAACAAGGAAATCGTCAGCTGGCTCGCGGCGCTCGGCGGCCGCGCTGTCGGCATTTCGGGCAAGGACGCGAACCTCGTGCTCGCCGAAAAGGTCAGCCGTACCGAGCCCGACCCCAATTCGGGGATCGAGCGGCACGTCGACCTGGGCTTCGTCGGCGAACCGGTGGCGGTCGACCCGACGATCCTCGTCAATCTGACGAAGGATAATTTCATTCCGATCGTCGCGCCCGTGGCGCTCGGCGCCGACGGCGCGACGTACAATATCAACGCCGACACGATGGCGGGCGCTATTGCTGGAGCGCTCGGCGCAAAACGCTTCTTCCTGCTCACCGACGTTGCCGGGGTGCTCGACAAATCGGGCGCGCTGCTCACCGATCTCGACCGCCCGGCGATCGATGCGCTGAAGGCCGACGGCACGATCACCGGCGGCATGATTCCCAAGGTCGAAACCTGCGTCGCCGCGGTCGATGCCGGGGTCGAGGCCGCGGTCATCCTCGACGGGCGTATC
Organism: Sphingopyxis sp.; assembly: GCF_050725655.1. Lineage (GTDB taxonomy): Bacteria > Pseudomonadota > Alphaproteobacteria > Sphingomonadales > Sphingomonadaceae > Sphingopyxis. The sequence continues at coordinate 5,331 of NZ_JBOHHT010000107.1, read as the reverse complement.
CCGCACGCGATGCTGCTCGAAATTTTCACCGCGAGGGGTGCGGGGACGCTCATTCACCGCTAAGAGACGCGGCAAGACCCTTTATCGGAGAAATCGCCTTGCTTCTCATGCTCCTCCAGATCGTTCACATCATCCTGACGGTCCTGTGGTGGTTCATCATCGCGCAGGCGGTGATGTCGTGGCTGATCGCGTTCAACGTCATCAACACCCACAACCAGTTCGTCGGCCAGCTGTGGTCGGTGCTCGACCGGATTACCGAGCCGCTTTACCGCCCCTTCCGCCGCATCATGCCCGACTTTGGCGGGCTCGACCTGACCCCGATGCTGGTGCTGATCATCATCATCATTCTCGACGGGCCGGTGCTGAGCTATCTCGGGCGGCTTGCCTACGCCAACGGGATGGCGTGATGGCCGCTGCGCAGGTGATCGACGGCAAGGCTTTTGCCGACGGCCTGCGGGCGCGGATTGCCGATGCGGTTCCTGCTTTCAAGGCCGCGACCGCGCGCGCCCCCGGCCTTGCGGTCGTGCTCGTCGGTGACGATCCCGCGAGCGCGGTCTATGTCGGGTCGAAAGGCAAGGCGACGGTCGCCGCCGGGATGGCAAGCTTCGAGCACCGTCTGCCCGCGACCACCTCGCAGGCCGAGGTCGAGTCCTTGCTGCGCCAGCTCAACGCCGACGAAGCGGTCGACGGCATCCTCCTGCAATTGCCGCTGCCGGGCCATCTCGACGAGCAAGCGGCCGTTGCAACGATCGATTCCGACAAGGATGTCGACGGGCTGACCCCGGTCAGCGCCGGGCGGCTTGCGCTCGGCATCCCCGGCATGGTGCCATGCACCCCCTATGGCTGCCTGCTGCTGCTCCAGGACCGGCTCGGCGACCTCAGCGGCAAGGACGCGATCGTCGTCGGCCGCTCGATCCTTGTCGGCAAGCCGATGGCGCAATTGTTGCTTGGCGCCAATTGCACCGTGACCATGGCGCACAGCCGGACGAAGGATTTGCCGGGTCTCGTTCGCCGCGCCGACATCGTCGTCGCCGCGGTCGGCCGCGCCGAAATGGTCAAGGGCGACTGGATCAAGCCTGGTGCGGTGGTGATCGACGTCGGTATCAACCGACTGCCGCCCGCCGATGGCGCATCGAAGGGGCGGCTGGTCGGTGACGTCGATTATGCCGAAGCGGCCGCGATCGCCGGCGCGATCACGCCAGTGCCGGGCGGGGTCGGGCCGATGACCATCGCGTGCCTGCTGCGCAACACGCTCGTCGCCGCGCACCGCCGCGCGGGTCTTGCCGATCCGGAGGGTTTTTGATGCGTCATATGCTGATCACCGCCGCCTTCGCTTTGCCGCTGCTGGCGGGTTGCGCCGGCGATCCCGACGATATTCGCAACCGGCCACTCGGGCCGAACCCCAGCGCCTTCATCGCCGCGGAGATCGGCTTTGCCCGGTTGGCGCAGGAAAAGGGTCAGTGGACGGCGTTTCGTGAAACCGCCGCGCCCGAAGCGGTCATGTTCGTGCCGCAGCGCGTCAAGGCGCGCGACTGGCTGAAATCGCAGAAAGACCCCGCCGAAGCGGTGAAGTGGCAACCGCATGCGGTTTATGTGAGCTGCGACGGCAATGTCGGTGCGACGACGGGCGCATGGCAGAAGGGTCCAACCAACGGCTTTTTCACCACTGTGTGGCTGCGCGATCCCCGCAGCGGAAAGATCAACTGGATCCTCGACCATGGCGACGGCCTGACCAGCCCACGCGAAGCCCCCGAATTCATCGCATCGAAGCAGGCGGTCTGCGGTTCGCGCCCCGCCGTCCCGATCGAGGCTGGCGGAGAGGGTGAGGATATGGCGGTCGGGCTGTCCCCCGACCAGACGTTGAGCTGGACCTCGACGGTGCGCGCCGACAAATCGCGCCGCGTCACGATCCGGCTTTGGGACGGCAAGGAGATGGCGAGCGTCATCGACGACCGGGTCGCGGCGCCGAAGCAGCCATGATCGACCTTTTCATCTCGGCCTTCGTCACGCTGTTCGTGGTCATCGATCCGCCCGGCTGCGCGCCGATCTATGCCAGCCTGACGACGGGAGCGAGCGCGCAGCAGCGCCGCTCGATGGCGATCCGCGCGACGGTCATCGCCGGGCTGATCCTCGTCTTTTTCGCGATGTTCGGCGAGCAGTTGCTCGGCTTTCTCCATATCGACCTCGACAGTTTCCGCATCGCGGGCGGCATCATGCTGTTCATCATCGCGATCGACATGGTGTTCGAAAAACGCACCGAACGCCGCGAACAGCGCGCCGAGAAGGTGATGGCGACCCCCGAGATCGAGGATGTGTCGGTGTTTCCGATGGCGATGCCGATGCTCGCCGGGCCGGGCTCGATCGCCTCGGTGATGCTGCTCGTGTCGCAGAACAACGGGCTCGACCGTGCCTTTGTGATCTTTGGCGCGTTGCTGCTCGTGCTGCTGCTGACGCTGGCCGCGCTGCTCTCGGCGGGGCCGCTGATGCGGCTGATCGGCAACAAGGGCGAGGCGGTGATCACCCGCTTGCTCGGCGTGCTGCTCGCGGCACTCGCGGCGCAGTTCGTCATCGACGGGCTGAAGGCGAGCTTCCCGTCGCTGTCATAGGAAAAGGGCGCTGCCCACAAGCAACGCCCTTCCTGTCCACGGGAATGGACGAGCTTATTTCGCCGCGTTGACGTCGGCCTGCGTGACCGGCGCGATGCGGATTTCGACGCGGCGGTTGCACTGATAATCGGCCTCGCCGCGTTCGGGCGAGCATTTGAGCTGCGATTCGCCGTAGCCGAGTGTTGCCATGCGCGCGCGCTGGATACCGCGGCCGCCCAGATAGTCGGCAACCGATGCCGCGCGGCGTTCGGACAGGCCCTGGTTATAGGTGTCGCTGCCGGTTGAATCGGTGTGGCCATAGACGTCGATATAGGTGCTCGGATATTCGGCCAGCGTCGATGCGACGCTGTCGAGCGCGCTGCGGAACTGCGACTTCACCATCGCGCTGTTGTAATCGAAGGTCACGTCGCCGGGCATGTTGAGCACCAGCTGGTCGCCCTGGCGTTCGACGTCGATGCCTGTGCCCGCGGTGCGTTCGCGCAGCTTCTTTTCCTGCTGGTCCATATAATAGCCGGCGCCCGCGCCAGCGACCGCGCCGATGCCCGCGCCGACGATTTCCTCGGTCCGGCTGTTGCGGCCGCCGATCAGGTCGCCGAGCAGATAACCGCCGAGCGCGCCGCCGACGCCGCCGATCGCGGCCTTCGATATCTTCCTTTCACCGGTCACCGGATCGGTGACGCAGCCGGTCAGCGCAATCGCGCCGATGCTGGTCAAAATGGTGAGCTTGATCATCCTGGTCTTCATCTTTTCGCTCCCTTTATCCGGCGGATGCTTCTGGTCCTTCGCATCCGTCCTTCCTTGCCGATAACATATGGCTGGCGATCTGGTTCCAGAATTTGACTGAATGGCGGCTGAGCCGCGCGTTCAGGCGCGTGCCATTGTGCATCACCGCGACTTTCGCTTATAGGGCGGGCATGACCGATCCTTATAGGGGCAAGGCGCCGGTGCGCCCGCAGCATATCCCATGACCCCCTTTCCCTGGTCCGACGTGGCGATCATCGCCGTCCTGATCCTGCTCAACGGCGTTTTCGCGCTTTCCGAACTGGCCATCGTATCGGCACGCGGGCCGCGTTTGCAGGCGGCGGAAAAGCGCGGCAGCCGCGGCGCCGCCATCGCGCGTCAGCTCGCCGCCGATCCGGGGCGCTTCCTGTCGACGGTACAGGTCGGCATCACGTTGATCGGCATTCTCGCCGGTGCCTATTCGGGCGCCAGCCTTGGCGGACCGGTCGGCGAACGGCTGCAGGCGATGTTCGGCCTCGACGACGAAAATGCGAAGGCCGCGGGATTTGCCGTTGTCATTGCCGTGACCACCTATTTCTCGCTGATCGCGGGCGAGCTGGTGCCCAAACAGTTTGCGCTGCGCGCGCCCGAGCCGATCGCCATTTTCATGGCGCTGCCGATGCTGTGGCTGTCGAAAATCGGCGCGCCGCTCGTCTGGTTGCTCGACGCGAGTTCGGCGCTGGTGTTTCGCATATTGGGGCTCAATCGCGAATCCGAAGACCGGGTGACCGCCGAGGAGCTGCACCTGATCGTCGCCGAGGCTTCCAAATCGGGGGTGATCGAGGAAAGCGAACGCGCGATCATCTCGGGCGTCGTGCGCCTCGCCGACCGCCCGGTGCGCGAGGTGATGACGCCGCGCATCGATGTCGACTGGATCGACATCGCGTCGGACGCCGACACGGTACGCGCCAAGCTGCTCGCAACCCCGCACACGCGCATCCCTGTCGCGCGCGGGTCGGTCGACGACATCGTCGGCGTCGTCCAGGCGCGCGATATCGCGGCGGCGCTGTTCCGCGGCGAAACGCTCGATATCGAGCGGCTGACCCGGTCGGCGAAGGTCATTCATGACCAGATCGACGCGATGGACGCGCTCGAAGCTTTGCGCGTCGCCGATGTACCGATGCTGTTCGTCCACGACGAATATGGCCATTTCGAAGGGCTGGTGACCCCCGCCGACCTGCTCGCCGCGATCGCCGGCGAATTCGCGTCGGACCAGGACATCGGGAGCGAGCCCTTCGTCGTCGAACGCGACGACGGCAGCCTGCTGATCGCGGGCTCGATGCCCGCCGACCAGATGGCCGAACGGCTGGGGATCGAACTCGGCGACGACCGCGACTATGCGACCGCCGCGGGCCATGCGCTCGCGATCCTCAAACGACTGCCCAAGGAAGGCGAACGTTTCACCGACAAGGGCTGGCGTTTCGAGATCGTCGACATGGACGGCCGCAAGATCGACAAGCTGCTCGTGAGCGAAGTCCGCAAGCCGAAAGATGATTCGGACGGCGAATAGGTCGTTCGCGTCGCGTAACTTTATTCCAAAGGTCACGAAGGTCGCGCTACGTCCCGGTATAATGATACCTGTCGCAATAGCGGCGGCGCTATTCGGGCGCGAGACGGCGGATCGGGGGCGACGTGAAAACATGGACCGAAAGGCCATGGCGCGCCGATAATGTAGGACAGCGGTTATTTGTGCCGCCCGATGACGGCTTTGGGGTGGGAAGCGGACGTCCCTTCTTCGTCATCCCGGACTTGATCCGGGATCCATTCGCGTGGCATCAGTTTGATGGACCCCGGATCAAGTCCGGGGTGACGAAGAAGGGAAAGGTCCTCCCTGTCGCGCAGCGATGGGGTGGTGGCAGCGCGCAGCGCTGACGGAGGGGCTTTGGCGCACCGTTGTCGCCCCTCCACCACGCCCTGCGGGCGCGGTCCCCCTCCCCATGCCTGC
>NZ_JBOHHT010000106.1:0-13849 GCF_050725655.1 Sphingopyxis sp. | reverse complement strand
ATGTAGCTGTTCCCCGGCGAAGGGTGTTGGGAGGCACGTGACTCCCAACACGGCCTAGGGCGTCATCGGGCAACCGTGGCTTTCCAACGCTCTGGACCCCGGCCTTCGCCGGGGAACAGCCGCTTACATGTCGCAAGGGGATAATCGCCGATCAAGTCCGGGGTGACGAGGAAGGGAAAGCGCAAAGAAAAGGGCCAGAGGATTTCTCCCCCGGCCCTCTTTTAATTGGCTGAGCGCCGAACGGTTCGGACTTAGAAGTCCATACCGCCCATGCCGCCCATGCCGCCGCCGCCCATGGGCATGGCGGGCTTGTCTTCAGGCGATTCGGCGATGCCGGCTTCGGTGGTGATCAGCAAACCGGCAACCGAGGCGGCGTCCTGCAACGCGATGCGGACAACCTTGGTCGGGTCGATGACACCGGCCTTGACCAGGTCTTCATAGACGTCGGTCGAAGCGTTGAAGCCGAAGTTGCTGTCCTTTTGATCGAACAGCTTGCCCGCGACGACACCGCCGTCGAAGCCGGCGTTTTCGGCGATCTGGCGAACCGGAGCCTGCAGCGCCTTGCGGATGATGTCGATGCCGCGGGTCTGGTCTTCGTTAATGCCCGACATGCCATCGAGAGCCTTGGTGGCATACAGCAGAGCCGTACCGCCGCCGGGGACGATGCCTTCTTCGACCGCAGCGCGGGTCGCATGCAGCGCGTCATCGACGCGATCCTTGCGTTCCTTCACTTCGACTTCCGAAGCGCCGCCGACCTTGATGACCGCAACACCGCCGGCGAGTTTCGCCAGACGTTCCTGCAGCTTTTCCTTGTCATAGTCGCTGGTCGTCGTTTCGATCTGCGCACGGATCTGTTCGACGCGGCCCTTGATCGTATCATGTTCACCGGCACCGTCGACGATCGTGGTATTGTCCTTGTCGATGGTGACGCGCTTGGCCTGGCCGAGCATGGCCAGCGTGACGCTTTCCAGCTTGATGCCCAGGTCTTCGCTGATCATTTCACCGGCGGTGAGGATCGCGATGTCCTGCAGCATCGCCTTGCGGCGATCGCCGAAGCCCGGTGCCTTGACGGCCGCGACCTTCAGGCCGCCGCGCAGGCGGTTGACCACCAGCGTTGCGAGCGCTTCGCCTTCGATGTCCTCGGCGATGATCAGGAGCGGACGACCCGACTGAACCACGGCTTCGAGGATCGGCAGCATCGCCTGCAGGTTCGACAGCTTCTTTTCGAAGATGAGGATGTACGGATCGGCCAGCTCGACGAGCATCTTTTCCGGGTTGGTGATGAAATAGGGGCTCAGGTAACCGCGGTCGAACTGCATGCCTTCGACGACGTCGAGTTCGAAATCGAGGCCCTTGGCTTCCTCGACGGTGATCACGCCTTCCTTGCCGACCTTTTCCATCGCTTCGGCGATCTTCTCGCCGACTTCGGTGTCGCCATTGGCCGAGATGATGCCGACCTGGGCGATTTCAGCCGTGCCCGAAACGGGCTTCGACTGCGCCTTGATCGTTTCGACGACCTTGGTGACCGCAAGGTCGATGCCGCGCTTCAGGTCCATCGGGTTCATGCCGGCGGCAACCGACTTCATGCCTTCGCGCACGATCGCCTGGGCGAGAACGGTCGCGGTGGTGGTGCCGTCGCCGGCCTTGTCGTTCGCCTTCGATGCGACTTCGCGCAGCATCTGGGCGCCCATATTCTCGAACTTGTCCTTGAGTTCGATTTCCTTGGCGACGGTGACGCCGTCCTTGGTGATGCGGGGCGCACCGAAGCTCTTGTCGAGCACGACGTTGCGGCCTTTGGGGCCGAGCGTGACCTTTACCGCGTCGGCGAGGATGTCGACGCCGCGCATGATGCGCTCACGCGCGTCGCGGCTGAATTTTACGTCTTTAGCAGCCATGTGCTTATTCCTTTCAAAGGCGCAGAAAACTGCGCAACTTTACTCGTGATTTGATGAAATCGCTCAGGCGATGACGCCGAGGATGTCCGATTCCTTCATGATCAGCAGCTCTTCGCCGTCGACCTTGACTTCGGTGCCCGACCATTTGCCGAACAGGATGCGGTCGCCCGCCTTGACGTCGAGCGGGGTCACCTTGCCATCATCGGCGCGGGTGCCGGTGCCGACGGAGACGACTTCGCCTTCCTGCGGCTTTTCCTTGGCGGTGTCGGGGATGATGATGCCGCCAGCGGTCTTTTCTTCGGCTTCGATACGGCGAACAAGCACACGGTCGTGCAGCGGACGAAATTGCATGGATATCCCTCCAAAGGTGCAATGGATGTCGTTTTAGCACTCACAGGATGCGAGTGCTAACAGTCGGCCATATGGGTGGGAGTCAGATAGGCGTCAAGCGCCGGGGTACAAGATTCTCGCGAAGTTTTTGCGTCAGGCCGGAAGCAGGCCCAAGCGGCCGCGCATCCGCCAGCGCAGCAGCAGCACCGCCGAGACCACGATCAGCCCGACCGCCAGCCCGATCCACACGCCGACTCCGGCGAGCGGGGTCCAGAAGCCGAGATAGATGGCGGTGCCATAACCCGCGATCCAGTAACCGCAGATCGCGATGATCATCGGCGTGCGGGTATCCTGCAATCCGCGCAGCACACCCGCGGCCACCGCCTGCGCGCCATCGAACAGCTGGAAGGCGGCCGCGACGACAAGGAACTGCATCGCGAAGCCGACGAGCGCGGCGTTGCGCGCGGCATCGACGTCGACATAGATCGACAGCACGAGCGACGGGAAAAGCCACATGATGAGCGCGGTCAGCCCCATGAAGCCGATGCCGAGCACCAGCGACGCCTGCCCCGCATGCGCGATACCACTATGATCGCGCGCGCCATAGGCAAGGCCGACGCGGATCGTCGCCGCCTGCGCGACGCCAAAGGGGATCTGGAAGGCAAGCGCCGCGACCTGCAGTGCGATCGTGTGCCCGGCCAGTTCGGTCTCGCCGATGCGGCCCATCAGGAAAGCGGCGCCGGTGAACAATCCCGCCTCGGCCAGAATGGTCAGGCTGATCGGCGTGCCGATGCGCAGCATATCGAAAAAGCGCGTCCATTCGGACCGCCACCAATTTCCGAACAGATGATAGCGCCGCAGCCGCCGGTCGCTCTGGATGACGACGACATAGGCGAGCAGCATGAGGAAGCTGGTCGTCACGCTCGATATTGCCGAGCCGTGGAAGCCGAGCGCGGGCATGCCGAGGTGGCCGAAGACGAGGATCCAGTTGCCGAGCGCATTGACGAACAGCGCGCCGAAGGTGATCGCGGTCGCGATCGTCGGCCTCCCGAGCGCCGAGACGAAGATGCGCAGCACCGCCGCCGCGATCATCGGGAACATGCCCCACATCAGGATCAGCAGGAAGCCCGCGGCGCGCTCCGATGTTTCGGCCGGCTGCCCCGTGGCGAGCATGATCGGCCCGCCCGCCGCGCAGATGCCCATGAAGAGGAGCGAAACCAGCGCGCTGAGCCACAGCGCCATGCGCACCGTCCGTCGCACCTCGCGCACCGCATGCTTGCGGCGCCCGAGCTCGGCCGCGATCAGCGGCGCCGATGCACCGATGAGGCCGGAGCCGGTCCAGAGCAGGAGGCCGAAGATCGCGACGCCGAGCGAGGAAGCGGCAAGCGCCGCGTCGCCGAGCCGCGCAACGAAGATCACGTCGATCGCGTGGACGAGCATTTGCAGCAGGTTCGCCGCCGCCAGCGGCACGGCAAGCGCCAGCGTCGCGCGAAATTCGGCGCGAAGACCCTGCGGTGTTTCCGCGGTCAATGGGGTGGCCTGCTGCAGCATAGCCGGCCCGGATAGGCGCACGAATGTTACCGTTCAAGTGCGGCTCGGCGCCGGCGGGTCATTTGCTGGCGAGGGTGGCAGAAAGGCAACAGCCATGCGCGCCATGGCGTCAGCGCAGGGTAATTTCGACCGACGAGCCCATCGCGCCCGACGTCCGGCGCGTGACATTCCGCGGCGCGACGCCGCGGCTTTCCAGATAATTCTGCACGACCGCGGTCATCCGGTCGCTCGGCCCGGCGATTTCGATCCCGCCGCCGCAATCGCGCGCCACCTTGCCCAGCATGTCGAGCGTCGCACGCGCATCGGGCGTGATCGCCGCCATGTCGCTGTCGAAAGCGATCGGATAGGGCCCGGTATTGCACACCGCCGAACCCAGCTCCTTTGGAACAAAGGCTTCGGTGATGTCGGAAACCACCGCCGGAGGCGGCCCCGACGGCATTGCGACCGCTGGCGCCGATGCGACGTCGGCCGCCGGAGCATCAACCGGCTGGCCGGGCCAATAGGCCGAAGCCGCCCAAAGCAGCAGCGCGGCGCCGATCATTCCCAAACCCACCAGCCGGTGGCGGCGAACGAAGGCGGAAATAGTCCCGGGCCGGACCGGCGCGACATCGATCGCCGCCGGTATCGGCCGCGGCGCGTCGGCGAATCCAGTCGCTGTCGGCGGCGAGCGCGGACCACAGGACGAGTACCGTCCCGGCACCACGTACCTCGCGCTCGATTTCGCGGTCGAAATCCGTACCCGGTTCGATATGCGCGTCGAACCAGACCGACAGTTTCAGGTCGATGAGCGCATTATATATGGCGACGCAGCGTCCGCGCTCTTCGCGTTTGTAGCTGATGAAGACATCGGTCATCGCCTCATCCAATGCTTCATCGCGTCATTGGCTCCAGAGCAGTATCATTTCATAGGCGAAGGCGATGAAAGTCAGCGTCAGCCCGACGACGAACAGACGGTAGGCATAAGCGAGATAGCGATATTTGCGCCGCGCGAGGACGACGCCATTCTGGTAAGTATCGCGCAGCATCGTCTCGTACAGATCTTCCTCGGTGCGCAGGCGCGCCTTCACCGCGGCGATGAATTCATCCTCTTCCATCTGCTCGAAGCGGCCGAAGAAGAGGATGTTGCTGTGATCCTTGCCGTCCTTGTAGACGACGGGCGGCGCCTTGCCGACGCGCGGCAGCACCGCCGACACCGCGAGCAGCGCCGACAGGAAGGAGAAGGTCGCGAGGATCGCGAGCGGCATCGCCAGCGCGCCGCCGCCCGAGCGCGCCTGTCCGATCGCGAGCGTGAAGACGACAAAGGTCGCGCCCATCAGGATCGACGCCTTTTGATCGGCCATCTGCGACAATTGCATCGTGATCTGCTGGTTGGTGCGCACGAGGTGCACCGCGTTCGGCGGGAAGGAAATCGCCGGCCGGCCCTGCGATGTCTTTGATTCTGTGCTGTCCATGCCAAGCTGCCCCTGCTGGCGACCCGCCACAGGGATGGCATGAAGTCCCGCCAGCGGCAAGATGCTGCCCTGTTCCCGCCGCATTCGCTTGCCAATCGGAAGGCTTCGCGGCATGCCGCACGCAACTTTATCCACTATGGGACGCACCACATGAGCACCGCCCTCACCGACCAGATTTTCGGCCTGATCGGCCCGTTCAACAAGAAGGGCGTCGAACTGAGCGACGCCACTACCTTTGCCGGCGACCTCGAATGGGACAGCCTGACGGTGATGGACTTCGTCGCCGAGGTCGAGGACATGTTCGACATCATCATCAGCATGAACATGCAGGCCGAAATCGAAACGGTCGGCCAGCTGGTCGCCGCGGTCGAGAAACTGCAGGGCTGACGGGCAATGACCGATCTCTTTTCCAAATTCGACCCGCTGATCCAGCAGCGCGAAGATCTGCTCGCGACCGGGGTCACCGATCCGTATAATCTGGTGATGGAAAAGGTGCTCTCGCCGACCGTCGCGATCTGCAACGGGCGCGAGACGATCCTGCTCGGCACCTATAATTATATGGGCATGACCTTCGACGAGGATGTCATCGCCGCGGGCAAGGACGCGCTCGACAAGTTCGGCAGCGGCACCACCGGCAGCCGCGTGCTCAACGGCACCTATCAGGGACACAAGGAGTGCGAAGAGGCGCTCAAGGAATTTTACGCCATGGATCATGCCATGGTGTTTTCAACCGGATACCAGGCGAACCTCGGCATCATCAGCACCATCGCCGGCAAGGGCGACTATGTCATCCTCGACATCGACAGCCATGCGTCGATCTATGACGGCTGCGCGATGGGCAATGCCGAAATCGTCGCCTTTCGCCACAATGACGTCGAGGCACTCGAAAAGCGGCTGAAGCGCCTGCCCCCGGACGCTGGCAAGCTCGTCGTACTCGAAGGCGTCTATTCGATGCTCGGCGACGTCGCACCGCTGAAAGAGATGATCCGCGTCTCCAAGGAAAATGGCGCGATGGTGCTGGTCGACGAGGCGCATTCGATGGGCTTCATCGGCGAAAACGGCCGCGGCGTCGCCGAGGCGCAGGGCGTGATCGACGATGTCGATTTCATCATCGGCACCTTTTCGAAGAGCGTCGGCACCGTCGGCGGTTTCTGCGTGTCGAACCATCCGAAGTTCGAGATATTGCGGCTTGTCTGCCGCCCGTACGTCTTCACCGCCTCGTTGCCGCCGAGCGTCGTCGCGACCGCCGCGACGAGCATCCGCAAGCTGATGCACGGGTCGAACAAGCGCGCGCACCTATGGGAAAATTCGAAGGTGCTGCACAAGGGATTGCGCAACCTCGGCTTCACGCTTGGCACCGAAGAGCCGCAGTCGGCGATCATCGCGGTGATCATGCCTGACCTCGAACGCGGCGCAATGATGTGGGAAGCGCTGCTCGAGGAAGGGCTTTACGTCAACCTCGCCCGCCCGCCTGCGACCCCCGCGGGCATGACCTTGCTGCGCTGTTCGCTGTGTGCCGAACACACGATCGACCAGGTCGGCGAGATCCTCGGGCGGTTCGAACGCGCGGGCCAGCGCGTCGGCATTATCGGCTGAACCGACATCATCCGCCGACCAGCGGATTCCTTTTCGGGGCGAGTTGAAGCCGCGTCAAGGCAGCGGGGCCTTCGGTGCTTTGCGGCGCCGCGCTTGTCCGGTAAGAGACGCACGTGTTCGAGCGGGATGGCGACAGCGAAAACGACGGCCGGCGGGAGCGTATTCGCTTCTGGTCGACGATCGTCCTCGGAGCGATCCTGACCGGTGTGGTCGGGGCGCTGCTTGTGCTGCTTGCACGCGCCAACGACAATTACGATCGCTCGCTCGGCTGGCAGACGCAGAGCATGGAGGTGATTTCGCAGACGCGCTCGGTCGATGCCGCGATCGCGCGCGCCGAGGCCGCGCTCGGCCGCTTCGCGGTCGGGCTGCAGAAATCCGACGGACGCGTCTATGAGTATCAGTGGGCGCGCGCGCGGCAGTTTATGGCGCAACTGCAACGCAACGTCCGCGACAACCCGAAACAGATGGAACTGGTCGAACAGCTGACGCACGAAATGGACATCCGCGGCGCGCAGCTCGGCGACGCCGCGCTGAGTGCGAACTACAACCAGACCGTCGCCGCCATTTCCAAATATTATGCCGCCGGGCAGGGTCAGGGACTCAGCCAGATCGACAAGCTGCTGACGGCGATTATCGCCAACGAACGCACCTTGCTGCGCGAGCGGAACCGGCTCGCGATCGCCGATCGCGCCAATCTCAACCAGGCGATCCTGCTCTTTTCGCTCCTCGGCGCGGGCGCGGCGGTCATCGCGATCGGCACGACCTTCTCTTTGATCCGCGCCGAAGGCGAACGGCGGCTCGCGCGGAACGAGCAGTTGATCGAAAGCGACCGCGCCGCGCAGCTCGAAGCGGCGGTCGAAGACCGAACCGCCGAACTCGCGCACGCGAACGACGCGCTGCGCAACGAAATGATCGAGCGCGAAGCCGCCGAAGCCCAATTGCGCCAGGCGCAAAAGATGGAGGCGGTCGGTCAGCTGACCGGCGGCATCGCGCATGATTTCAACAATATGCTGGCCGTCGTCGTCGGCGGACTCGAACTGGCGCAGCGGTCCCCCGAAAAGGCGTCACGCCACCTCGCCAACGCGCTCGACGGCGCCAATCGCGCCGCCGACCTGACCCGCCGACTGCTGACCTTTGCCCGGTCCGAGCCTGCGCGACCCGAGATGATGGCGGTCGACGAGTGCATCACGAGCTTTGCCGAGCTGATCGAACGCACGATCGGCGACCGGATCGCATTGACGCTCGACCTGCAGGCGGCGGGCCGCGCCTGCTGGGTCGATCGCCAGCAATTCGAAAATGCGCTGCTCAACCTCGCGGTCAACGCGCGCGACGCGATGAACGGTCATGGATCGCTGACGATCCAGACGCTCGACGACGGCGAAGGCCGGGCGCTGGCGGTGCAGGTGATCGACACCGGCTGCGGCATGTCGCCCGAGGTGCTCGAGCGCGTCTTCGATCCCTTTTATACGACCAAGCCCGCGGGCCAGGGCACCGGCCTTGGCATGAGCCAGGTCTTCGCCTTCTGCCGCCAGTCGGGGGGCGAGGTTCAGATTTCGTCGACCGAGGGCGAAGGCACCAGCGTCGCGATGCTGCTGCCCGCCGGCACATCGGGGCTCGACGCCGCGACCGATACGGCGCCTGGCGACGTGGCCCACCCGTCATTGCCCGACCACGCGCTGAACATCCTGGTGGTCGAAGACGACCAGCGCGTCCTTGCCGCGACGGTCGAGGCGGTCGGCGAGCTCGGCCATACCGCGGTCGCGTGCGGCAACCCGCTCGAAGCCGAAACGCTGGTCGAAGGGCAGCTGGCAGAGGGACGAAGCGGTTTCGACCTGATTTTGACCGACGTGCTGATGCCCAAGCTCACCGGCCCCGAAATGATCGCGCAGCTGAAACAGCGCTGGCCCGACCTGCCGGTACTGTTCGTGACGGGCTACGCCGGCGATGCGAGCGAGATCGCCAGTTTCGGCGACCATGACGTGCTGCGCAAACCCTTCACCCTCGCCGCGCTCGACCAGGCGATCCGGCGATCCGGTCACCCGCGGCCGACCGAAGGCCAAAGATTGGCGAGTTGATTTTTCGTTTGTCGCATTTTCCGAGTGAAAATGCTTAGCGGATCGCGCCGCTCTTCATCAGGCGCAGGACCAGCGTCAGCGCCGCGACGAGCGGCCAGCGGCGCTGCCACGGCTTGATCTCGATCTTCGTCCCCGCGTGGCGATTGATCTTCCACGCCAGATAATCGATCCCGCCCGCATAGGTCAGGCTGGCCTTCGCGAGCCGCGCAATGCTGAGCGCCTTGCCCTCCAGCCGCCGGCGTGCCCAGCCGCCGCCGCGGGCATCGGCCGAGATCGCGGCAATCGCGGGAAGGCTGAACCGCGCATAGCGTTCGGCATCGGCGTCGACCACCGACTGCGCGCGGTTCGTGCGCTCGGCGCGCAGTTCGACCGAATATGTGAGCGAAAAGGCGCGCCGCCACCAGTCGAGCGGCGCTTCGCCATCGACCCGGCCCGCCGCGGCGAGCAACGTGGGCGCCGCACGCGCCACGGCCGCGACCGCCCGGTCGCGCGCGGTATCGTCGACCGCCCAGACCAGCCGCGACGGCTGAGCAAAACGCGCCCACACCGACACGTTGCGCGTCTCCGCGCCGTTCAGGCGGTCGAAATCGGCTTCGCTGAGCACCGCATATTTGGCGATCAGCCCGCCCGACTGGAACGGGAAGACGTTGGGCGGGATCAGGCTGTTGGCTGCCGCCATCCAGCGTTTGGGATAGGCGTCGCTATAGTCCGACACGATCAGGTAGAAATCGAGCATCAGCCCGTCGAGCTCGCTCTCGCGCAGGCAGCTGCCGTAAAAAAGCACCGCGCGCGCGCTGCCGGAATATTGGGCGGCGATCGCCGCTGCCATCGCGGCGGCACGCGGGTCGACGGGGGTCGCCAGTTCGGCGCGGACCAGATCGATCAGGTCGGACACGGACTGGTCAGGCACGGGGGGCGCTCAGGCGGCGAGGCGCAGGAACGGAACCGGCTGCGTCGAGGTCAGGATGATCGGCATGCCGTGCTTGGCCTGGAAGATTTCGCCGTCGAGGATCACGTTCGACCGCTCGCCCTCGATGCGGATCTCGTCGCCCTGCTGGAAATGCACGCCGTCGAGCGGCTTTTGCCCCAACGTCCCGCGCCAGGTCGCGCCGAGCATGCGGAACATCGCGCCGACATTGCTGTCGGTCGCGAGCAATTTCATATGCCCGTTGGTGCCGCCGCCGTCGCTCGTGCGGATGCTGAGCAGCAATTTTTCCAGCGTGGTGACGATCAACAGCGAGAATTTGCCTTTGAACTCGCCCTGACGAATCAGCGACACGGTCATGTTTTCGGGCTTGGGCGGCAGGCGGCCGCCGCCGATCCCGAAGATGATCGCGAACAGCCCGAGGATCGCCGCGAGGAAATGCGAAATCCCGTTCGGCAGGCCGAGCGGGTAGATGCGGTTGCGGCAATAGAGCATCACGTCGGCAAGATAGGCGCCGCCGAGGAACATGCCGAGCACCGGCCGCGCTTCACCGCCGCTGTCGAGCGAGATCAGCTGGCGTTCGATCACATGATCCTCGAGCCGGCCGCTCTCGACGAGTTCGAGCACGCGCTCCAGCGCCTTGATCGGATCGCCCTCGGCACCGAGGTCGAGCGCGATCAAATTGGTCTTGCCGTTGGGAAGCACCGCGACCGGCGGCGGCGAGCCGCCGAAATGGTCGCCCGAATAAATTTCGGTCAGCGCGGCCTGGACCGTGCCGTCGCCGCCGTTGATCACGACGACGCGCGGGCCGACCATCGCCATCGTGCGAATGGCCTTTTCGATCTGGTCGACGTCCTCGACCTCATAGTGAAAGATGTCGGGGTGCGCCGCGCAATATTCGCGAACCCGCGGCAACAGCGAGCGGTTGCCCGTGGAGCGTGGATTCGAAAGGAGCGCGACGCTTGCCATATATCCCCAAAGTCTCTCTATTCGACCGGATCGAAGGACAGTCCGTTGACATAGTTCAGCACGACCGGAACGCGCTTGGTGGCGCCGCCGACCGCAAAACTGACCGTTGCCAATTTGGGCTTCCGCTTGAAGATGAAGTCGCTGACCTTCATGTCGGGATTGCCCGACAGGCCCGCACCGTCGCTACGGTCCGACTTGCCGTTGCCGTTCATGTCGTGCCGCACCGAAATGACATAGCTGCCCTGCTGCTTCACGGGCACGCAGACCGACATGGTGCCGGCGCGCGACACGGGCACATCGACGCGTTCGATCCATTTGCGCTTTTCCAGATAGCTGCTGTTCGCGCTGTAAATCTGCACGCGCACGGTTCCCGTGCGCTGTTTGAAACCGCGCACGTCGACCTGGACGGCGGTGGCGTTGCTGTTGCACAGCGCGGCGCTCGGACCCAGCGCGGCACCCTGCGCCGCGACGGGCGCGATCAGCGCTCCGGCAGCGCCGGCGGCCAGCAGTCCGGCGAGAAACATTTTCGACATGACCTCAAAACCTCCAGAGGCTATAGCCATCTCAGCAAGCGCAAAAGCGCACGCTGACATGGGTCCCTGTCGCCCTTGAATCGGCATATCGGAAACAACTGCGGCCAAATCATGGTGATGGGGCGACCAAAGATTGAATAAGCTTCCTGCCATCGACCGCTACATCGCGCGGCTCATTTTCTTCCCGATGCTCGGCACGCTGGTCCTGTCGGCGATGCTGCTCGTGCTCGAAAAGATGCTGCGACTGTTCGATTTCGTCGCCACCGAAGGCGGGCCGGTCAGCGTCGTGTGGCGGATGCTCGCCAACCTCATCCCCGAATATCTCTCGCTCGGCATTCCGATCGGGCTGATGCTGGGGATTCTCCTTGCTTTCCGGCGCCTTGCGACATCGAGCGAGCTCGATGTGCTGAAGGGTGTGGGAATGAGTTTCGGGCGGCTGATGCGCGTGCCTTTTGCCTATGCGATCGCGCTCGCGGCGCTCAATCTGGCGATCGTCGGCTTCATCCAGCCCGTCGCGCGCTATGCCTATGAAGGGCTGCAGTTCGAACTGCGCTCGGGCGCGCTCGGCGCGTCGATCAAGGTCGGCGAATTCACCAAATTGGGCGACCGCATGACGCTGCGGATCGAGGAAAGCTATAACGACGGGCGCAGTTTGCGCGGGATTTTTGTGCGCGGCGAGCAGAAGGACGGCCAGCGCGTGTCGGCGACCGCGGCGCGCGGGCAGTTCCTCGCGACCGACGATCCGAACACGATCATCCTCCGCCTGTCGCAGGGCGTGCTGATCCATGAATCGCCCAAATTCGCGGTGCCGCGCGTGCTCACCTTCGACAATCACGACCTGCCGATCCCGCTGCCCAAGATCGAGGCGTTCCGCCTGCGCGGCGGCGCCGACCGCGAAATGACGATCCCCGAATTGTTCGTCGCGGGCAAGGACCAGAGCCAGTCGGTGCAGACACGGCTCGAATCGCGCGCGAATTTCCACTTCCGCATCGTCGAAGTGATGTCGATGTTCCTGATCCCGCTGATCGCGATCGCGCTCGCCATCCCGCCCAAAAGATCGACCTCGTCGCTCGGCGTCTTCCTGTCGATCGTGCTGCTGGTGACCCAGCACAAGATCAACCAATATGCCGAAGATATGGGCGCGCGCGGAGTGGTCGACCCGCTGATCGCGCTGTGGGTGCCCTATCTGCTGTTCGCGGCACTCGCGATCTGGATGTATTATGTCGTCGCGCATGTCCCGGGCGGCCAGCCGATCGGCGCGCTCGAGCGCGTCGCGGCGAAGGCGGCACAGAAGATTCGCGCGATGCTCACGATGTTCCAGCGCAGGCCACGGACCAACTGATGCACCAATTGCACTTTTTCCCGTCGCGGACGATGGCGCTCTACGTCGGCCGCCTCTTTCTCGTCCGTTCCTTCTCGATCCTCTTCGCGCTGGTGCTGATCCTCCAGACGCTCGACCTGCTCGGCGAGAGCGGCAAGATTCTCGCGGTCGCGGGCAACAGCGACTCCGACGTGTGGCGCTATGTCGGTATGCGGATGCCGCAGATCATCGAGACCTTCCTGCCCTTTTCGGTGTTGCTCGGCACCATATTGACGATGGTGACGCTCAACCAGAACAGCGAGGTCATCGCGATGAAGGCGTCGGGCATGTCGGCGCATCAGGTGCTCGCGCCCTTGTTCCTCGCGGCCTTGCTCGTCGCGGGGATCAGCTTTGCCTTTAACGAGCGCATCGTCACGCGCTCGACCGCCGCGCTCGGCGCCTGGCAAAAGGTCGAATATAAGAGAGTCCCCAAGGACAGCGGCATACGCACCAACATATGGGTCCGCGACGGCGACGACCTGATCAACGCGGCGACGGTCGATACCAGCAGCCCGGTGATCGTCCTCGGCTATGTGACGATCTATGAGCGCACCGGCGGGGTGCTGTCGTCGATGCTGTCGGCCGACAGCGCACGCGCGCTCGCGACCGGCGGCTGGGAATTGACCAATGCGCGGCGTTTCATGCGCCGCTCGGGCACGCTCGAACCGCTCGGCACGATCGTCGCGGCGAAGGATGTCCGCCCCGACCAGTTCACGCTGGCGCAGGTCGATGGCGACGAACTGCCCTTCCTGAAGCTCAAGGCCGCGATTGCCGACCTCGAAGCCGCGGGGCGGCCGGTCGATGCGCTGAAGGGCGTTTTGTGGCACAAGATTTCGGGGCCGCTGTCGGCGATATTGATGCCGCTGCTCGGCGCGGTCGCGGCGTTCGGGCTCGCGCGATCGGGCAAGCTCTTCATCCGCGCGATCATCGGCATGGGGCTCGGCTTCGCCTATTTCGTCGCCGACAATTTCGCGCTCGCGATGGGCGATTTGGGCGCCTATTCGCCCTTTCTTGCCGCGTGGGGGCCGTTCATCCTGTTTGCGCTGATCGGCGAGATGATTTTGATCCGGACCGAGGAATAGGCGCAGCGGACGTCCGCTAACGACCGGTTGCGGACGTTTGATCTCCCCTCCCGCAGGCGGGAGGGGTCGGGGGTGGGCAGCG
>NZ_JBOHHT010000105.1:0-3339 GCF_050725655.1 Sphingopyxis sp. | reverse complement strand
GTGCGCAACAATCTGGGCGGCACGATCGCGCGCCACTGGGAACCGACCGGGCTGGTGGTCGAGATCGCGCTGCCCGCTCTATTGCAACGCGACGCAGGGCGTGGCGGGCGAGGGACCCGCGCGCGCGGATCATGCGGGTCGGCGAGCAGCCGGGGGATCAGGAGGATTTGCAGGGGCGGCCGTTCGTCGGACCCGCGGGGCAGGTGCTCAATGAGGCGCTGGAAGAAGCGGGGCTCGACCGCACCCGGCTGTTCCTGACCAACGCGGTCAAGCATTTCAAATTCGAACCGCGCGGCAAAAGGCGCCTCCACCAGAATCCGACGACGGGCGAGATCGACATGTGCCGCCGGTGGCTCGACAAGGAGCGGGCGTTCGTTCAACCCGACCTGATCGTGACGCCGCGCACGAGCGCGCTGCGCGGCGTGACGGGTAAGAGCGCGAGCATCACGTCGATGCGCGGGACGGTGCATGAGCTGGAAGGCGGGACGAAACTGATCGCGACGATCCATCCATCCATCCTGCTCCGTCTTCCCGATCGCGAACGCGCCGCGAAGGAGCGCGATATGTTCGTTGCTGATCTGGCGTTCGCGCGGAAACTCGCCGCCTGATGGCGAAGGCCAAATCCTGGATCGAGCCGCATTCGAGCGGGATTTATGTGAAGCCCGCCGACCTGTGGATCGATCCCTCGCGCCCGGTCGAGCGCGCCGCGGTGACGCATGGTCATGCCGATCATGCGCGGAGCGGCCACGGCGCGGTGTTCGCGACCCCCGAGACGCTGGCGATCATGGCGCTGCGCTATGGTGTCGATGCCGAGGCGAGCCACAATCAGGCGTATGAATATGGCGACGGGTTCGAGCGCGGCGGGGTGCGATTCAGCTTCCATCCCGCGGGGCATGTGCTTGGCAGCGCGCAGATATTGATGGAATATCGGGGCGAGCGGATCGTCGTCACCGGCGACTACAAACGCCGCCCCGATCCGACCTGCACACCCTTCGAGGTGGTGCCGTGCGACATCTTCATCACCGAGGCGACCTTTGGCTTGCCGGTGTTTCGCCATCCGCCGACCGCCGACGAGATCGCCAAGCTGATCGGCGCGGTACGCGCCGAGCCCGATCGCTCGGTGCTCGTCGGCGCCTATGCGCTGGGCAAGGCGCAGCGGGTGATCGCCGAGCTGCGCGGCGCGGGGTGGGATGCGCCGATCTATATTCATGGCGCGCTGGAGAAGATGTGCCAGCTATATGCGGTGCATGGCGTTGACCTTGGCGAGCTGCGGCTCGTCAGCGAAACCGACAAGGCCGAAATGGCGGGGCAGATCGTCCTTGCACCGCCCTCGGCGCTGAACGACCGCTGGTCGCGCCGGCTGCCCGATCCGGTGACCGCGATGGCGTCGGGCTGGATGCGCGTGCGCCAGCGTGCGCGGCAGCGAATGGTCGAATTGCCGCTGGTCATTTCGGACCATGCCGACTGGGACGAACTGACCGCGACGATCGCGCAAGTGAACCCGAAGGAAAGCTGGATCACCCACGGCAGCGAGGATGGCCTGCTGCGCTGGTGCGAACTGCATCAGCGCAAGGCGCGGGCACTGCACCTCGTCGGGCGCGATCTGGAGGAGGAGGCGTGAAGCGCTTCGCGGCCCTGATCGACCGGCTGATCTACACGCGCTCGCGCAACAGCAAGCTCGCGCTGATCGTCGATTATCTCCGCCACACGCCCGACCCCGACCGTGGGTGGGCGATTGCCGCGCTGACCGAGAGCCTCGATTTTCCTGCGGTGAAGGCTGGAACGGTGCGGACATTGCTTGCGACACGGGTCGACGAGGAATTGTTCCGCCTGTCGCGGCACTTCGTCGGCGACACGGCCGAGACGGCGGCGCTGCTCTGGCCGGAGCCAGAAAAGCCCCTCCCCTTCAGGCGAGGGGTTGGGGTGGGGGCTGTCGGCGTTGGCGCGACCTCGATGGCCCCCACCCCCAGCCCTGAAGGGGCGGGGGGATTGTCGGTCTCCGCCGCCGTCGATGCCCTCTCTGCCGCCACCCGCAGCGACGCACCCGCCATCGTCGCCTCGCTGCTCGACCGCCTCGACGCCGATGGGCGCTACGCGCTCCTCAAACTCGCGCTCGGCGGGATGCGCGTCGGGGTGTCGGCGCGGCTCGCGAAACAGGCATTCGCACAGGCGTTCGACGTGCCGGTCGATGATGTCGAGGAGCTATGGCACGCGATCCCGCCGCCCTATGCGCCGCTGTTTGCGTGGGGCGAGGGGCGGGCCGAGCGGCCGGACCTCAAGGACGTCGCTTTCTTCCGCCCCTTCATGCTCGCGCATCCGTTGGAGGAGGAAAGCGTCGACCTTGCCGATTATGCTGCCGAATGGAAATGGGACGGCATTCGTGTCCAGATCGTACGTGGTGGCAGCGGGGGCGGCGGCGAGACGCGGATATACAGCCGCGGCGGCGAGGAGATCAGCGGCGCGTTCCCCGAGCTGGTTGCGGCGTTCGATCAGGATGCGGTGATCGACGGCGAATTGCTCGTGCGCGGCGAGATGCAGGGGGGGCCAGAAACACAGGGAGGGGCGGCGAGCTTCAATGCGCTGCAGCAGCGGCTAGGCCGCAAAATCGTCTCGAAGAAGATGCTCGCCGATTACCCTGCGTTCGTACGGGTCTATGATTTGCTCGCGGTCGACGGCAACGATCTGCGCGGCCTGCCGTGGACCGAACGCCGGCGGCAGCTGGATGCGTTCGTGCCGCGGCTCGCCGGCAGCCATTTCGACCTGTCGCAAGTGATCGACGCCAGCGATTTCGGCGAGCTCGCCGAGCGCCGCGCGGGCGCACGCGATGCGGCGATCGAGGGGGTGATGCTCAAGCGCCGTGATGCGCCCTATGTGGCCGGGCGCCGCGCCGGGCTTTGGTATAAATGGAAGCGCGACCCGCTCACCGCCGACTGCGTGATGATGTATGCGCAGCGCGGCAATGGCCGCCGCGCGAGTTTCTATTCGGATTACACCTTTGGCTGCTGGAGCGAGGCGGGCGAATTGCTGCCGGTGGGGAAGGCTTATTCGGGCTTCACCGACGAGGAGCTGAAATGGCTCGACAAGTTCGTCCGCGACAACACGCTGAACCGCTTCGGGCCGGTGCGCGAGGTCGAAAAATCGCTCGTGCTCGAAGTCGCCTTCGATTCGATCCACAGCAGCAAGCGCCACAAGTCGGGACTCGCGATGCGCTTTCCGCGCATTTCGCGCATCCGCCGCGACAAGCCCGCCGAAGAGGCCGACCGCATTGCGACGCTGCAAGCGATGGTGACGTGATAACCCCTCCCCTTCAGGGGAGGGGTTGGGGTGGGGGGCCATCGG
>NZ_JBOHHT010000104.1:0-16236 GCF_050725655.1 Sphingopyxis sp. | reverse complement strand
GTTGGGGTGGGGGCCGACGGCGTAGCGCAAGGCCGCCGGCCCCCACCCGCTGCGACTGAAGAACAAGTTCGCAAGTCTCGCTGCCCTCCCCTGAAGGGGAGGGGCTTAAATGGCCTTCCCCTTCGTCCGGCTTGTCGTTAGGGCCGCACGGTTATGACAGATCAACTTACCCTGACCTCCGCTGCCGATTTTTCGGCGATCACATTGGACGATGTGCGCGCGGCAGCGGGGCGAATTAACGGCGCGGTCGTCCGCACCCCGACGCTCCATTCGCAGACGCTGTCCGAAATGGTCGGCGCCGAGGTGTGGCTGAAGTTCGAAAATCTGCAATTCACCGCGGCGTACAAGGAACGCGGGGCGCTGAACGCCTTGCTGTTGATGGCGCCCGAAGCCCGCGAACGCGGTGTGATCGCGGCGTCGGCGGGCAATCATGCGCAGGGCCTTGCCTATCATGGCAAGCGCCTCGGCGTTCCCGTTACCATCGTGATGCCGAGCACGACGCCGCAGGTAAAGGTATCGCAGACCGCGAGCCACGGCGCGACGATCGTGCTGTTCGGCGAGAAGTTCGACGACGCCTATGCGCATGCGCGCGAGCTGGAAGTCGAGCGCGGGCTGACCTTCGTCCATCCCTTCGACCATCCGCATGTCGCGGCGGGGCAGGGGACGGTGGCGCTCGAAATGCTCGAGGATGTGCCCGAGCTCGACACGCTGATCGTGCCGATCGGCGGCGGCGGGTTGCTCGCGGGCATGGGCACCGCGGCGCGCGGGATCAAGAACGACATGCGCCTCGTCGGCGTGCAGGCCGAGCTTTACCCGTCGATGTATGCCGAGCTGAACGGCGTCGACATGGCGTGCGAGGGCGATACGCTGGCCGAGGGTATCGCGGTCAAGGAACCGGGATCCTATACCCGCAAGCTGGTCGCCGAACTCAATGATGACATCGTGCTGGTCGCCGAACGGCATCTGGAACGCGCGGTCAGCCTGCTGCTTCAGATCGAGAAGACGGTGGTCGAGGGCGCCGGTGCCGCCGGGCTCGCGGCGATGCTCGCGCACCCCGAGGAATTTGCCGGGCGCAAGGTCGGACTGGTGCTCACCGGCGGCAATATCGACACGCGGCTGCTCGCGAACGTGCTGCTGCGCGATCTGGCGCGCTCGGGCCGCATCGCTCGGCTGCGCATCCGCTTGCAGGACCGGCCGGGCGCGCTGTTCAAGGTGATGAAGCTGTTCGACGAGAAGCAGGTCAACATCATCGAAATCTATCACCAGCGCATCTTTACGACGCTGCCCGCCAAGGGGTTGATCACCGACATCGAGTGCGAAGCGCGCGACCGTGAGCATCTCGACAGCCTCGTCACCGCGCTCCGCGATGCGGGTTATATGGTGACGACGGTGGAGCTGGCATGATCAGGCAGGCCCTCTCCTTCAGGGGAGGGCAGGGAGACTTGCCAGCTTGCTGGCGTAGTCGCAGCGGGTGGGCGCCAGCGGCCTTGCGCTATGCTGATAGCCCCCACCCCAACCCGTCCCCTGAAGGGGAGGGGCTTGCTATGGCAAGCCGATGAAAGACTTCATCCTCTCCCTCACCGCCACCCCCGACGCCATCGACGAGCTGGGGCATGTCAACAATGCGGTGTGGGTGCAGTGGATCCAGCAGGTCGCGACGGCGCATTGGGACGCCGCGGCGCCGCAGAGCCACAAGGACGCCTATATCTGGGTCGTGGTGCGGCACGAGATCGATTATCTGCGCGCGCTAGGCCCCGGCGAGACGGTGACCGCGCGGACGTGGGTCGCCGACAAGCCGCAGGGGGCGAAGTTCGACCGTTTCATGGAGTTCGCCGGCGCCGACGGAAAGGTCCATGTCCGCGCGCGGACGGTATGGGCGCTCCTCGACAAGGCGAGTGGGCGGCCGCTTCGGGTGACCGACGAAATTGTTGCGCCTTTTCTGACAAGTAACTGAAGGTAGGATCAATAGACAACTGGAACCTTCCCTTTTAATATTCACCAAGGATATTTGAGGGAGGGCTGACGATGGCGATCTCTTCATTGCCGCAACTAGACCGGTTTTTCCTGACAGACGCGGGTCTGGAAACCGATATTTTGTTCAACAAGGGCATCGACTTGCCCCATTTTTCGTCGGTGACCTTGCTCACGTCCGACGAAGGCTTCGACGTCCTCGATGCCTACTATCGCGATTTCCTCGATCTGGCGCGGCGGATGGGGACGGGATTGATCCTCGAAAGCGCGACCTGGCGTGCGAGCCCCGACTGGGCTGGGCCGCTCGGCTTTTCGTCCGATGAACTCGACGCGTTGAACGGCGCGGCGATCGAGCTGCTCGGCGGATTGCGCACCGAATTTGCCGATGTCCCGGTCGTGATCAGCGGCTGCATCGGGCCGCGCGGCGACGGCTACGATCCCGGCAAGATCATGCGGATAGAGGAAGCGCAGGGCTATCATGCGCATCAGGCGGGCGTGCTGGCGGGGGCGGGCGTCGATATGCTGGCGGCGATCACGATGACGAATGTTCCCGAGGCGGTGGGCGTGACGAATGCGGCGAAGGCGCTGGGGCTGCCGGTCGCGATCAGCTTCACCGTCGAGACCGACGGGCGGCTGCCGACGGGGGATGCGCTGGGCGATGCTGTCGCAGCGGTCGATGCGGCGACCGGCGGCTACCCGGCCTATTATATGATCAACTGTGCACATCCGACGCATTTCGATGCGGTATTGGATGACAGCGCGGCGTGGACGGCGCGGATCGGCGGGGTGCGCGCGAACGCGTCGTGCCTCAGCCATGCCGAGCTCGACGTGATGACCGAACTCGACATCGGCGATCCCGCCGACCTTGCGGTGCGACATCGCGCGCTGATCGACCGCTTTCCGCAGATCAAGGTCGTCGGCGGCTGTTGCGGCACCGACTTGCGGCATGTGACGGCGATCGCGGAAGCCTGTGCGGCGTAGCGTGGTTGCCAGCGCGCGTGCGCGGGCATAGGCGTTCGCCATGCTGATCCGTCCCGCCACGCCCGAAGACGCCGCCACGATTTGGACGATTATCGAGCCGGTGATCCGAGCCGGCGAGACGCTGACGCTGGATCGCGAGATGGGCGAAGCGGCCGCGCTCGCGTATTGGTTCGACACCGACAAGGAGGCGTTCGTTGCCGAAGAGGGCGGCGCCATCCTCGGCACCCATTATCTGCGCGCCAACCAGACGGGCGGCGGCGCGCATGTCGCCAACGCGGGTTATGTGACCGGTGCGGCGACGACCGGGCGCGGGGTCGCGCGGGCGATGGGCCTGCATTCGATCGAACATGCAAAGGCGCGCGGGTTTCGCGCGATGCAGTTCAACTTCGTCGTCAGCACCAATGCGCGCGCGGTGGGGCTGTGGCAGTCGCTGGGGTTCGAGATCGTCGGCCGTCTGCCGGGAGCCTTCGATCATCCGGTCGAGGGGTTTGTCGATGCGCTGGTGATGTTCCGGACGCTCTGACTATTCCCTGGCGCGTTCGCTGAGCGGCTTGTCGGCGAGCGCGTGCAGCGCCTTCAATATCGCGCCGTGGACGTCGCCGACCTCTTCGAAGAGCGCGCGATATACCTCGCTTATCCGCGCGCTGTAGGCGTCGATGCGGCGTAGCTGGTCGTGGCCCGCATCGGTCAGCCGGAAAATCTTGCGCCGCGCGTCCGCGGGGTCGGCGTGCTGGGTGATAAAGCCAAGGCGAAGCAGCGCAGGGCATTTCTGGATCACCAGCTGGTGCGACTGGCCGAGCGCGCGTGCGAGGTCGGCGGCCGAGGCTTCGCCGGCTTCGAGGAGTGCGGTGAGCAGCGAGCAGGACCGCACGGGGACGGTGATACCCGCGGCGTCGAACAAGGGACGCGTCTGTTCCTCGATCCGCTGGCTCAGCGCTTCGCTGAGGCGGCCGAGGAACGAGATGTCGTCGAGATCGGTCGAGATGTCAGTCGAGGCGGGCATAGGTCTGGGTCGTTCCGTCGCGGTCGATGCGTTCGAGCGCCGTGACCTTGCCGCCTTTGCGCACGATTCGGAAGCGGAAGTCGCGTACACCTTCGATCGCGAGCAGGTCGCCGGCGAGCGGTTCGAGCGTCAGGCGCAGCCGTTCGCGCCAGGTATAGAGCAATTTGCCCTCGACGAGGTCGATGCGCCGTCCTTCATAGCGGCCGGCGATCGCCTTGAGCGCGGCGGTGGTTGGCTGGGCGCGCGGGGCGAGCATGGGCGCGAACCAGTCGGCGTCGGCCCGTTTCGCGGGATCGGCCTTCGCAAGATCGGCGAGCGCAAGGCGGTGCGCGACCGCGAGGGCGTCGGCCGAGGCGACGTGATGATCGGGCGTGACGCCCTGTCCCTCGAAATCGCTGCGGTCGATAGGGTCGCGGATCTGACCGATCGGCACCTGCACGAAAAAGTCGGTGCCGACGGGCTTGCGATCGACCGGATGCGCGCCGCCCGCGGTGCGTTCGCCGACCAGCGTCGCGCGGCCGAGTTTCTTGAGTGTGTAAGCGAACCATTCGGCGGCCGAGAAGCTGGTCGAGCCGGTGAGGACATAGACGGGTTTTCCGGTCAGCCGCTTCGCGGGCAGCGCGGGGAGTACCCATTGGCCGCGTTCGACGCGGCGGCCGTCGAGCGTGTAATAATAGTCGAACAGTTCCTGATCCTTGTCGCCCGGGAAGAGCTGGCTCGCGAGCAATTGGGCCATCTCGAGATAACCGCCATTGTTGTAGCGCAGGTCGTAGATCACCGCGTCGCCATTCTCGATAAAGCGCATCGCCGCCGCAGCGGCGTCATAGCCGGGTTCGGGGTCGGCGAAATGCGTCAGGTCGACATAGGCGATATTGCCGTCGAGATAGCGCAGACCGGCAAAGCCGAAATTTTTCCGCACCTCCTCGCGCCGTTCAGCTTCGCGCACCGCGGCGGCGCGGGCGGGGTCCTGCCGCGCGGCATAGTCGGCGACCCATGCCGGATCGACCCCGACCGAGAAATGCAGGTCGTTGCTTGCGGCGATCAGATCGTCGGTCAGTTCGCTCGCGAGCGTGCGCCGGTCGGGCGCGGCGTCATACTCGCCGGCGTCGAGATGACGGCGCAGCGCCGCGGCGATGGTCCTGGCCTTGTCGGGAAAGACATAATTCGCCTCGAGCGTCTTACCGAGCTGCTCGACGACGGCGCGCTTGTCGGCGGCCGTGAGCGGCGCGTCTTGCGCCGTGGCGGCGCTTCCCGTCCATGCGGTTGTGGCGGCCAGAATGAGTGCCCAATGGCGGATTTTCATTTGTCTTCCCGTCTGCTCTGTGATTCGTACAACATATTGCGCAATATGTTGTAATTATCATCGACGCAAGCCCGGCGATTGATCGAGGCGGCTGGAAGGCTGGGGGAACCATCATCGGGCGAGGTGGTTTTTCGTGTGCGGCGCGGGCGTGAGAGGAGCCATCCATGGAAACGCAATTGCTGCACCGCGGGCGGTTGATCGATCATATCCAGCTGGTCGTCGCCGACCTGACGGCGAGCCGCGCCTTTTACGGTGCGATCTTCGATGGTCTCGGCGTGCCGATCGGCGGTGAGGCCGAGGATTATTTCTGGGCCGATGAGCTGTTCGTATCGACGAAGGACAGTGAGGCGGCGCTCGGCAAGCTGACCGGCCGGCACCATCTGGCCTTTCAGGCAGCGGACCGGGCCGCGGTCGATGGTTTTTACAAGGCGGGTCTTGCGGCGGGCGGGCGCGACAATGGCGCGCCGGACGAGCGGCCCTATCATCCGGGCTATTATGCGGCCTTCCTGCTCGACCCCGACGGTAACAATATCGAAGCGGTCTATCATGGTGCGCATCAGCGCAGCGCGCCGTCGGTGGAGATTCGCTTCGAAGGCTGATGCGAACTGGAGCGTAAAGCCATTCCGGCCATCTTGCCCGCTCAGCATCTTCCGCGCCCAAAAATGAAGCCCGCCGGCAAGCCGACGGACTTCAAGAGAGCAAGATGGCCTTGGTTCCATCTCCCTCGGGTCGCACCGTCTTAATGTCCGATTCGGTGGATTATTTCACTACCCAGGTGGGTAGGGGACAGAATATTTTCATTTTATCGCATTGCGCTTGCCTTCGCGCGCCGGCTCCTCTCAAATGACATTGCTGCGGGTCTTCTGGGGGGAAGTGCATGCAGAGCGACCAGCTACCGACCTTTCCGTCCGACCATAATGCGCCGGCCGAATGGGAAGTGCTCAACGCGCTGATCGGCGAAATCTATGATTCGGTGCTCCATCCCGAAAGCTGGAACGAAACCCTCGCCCGCATCACCGGCACGCTTTGCCCGCTGAGCTGGGAGGCGGCTTTCATCCTCTGGGAAGGCAACAGCCCGCCGAGCGCGCGCTTCGTCGCCGCGACCGGGCTCGCCGCCGGGGTGCAGGAAATCTACACCGCAGTGTACGCCGGCAACCACCCCTGGTCGCGCAAACTGATGCGATACGGCAATGGCAGCGTCGTCGACAGCAACGACATCATGACCCGCGACGAGTTTCTGGAAACCGAATTCTTCCGCAACTTCCTTGCGCCCTGGGGGATCGACCGGATGATCGCGGTGCTGCTCGACAAGCGCGGCAGCGAGCGGCTCGGGCTGATGCTGCCGGGCCCCGGCGACCGCGATGTCGGACGATTGAAGCGCGGGCTGCGCGTCCTCGCC
This sequence comes from Sphingopyxis sp., assembly GCF_050725655.1. Taxonomy (GTDB): domain Bacteria; phylum Pseudomonadota; class Alphaproteobacteria; order Sphingomonadales; family Sphingomonadaceae; genus Sphingopyxis. The sequence goes on along the minus strand of NZ_JBOHHT010000104.1, from coordinate 9,579 downwards.
CCGCATATGCAGCGCGCGATGCGGATCAGCGACCGCATCGCGACGCTCGACCTGGCCGCCGGCGCGGCGCGCGCCGCCGCCAACGCCGCGCCTTTCGCGATTTTCAGCCTCGACGACCAGCTCAACATTCTCGCCGCGAACAGCCGTGCCCCGCGCTATGAACGCGCGGGCTTCATTCGCACCGCGCAGGACCGCTTCGCCTTCACCCATCCTGCCAGCCAGAAGCGATTGCTCGACCTCGTCAAAAGCTCCGACCCCGCCGGCCTCGCCTTCCAGGCAGTCGGCGACGCGGACAGCGAATGCCCCGTGCTCGTCGCGCGCGTCACGCGCCAGTCGGCGCAGCAACTCGGCGGTGTGCGTCTCGGCGCCTCGCTGATCGTCACGCTCGGCAGCGCGCCGGGCGAGACCCCGGTGGTCGAAATCGACCGCGTCGCGCAATGGTTCGGGCTGACCCCGGCCGAAGCCCGCCTTGCCGTCGCCCTTGCCGCGGGCGACACGCTGAAGGACTATGCGGCGCTGCGGGCGGTCAGCGTCAACGCGGTCCGCTTCCTTCTGAAAGGGATATTTCGCAAGACCGGCGCGACCACCCAGGCCCAGCTCGTCGCGCTGCTCGCGCGCCTGCCTGCGCCGGGAGCGAATTAGGCGCGTCGGCTTCGCTTACGCATATCCCACCCAGCCGCGCCAGGTGAAGGCGGCGTAGAATTGCTCGACATCGTGGAAACCGGCGGTGCGCAGCACGTCTTCGTCGGCTTCGGGGCTCAGCATCGCGACGTGGGTGGCGACGGCTTCGCGGCCCTTGGCGACTTGTTCGGGGTCGCCGCCCGATGCGATGGCAAAGGCGGCGTAGCGGTCGAGCCAGCGGTCGCGTTCGTGCGCGCCTTGCGGGAAGCTGCCGTGCGCGGCCACGAACGGCGCGCCGGGTTTGAGACGGGCGCGGATTTCGGCGGCGGTGCGGATGCGTTCCTCGGCAGCGAGGAAATGAAGGGTGAGGAGGCAGGTCGCGCCGTCGAACGGGCCGGCCGGGGCGTCGTCGATATAGCCTTCGACCAGCTCTGCGCGACCGGCGTTCGGCCCAAGCACCTCAGCCGCGAGATCGAGCATCGGCCCCGCGGGATCGACCCCGGTGAAGCGCCAGCCCGGATGCGCCTCCGCCATCGCCTTCATTTCGCTGCCGCCGCCCGCGCCGAGCACGAGGATATGCGCGTCGTCGGGGACGCGCTCGGCGAGCAGGAGCCCGGTCATGCGGTGGAGCCCGTCGAGCCCGGGCACGAAGCGCCGCGGCCCTTCGGTATAGCGCGCGACCGCTTCGGGGTCCTTGAAGCTGTCGAGGAAATGTTGGGCGCCTTCAGCCATGAATATGCTCCTGTGCGGTGGTGGGGGATCGTGCGGCCATGCGCGCGTGGAAATCGGCGGCGAGCGCCGCGAGCGTTACCTCGCCGAAGCGCGCGAGCAGCAGCACCTCGGCCTCTTGAAAACTGCTATCGAGCGCGGCGTTGACCGCTTGCTCGACGAGGCAGCCGGGCGCTTCGGTGCGGTTGCCCATCGCCATCAGGCTGGGCCGGCCGATCGCGTCATAGACGTCGCGCATCGTGATCTCGGCGAGATCGCGCGCGATCGTCCAGCCGCCGCCATGGCCCTTTTCGCTATGGACGAAGCCCGCATCGCGCAGCCCGCCGAGGATCCGGCGGATGACGACCGGGTGCGTCTGCATGGCTTTCGCGAGCTGGTCCGAGGTCATCGGTGTGCCCTGTTCGGCCATGTGGAGGAGGACGTGGAGCACGCCCGAGAGTCGGCTGTCGCGTTTCATGTAACTTCAAATAGTGCAAGAAACGCGATCGTCAAGGCCGGACTTGATCGGCGAGCGCGGCGCTGTTACGCCTGCTCGCGATGACCAACGACCGATCCACCCGATTCAAGGCGTATTGGCGCTCCTTTACATAGGAGCGGCATGGCATCACCTGTGACCATCGCCGCCGTGTTCGGACAAGGCGAATGGTCATCATGACACCACAACCCCCCGGTCACGGCGTGCGCTTTTTTGAAGAAGACGCGACATGACCGATACCTTGCTTGCCCTGTCGACCGACCATTGCCGCATCACGCCGCTCTTTGCCGATGATGCGCGCGCCTTGTCCGCGATCACCGACGAGACGGTGACCTCGCAGGTCGATTTCCTGACCGCGCCCTTCACCGAAGCCGACGCGCGCGCGCTGATCGCGGGATCGGGCGGCGGCGATGTGTTTCATGCGGTGCGCGACGAAAGCGGCCTCGATCTCAACGGTGTGATCGGGGTGCACCGTCGCATGGGACAGGAATATGAGATCGGTTACTGGTTCGCGGCGCGCGCGCGCGGGAAGGGTATCGCGACCGAGGCGGTGCGCGCGGTCGTCGGCGCGCTCGCCTCCTCGCGGCCGGGCTGCTCGATCGTCGCCGAATGCCATCCCGACAACGAGCGATCGCGTGCGCTGCTGCGGCGGATCGGCTTCGTTTCGACGGGGCGCACGGGGCGGCGACCGGGAAGGATGCTGATGGCATGGCGCGCCGCGCCCGCCTATCGCATCGACGTCTGCTGAGTGATCCTCCCTGTCGCGTAGCGATGGGGAGGGGGACCGCCCGTAGGGTGATGGAGGGGCCGCGACGTCGCGTTATAGCCCCTCCGTCAGCGCTTCGCGCTGCCACCTCCCCACGCCTACGGCGCAGGGAGGATCAATCCGGCTCCGACACCTCTTCGGTCAGCGCCTTGACGATCGCGGCGACCGAGGTGGGCGCATAGGCGAAGCCCATATGGCCGCAGTCGACCTCGACCTGCCGGTCGCTTTCGTGCGGCTGGCCGCGCGCGCTGCTGACCGCGACGACGCCGTCATGTTTCGACCAGAGCGCGAAAGTCGGCATTTCGGGGCGCGGCGCGGGGTGGAAGTCGATCGGCGGATTGTCGACCGGATGGCGCGCGACGAGGTGATAGAGGCGCCATGCGCGGTTGGCGCGGCGACTGCCCGAAAAGGGCGAACCCAAGGTGACGACGCGCGCGACTTTGCCCGGGTGATGCTTGGCATATTCGCGCGCATAAATGCCGCCAAGGCTCCACCCGACGAGCGCCGGAGCATAGCCGGTGCGGTCGATGATCCACTGCACGCGGGCGTCGATGCGATCGATGATGTCGGGGGTCGCGCCGCGGTTGAAGCCGAGGCCCCAGGCGTAACAGCGGAAACCCGAGCGGCGGAGGTCGGCGCGCAGCGCCTTGGTCGCCCAGTCGCCCGACAGGAAACCGGGGAGGACCATCACCGGCGGATGGTCGCTGTCGGGGTTGGGTTCGGGCGGCATCGGACGGATGCGGCCGCCAAGAGCGCGCGCCAGCGACCCGATCTCGCGCCACAGCAATGTCAGCGGCGGCAGCGAGTCGGGATCGGGAATGCGCGCGGGCCATTCGGCGCGCCGGGTGAGGAAGCCGCGGATCATCGTGGGTCTAATCCCATAATCGTCATTCCCGCGAAAGCGGGAATCGGTGGACCCCTTGCTCCACCCCCCAGATGGGGAAGCCGGACCCCGGATCAAGCCCGGGGTGACGAAATGAGGGTCAGCGCTTCGGGACGAGCTTCACCAGCTTGCCGCCGTCGCCGTCGGTGAGCAGCCAGATCGAGCCGTCGTCGCGCACCTCGACCTCGCGAATACGGTCTTGGAAATCCCAGCGGTCGGATTTGTGGAGCTTGTCCCCGTCGATCGCCATGCGCACAAGTCCCGCGCCAGACAACGCACCCATCAGCAGGCTGTTCTTCCAGCCCGGGTAGAGGTCGCCGCCATACCAGACGAGCCCGGCGGGCGACACCGACGGGTTCCACCAGAGTTTCGGCGCCGCGAATTCGGGGCGCGTCGGATGGTCGGGAATATCCTTGCTGTCATAATGGTCGCCGTTCGACACGATCGGATAGCCGTAATTCGCCTTCGCCTCGACCAGATTGACCTCGTCGCCGCCCTTCGGCCCCATTTCCTGGTTCCACAGCTTGCCGGTGCCGTCGAAGGCCAGCCCCAGGATGTTGCGGTGGCCGAGCGACCAGATTTGCGCGGTCACGCCGCCCTCACTGGCGAAGGGGTTGTCGGCGGGGACGCTGCCGTCGGGATACAGGCGCAGGACCTTGCCGAGATTGCCGGTCATGTCCTGCGCGGGCGTGAACTTCTGGCGCTCGCCCGATCCGATGAAGAGATATTTGCCGTCGGGCGAGAAGGCGAGGCGGTGCGAATAATGGCCCTGCCCTGTGACCTTGGGATCCTGTTTCCAGATGATCTGGAGTCCTTCGAGCGCCGGGGCGGCGCCCTGTTTGAGCCTGGCCTTGCCGACGACGGCGCCATAGGTTTTGCCGACGCCGGGTTCGGCCCAGCTCAGATAGATGGTGCCGCTGGTCGCAAAGTCGGGCGCGACGATGACGTCGCCGAAGCCGCCCTGACCGCCATAGGCGACCGCGGGGACACCCGCGACGTCGAGCGTCGGGCCGCTTTCCTGCCACAGCTTCAATTTGCCCGATCGCTCGGTGACGAGCGCCGCGCGCGTGCCGGGGACAAAGGTCATCGCCCAGGGTTCGTTGAAGCTCGCGACCTCCTTGACCGTGAAGGGCGCGTCGGCGAGCGGCGTCGCGGGCTGCGCGCCCGAGGCGTCGAGTTTGGCGGTGTCGGCGGGCGCGGCCTCGGTCGACGCCGGGGCGGCCGAGCAGGCGGCGACGGCCAGTGCGGAAATCAGGGCAAGATGCGGCAGATTTTTCATCGAAAGGGCTCGCTTCGCTGGGGACGGATGCGTCGTTCTGACGCGCCCTTGCCGCAAAGTCGAGAGGGCTTAGCGGCTCGCGGCCTCGCGCCGCGCGGTGATCGTCTCGACACTGTCCATGATCGCGTCGACCGCTTCGCTCGACGGCGGCGCGTCGGCGCGCTTCTGCGAAAACTGGCCGCTGTTCATGATTTCCTCGAGCGCGGCGCGGGCACGCGAGACGCGGCTTTTCATCGTGCCGAGCGCGCAGTCGCAGATGCTGGCGGCTTCTTCATAGGACAGCCCGCCGGCGCCGACGAGGATCAGCGCCTCACGCTGGTCCTGCGGCAATTCCATCAGGCCGCGCTGGAGGTCGGCCATCTCGCCGCTGTCTTCCTGGCTGGCGGGGGTCGACATCGTACGCTCGACCGCGGTCTCGTCATATTCGCCGACGAACTTGTTGCGGCGCATCTGCGACAGGAAGGTGTTGCGCAGGATGACGAAGGTCCACGCCTTGATCGAGGTGCCGCGTTCGAACCGCTCGCGCGACGCCCATGCCTTGACCATCGTGTCCTGCGTCAGATCGTCGGCGAGGTCGGGATTGCCCGACAGGCTGCGGCCATAGGCGCGAAGGTGCGGAATGACGCCGGCGAGCAGCGTCTTGAATTCGCTGTCGGACAGGGTTTCGGCCTGCGGCTGCGAAGCAGCGGCGGTGGTTCCGGTCATTATTGCTTCGAGCTTTTCTGATCGAGCTGGGAAAGAAGGTCGAGCATATTATCGGGCAGTTTTTCGGCGACGACATTGCCATAGATCATGCGCAGCTTCGCGCCCACCGGCTCGGGCGCCTGCCGCCCGGTCAGGGTGCGGTGCCACTGGTCGCCGTTCGTGCCGGGAAAGCTTCCCAGCGTGCGGTGCGGCGCGTCGGCGCCCGGGGGAAGGGGGCTCTTGCCGTTCATCCTGTTGTTGCCTTGCGTAGCCATGCGGGAGCAACGACGGGAACGGCCCCGGGTTCCCATGCCGCTGGTTTTTTCGACGAACCGTGTTGCGGCAAAAGCACAATCTCTGGTCCGCCCGGCATCGGTTACTGCCTCTTTGGGTGCGCTTTTGGTTCCCATAATGGATTCAACCCGCTAAGCCCTATGTCTATTCAGCGGTGCTTCAGGGCGCCCAAGCGATCAGGATTGTGTGACTAGCGACGAAACGCCTCAGCCGCTCGACGATGCCAGCTTCAAGCGCGAACTCGCGGCGATGTTGCCGCATCTGCGCGCATTCGGGCGCAGCCTGACGGGTAACGCCGACCTTGCCGACGATCTGGTGCAGGAAACGATGCTGAAGGCGTGGAAGGCGCGTGCGCAATATGTGCCGGGGCCCGCCAGCATGAAGAGCTGGGCGTTCGTCATCCTGCGCAATTGTTTCCTGTCGCAGATGCGGCGCAAGAAATTCACCGCCGAATATGACGAGATGGCGGCCGAGCGGTTGCTTGTCGCGCCCGACGACCAGGACGACAGCCTGCACCTGGCCGACGTGCAGCGCGCGTTGATGCTGCTGCCGGTCGACCAGCGCGAGGCGCTGGTGCTGATCGGGGCCGGGCAATTATCCTATGAGGAAGGTGCGGCGATCTGCGGCTGCGCGGTGGGGACGATGAAAAGCCGCGTGTCGCGCGGCCGCGCCGCGCTGCAGACGATATTGGAAAGCGGCGAAATGCCACGGCGCAGCACCGACGTGGTGCCATCCAGCGAGGCGTTCCGCACGATCATGGACAATGTCGATCAGCTGACCGCGAACGGTCCCGCCGGGGACTGAGGCTGTTTCGGTAAATGCTTCTCCTCTCCCGCAAACGGGAGGGAGAAAAAGGACGCCCTATGCCGCGAGCTGCGGCGTGAAGAGCAGGCTCTGGCTGATCGCCGCGCGCACGGTGTTTTCGCGGAACGGCTTTGAAATCAGGAAGGTCGGTTCGACGCATCCGCCCGTGAGCAATTTTTCGGGAAAGGCGGTGATGAAGATCGCCGGGACCGGCGCGATCGCCAAAATGTCCTGCACCGCGTCGATCCCCGACGATCCGTCGGCAAGCTGGATGTCGGCAAGGACGAGCCCCGCGTCGGTCCGTTCGAACGCCGCCACCGCATCTTCGTGGGTCGTCGCGATGCCCGCGACGCGGTGGCCCAGATCGCGCACAATCTGTTCGAGCTCCATCGCGATCAGCGGTTCGTCTTCGATGATCAACACCGAGGTTTGCGATTCGCGGTCGAGTTCGCCGACCGCATCGGCGAGCAGGGTTTCGACCGTCGGCCCGTCGGTGCCGGTGATCAGCCCGGCCTCCTCGACCGAAAAGCCCTCGAGCGCGGTGAGCAACAGGATCTGCCGGCCGAGCGGGGTGATCTGGACGAGGCGCCGATGCGCGGCGCGGACGAGCGGGTGCTCGCCTTCATCGCTGTCTTCGCCCTCGTCGATATAGGCGCTTTCCCAGATGCGGTGGAAATTGCGGTAGAGGTCGATCCGGGTGCCTTCGCCGCTGTGGAATTCGTCGGGCGCTGCAACGATGACTTCGAGCGTCGTGTGGACGAAATTGTCGCCATGCTGCTGGCTGCCCGTCAAAGCCCGCGCATAACGGCGCAGGAAGGGCAGATGCCCGCGAAGTTCCTCACCCAATGTCATCAAAAAATGCTCCCTCTTGAGTGCAGTCATACGCGTCCCGGCGCGGGTCGGTTCCGCGTGGCGGCCGAAAGAGCGGCGCGGGGCGCTGCAACTTGTCGCGCCGCGGTGCGTAGAGTCTACCGGGACGCGAAGATGTTGCAGTGTAAGTTGGTGGAATGAAACCACTTTCCCTTTGCGCGGGATGTGTGCTTTTGTAGGGACCATTTTCATGGCAGAGCGGCGCCCCGGGGAAATGAGCGATGCAGGGCCATCGGCATCGCAAGGCAGCGAGGGACGGGTATTGGCGGACGGGGGAGACGAAGAGGCGGAACGGGCCGAGAGGCTGCGCCTCGACACGCTTCGTGAATATCGCATCATGGATACTGCGCCCGAACCAGCGTTCGACCGCGTGACGAAAATGGTCGCCGACTTGTACGGCGTGCCGATCGCGCTGGTCTCGCTGGTCGACGATTGCCGCCAGTGGTTCAAATCGGCCCATGGCCTCGATACCCCCGAAACGCCGCGCGAGATGAGCTTTTGCCAATATGTCATCGCCGAGGAGCGGCCGGTGATGGTAACCGACGTGCTGGGCGATCCGCGCTTTCAGGACAATCCGCTGGTGACCGGCGACCTGCACATCCGTTTCTATGCCGGGGTGCCGCTGCGCGCTTATAACGGCGCGATCCTCGGCAGCCTGTGCGTGATCGACCGCGAAGAACGCGGACCGTTGACCGATGTCGAGCTCGAGCGGCTCGGGGATTTCGCCGGGATCATCATGGCCGAGGCCGATCTCCGCCGCATCGGCGTCGAGCGCGACGAGGCGCGCCGGACGCTCGAACGCGCGCTCGATTTTTCAGGGATAGCGACGTGGCAATATGATCCGCGCACCGACCGGCTGAACACGCAGGGCGCCGGCGCCGAACTATGGGGCTCCGAATTCCAGGCGATGCTTGCGACCGGCCACGGATTTTTCGATCTCGTCCACCCCGACGACCGCGCCGCGTTGCGCGAGATACTGAAGGAAGCGATCGCGAACGGGACGCCCTATGCGGCCGAATATCGCGTTCTCAATCCCGAGCGCGGGGTGCGCTGGAACGCCGTGCGCGGCGACTGGGATGTGCGGTCGGACGATGCAATGCTGACCGGGGTCAGCATCGACATCACCGAACAGAAAAGCCGGCAGGAAAATGCCAATCTGTTGATGCGCGAATTGCACCACCGGATGCGCAACCTGTTCGCGACGGTTAGCGCGATCATCTCGCTCACCCGTCACGCCGCGCGCGATGTCGACGATTATGTCGAGCGGATCAGCAGCCGGCTCGACGCGCTCAACCGTGCGCAGAATGTGCTGCTCGGCGCCAATTTCATGACCGGGTCGATGCACGCGCTGATGCGCGAAGTCGAGGCAGCCTTTCCGCGCATCCGCTGGTCGGGCCCCGACCTGCTGCTGCCCGAAAACGCGCTGGTCGCGATGGCGCTGGTGTTCAACGAACTCGCCACCAATGCGGTCAAGCATGGCGCGCTGATGACCGACGCGGGCCGCGTCGAGGTCAACTGGTCGCAGGATTCCAAAGGCAGCGAGGCGCGGATGTTCCGCCTGACCTGGACTGAAACCGGAACGCAGGGGCCGATCGGGCCGCCCGACCGCACCAGTTTCGGTACGCTGCTGATGGAACGCAGCGTGCGCAACAATCTGGGCGGCACGATCGCGCGCCACTGGGAACCGACCGGGCTGGTGGTCGAGATCGCGCTGCCCGCAAAGTGGCGCGAGGCTTAGGCGCGGCGAGCAATTTGTTCTCTTTATGTTCCTATGCTAGCCATAGGGTATGTCCGCCAAACCGATTCTGGAAAAGCTCGCCATATTGGCCGATGCGGCCAAATATGACGCGCCCTGCGCGTCGTCGGGGACGGTGAAACGCGATTCGGTGGCGACCCGGAAGTTCGGGCGCGGCTTTACCGGATCGTCTGGCGCGCGGCGCGCGACCGGCATTTGCTCGCGCGGACGACCGATACCGAGGTCGATTGCGCCGCTGCTCGCGGGCGCCGAAGCGCGGGTGGAACGCATGCGCGAAGCGGCCGTTTCCATGGCGAACCCTCTGACCGACAAATGGCGGACGCGCGTGCCCGACGAACTGCTCCTCGATGATGATGTGAAAACGCTGGGTGACGTCGCGCGCGCGGTCGATCGCTGCCCGCGCTGCCCGCTCTATTGC
>NZ_JBOHHT010000103.1:0-24586 GCF_050725655.1 Sphingopyxis sp. | reverse complement strand
GCAACGCCCCGCGTCGCCGAAGCACTCCGGATGCTCGCAGGCGAACAGCCGCTCTATCTACAGCAGCCGAGCATGTTCTACTTCCCCGGCCTTGCACAGCGCCCCTTTTTCGGCCGTGCCGACTTCGATTGGGTTCCTGCAGTCGAAGCCGCGACGGACGCGATCCGCGCCGAACTTCTGACCATGATCGACAATGCGTCCGATCGTTTCGGCCCTTATGTGACCGCCAACCCGGACAGACCACCGCCCAATAATCCGCTGCTCGACAAACCCGACTGGGGTGCCGCGTGGCTGTGGAAGGACGGGTCATCGCCGACGGCATGGACAAACTCTGCCCTGTTACCCTCGCCGCGCTCGAACTGGCGCCACAGCCAGTGATCGCGGGCCGCGCACCGATCGCGCTCTTCTCGCGCCTGACCCCCGATACCCACATCCAGCCGCATCAGGGCATGCTCAACACCCGCCTGATCTGCCACCTGCCGCTGATCGTTCCCGACGGTTGCGGCATCCGCGTCGGTGCCGAAACGCGCGCGTGGCGCGAGGGCGAGATGTTGATCTTCGACGACAGTTTCGAGCATGAGGCATGGAACCGCGGCACCAGCGACCGCACGATCCTGCTGTTCGAAATCTGGCGCCCCGACATCGATGCCAACGAGCGCGAGCAACTCACGCGCATCTTCTCGGCGATAGACACCTACGCCGAACAATAAGCCAAGGGACGGGAAGACGATGAGCAATCCGGGAATGGACGCCGACATCTATGAAGCCTTCATCGAACAGCTGCAGCGCTATGTCCGCGAGCGGCTGATTCCAGCCGAAGACCAGCTTGAGGAACTCGGCCGCGTTCCTGACGATATCCTTGCGGAAATGCGCGATATGGGCCTGTTCGGGGTCACGATGCCCGAGGAATATGGCGGCGCGGGCATGAACGTCAGCCAATATGTCGGCTTCATCCGCGAAATTGCCTATGCCTCGCCAGCCTATCGCTCGATCATCTCGATCAACATCGGCATGGTGTGCAAATCGCTGGTCGGTTTCGGCACTGCGCAGCAGAAGGAGCACTGGCTGCCCAAGCTCGCGGCCGGAGAAATCGCGGCATTCGGCCTCACTGAACCCGATAGCGGATCGGACAGCGCCGCGATGAAGACGCGCGCGGTGCGCGACGGCAACGGTTATGTCCTCAACGGTACGAAGCGCTACATCACCAACGCGCCCTTCGCCGACGTCATTCTCGTCATGGCGCGCACCAATGCCGAGGCGCTGCCCAAGAACGCCCATGTCAGCGCCTTCATGGTCCCGCGCGACGCGCCGGGTGTGTCGATCGGCAAACCCGACGGCAAGATGGGCCAGGCGGGATCGCAAATCGCCGACGTCATCCTCGAGGATGTCCATGTCGACGGCGACGCGCTGCTCGGCGGCGAGGAAGGCATCGGTTTCCGCGCCGCGATGCAGAGCCTCGACAACGGCCGCCTGTCGGTCGCGGCGGCCAGCGTCGGCTATGCGAAGCGCATGCTCGACGCGGGTCTGAAATATGCGATGGAACGCAAGGCGTTCGGCGAACCGATCGCCAATTTCCAGCTGATCCAGGCGATGCTCGCGGACAGCAAGGCCGAAATCTATGCCGCCGAATGCATGCTCGCCGACGCCTGCGCGCGCGCCGACCGCGGCGAGAAAATCCTCCTCGAGGCCGCGGCGACGAAGATGTTCGCCAGCGAAATGTGCGGCCGCGTCGCCGACCGCGTCGTGCAGATCCACGGCGGCGCGGGCTATCTAAAGGAATATCTGGCCGAACGCTTCTATCGCGACTGCCGCATTTACCGGATTTATGAAGGAACGACCCAGATCCAGCAGCTAGTCATCGCAAAGAATATGATTCGCGATTTTGCGGGATAGGTTCGAGAACGGCACCAGCCCGCTCCCCCTCCCGGCCTCCCATAGGCTACTATCGTCAGGGAGGCCGGGAGGGGGAGCGGGCCGGTGCCGCATCTGCTAATATAGCTCGGGCACGTACATCTCGGGCGGGATTTCGTGCCGCGCATAGTCCGCGTGGCGGACGCGGTCGGGCAGCACGACCGGCGGCTTCTCGACCTCGCGATAGGGGATCTGTTCGAGCAGGTGCGCGATGCAGTTCAGCCGCGCCTTTTTCTTGTCGACCGCCTCGACCAGCCACCATGGCGCCTCGGCGATATGCTTGCGGTCGAGCATATCCTCCTTCGCGCGCGTGTAATCTTCCCAGCGACGCCGCGATTCGACGTCCATCGGCGACAGTTTCCATTGCTTCAGCGGGTCGTGAATCCGCATCTGGAACCGGAACTGCTGTTCCTCGTCGGTGATCGAGAACCAGTATTTGACGAGGATGATCCCCGACCGCACCAGCATCCGCTCGAATTCGGGGACCGAGCGGAAAAACTCCTCGCACTCGTCCTCGGTGCAGAATCCCATCACACGCTCGACGCCGGCGCGGTTGTACCAGCTGCGGTCGAACAGCACGATCTCGCCCGCCGCGGGCAGGTGCGGGACATAGCGCTGGAAATACCATTGCGTGCGCTCGCGCTCGCTGGGCGCGGGCAGCGCGACGACGCGGCATACGCGCGGATTGAGCCGCTGGGTGATGCGCTTGATCGCGCCGCCCTTGCCCGCCGAATCGCGTCCCTCGAACAGCACCGCGACCTTCAGCTCCTGCGTCTGGACCCAGTCCTGCAGGATGACGAGTTCGTGCTGCAACCGGAACAGCTCGCGGAAATAGATGCGGCGATCGATCGCTTCGCGATCGGGATGGTCGGCGAGGTCGGCGAGCAACGACTCGAGCCGGCTCTCGTCCATTTCCATCTCCAGCTCCTCGTCGAAGCTGTCGGCAATCTCGCCCTTGATGCGGTCAAGGCTGGTCAGCATGTCGTCCATGTTGCTCTCCTGCAGGCCCGGCAAAGCTAGGAAGGCAGGATTGCGATGATGTGACAGGCGGTGCCGGCCCGGTGCGCATGGCTTCAGGCGGCTGCGACCTTCCCGCGCCGTAAGATCGTCCGGGCATTTGTATATTCGAGCAGACCTTCGCGTCCTGGATCAGCTCAAGCACGCGGCGGTACTGCGCTTCGTTGTTGATCGGGCCCGGGGTTTCCGCTTGCCGTTTCGATGCGGGGCCGGAATAGCTGGACGCCATAAACCCTCCGGAAAAGGACAGCAGCATGGCCCATGGCACCGCCCGCATCGGCAAGGATCATTATCGCACCGCGATCAACGTCAGCGGCCATGACCTGATCGGCGACGAGGGGCCGGGGCTGGGCGGGCAGAATCTGGGGCCGGCGCCCTATGATTTCCTGCTCGCGGGCCTCGGCGCGTGCACCGCGATCACGTTGCGCATGTACGCCGACCGCAAGGGGTGGCTGCTGGAGTCGGTCGAGGTCGGTTTGCGGCTGCTCAGCAAGGATGGGCTGCGGATCGACCGGGTGTTGACGATCGCGGGGCTCGACGAGGAGCAGAAGGCGCGGCTCGCCGACATTGCCGAGCGAACGCCGGTGACGCTGACGTTGAAAGGCGGGCTGCCGATCGACACGCGGCTCGCCTGACCGGCGTGCCACTGGACAAGTTGCGATCCACCACTTATATACCAGCCGTTATGGAAATCGAAACCGCCACCGTCGCCACTCCGCACAAGGGCCGTCCGCGCGAATTTTGCGTCGATATGGCGCTGGCGTCGGCGCTTCGCGTCTTCTGGTCGAAGGGCTATGAGGGCGCGTCGATGGCCGATCTGACCGAGGCGATGGGGATTACCAAGCCCAGCCTTTATGCCGCGTTCGGCAACAAGGAAGCGCTCTTCAACAAGGCGCTCGACCTCTATGAGCGCGAAAAGGCCGATTATATGCGCGCGGCGCTCGATGCGCCGACCGCGCGCGGCGTCGCCGAGCGGCTGATGTATGGCGCGCTCGACATGTATACCTGCCCCGAGAATCCGAACGGTTGCCTCGGCGTGATCACGTCGGTTGCGTGCGGTGCGGAGGCCGAATGTATTCGCCACGCCGTGCTCGAACGCGGCGCGGCGGCGAAGCGCGCGATGCTCGAACGCTTCGCGCGCGCCAAGGAAGAGGGCGACTTCCCACCCGACACCGACGCCGAAGGTCTGGCTGCGTTCCTGACCGCGGTCAATCAAGGCATGTCGGTGCAGGCCGGAGCTGGCGCGACGCGCGCCGAGCTCGAACGCCTCGTCGAAACCAGCCTGAAACTCTGGCCGGGGCGTTGATCCGAGCATTTACCGGCCGAAAAACCGGCGCCCGCTTTTTCGGTAAATGCTCTGAAAGAAAAATTTTACTGCCCGGTACAGAATGGTCTTGACGCAGCGCAGCATGACTTATATACCACTCAGTATACAAACATAAGACTCTCCCCGAGACCGACCGCTGCGTGGCAAAGATCATGCGGCGGTCGGAAATTTCACCATCGAATATTTTCCCGGGAGCGGGTCTTGCTCCGGCCGGATGCCCGTCGGCGTTCGTCCGCAAGACATAACAGGGAGCCGGCGCGCGCATTCGACATGCGGGTGACCGGAGGGGCGGCCGTCCTCTTCGAAGAGGGCCGTCCAGCAATGAGGACTGTTTCGAGACTGGACCGAAGGCGAGCGCTTTCGGAGCCGCGACCCGCTGCGCCTCGCGCGCAGCCGAACCGAACGAAGAGAAGAGGGCATTCCATGACCGTCCACACCCCGATCGAAAAACTCGACCCCGCCGATGCGAAGGTCCGCCGCGAACTCAGGATCTTGCTCAATCCGGGCCGCGGCCGCCGCGCTGCGTGGATCGGTGCGTTCCTCGTGCTTGTCATCGGCGCCTGGTGGCTGCTCCGCGACGGCGCGCCGCAGGCCGTCGCCGCGCCCGCGCCCGTGCTCACCGTTGCAGCGCCAATCGCGCGCGACGTGACGCTGTGGGACGAATATATCGGCCGTTTCGAGGCGTCGAAGGCGGTCGAAGTCCGTCCGCGCGTCTCGGGCGCGATCACCGCGATCCACTTCACCGACGGGCAGATCGTCCGCCAGGGCCAGCCGCTCTTCACGATCGATCCGCGCCCCTATCGCGCCGCGCTCGCCGAAGCGCGTGCTTCGGCGGCGAGCGCGCGCAGCGACCTCGCGCTCGCGCGGCTCGAACTCGAACGCGCCGGGCGGCTCGTCGACGTCGAGGCGGTGTCGCAGAGCGAGATCGACCGGCTGCGCGCCAGAGTGAATGCCGCGAATGCCGCACTCGCCGGTGCCGATGCCCGTATCGCGGCACGGTCGCTCGACGTCGAATTCACCGTCGTGCGGGCGCCGCTCAGCGGCCGGATTTCGGATCGCCAGATCGACGCGGGCAACCTCGTGTCGGCGGGCGATGCCGGCGGTACGCTGCTGACGACGATCAACGCGCTCGATCCGATCTATTTCACCTTCCAGGGCTCCGAAGCGCTGTTCCTCAAGACCAAGCGCGAAGGCGGCGACAAGGGGGCAGCGGTCGAAGTCCGCTTGCAGGACGAAAGCGATTATCGCTGGAAGGGGCAGCTCGACTTCACCGACAACGGCCTTGACCCGCGTTCGGGCACGATCCGCGCCCGCGGCCGCTTCACCAATCCCGAAATGTTCCTGACCCCCGGCATGTTCGGCAACATGCGCCTGTCGACCGGCCAGACGGCGCGTGCGCTGCTGATCCCCGCCGCCGCGGTGCAGACCGACCAGGCGCGCAAGATCGTCTATGTCGTCGGCAAGGACGGAATGGTCGCGGCGAAGCCGGTCGAGCTTGGCCCCGAACTCGATGGCCTGCGCGTCATCCGCTCGGGCCTGACGCCCACCGATCAGATCGTCATCAACGGCTATCAATTCGCCCGTCCCGGCACCAAGGCGGTGACCAAGGCTGGCAAGATCGCCGCTTCGGTAGCTCCGAAGGGGACGGCCGCCGCGGTCGAACCGGTGTCGGCGCAGGCGACATTTGCGAGGTAAATACTCACCCCTCCCGCTTCCGGGAGGAGGCGGGGGTGGGCCAGCGCCCTCTCAGCTGCCCACCCCGCTGCGACTAGCGAGCTAAGCTCGCAGTCTCGCTGCCCCTCCCGCAAGCGGGAGGGGATGATCAGACCAATTTTCAGACAGGGGCTCTCCCATGCGCCTATCCCGCTTTTTCATCGACCGGCCGATCTTTGCCGCGGTGCTCGCCGTCATCATCACCATCGTCGGTGCGGTCGCCTATATCGGCCTGCCCGTCTCGCAATATCCCGACATCGTCCCCCCGACGGTGACCGTCACCGCGACCTATCCGGGCGCGTCGGCCGAAACCGTCGCCGACACGGTCGCGGCGCCGATCGAGCAGGAAATCAACGGCGTCGACAACATGCTCTATATGAGCAGCCAGTCGACCGGCGACGGCGTCGTCACGATCACCGTGACCTTCAAGATCGGCACCGACCTCGATGCCGCGCAGGTACTGGTGCAGAACCGCGTCGCGATCGCGACCCCGCGCCTGCCCGAAACGGTGCAGCGGCTGGGCGTCGTGACGCGCAAGACCTCGCCCGACTTCCTGTTGATCGTGAACCTCGTGTCGCCCGACAAGTCGCTCGATCGCGCCTATATCTCCAACTATGCTCTGACCCAGCTGCGCGACCGCCTGTCCCGCATCGACGGCGTCGGCGATGTGCGCCTGTTCGGCAGCCGCGATTATGCGATGCGCGTGTGGATCGATCCCGGCCGCGCCGCCGCGCTCGACCTGACCGCGGGCGAGATCGTCACCGCGCTGCGGCGCGAAAATGTGCAGGTCGCTGCGGGTTCGCTCGGCCAGCCGCCGCATGCCAATGGCAGCAGCTTCCAGTTGAGCGTCGAAACGCAGGGCCGCCTGACCGACCCCAAGGATTTTGCCAACATCGTTATCCGCACCGACGCCGACGGGCGGCAGGTCCGCGTGTCGGACGTCGCGCGCGTCGAACTCGGTGCTTCGGACTATAATTCGAACACCTATCTGTCGGGCGATCCGACGGTCATTCTCGCGACCTTCCAGCGTCCGGGTTCGAACGCGCTCGCCGCGGCGCAGGCGGTCGAGGCCGAAATGGCGGCGGCATCGAAAAGCTTCCCCAAGGGCCTCGAATATCGCGTCATCTATAACCCCACCGAATTCATCGCACAGTCGATCGACGCGGTGATGGAAACGTTGTTCGAAGCCGTCATCCTCGTCGTCATCGTCATTCTGGTGTTCCTCCAGAAATGGCGCGCGGCGATCATTCCGGTGCTCGCGATCCCGGTGTCGCTGATCGGCACCTTCGTCGTGCTCGCGACCTTCGGTTACAGCCTCAACAACCTCTCGCTGTTCGGGCTGGTGCTGGCGATCGGCATCGTCGTCGACGACGCGATCGTCGTCGTCGAGAATGTCGAGCGCAACCTCGAGAAGGGCATGAGCGCGCTCGAAGCCGCGCGCACGTCGATGGACGAGGTGTCGGGCGCGCTCGTCGCGATCGTCCTCGTGCTCTGCGCGGTGTTCGTGCCGACCTTGTTCCTCACCGGCCTGTCGGGCGCTTTCTATCAGCAGTTCGCGGTGACGATTTCGACCGCGACCATCATCTCGCTGGTCCTGTCGTTGACCCTTTCGCCCGCGCTGGCGGCGATCCTGCTCAAGCCGCACGCCCCTGCGCAGGCCGACGGATGGCTGATGGCGCGTATCCACCGCGCCGGCGAACGCTTCAACGAAGGCTTCGAGAAGCTGAGCAACGGCTATGCGCGGCTCACCGACCGGCTGGTGCGCGCGCCGAAGAAGATGATGGTCACCTATGGTGCGCTGATCGCCGCAACCGCGGCGCTGTTCTGGGCGACGCCGACCGGCTTCATCCCCGCGCAGGACCAGGGCTATTTCCTCGTCGTCGCCAAGCTGCCCTCGGGCGCCTCGGTCGAACGCACCGATGCGGTGCTGAAGAAGGTCGCTGGCCGCGTGCTGCCGATCAAGGGCGTCCTCGGTTCGGTGATGCTCGCGGGCTTCGACGGCCCGTCGCAGACGCTCGCGCCGAACTCGGCCGCCGCCTATTTTCCGCTCAAATCCTTCGAGGAACGCGGGAAGCTTGGCGTCAATTTCGAGGACATCATGAACCAGGCGCGCGCCAATACCGCGGATATCACCGAGGCGCAGATCGTCATCATCCCGCCGCCGCTGATCCAGGGGATCGGTTCGGCGGGTGGTTACCGCATGATCGTGCAGGATCGTGGTGGCAACGGTTATGCGGCGCTTGCCAATGAGACGAACAATCTGATCGGCAAGGCGAACCAGACCGCGGGGCTCGCCAACGTCTTCACCTTCTTCGACCCGAGCAATCCGCGCGTCTATGCCGACATCGACCGGGCGAAGGCGAATATGCTCGGCGTGCCGCCCGAGCGGGTGTTCGAAGCGTTGCAGGTCTATCTGGGCTCGGCGTTCGTCAATGACTTCAACCTGCTCGGCCGCACCTATCGCGTCACCGCACAGGCCGATGCGCCCTATCGCCAGACCGTCGCCGATATCGCGAACCTGCGGACGCGGTCCGATTCAGGCGCGATGGTGCCGATCGGGTCGGTTGCGAATTTCGAGGACCGCACGGGGCCGTATCGCGTCACGCGCTACAACCTCTTCCCCGCGGTCGAGATCGACGGCGACACCGCCCCCGGTGCATCCTCGGGCGCGGCGCTGACGACGATGGAAAAGCTTGCGAGCGAATCGCTGCCCGCGGGTTACGGCACCGAATGGACCGGCATCGCCTTCCAGCAGAAGGCGGCGGCGAACACCGCGGGCATCGTCTTCGCGCTCGCAGTCGTCTTCGTCTTCCTCGTGCTCGCGGCCCAATATGAAAGCCTGATGCTGCCGTTGGCGATCATCTTCATCGTGCCGATGTGTCTGCTCGCGGCGATGGTCGGCGTGAATTTGCGCGGCATGGACAACAACGTCCTGACGCAGATCGGGCTTGTCGTGCTGATTGCGCTTGCGGCGAAGAACGCGATCCTGATCGTCGAATTCGCCAAGCAGGCCGAGGAACAGGATGGCCTGTCGCCGATCGAAGCCGCGGTGCGCGCCGCGCGCGACCGTCTGCGTCCGATCCTGATGACCAGCTTCGCCTTCATCCTCGGCGCGGTGCCGTTGCTGATCGCGAGCGGGGCGGGGGCGGAACTGCGCCAAGCGCTCGGCACCGCGGTCTTCTTCGGCATGCTCGGCGTGACTGCGTTCGGCCTCATCTTCACCCCGACCTTCTACGTCGTCGCGCGCTCGCTCAGCCTTTGGTCGGCCGAGCGGCGGGCGCGGCGCGGGTCGGACGACCACGGGGCCGCGCTGCCGGTTCCGGCGGAATAGGGAGTAACATCATGATCCTCCGCAATATCCTCACCGCCGCCTCGGCGCTTGCGCTCGCCGCCTGCGCCGTCGGCCCCAACTATGCCGAGCCGAAGTCGGCGTCGGCGCCCGTCGCAACCGGGTCGTTCGTTTCGGCGAACAGCCCCTCGGTGACGCTCGCGCCCGTCGCGGGCGACTGGTGGCGGCTCTATGACGATCCCGTCCTCGACGGGCTGGTCGGCGATGCGCTGGCCAGCAACACCGACGTCCGCGTCGCGGTCGCGAATATCGCTCGCGCCCGCGCGTCGCTGCGCGGCGCCCGCGCCGACCGGCTACCGCAGGGCCAGATCGGCGCCGGCGCCAATTACGGCCGCAGCCCCGAAGGCCAGCGTCTTCCGAACGCCGACCGCGAGGATTGGGCGGTCGATGTCGGGATCAACGTGTCGTACGAGGTCGACCTGTTCGGCCGCGTCAGCCGCTCGGTCGAGGCCGCGCGCGGCGATACCGCCGCTGCCGAAGCGAACGCCGACGCGGTGCGCGTGATCGTCGCCGCCGACACGACGCAAGCCTATGCCGACGCCGCCTCGGGCGCGGCGCGGCTCGACGTCGCGCGGCGAATCGTCGGCCTGCTCGACCAGCAGGTCAAAGTGACGCAGCGCCGCAAGGACGTCGGGATGGCGACGGGGCTCGACCTCGCGCGCATCACGACGCTGCGCGACCAGCGTTCGGCAGACATTCCTTCCATCGAGGCCGAGCGGCAGGCGGCGTTGTTCCGCCTCGCGACTCTGACCGGTCGTGCCCCCGCCGCGTTGCCCGCCATCGCTGGCGATCGCAACATCAGCCTCGAAATCACCGATCCCATCCCGGTCGGTGATGGGGCGGCGCTATTGAAGCGCCGTCCCGACATTCGCGCCGCCGAGCGCCGCCTGGCCGCCGACACCGCGCGCATCGGCGTCGCAACCGCGGACCTCTATCCGCGCATCACGCTTGGCGGTTCGGCGGGTTCGACCGGATCGGGCTTTGGCGACGTGTTCGGCGGCGGGCCTATCCGCTGGCTGCTCGGACCGCTGCTCAACTGGGCGTTCCCCAATCAGGAACCCGCGCGGGCGCGAATCGCGGCGGCCGAGGCCGATACGCAGGCGTCGCTCGCCGAATTCGATGGCACGGTGCTGCGTGCGCTCGAGGAAACCGAGACGGCACTGTCGTCCTATGCGCGTTCGCTCGAACAGCGGCAGGCGCTGCGTGCTGCGCGCGACCAGTCCGAACGCGCGGCGCGGATCGTCCGCGCCAAGCGCGAGGAAGGCGCATCGGATTCGTTCGAATGGCTCGACGCCGAACGCACCTTCGCCGAAGCCGAGGCGACGCTTGCCGAACAGGACGGGCAGATCTCGCGGCGCCAGATCGCGCTGTTCCGCGCGCTCGCGGGCGGCTGGTCGACCTAGACGATATGGCTCGGCGCGCCGCCGGGTGTCCATAACTGCGCCGCGAGCCGGTGCAGCGCGCGCGAAAGCCCGCGGCGGTCGATCGTGCCGCCGAGCGAGATGCGCATCGCCCTCGGCGCTTCGGGTGCAACCGCGAAGCGGTCCGACGGCACCGCCGACAATCCGTCGAGCGCAAGCGCGGCGGCCAGCGTGTCGGGATGGCTGTCGCCAGCCAGCGGCAACCAGAGGTGATAGCCTTGCGGATGCGCGGCATGGCGCCCGTCTCCGAGTACGGTGCGCGCCAGCTTCTGCCGCCAGATCGCTTCCTTGCGCACTGCATCGACCAGCGTGTCGAAACTGCCGTCGGCAAGCCACAGCGACACCATCGCAACATTGAGCGGCGGGGCCATGACCGCGGTTTCATGCTGGACCGAGGCAAGTTGCATGGCCTCGGCGACGCCCGGTGCGCGAACAAAGCCGACGCGCAGCGCGGGCGAAATGATCTTCGCGACGCTCGCGACATACCAGCTAATCTCGGGTGCGAAGCTCGCGACGGCGGGGATTGGCGCGTCGGGCAGCAGGCCATAGGCATCGTCTTCGATGATCTGGACACCCGCGTCCTGCGCCCATGCGGCGATGTTCCGCCGTTCCTTGATCTCGATCGTCGCGGTGGTCGGATTGTCGTTGGTCGGCACGACGTAAAGCGCGCGCAGCGGCGCGGCGGCGTGCGCCGCCTCCAATGCGTCGGCGGTCATTTCCGCCAGCGGGACGAGCGTGACCCCCATGCGCCGCGCAATCGCGGCGAAGCCGGGATAGACAAAGCGCCCGCACGCGACGCGGTCGCCGGGCTTCAGGATCGTCGAAGCCACGGCATGCAACCCGTTTTGTCCGCCGGCGGTGACCACGATCTGTTCGACCGAAGATGACAGGCCGGTGCGCGCGAGCAGTTCGGCGCCGCTTTCGCGGTCCGCCGCCGCGCCGCCGGGCCGTTGGTAATGTAGCCGCGCGAGGCCGTCGGCGCGCGCCAGCGTGGCCAGCGCCGATGCCATCGCGTCGGTCAACCGGCTCTCGATCGGGATCGGCGGGCTGTTCATCGCGATGTCGCTTTGTGCCGCGGTCGCGACCTCGCCGGTGCGCACATCCTCGCTGATAAAGCTGCCCGCGCGGCCGCGCGCTACGATCAACCCGCGCTGCCGCGCGAGGTCGTAGGCCTTGGTGACCGTGGTGAGATCTATGCCGAGTTTCACCGCGAGGTCGCGCTGCGGCGGCAGGCGGTCGCCATGGCGCAGGTCGCCGCGTGCGACCGCCGCCGATATCGCAGCGGTTACCGCCTTATATTTGGGTCCCGCGGCCCCGGCGATGTCGGGCAACCATGGGTCATTTGCCATGCCGTTCGTCCGCTTCGTGCTTCGCGCGCGCATTCAGCTTTGCCCACAAATGCTCGGTCCCCGATTCCTGCGCCTTGTTCACATATTGCGAGGCGACCAGCCAGCCCTTGATCGGCCGCAAGGGCAGCACGCACCCGATGACCATGATCGGGATCGAGAAGACCAGATGGATCCACAGCGGCGGGCTGTACGCGATCTGCAGCCACACAACGACGAACGTCAGCGGAAAGGCGACAATGCATTGCGAGAAAAAGGCGGGGCCGTCGTCGGGCGCGGCAAAGCTGAAATCGAGTCCGCAATTTTCGCAGCGGTCGGCGAGTTTCAGCCACGAACGGAACATATGGCCCTTGCCGCATTCGGGGCATTTTCCGTGCCAGCCCGACCACAGGATCCAGCGCAGCTTTTCGTTGCCAACATCACCGCTCGTCATTTTCGACTCCAATGTGAAGCATGGCACATACCATGCACAAAGCATATGGTGCAGGGCAATCGGCAAAGGAAGATCTGAATTAATATACACAAGTATAACAGTTTTATGTGCATCGTTGAAATAAGCATGGTAATATTCTTCATTGAAACCATACATAATAATCAACATTCCGAAGGGAATGGCGCATCGGCACCCGGTTTGCCGGGTGATTGCGCCGCCGCTATGTCCGGCGTGCAATTGCGGCTAAACGGGCGTCAGGAAGAATGGGGAGCCGATGGATCGTCTCGACGCAATGCGGGTCATTTTGGCGGTGGTCGACGCGGGCAGCCTGTCGGCGGCTAGCCGAAAACTCGGCGCGCCGCTGCCCAGTGTCAGCCGCAAGGTCGCCGATCTCGAACGCCATCTCGGCACCAATCTGCTTGTCCGGACCAGCCGCAACATCCAGCTCACCGACGCGGGGCGCGACTATGTCGAGGCGGCGCGGCGGATCATCGCCGACCTCGACGAGGCTGAGCGGCGCGCATCGGGCGAATATCAGACGCCGCGCGGCGAACTGGCGATCACGATGCCGGTCGAGTTCGGCGCGCTTCACATCGTGCCGCTCGCGCTCGCCTTCATCGACGAATATCCCGAAGTCACGTTGCGGTTCGTCACCACCGACCGGATGGTCCAGATGGTCGAGGAGCATGTCGACATCGCCATTCGCCTCGGGCATCTCGCCGACAGCTCGCTTTATGCGGTCCGGACGGGGGCGTTTCGCCTGATCACCTGCGCCAGCCCGGGCTATCTCGAACGGCGCGGTACGCCGCAGTCCCCGGACGAACTGCCCGAACATGACGGCATATCCTTTGGCCCCACACCGATATTCTGGACCTTTCATGTGGACGGCGAGGACCGGATCATCACGCCGCGTACCCGTGTCGCGGTCAACGCCGCGGCGAGCAATCTGGCGGCGGCGGTCGCCGGCGCCGGGATCGCGCGACTGCTCGACTATCAGCTGACCGACGAGATCGCGTCGGGCGCGCTCGTGCCGATCCTGACCGACTATGACGGCGAACCGCGGCCGATCCATATCGTCTATCCGCGGCAGGGTCTGTTGCCGCTGAAGGTTCGCAGCTTCATCGATTGGGCCGCCCCGCGCCTGCGCGCCACCTGTGACGGTTTCACGCCCGACTGACCCTTCCGGCCGGCGAGAGGCTGGCTCTTGGATCGACCGGCTACTGGCCCCCCAGCCTGCAAATTAAATTGCTTCCATCCCCACTTCACTTGGAAAGGAAGCATCATGAACGAAGCAAAGGGCACCGCCCTCATCACCGGCGCGTCGAGCGGAATCGGCGCCCTCTATGCCGATCGCCTCGCCCGCCAGGGTTACGACCTGATCCTTGTCGCGCGCAGCGCCGACAAGCTGGACCAGGTCGCCAATGCGATCCGCGAAAAAACCGGCCGCAAGGTCGAAACCCTTCCCGCCGACCTTGGTAACGCGGCCGATCTGCGGACGATCGAGGACCGGCTGGCGAGCGATGCGGGCATCACGATGCTGGTCAACAACGCCGGTATCGGATCGACCGCGCTGACGCTGGAGGCCGCCGTCGATGCGATGAGCGCGATGGTATCGCTCAACGTCAATGCGCTGATGCGGCTGAGCTATGCTGCGGTTCCCGCCTTTGCCGCCCGCGGGCGCGGCACGATCGTCAACATCGCCTCGATCGTCGCGGTGACGCCCGAACTGCTCAACGGCGTCTATGGCGGCACCAAGGCGTTCGTCCTCGCTTTCAGCCAGAATCTGCGTCACGAACTTGCCGGCACCGGTGTCCAGATCCAGGTCGTCCTTCCGGGCGCAACGGCGACCGATTTCTGGGATATTGCGGGCACGCCCGTCGACCATCTGCCCGGCGAAATCGTCATGCGGGCCGACGACCTTGTCGATGCGGCGCTCGTGGGGCTCGCGCGCGAAGAATTCGTCACGATTCCCAGCCTTCACGACGAAAGCCGCTGGGATGCGTTCGAGGCGACGCGGCAGGCGATGGCGGGCGAACTGTCCACCAGCACCCCCGCGGCGCGGTACCGGGCTGCTGAAAAAGTCGCGTCATGAACAAGCTCCTTCATGCCGCATTTGCCGCCACCCTTGCGTTCGGCGCCGTGCCCTCATTGGCCGAGGGCATGGCGCCGAAGGTCGAGATCGGTTTCATCGAACTCGACCGGGACATCACGCTGCGTAACATGGTCGTCCATCATCCGGAACCGAAGGGGGTGGTGCTCCTGCTGCACGGATTCCCCGAGGCACTTTATGTGTGGCAGGACATGGCGGCGGCGCTCGCGGACGATTTTGAGGTCCATGCGTTCGACTGGCCGGGTTACGGCCAGTCGTCGCGTCCTGCCGCCGATATATTCGCTTATGCGCCGCGCGATTATGCCCGCGTCCTCAAGGACTATATCGCGAAGGCGGGCATCGACCGGTCGAAATTGACGATCTATGCGACCGACATCGGCGCGCTCCCCGCGCTGCTCGCCGCGCTCGACGATCCCGAAATCGCGCGCATGATCATCGTCGGCGATTTCGCGCCGTTCGACCGGCCGCAATATATGCAGGAGCGCCTGCAAAAGCTGAAATCGCCGGCGACGTCGGCGACCGCCCGCATCGAGTTCAACAAGGCACGCGACGACATTTTCGAAAATTCGACGCGGCGGGGGCTCGCGCCCGAAGCGCAGTTCGAACTATCGCAAGCCTATCAGGGGGGCCGGCTGCGCGGATGGGGCGCGATGATCTCGGCCGATGCCTTTTATCATTACTATTCGCACTTCAGCCGCGACCAGAATCTTTTCGAGGCGAACATCCCGCGGTTGAAAACCCCGGTGAAGATCATGTGGGGCGAGAAGGACGTCTTTATCAACCCCGGGCATGGGCGCCGAACTCGCCCGGCGGATCGGGGTCGAATTTCGACTTCTCCCGGGTATCGGCCATTATCCCCATCTTCAGGACCCGCAGGGCGCGGCCGAGGAAGTGCGGTCGTCCTTCCGGTAGGCGAATAGGGGGCCGCGCAGGGCAGCGGGCCGCGCCGGCCATCGTTTACGCCGCTTTTACCAGTTCCGGTGCATAACATTTACCGATGTTTGCGACTGGGGACAAATGATGGACAGCATGCGCGGACTGCTTTCGGGCAGCCACGACCAGGAGGACGGGGCGATCGACGCGCCCGCGTCCGTCGGCATCGACGAACGGCGGATGCAGGTGCGGGCCTATAATTACTGGGCCTCGCTGCTCGCCGACCGCGCTTATCCGTCGGTCGAGGACCTCGATCTCGACGGCGCCGATTTCGGTTCGCACTCGGTGCTGCTCGACTTCACCGCCGGGGTCGAAAACCCGGGAATCGCCTTTCTCGGCGACAAACTGCGCGAAGAATCGCAGATCGACGAGGACGTCCATTATATCAGCCAGATTCCGGGCCGCTCGTTGCTGTCGCGGCTGACCGACCATTATCTCCAGATCATCGCCAACCGCGCGCCGATCGGCTTCGAGGCCGAGTTCGTCAACGATCGCGGCACGACGATCATGTACCGGGGCATCTTGCTGCCCTTTTCGTCCGACGACGACACGATCGATTTCATCATGGGCGTGATCAACTGGAAGGAGGCTGTCGGCGCCGATCAGGCCGAGGAACTGCAGCTCTCGGTCGAACAGGCGCTGCGCAGTGCCGCGCCGCTGACCGCGCCGGTGCCCGTCTGGGCCGACGGCCCCGACTCGGAGCATCTGGACGACGATGTCGTGGTTGATGCGACCCCCGGTTTCGCCGGGCTGGGCGACGGTGCGGACCTCATTCTGGACGTCGAGGTCGGGGCAGACGAGGACGAGGTGCCGGTCGACCCGGGGCAGGATGCCGAACTCGCCGACTGGCTCGCGCTTGCGCGCGAAACGGCCGAGCGCGCGATCGCCGCCGACAGCCGGAGTCGCGGTGCGCTCTATCAGGCGGTCGGCAAGGCGTGGGATTTCGCGCTCGCCGCCGAGGAGCAGCCCGAAGAATTTGCCGCGCTGCTCGACGACGCCGGGCTGGCGGTGCAGGACCGTGCGCCGATGACGCCGGTCGTGAAGCTGGTTTTCGGTGCGACCTATGACAAGACGCGGCTTGCCGAATATGCCTGTGTGCTCGGTCATGCCAAGGACGAAGGCGTCGGTCGCGGCGAACTTGCGACCTATCTCGACCGCTATCCGGGCGGGCTCAAGGGCCTGGTCAAGGATGCACGTGCGCGCCGCAAGCCGGTCGACGCCCCCGAACGCCCCGACGAGAAGCTTGACGCATTGCGCCGCGCGCATCCCGCACTCATTCTCGAACATGACGCCGGCGACGCCGAATTCGTCGTGCTGATCGCGCGCGCGATGCCGGGCGGACACATCGGTATTGTCGCAAAGGCGGCCGATGATCCGGCGCTGGTTGCGAAGCTGGCGAAGAAGGCGGTTCCGATCACCCAGGGCGGCTAGGGCGCGGCTGAGAGCGTTCACGCAACAGAAAATCCGAAAATTGAAATTATTTAACGCGGGCGTGCGAACGAGGTCTTGAGCCGCGCGCCGCGCAGGCGCATAGGGGGCGGCAGCGAACGGGCCCCCGCCGATCGTCGGTTGGGATCCCCCTCTTTGGTTCGGGATGCAGCATTTTATGTCTCAGAATTTGTCCGACACGCCGGAAACGGACACCACCACCTCCACCGCAAAAATTCCTCCTAAAATAGCCGCCGCCTATCTGGCCGCTCTGCGTGGCAGCGCGCTGCCGGGCGAAGGCGACGATATGGACAAGGCGGCGCTCGCCGACGCGAGCCAGTTCGCCGCGCGCGCCGCGCTCGACCGCGCCGGAGAGACCCCGTCGCTGCTGCTCGAACCGATCGCCGCCGACGGCACCGACCGCCGCATGCGGCTGGTCATCATCAACGACGACATGCCCTTCCTCGTCGATTCGACCTCGCAGGCGGTCGCCGCGCAGGGGCTGGCGGTCCACCGCATCCTTCACCCCGTCGTCGCAGTGAAGCGCGATGCCAAGGGCCATCTGCAGGAAGCAGGCGAGGGTTCGGGCCGCGAATCGGTTATCTATATCGAACTCGAGCGCGGCGACGCGCGCGCGCGCCGGCGCCTGCTCGACGGACTCGAAGCCGCGCTGCGCGATGTGCGCGCCGCGGTGCGCGACTGGCGCGCGATGCGCGCCGCGATGCTCGCCGATGCCGCGATGCGCGTCGAGGGCGAGGCCGCCGAACTGCTGCGCTGGTTCGAGGGTGGGGCAATGACCCAGCTTGGCCATGAATGGCGCACGCGCGATGGCAAGGTCCAGGATTCGCTGGGGATCAGCGAGAGCGGCGAGAGCCAGCTCCTGTCACCTGCTGCACTCGAAGCCGCCTTCGCCTGGTTCGATCAGGGGGGCACGGCACCGCTGCTCATCAAGTCGAACCGGCTGTCGGCGGTGCATCGCCGCGTGCTGCTCGACCTCGTCATTATTCCGGAACTCAAGGGCAAGAAGGTCGAACGCCTGTCGATCCATGCGGGCCTGTGGACCAGCGCGGCGCTGTCGGCGCGGCCGGACAAGGTGCCGGTGCTGCGCGCGCAGCTCGAAGCCTTGATGGCGAAATTCGGCTTCGATCCGACGGGTCACGCGGGCAAGGCGCTCGCGCATGCGCTGACCGCGCTGCCGCACGACCTGCTCATCGCGTTCGACGCCGCCTCGCTCGAAGAGCTTGTGCTGACTTCGATGTCGATCACCGACCGGCCGCGGCCGAAGGTGGTGACGGTGCAGAGTGCGCTTGGCCGCCACCTGTTCGCCTTTGTCTGGTTGCCGCGCGACGAGGTCTCGACCGGCCGCCGCCTCGCGGTCGAATCGCTGCTGGTGCGCGAAGCGAAAGCCGGCGTCATCGGCTGGACGATGGTGCTCGAAGACGGCGGTGCGGCGCTCTTGCGCTATACGCTCGACCTACGCAGCGGCGGTGTCGTGCCCGATACCGAGGCGCTCAACGCGCAGCTCGAACAGATGGTGCGTGGCTGGCAGCCCGAGGTCGAAGCGGCGCTGGCGAAGCGCGGCGACCCCGGCCGTGCGGCGGCGCTTGCGGCGCGCTTTGCGCCGACCTTCCCGCCCAATTACCGCAACCTCTACAATCCCGAGGAAGCGGCGCGCGACATCCTGCGCCTCCGCGATCTCGATGCCGAGAAGCCGCGCAGCGTGCGGCTGGCGAAGAAGAGCCTCGATGGCGATGACAGGCTGCGGCTGAAAGTCTATAGCGCGGTCGGCCCGCTCGCGCTGTCCGCCGTCGTCCCCGCGCTCGAACATTTCGGCTTCGAGGTGCTCGAGGAAATCCCGACCGCGCTGCAGAGCCGCGCCCCCGGCGCCGAGGGCGAAGACGAGCAGGCGATCGTGATCCACGATTTCACGCTGCGGCTGCCCGCCAACGTCGACGAGCTCGCGCTGCTGCCCTATGCCGAAGTGCTCGAAGGCGCGATCGCGGCGGTGCTCGACGGGCGCGCCGAAAATGACGCGTTCAACGAACTCGTGCTCACCAACCAGACCGACCCGCGCGCGATCGTGTGGCTGCGCGCCTGGTTCCGTTACCTGCGCCAAGGCGGTTCGGCTTATGGCATGGACACGGTCGTGAGCGCGCTGCGCCATGCGCCTGCGATGACCTCGGCGCTGATCGAGCGTTTCGCGGCGCTCCACGATCCCAAGACGCGCGATGCGAAGCGTGCCGAGGCGCTCGAAGCCGACATCATGGCGGGCTTTGCCGACATCAAGTCGATCGACGAGGATCGCATCTTGCGTCTGTTCCACGCGGTGATCGGCGCGACGTTGCGCACCAACGCCTTCGCGCCTGCCGCGGAGGAAGCGCTCGCGTTCAAGATCGATTCGAGCCTTGTCCCCGGCCTGCCCAAGCCGCTGCCGTGGCGCGAAGTGTGGGTCTATTCGCCGCGCGTCGAGGGCATTCACCTGCGCGCCGGCCCCGTCGCGCGCGGGGGCCTTCGCTGGTCCGACCGCCGCGACGACTTCCGCACCGAGATCCTCGGGCTGATGAAGGCGCAGCGCGTCAAGAACGCCGTTATCGTGCCGACCGGCGCGAAGGGCGGTTTCTATCCGAAAGCGCTGCCCGATGTGTCGCTCGACCGCGATGCCTGGTTCGCCGAGGGCACCGAATGCTATCGCATCTTCATCCGCTCGCTATTGTCGATCACCGACAATCTGGTGGCGGGCAAGGTCGTGCATCCGAAGGGCGTGGTGATCCACGACGGCGACGATCCTTACTTTGTCGTCGCCGCCGACAAGGGCACCGCGACCTTCTCCGACGTCGCCAATGCGCTGGCGATGGAGCGCGATTTCTGGCTCGGCGATGCGTTCGCGAGCGGCGGGTCGAAGGGCTATGACCACAAGGCGATGGGCATCACCGCCAAGGGCGCGTGGCTCTCGGTCCAGCGCCATTTCGCCGAAATGGGCGTCGACGTACAGAGCGACACGATCCGCGTCGTCGGCTGCGGCGATATGTCGGGCGACGTGTTCGGCAACGGCATGCTGCTGTCGAAGGCGATCCAGCTCGTTGCGGCATTCGACCACCGCCACATCTTCCTCGATCCCAATCCCGATCCGGCGAAAAGCTGGAAGGAGCGCGAACGGATGTTCGCGCTGCCGCGCTCGAGCTGGGCCGATTATAACGCCAAGCTGATCTCGAAGGGCGGCGGCATCTTCCCGCGCAGCCAGAAGAGCATTCCCTTGAGCCCCGAAGTGCAGGCGCTGCTCGGCCTGTCGGTGCCCGAAATCGACCCCGGCTCGCTGATCTCGGGGATCCTGAAGGCGCCGGTCGACCTGCTCTGGTTCGGCGGCATCGGCACCTATGTGAAGGCCGCGAGCCAGAATAACGCTGAGGTCGGAGATCCCGCCAACGACGCGCTGCGCGTCGATGCCGAGGATCTGCGTGTGCGTGCGGTGGGCGAGGGTGCGAACCTCGGCACCACGCAGGCCGCGCGTATCGCCTTCGCGGCGAAGGGCGGGCGGATCAACACCGACTTCATCGACAACAGCGCGGGCGTCGACTGCTCGGATAACGAGGTCAATATCAAGATCGCGCTCAACCGCGAGATGACCGAAGGTCGCCTCGCGCAGGAGGACCGCGACGCTTTGCTCGTGCGCATGACCGACGATGTCTCGGCGCTGGTGCTCGAGGACAACCGGCTTCAAGCGCTCGCGCTGTCGATCGCCGAAAAGGGCGGATCGGCGGCGGTGCCGTCGCTGGTGCGGATCATGGAAACGTTCGAGGCATCGGGCCGGCTCGACCGCAAGGTCGAAGGACTGGCGGCGAACGACGAATTGATGCGCCGCGCCGCAGAAGGGCGCGGGTTGACCCGCCCCGAACTCGCCGTGCTGCTCTCGACCGCGAAGCTCGCGTTGCAGGATGCGATCGAGCATAGCGACCTGCCGAACGATCCCGCGCTGGGCAGCGACCTCGCGGCGGCCTTCCCCGAGGAGATGCAGCGCGATTTTGCGCAGGCGATCGCCGATCACCAGCTGCGCCGCGAAATCATCGCGACGAAGATCGCGAACCGCATCATCAACCGCATGGGCATCGTCCATCCCTTCGAACTGGTCGAAGAAGAAGGCTGCGCGCTTGGCGACATCGCCGCGGCGTTCGTCGCAGTCGAGCGCCTGCTCGACCTGCCGGCGATCTGGGACGCGCTCGACGCGGCAAAGATCGACGAGAGCATCCGCCTGTCGCTGTTCAGCCAGGCGGCGTCGGCGATGACCTCGCAAATGGCGGACCTGCTGCGCGTGACGCAGAAACTGTCGCACCCGGGCCCGGTCGTTGCGCGGCTCGAACCTGGCGTCGATCGCCTCAACGCGAGCGTCGACACCCTGCTCAGCCCCTCGGTCAAGCACCAGTGGGACATGCTGACGCAGCAGTTGCTCGACGCGGGCGCACCCGAGGCGCTGACCTCGTCGGTCGTGCGGCTGTTCAAGACCGACGGCGCGATCGGTATCGTCGACCTTGCCGAACGGCGCGGCGACGACGAGGTTGCGGTGACCAGCGCCTTCACGCATCTGGGCGAAGCGCTGGGGCTCGACTGGGCGCAGACGCTGGCGGCGCATATGAGCCCCGCCGATCCGTGGGAACGCCTGCTCGTCAACAGCCTCGCCCGCGATTTCCAGCAGATGCGGCTGACCTTCCTTGGCCAATTGCCGAAGGGCGATCTCGACGCGGCGGTGACCAAATGGCTCGCCGACCACGCCCCGCGCGTCGAGCAATTCCGCGCGACGGTCGACCGGGCGCGGATGATCCCGAACCCGAACGGCGCGATGCTGTCGCATATCGCGGGGCAGGCGCGCGGGTTGCTGGGGAGGTAATGCCCTTTCAGCCCCGCGTCGCGATCCTCGTCCCGGCGCCCGACTATTATGAAAAGTGGCAGCCCGCCTTTGCCCGCAAGGCGGCGGCGCTGACCGCGGCCGGGCTGATCGTCGAGCAGCGCGTATGGACAGATCCGGGCGACCTGTCGGGTTATGACCTGATCCTGCCGCTCTTCGCCTGGGGCTATCAACGCGACGTCGCGGCCTGGTATGCCCTGCTCGACCGGCTGGAGGAAGCGAGCCTGCCGGTCGCCAATCCGGTGCCGGTGCTGCGCTGGAACAGCGACAAGGCGTATCTCGGCGAACTCGGCGCAAAGGGCGTCGCGGTCGTGCCGACGGTCGAGGTCGATGCGCTCGACGACGCGAGCCTGGCCGAGGCGATGGCCGAGCTCGCGACCGACGAGGTCGTGATCAAGCCGGCGATCTCGGGCGGCGCCGACGGGACGCATCGCATCGAGCCCGGCGCGCCGATTCCGGCCGATGCTTTGGGTGTCCGGCGCCTCGTCCAGCCGCTGATGCCCGGCATTCTGACCGAAGGCGAATTTTCGCTCTTCTTCTTCGCCGGCAAGTTCAGCCACGCGATCGTCAAGCGTCCCGCTTCGGGCGACTTTCGCGTGCAGGAGCAGTTCGGCGGACACGAAGCACCGTGGGACGCGAGCGACGCAGCGCAGACCCTCGCCGTGGCGGCGCTGGCGGCCGCTCCCGCACCGCCCGTCTATGCGCGCGCCGACATGGTCGGCGATGCGGCGGGCAAGCTCCACATCATGGAACTTGAGCTGATCGAACCGTCGCTGTTCCTGCATCATGCGCCCGACAAGGGTGCGGCGTTCGGATCGGCGGTCTACGGCGCGATTTAGCCGGCCGCTCGCTTCCTCCACAGCCACTGGCGGATCGCCGAGGTAAGGTTCGGCGGATCGTCGGCTTCCATCCGCTCGACGTCGATCCGCGCGACGAGCGCGTTGACCGGCAGCGCCTGCCGCGCGGCTTCGGCTTCGAGCGCGTCCCAGAACATCGGCTCAAGGCTGATCGAGGTCGGATGGCCCGCGATGGTCACCGATCGTTTGACCGGGGGATGGAGCGGCGGGGTGCTCATGTTCGCGCGCGCCAACGCCGCAAGATCCACGCGGCGGCGATCAGTTCGACGATGCCGACGAGGAAACCGAGATTAACGGGCAGGGCGATGCCGAAGAGTGCCAGTGCGGCAACGAGCAGGATCGCGCCGCCGAGCACCCAATAGGCCATCTCGCCACACATGGTGCGGAAGAGGAAATAGCGCGCGCCAACGATCGCGGCAAAGACGGGGATCGCGAGATCGGGCGCGCGGACGAGCAGGATCCACGCGACGAGCACGCCAACGAACAACGGGATTGTCGCCTCGATCGCGAGCGTCTCGAGCGCCTTGCCGATGGTGGCCTTGGGCCCGCGAAACACAATGCGCTCGATGAGCACCGCCAGCGGGTGGATCGCCATGCCGCCGATGAACAGCGCGGCGAAGGCGGCCATGGTGCCGTGAAGCTGCCACACCGTCCCCGCGATCAGCCAGACGAGGCCCGAGACGAGGACGCCGGGCGCGCCACTGGCATAAGCGCGGGCGAGGTCTTGCTGGGCAGCGGTAAGCGATGCTTCGGTCATGCGTCGGGTGTAGCGGCTTGATTCGCAACAGCAAGACCGTCGCCGGGGCGCTTCGCATCCGAAATTGAGGTACGATTTATTTGGGGTGGCAGGCCATTTCGGCGTTGCGTAAACCGGCCGGCCGATCCGGCGCAAATGCAGGCAGGCTCATGACAGGACTTCAGGCGCTCACCGAAAAAGAAAAAGAGACGTTGCGCCTGCTGGTCGATCGGCATGACGCGAAATCGATGGCGCGGCATCTGGGACTGTCGGTCCACACGATCAACGAACGGCTGCGCGACGCGCGGCGCAAGATGTCGGCGTCCAGCAGCCGCGAGGCCGCGCGGCAACTGCGCGAGATCGAACGGCAGGACCCCCAATTTTTGGCGGACAGGGTTTTGGGGGCTGCGGCTGGCGTCACGGACATGGAAGAACCTCGGACACCGGTCGAGACGCGCCCCATGTCGCGCCGCTTCGGCTGGATAGCCGGAGGAATATTCATGTCGATCAGCCTTGCTCTCTTTGCTCTCGCGTCCTTGTCGGGGACCGCCGGGGCGCCCGCCGCGCCAAAGCCGGCCGCTATTGCGGCTCCGGCTGCCGAAACCGCCGCAGTGCGGGCGGCGCGGCGGTGGCTAGCCCTGACCGACAAGGGCGACTGGAACGGTAGCTGGAATGCGACGGGACAGGCGTTCAAGTCGCTCAATACCAGCGAGAGGTGGGCCGAAGTGTCGAAGGCGGTTCGCACCCCGCTCGGCGCGCTCGTCTCGCGCGAACTGATCAGCGAGGAAAATGTGCCCGCGCCGCCCTATGGCTATCAGGTCGTGAAGTTCAGGACGAGCTACGTGAACAAGGCCGGGGCGATCGAAACGCTGTCGCTGGTTCGCGAAGGCGGCGAATGGCGCGTGGTGGGTTGCACGATCGAGTAAGGGAACGGGTGGTGGCTTGGGCGACGGCAAAGCCGCCGCCTGCCGTCAGACGGGTTCGGCGATCTTTCGGATCGCCGCCCCGCAGGCCGTGCCGATGGCTGCCGCTTGCCGGCACCGGCGCATAGCTTGCCGTTCGCTTCGCGAACGCCTTCGCTATGCGCCTGCCATCGTCAGTACATATG
>NZ_JBOHHT010000102.1:0-36584 GCF_050725655.1 Sphingopyxis sp. | reverse complement strand
GCTTTAGAGATGCAAAAATCTTGCCAGATTGACGTTGGCGGCGCTCCTCGGGTAACGCCCGCACATGTCTCATCAGGAAACGATGGTGAAATGACCGACGACGAAGCGAGCCCGGCAACGCTGACGGCCGAAACCGACCACGGCGTTACCGAGCACAAGGCGCATGTCCGCGAGGACGCCGCGGCGGGCAACGGTCTCGCGGTCATTTCGATCGCCAAAAGCTATGACAAGCGCACCGTCCTCTCCGACGTGTCCTTGTCGGTCGGCAAGGGCGAGGTTGTCGGCCTCTTGGGGCCCAACGGTGCGGGCAAGACGACCTGCTTCTATTCGATCATGGGGCTGGTGAAGCCCGATGCCGGGCGTATCATGCTCGACGGCGCCGACATCACCGCGCTGCCGATGTATCGCCGTGCGATCCTCGGTCTCGGCTATCTACCGCAGGAAACCTCGATCTTTCGTGGCATGACGGTCGAACAGAATATCGGTGCGGTGCTCGAACTCAGCGAGCCCGACAAGATCGCGCGCGAGCGGCGCATGGAAGAATTGCTCGACGAATTCGGCCTCACGCGCCTCCGCGATTCGGCGGCGATGGCGCTGTCGGGCGGCGAACGGCGCCGCGCCGAAATCGCGCGCGCGCTCGCGGCCAATCCGTCGATCATGCTGCTCGACGAACCCTTTGCGGGCATCGACCCGCTGTCGATCAGCGACATTCGCGATCTTGTCGTGGACCTCAAGACGCGCGGCATCGGCGTGCTGATCACCGACCATAATGTGCGCGAGACGCTCGACCTCGTCGACCGCGCCTGCATCATCTACGACGGCAAGGTTCTGCTTGCCGGCTCCCCGGAAGAGCTCGTCGCCGACCCCGAGGTGCGCCGCCTCTATCTCGGCGAGGGCTTCTCTTTGTAATGTGATGACACGCTGATGGCGTTGGGTCCGCGCCTCGATCTCCGCCAGTCGCAATCGCTGGTGATGACGCCGCAGCTGCAGCAAGCGATCAAGCTGCTGGCACTGTCGAATCTCGAACTCGAAGCCTATCTGGCCGAGGCGCTCGAGGGCAACCCGCTGCTCGATGCCACATCGGCGGACAGTGACGGGAGCGCGGGCGATCCCGAATTCACACCCGGTGGCGACGCACCGACCACGGAGGCCGCCTCGCTCGACGCCGATCAGGCGCTGTCCGCCGACGGCGGCACCGCGAACGACCTCGACGTCGACCTCGCCGCCGAAAGCTTCCACCACGACAGCGCGAGCGACAATGTCGGGCTATCGAAATCGGGCGAGGACATCGATTTCGACAGCTTCGCCGAGCATGAGGGCACGCTGCACGACCATCTGCTCACGCAGGTCGGCGAGCGCTTCAGCGGGATCGAGGCGATCGTCGCGGGCCAGCTCGTCGCGCTGATCGACGAGGCGGGCTATCTGCGCGCCGACCTCACCGAATTCGCCGCCCAGCTCGGCGTCCCGCTCGCCTTGCTCGAAGAGGTGCTGGCGGGCATCCAATGCTTCGACCCGTCGGGGGTCGGCGGGCGCGATCTTGCCGAGTGCATCGCGATCCAGGCGCGCGAGGCCGATCGCTACGATCCCGCGATGGCAACGATGATCGCGCATCTCGAACTCGTCGCCAAAGGCGCCTTTCCCCAGCTCAAGCGCATCTGCGGCGTCGACGACGAGGATCTCGCCGACATGATTCGCGAACTGCGCGGTTACGACCCCAAACCCGGCCTCAAATTCGGCGGCGACGGCGCGCCGGCGGTCGTCCCCGACCTTTATATCCGCCAGACCGCGAAGGGCTGGGCGGTCGAGATCAACAGCGGCACCCTGCCGCGGCTGCTCGTCAATCGCCGCTATTATACCGAACTGGCGCAGGGCGCGGCGGCGAAGAGCAAGGCGTGGCTGTCCGAACAGCTCGCAGGAGCCAACTGGCTCGTGCGCGCGCTCGACCAGCGCCAGCGCACGATCGTCAAGGTCGCGAGCGCGATCGTGAAGCAGCAGGAGGGCTTCTTTCTCCACGGCGTCGCGCATATGCGCCCGCTGACCTTGCGCCAGGTCGCCGAAGAAATCGGCATGCACGAATCGACCGTCAGCCGCGTCACCAGCAACAAATATCTGAGCTGCGCGCGCGGGCTGTTCGAACTCAAATATTTCTTCTCGAGCGGCATTTCCGATACGCAAGGCGACGGCGCGGTGTCGGCCGAGGCGGTGAAGAGCCGGATCAAGGCGATGATCGAGGCCGAGGACGGCAAGGCGATTCTGTCGGATGAGACGATCGCGCAGAAACTCTCGGGCGAGGGCCACGACATCGCGCGGCGCACGGTCGTCAAATATCGTGAGGCGATGGGCTATGGCTCATCGGTGCAGCGGCGGCGGCAGAAGGCGTTGGCGGGCTGAAACGGCCGGAAAGGCGGTTGACTTTCAGGCCGCTTCCCCATAGTTGCGCCGCTTCGCGTCACGACGCCAAGATTTACGGACAGAGATCATGAAGATTCGCAACAGCCTGAAGTCGCTGAAGGACCGCCACCGGGATAACCGCGTTATCCGGCGTCGTGGCCGCACCTATGTGATCAACAAGACCAACCGCCGCTTCAAGGCGCGCCAGGGCTAATGCCGCTGCGCGGGGTGATTTCACCCCGTTTGCTTTTGATGGTGCCAAGGTTTTTTGGCGTTACGCCGTCGGATGCTTCCGGCGGCGCTTTCGCGTGCGCTCTTCCTAAATCCCTCTCCTTCAGGGGAGGGCAGCGAGACTTGCGAACTTGTTCGCTAGTCGCAGCGGGTGGGGGCCATCGGCCTTGCCCTACGCCGATAGCCCCCACCCCAACCCCTCCCCTGAAGGGGAGGGGCTTGTGGGCATTCGCCGCAGCGTGATCTTCGATGTCGGCCGCGTCCTCTTCGACTGGGACCTGCGCTATCTGTTCGCCAAACTGATCGCCGACAGGCAAGAGCTCGAATGGTTCGTGACGAATGTCGTCACGCCGCAATGGCATTTCCAGCACGACGCCGGCCGCCCGCTCGCCGAGATGGTGCCCGAGCTCAAGACCGAGTTTCCGGGTCATGCGCTGCTGATCGACGCCTATGCGACGCGCTTCGACGAGACGATTCCCGGGCCGATGCCGGGCAGCCTCGAACTCGTCGAACGCCTCGACGCCGCGGGCGTGCCGCTGTTCGCGATCACCAATTTCGGCCGTGAATTCTGGGAAGCTTTCCGCCCGACCCAGCCGGTCTTTGACCGCTTCCGCGACATTATCGTGTCGGGCACCGAAAAGCTGATGAAACCCGATCCCGCGATCTACCGCCTCGCGATCGAGCGATTCGGCATCGACCCGGCGGGCGCGTTTTTCATCGACGACAATGCCGCGAATGTGGCGGGCGCCGAATCGGTTGGCATTGCGGCCCATCGGTTCGAGGATGCGGCGACGCTCGAGGTCGAATTGGTCACGCGCGGATATTTGCCGGCTCGATGAGCAGGGCGGATCGCCTTGAACGCCTCGACGCCCGTCGTCTCGAGCTGGAAACCGAATATGAGGCTGTCCTGCTAGACGCGTTGCGCCGGGTTGCTGCCGGCTCATGGGGTCTGTTCGGCCACACCAAAGATCGCGCGGCGCGCGCAAAATGGGAACCCGTCATCACGGACCTGTGCGACAGGGGCGAAGAAATCGATCAGATGCGCGCGTCGTTGGGGTTGCAGCCCCTTGCCCTGCACGAAGAATTCGAGGCGTCTCGTGGACCGGTCGCGTCAACCGCGCCGGGAGAGCCCAAGCAGGCCAAGGCATGGCTGGAGCGACTGGGCGAGAATACTAACCCAGCCGCTTAGTCCCCGCCGCTATTTTTCCACCCCCAGCTGCGTCAGGACGAACGCGAACTCCTCGGCATCCTCGCGCAGCGCGCCCCAGCGGCCCGACTTGCCCGCATGCCCCGCACCCATGTTGGTGCGCAAAAGCAGCGCCGCGTCATTGGTGCGCGTCGCGCGCAGCTTCGCGACCCATTTGG
Source organism: Sphingopyxis sp. (assembly GCF_050725655.1). Lineage (GTDB taxonomy): Bacteria > Pseudomonadota > Alphaproteobacteria > Sphingomonadales > Sphingomonadaceae > Sphingopyxis. The sequence goes on along the minus strand of NZ_JBOHHT010000102.1, from coordinate 32,597 downwards.
CGGGCTCCCAATAGGTTACGCGCGGGTCGTTGAGGCCGGCCGACACGAGCATCGGCGGATAGGCTTTCGCGGTCACATTGTCGTAGGGGCTGTACGACAGCATATAGTCGAACGCCGCCTTGTCGGTGACCGGGTTGCCCCATTCGGGCCATTCGCCGGGGGTCAGCGGCAGCGTTTCGTCGACCATCGTGTTGATCACATCGACAAAGGGCACGCCCGCGAGCACCGCGCCCCACAGCTCGGGCGCCTGATTATAGACCGCACCCATCACCTGCCCGCCGGCCGAGCGGCCCTCGATCGAAATCTTGCCCGCGCTCGTATATTTCGCCGCGATCAGGCCCTTGGCGACGTCGATGAAATCGTTGAACGTATTCTTGCGCTCGGTCGTCTTGCCCGCGAGATACCAGGCGCGGCCAAGGTCGTCGCCGCCGCGGACATGCGCGATGGCATAGATCATGCCGCGATCGACAAGGCTCAAACGCGTCGTCGAGAAACCCGGTGGGACGCGATACCCATAAGAACCATAGACATAAAGATGCATCGGCGCGCTGCCGTCGCGCGGCGTGCCCTTTTTGTAGACGAGCGACACCGGCACCGGGGTGCCATCGCGCGAGGGCATATTTACCAGTTCGGTTACATAATCATCATGATTATAACCGGACGGTATTTCCTGCACCTTCAGCGTCTCGAGCTTGCGGCTGGCCAGGTCGTAATCGAACACCGTGTCGGGCGTGACCATCGATTCATAATCGAGGCGCAGCTTATCCTGATGATATTCGGGATTGTCGCCGAGCCCAGCGACATAGGTCGCTTCGGGGAACTGGATCCGGCCGGGGGTCAGCGGCGCGTCATATTTGCGGATGTCGACCTGATCGACGCCCTTCTCGCGCGTTTCGATCACGAAATAGTCGCGGAACACCGAGAGCCCGGTGATGTAGCTCGCATCCGATCCGGCGATCAGGGTCTTCCACGCGTCGGGCTTCTTCACGCTGGCGGTCGCGACGCGGAAATTGGCATGCTCGTCGTTGGTGTAGACGTAGAGCGTCCCGTCATGCTCATCGACGCTGTATTCGCGGCCTTTCTTGCGCGCCGATACGAGCTGCATCTTCGCTTCGGGGTTATCGGCGGGGAGAAGATAGGCTTCGCTCGTCTCGTTATCGCCCGTCGCGATCACGATATAATTGTCGGCAGCGGTCTTCCCGATCCCGACGCCGAAGCCAATGTCGGGCTCCTTATAGAGCAATTTGTCCTCGGCGACCGGGGTGCCCAGCTTGTGCAGCCGGACATTGTCGGTGCGCCAATTCTCATTGGCCAAGCCATAGAGCAAGGCATCATTCTTCGCGGTCCACACCAGCGATGACAGCGTACCGGGGATGACGTCGGGCAGCGCCTCGCCGGTCATCAGATTCTTGAAGCGCACCTCGAAACGTTCGGAACCATTGTCGTCGACGGCATAGGCCATCAGCTTGCCGTCGGGGCTGATCGACACGTCGGAAAGGCGGAAATATTCCTTGCCTGCGGCCATCGCGACTTCGTCGAGGATCAGGATCGCATCGCCGGAGCCTGACGCCGGCTTGCGATACCATTTCTTATATTCGGCGCCTTCTTCATATTCGACCCAGTAAACCCAGTCGCCGTCCTTCTGCGGCACGCTCGAATCGGCTTCCTTGATCCGCCCCTTCATTTCCCGAAAGATCGTTTCGACGAGCGCCGCGTGCGGCTTCATCGCGGCGTCGAAATAGGCATTCTCGGCCTTCACATAGTCGAGAACGTCCTTGTCATCGATCACCGGATAGCTCTCGTCCTTCAGCCAGTGATAGGGGTCGGAGAGCTTTTTGCCGTGCAGCGTCACTTCGTGCGGACGCATTTCCGCGACGGGGGCGGCGGGCAGGGCAGGGGTGGGGCTGGTCAATGCGGCATCTTTCTCTTTGGCGAGCAGTGGGGATGATGCGACAAGCGGGGTGGCAATTGCTGCCAGAAACATCCAAATAGCGCGCATCACAAAATCCCCCGCGGTGTCGCCCGATTGGGCGGGATCGCCCGCGATGTAGGAATAAGGAACGCGTCATGTCCAGCCCCGTCCCCCAATCGGCATATGCAGAGCGCCTCGCCCGCGTCCGCGCCGAACTCGCCGCGCGCGGCCTCGATGGCTTCGTCGTGCCGATCAGCGACGAGCATATGAGCGAATATGTCGGCGACTATGCACAGCGCATGGCGTGGCTGACGGGTTTTGGCGGCTCGGCCGGCACCGCGGCGGTGCTGCCGGCGAAGGCCGCGGTGTTCGTCGACGGGCGTTATACGGTACAGGTGCGCGACCAGGTCGACGGATCGCTGTTTGACTATGTCGGCGTGCCGCAGTCGAGCGTCGCCGAATGGCTGGGCGCGAACGTCAGCGCCGGACAGAAAATCGGCTTCGACCCCTGGCTCCACGGCATCGACTGGGCGCGCGGTTTGGGCAAGGCGCTGGCGGACAAGGGCGCGCAGCTCGTCGCGGTCGACAAAAACCCGCTCGACGCCGCGTGGGACGACCAGCCGGCGCCGAGCGCGGCGGCGGTTACGGTCTATGACACGAAGCTTGCGGGGCAGGCGGCGACCGACAAGCGGGCAGTGATCGCCGACTGGCTGAAGGCCAAGGGCCTCGACACGACGGTGATGACCGCGCTCGATTCGGTCGCCTGGACCTTCAACATCCGCGGGTCAGACGTCAGCCACACGCCCGTCGGGCTCGCCTTTGCACTGCTCCATGCCGACGCGACCGCCGACCTGTTTATTGCTCCCGAGAAGATCACCGACGCGGTGCGCGCGCATCTCGGCAACAGCGTGCGTATTCACGATCGCGACGCGTTCGAGACCGCGCTCGCCGACCTTAAGGACAAAAAGGTCGCGGTCGATCCCGACCGCGCCGTCGCAGCGATCTTCACCGCGCTCGAAGCGGCCGGCGCGAAGATCGAACGCCACCGCGACCCCGCGGTGCTGCCCAAGGCGATCAAGAACGACACCGAACTGGGTGGCACCCGTGCCGCGCATGTCCGCGACGGCGTCGCGGTCGCGCGCTTCCTGCAGTGGATGGAGGATGTCGCGCCGCAGGGCGAGCTCGACGAACTCGCCGCCGCGGCAAAGCTCCGCGAATTTCGTGACGAAAATGGCGCGCTCGTCGATCTCAGCTTCGACACCATCTCGGCCGCCGGACCGAACGGCGCGCTGCCGCATTACAAGGTCGATGAGACCACCAACCGCGCGATCGAGACGGGGACGCTCTATCTCGTCGATTCGGGCGGGCAATATGCCGACGGCACAACCGACATCACGCGCACGATCGCGATCGGTGCGCCGACCGCCGAAATGCGCCGCCGCTTCACCCAGGTGCTCAAGGGGCATATCGCGCTCGCGACCGCGCGCTTTCCCAAGGGCACGCGCGGCAGCCAGCTCGACATTCTCGCGCGCCAATATCTGTGGGCCGACGGGGTCGATTATGCGCATGGCACCGGCCACGGCGTCGGCACCTATCTTGCGGTCCACGAAGGGCCGCAGCGCATCGCCAAGCCGTCGGGCGGGCAGGCGGGGACCGAGGAGCCGCTCCACGCCGGCATGATCCTCTCGAACGAGCCAGGCTATTACAAGGCGGGCGCCTTCGGCATCCGCATCGAGAATCTCGTCATCGTGGTGCCGCAGCGCATCGACGGCGCCGAGGAGGATATGCTGGGGTTCGAGACGATCACCTTCGCCCCGATCGCGCAGAATCTGGTCGACGTCGCACTGCTGTCGCCCGCCGAGGCCGACTGGTTCGACGCCTATCACGCCGAAGTGTTCGAAAAGCTGGCGCCGGGAATGGGTGGTGACGACCGGGCTTGGCTGGAAGCCGCGTGCGCGCCGCTCGACCGCGCCCCCGCCGCGCTCGCCGCCTGAGGCCGGGATGACCGACCTTCGCAGCGACGTACCGCTCGCCGATTTCCGGGTGCAGGAGCGCGTCCGCGTCCGTTTCAACGAGATCGACAGCCAGAATATCGTCTTCAACGCCAATTATCTCGTCTACGCCGACATCGGCGTGACCGAATATTTCCGGGCGCTCGGCGAGGGACAGCCCGGACCCTATTTTCACCAATATGGTACAGACATCCGCGAGACGCATTGCGAGATCGATTATCACGCCCCGGCGCGACTCGACGAACTGATCACGATCGCGGCGCGAATCAGCCGCTTCGGCCGGACGAGCTTCACGGTCCATTGCGGGATTTTCCGTGCAAATGAGCGGCTCACCGATATCGAGATCAATTACGCTCACCTCGACACCGACAGCGGGAAGCCGACGCCGCTGCCGGGCAGTTTCATTGCCGAAGTAAGGCGATTCGAAGCAAGGACGCCCGTGCAGGACTGATAAGCGATTGAGTTGTTTCCGCTTTGCGGAAACGCGCGGCACCGGCCCGCTCCTCGCTAAGAAAAAGAAACCGAATCGACCCTCTCAACCAAAAAGGTCGAAAAAAAAGGGCCACCCGAGGGTGGCCCGTGAAAGTTTTGGGAGAGGATGCCTAAAAGGCATGCTCATATTGCACCGCACCAAAAATGTTGCAACTGCGAAATGGACATCTGCTATTGCATTTTTTGCAATCGCTAACGCTCACATCCTTCATCTGGCGCAATCCTCGCGCGCGTCGCTTCCCCTCGCAAATTGCCGCGACATCGCCTAAATTGGGCCGATGGGAATGTTCAATAAAATGGATGTCGGCGGCGGCCTGTCCGATTTCTGGGCCTATGTCCGCGAACCGCGCCCGCATCGCTGGGCGGTCTGGGGCGTCGCGCTGGCGCTGACCTGGCTTATTTTCACCGGGGTCGAGAAATATCTGATCCCTTACGAGAAGCCCAAGGAGCAGATTATCTATTTCGAAAACTGGACCGCGAATCGGAGCGCGAAGGAGATTCGCGCTGACTGGGTGGCGCGTGCCAAGGAAACGACGCTGCGCAACGCCGAAAAGCGTGCCCAATATCAGCGTTTCGCCGACAGCCTGGGTGTCGAATATGATTCGGCCGAGGCCGACAAGGTGACGCGCGAGACGCTGGGTGAAGAGGCGGCGGCCGAGGCCAGGAAAAAGCCCGCACCGGTGCAAGTGCGCTCGACGATCGCCGAACGCGCGGTGCGCGGCGCGCCGCCCAAAGCCGCCGACTGACCCGATGCACCGGCCGCCCGCCGATGCCGACTGGATGGCGGTCGCCGTCGCGCTCTCGCGGCGCGGCCGACCGGCCTCGGCGCCCAACCCCAATGTCGGTTGTCTGATCATCAAGGACGGCAAAGTTATTGCACGCGGCTGGACCCAGCCGGGCGGACGGCCGCATGCCGAGGCGATGGCGCTGGCCGCCGCAGGTGACGCGGCGCGCGGCGCGACCGCCTATGTCACGCTCGAACCCTGCGCGCATGCGAGCCCACGCGGGCCGGCGTGCAGCGATGCGCTGATCGCCGCGGGCGTTGCGCGCGTCGTGATCGCCGCGCAGGACCCCGATCCGCGCACCGACGGCAAGGGCATTGCGCGATTGCAGGCGGCGGGGATCGAGGCCGTCTTCAATGTCCTTCCCGCCGCGGCGCGCACCGCGATGGCGCCCTGGTGGACACGGCACACCGAGGGGCGGCCGTTCGTCACGCTCAAGCTCGCGACGTCGCTCGACGGCTGCATCGCCCGCGCCGATGGTTCGAGCCGCTGGATCACCGGGACACGCGCCCGCGCGCACGGCCATCTGGAGCGCGCGCAACATCAGGCGATTCTCGTCGGCCGCGGGACGCTCGCGGCGGATGCGCCGCGGCTCGATGTACGGCTGCCGGGGCTTGAGGACCGCAGCCCGAAAAAGCTGCTGCTCACCAACGGCGAAGGACCCGCAGGATGGACCGCCATCGCTTCACCCGAAGCGATCGACGATGTCGATTCGGTTTTGGTCGAGGGCGGAACTGGCGCTGCATCGGCCTTCCTCGCCGCCGACCGCGTCGACCGGCTCTTGCTCTATCGCGCGCCGATCCTGATCGGCGGCGGCAAACCCGCGCTCGGCGACATCGGGCTGACCGATCTCGCCGACGCGCACGGCCGCTGGCGCCTTACCGACACCCGCCTGCTTGGCAGCGACCGGCTCGACGTCTACGAGCGCGTCAGAGAAGGATAACGCACCCCATGTTCACCGGCATCATCACCGACATCGGCACTATCCGCAGCCGCGAGGATCGCGGCGACACGCGGCTCGTCATCGACACCGCCTATGATGTGGGCAGCATCGACATCGGCGCCTCGATCGCCTGCTCGGGCGCGTGCCTGACCGTGGTCGACAAGGGCGTCGATGAAGGCAGCAACGGACCCGGCGGCTGGTTCGCGATCGATGCGAGCGGCGAAACGCTCGCGCGCACCGCGCCCGGCATGTGGGATCAGGGGCGCCGGCTCAACCTCGAACGCGCGCTCAAGATTGGCGATGAACTCGGCGGGCATATCGTCACCGGCCATGTCGACGACATCGGCCGCATCGTGTCGATCGAACCCGTCGGCGATAGCGTCTCCTTCACCGTCGCCGCGCCCGCGTCGCTCGCGCCGCATATTGCGCCGAAGGGCTCGATCACTGTTGACGGCGTCTCGCTGACGGTGAACGAGGTAACCGACCAGCCGAACGGCGAGGCGCATTTCACGCTCAACATCATCCCGCACACGCAGGAGATGACGACGCTGAACGAGGCCGCGGCGGGCCGTCCGGTCAATCTCGAGATCGATATTCTCGCGCGTTATCTCGCGCGGATGCGGGCGCGGGGATAAGGCATCGAGCAGGGAGGGCCAATGACAAAGGCGATACGAGGTTCCTGCCTGTGCGGTGAAATCCGTTTCGAGATCGACGGGGAAGTCGGACCTGCCGGTCAATGTCATTGCTCCAAGTGCCGCAAGGTTTCGGGGACGGATGGCAACGCGGTCTTCTATGCGCCGGCCGCCGCTTTCCGGTGGCTTGCGGGCGAGGATTTGATCCATCGCTTCGTCGTTCCCGATGGCGGGGGCTGGGCGTCGCACTTTTGCCGGCAATGCGGCAGCCCGGTGCCGCTGAACGGCAATGACGGAACGTTGTTCTTCGTGCCGGCGGGGTTGCTGGACGACGATCCGGGGTTCCGCGGCTATGCAGCCCATATCTTCGTCGGATCGAAGGCGCCTTGGGTCTGCATCGCCGATTCAGCGCCGAAATATGAAGCGGGTTTCGGTTCGGTCCGGGTTGATCGGGGCTAACCTTCGACCCACCCCGCCGCCAGTTCGGGATCCGCCGCCACCATCGAACGCCGCATCGCGAGCCGCCCGATCCGCAGCAGTTCGGCCTTGCGCCGCGCGGGCGCGAGGTTGCAGCTTGCCGCCTCGCGCACGATCGCAGCACCATAGCGATCGGCGACGATCAGCCCCGATGTTTCGCGGCGATAGCCTTCGGTCTCGAGGATCGCCGGGTCGAGCCCCGACGCGAGCGCCCAGTAGAACCGGTCGCACCAGTCGCAATAGTCGGGCCATTTGCCGTCGCCGTGCAGGTCGGCGCGGCTGACCTTGATCTCGACGATGGTGATATTGCCCTTGGTGTCGATCGCGGTGAGGTCGGTGCGCCGCCCGTTGGGCAGCGGCACCTCGGGAATCGCGACCAGCCCCGCCTGCGCGAACAGCCGACATACGCCGCGCGCGACATCCGCGGCGGTGATCATATCCGTCATCGCTTAAAATCCGTCCTCAGAACGGAACGTCGTCGTCCAGATCGTCGTCGAACGGCGGACGTCCGCCGCTGCCGCTTGAGCCGCCCCCCGACGATCCGCCCGACGAGCCACCGCCCTGATTCCAGCCGCCGCCCGAGCTACCGCCCGACGAGCCGCCGCTCCATTCGTCACCGCCGCCGCTGCCGCCGCGCGAGCCGCCGCCGCCCGGCGCACCGTCGAGCATGGTCAGCGTGCCGCCCATGCCGGCGATCACGATCTCGGTCGTATATTTGTCGTTGCCGTCGCGGTCCTGCCATTTGCGCGTGCGCAGGCTGCCTTCGATATAAACTTTCGAGCCCTTTTTAAGGAAGCGTTCGACGACGCCGATCAGCCCTTCGCCGTTGATCACGACCTGGTGCCACTCGGTGCGCTCCTTGCGCTCGCCGGTCATCCGGTCCTTCCACTGCTCGGACGTCGCGATGCGGAGATTCGCGACCTTGCCGCCGTTCTGGAACGACTTGATTTCGGGATCGGCGCCGAGGTTGCCGATCAAAATTACCTTGTTGACGCTGCCAGCCATTGCCGCTCCGCTCCGCTAGAAAATGTGGAGGATCAGCCGAGGCCGAAGGCGACGGCGGTCCAATATGTGATTCCTGCAGCGGCATAGGCGAGCAGGAACAAATAGCCAACCATGAACATGGGCCATTTCCACCCATTGGTCTCGCGCCGGGTGATCGCGATCGTCGAAATGCACTGCGGCGCAAAGACGAACCAGGCGAGGAAGGCGAGCGCGGTGGCGAGGCTCCATTTGCCCTGCAGTCGCTCACCGAGCGACTGCGCCATCGCATCCTCGTCGCCGTCGGCGTCGATTGCATTCGCGGTCGCCATCGCCGACACCGCGACTTCACGCGCCGCCATCGCGGGGATCAGCGCGAGCGCGATGTCGTGGTTAAAGCCGATCGGTTTGACGACGACTTCCAGCCCGCTCGCGATGCGGCCGGCGACGCTATATTCGACCTGGCTTTCGCCCTCGGGCGCCTTCGGGAAGGTCAACAGCAGCCAGAGGACGACGGTGGTCATCGCGATGATCGTGCCGGCGCGGCGCAGGAAGATCCACGCGCGCTGCCACAGGCCGAGCGCGATGTCGCGCAGTTGCGGCATCTGATAGCGCGGCATTTCCATCATGAAGCCCGTCGCGCCGCCCTTCGCCACCGTACGGCGCAGTGCATAGGCGACGGCGAGCGCGCCGACGATGCCCGCGAGATAGAGGGCGAAGAGCACGAGGCCCTGCAGCCCGATGCCCGTACCGCCGACGCCGCGATTCGGAATGAAGGCGGCGATGATCAGCGCATAGACGGGGAGCCGCGCCGAACAGGTCATCAACGGCGCGATCAATATCGTCGTCAGCCGGTCCTTTTCGTCGGGGATCGCGCGCGTCGCCATGATGCCGGGCACCGCGCAGGCGAAGCTCGAGAGCAGCGGGATGAAACCGCGCCCCGACAATCCGACCTTGCCCATCAGCCCGTCCATCAGGAAGGCGGCGCGCGTCATATAGCCCGATGCTTCCAAAAGCAGGATGAAGAGGAAGAGGATCAGGATCTGCGGCAGGAAGACGACGACCGCGCCGACGCCGGCGAGCAGTCCTTCGACCACCAGGTCGCGCAGGAAATTCTGCGGGATATTGTCGATCACCCAGCCCTGCAGCACACCGACGAGCCCTTCGAGCGCGTCGGCGGGCGGGCCGGCCCAGGCGTAGACCGCCTGGAACATGATGAACATCAACGCGAGCAGGATGATCATGCCAGCGATCGGATGGAGCACGACATTGTCGACGCGCTGCGTCCAGCGGCGCACCGGCGTTTCGCTGAGGATCGCGGCGCGCGCGATCGCGCGGGCGCGCTGGTGGAGCGACGCGTCATTCGCCTCGGCGGGTGCGGTGACACCGCCCGCGGCGCGCGACCGGATCGCACCATCGACCGCGACGAGCAATTCGGTGAGCCCGCGCTTGCGCACCGCGACCGTCGGCACGACGGGCACGCCCAGCTCTTTCGACAGGCGTGCGGCGTCGAGCGTCAGTCCGTCACGTTCCGCGAGGTCGAGCATGTTGAGCGCGACGACGGTCGGCAGGCAGAGCCCAAGCAGTTCGAGCGCGAAACAGAGATGATTGTCGAGGTTTGCCGCGTCGAGCACGATGATCAGTGCGTCGGGACGCTTTTCGCCGTCCTGCCTGCCGAGCACGACGTCGCGCGTCACCGCTTCGTCGAGGCTCGCGGGGGTGAGGCTGTACGTGCCGGGCAGGTCGATCAGCGAGATCGGGCGGCCGTCGGCAAAGCTTGCATGCCCCGCCTTTCGCTCGACAGTGACGCCGGGGTAATTGGCGATCTTTTGCCGCGCGCCGGTCAGCGCGTTGAACAGACTCGACTTGCCGGCGTTGGGATTGCCGACAAGGGCGATCGAGGGAATCGCGCCGGTCATGCCGCGGGCTCGACTTCGATCGCCGCGGCCTGCCTAGCGCGGATGATCACTTTCATGCGTCCGACGGTGAGCGCGAGCGGATCGCGCGAGAAGATGCTGCCGCGGTGGAGCGGGGTGACTTCGCATCCTTCCATCAGGCCGAATTCGCGTAGACGCCGTCCCTCGTCCTCGGACATCGCGGTCCAGTCGATGCGGGCGATCCGCACCGCGACGCCCAGCGGCGCCCGATCCAGAATATTTTCGAGCAAAGCAGTCATTTGCGAGCGATTATCAATAACAATCGCTTAGCGCCAGTCCTTTATCGAAACGCGTCAGCGCCCCGGGTAACGCAGCCGCCCGATGAAGCGCGCGAGGCTCGGCCGCTCGATGCTGCGCGCGGCGCGGCGGTGCTTCCAGCTTTCGAACCGCATCACCTGGTCGATGCGGCGCGAGAGGAAGGCGCGCGTATCGGCCAGATTCTCGCTCTCGTCGTTCAGGAGCACCGCCATCGTCGAACCATAGACCGCGCCGAGGATCGCGCGCTTGCTATAGTGATTATAGTCGGTCGCGGTGTCGCCCGCGAGGCGCCACATATGGTCGGCGGCGCGCCAGCCGAGCTTGGCGGCGTGCGGCGCATTGGTCGGCAGCGCGAGCAGCGCGAGTGCGCGGCGCAGCGATTCGCGGGTTCCGGCGAGCAGCTCGACGCGCGTTTCGACCAGCGTCGTGATGCGCTCGCGAATCTTCTGCGTCGCGAGTTTTTCGGCGGGCCAGCGCGCTTCCATCGCCGCGTCGATGTCGGCGAACCAGGCATCGACCATGTCGCGGCCGCCGCCGGGAAAGGCGAGGCGCGCGACATCGGCGTCGACCCCCACCCGCGCCGCCGCATCGGCCAGCGCGGCGTCGCCAAAGCCGTCGAACGCCGCCGATGCCGCAATCAGCGGCGCCAGCGCGGCGCGAATCTCGTCGAGGGTCGGGTCGGCAGGAAGGATTGAAGCCATAGTGTCAGATAGGCCGCGCCGCGCGGTTCGGCAACCGGATCAGCACCAGTGCCGCGCCGACCATCATCCCGCCGAAAATGTCGATCCCCGATAGCGTCTCGCCAAAACCGACCCAGCCGGTGAGCGCGGCGAATGCGGGCTGGATCAGCAGGGTCAGCCCGATCACCAGCGGCGAGAAACGCGGCAGCGCCCAGATCATCAGCCCCTGCCCGATCACCTGGCTGACCAATGCGAGCAGGATCAGCGGCGTCCAGTTTTGCGGCATCACCGTTTCGCCGAGCGCGAGCGCGGCGCCGAGCAGAATCGGGACGCAGACCACCGAGGCGATGGCGAGCGCGGTCCACGGCGCGAGCGTATCGCGTACGCGCTGCATCAGGATGACATAGCCCGTGTAGAGCACCCCCGCGAGGAGGCTGAGCAGGTCGCCGAAGAGATAGTCGGGCGACAGCTCGTAACTCTGCCCCATCAACAGCGCCGATCCGGCAAAGGCGAGCAGGATCGCCGCTGCCTGCCAGCCGCGCGGCATCTCGCGGGTCAGGAAGATCGTCCAGAGGACGAGCAACAGGCTCGCGCAATTGCCGAACAGGGTCGCGTTGGCGACTTTTGTCTGCAGGATGCCGAGGTGCCACGCGGCAAGGTCGAGCGCGAAGAAGATGCCCGCCGCCGCGGCGATCAATACTGCGGGGCGCGGCGGCATTCGTCCGCCCGTCTCGCGCCACGCAAAGATCAGCAGCAACGGCAGCGCGAGCGTCATCCGCCAGAAGGCCGAAGCGGTTGGGCCGGTATCGGCCATCCGCACGAGCATCGCGCCGAGCGACAGCGCGATATTGCCGCCGAGCAGCGCGGCGAACGCCCAGCGGCCGGCCGCGGTGCCGGCGTCGGGCGCCGCGTCGATACTGTCCATCTTCGCTGTCATTTAGATTTTCTTTTGCTACGTACCATTGTGCCGGCACCGCTGCGTCCATAGCTTCGCGGGCCATAGCGACGACCGACGGGGTCGCCCATGAAAAAAGTGAAATGTGGAGGAAACATGGCCGTATCACTATTCGATCCGATGAAATTGGGCGCGATCGACGCCGCCAACCGCATCGTCATGGCGCCGCTGACGCGCGGCCGCGCCGGACCCGGCTTCGTGCCTAACGAGCTGGCGCTGGAATATTATCGTCAGCGCGCTTCGGCGGGGCTGATCATTTCCGAAGCCACCGGCATTTCGCAGGAGGGCCTTGGCTGGCCGAGCGCGCCGGGCCTGTGGACCGATGCGCAGGTCGAAGGCTGGAAGCCGGTGACCGACGCCGTTCACGAGGCCGGTGGGCGCATCGTTGCCCAGCTCTGGCATATGGGCCGCGTCGTCCACTCGGTGTTCAACGACGGCAAGCCCCCGGTTTCGGCGTCGGCGACGCAGGCGCCGGGCAAGGCACACACCCCCGCCGGCCGCTTCGAATATGAAGTCGCGCGCCCGCTCGGACTCGGCGAAATCCCGCGCGTGATCGCCGATTATGCGAAGGCCGCCGAAAATGCGAAGCGCGCCGGTTTCGACGGTGTCCAGTTGCACGGCGCCAACGGCTATCTGATCGACCAGTTCCTGCGCGACGGGTCGAATCTGCGCGACGACGATTATGGAGGCCCTGTCGAAAACCGCGTCCGCCTGCTCCGCGAGGTGACCGAGGCGCTGATCTCGATATGGGGCGCCGACCGCGTCGGGGTACGCCTGTCGCCCAACGGCGACACGCAGGGCGTCGACGACAGCGCGCCCGAAAAGCTGTTCCCGGCCGCCGCCGCGGCGCTCGATTCGCTCGGCATCGCCTTTCTCGAGCTGCGCGAGCCCGGGCCGGAGGGCACCTTCGGGCGGACCGACGTGCCCAGGCAGTCGCCCGCGATCCGCGCCGCCTTCAAGGGCCCGCTGATCCTGAACAGCGACTATGATGTCGCGGCGGCCGAAGAGGCGCTCGCGAACGGCGCCGCCGACGCGATCGCCTTTGGCCGACCGTTCATCGGCAACCCCGACCTTGTCAAGCGGATCCGGCACGGCGCCGAATGGGCCGCCGACAATCCGCAAACCTGGTACGCGCCGGGGCCCGTGGGCTACACCGACTATCCGGCGCTGCAAACGACGTAAGGCGCCAATGATCCGGGCGGCGCTGTGCCGTCCGGATCATCCCTTTTCGGCGAGCGCCTTGTCGATGATCCCGGCGCCGATCGGCCCGAGGAAATTGCCGCCGAAGCGGAACAGCACAAAGGCGCCGACAAAGAGGATCAGCGGCTCGACAAAGGCCGCGACGATTGCCGCGATCACCAATCCAAAGAACAGGAACATGAATCCGCCGGTCAGCTCGGCCTGACCCTTGGGGCCCAGTTCGATCGTGCGCGGTCCCTTCGCATCCCACCATTTGGCGGTAACGATCGTCTTGCGGTCGCCGACCTGCGGCGCGGCGCGGCCGGCGATTCGCGCGGGCGCGGGGTTGGCGGCGGGAGCGGGCCGATCGTTCGGCTGCGGGTGATTCCATGGCCGCTTGTTGCGTTCGGCGATGGCGGCGGCCATGCGGTCCCTGCCGCTGTTCGCCGCTGCGGCGGGCATCGCCTTTTGCTGCGCCGGCGCGGGCCGCGCGCTCAGCCCCGATTCGGCGCGCGCCGCGGCAGACATATCGGGGGCGACGGTTGTCTTCGCCGGTGTCTTTGTCGGCTGGATCGGCTCGACCCCCATCTTGCGGTCGTGAAGGTCCATGCGCTCGGCCGCGCTCAGCGGCACTCGTCCGGTTTCCTTGTCGATCACCACCAGCCGCCCGCCGCGCTCGACGACGGAAAAGCGGCTGGGGGGCGGGCGATCAACCAATGCCGAATTGTTCCTTCAGGGCCAGCATGGCGAGCGCGGCCTTTGCCGCTTCGCCGCCCTTATCCTTGCGCGTCTTGTCGGCGCGCGCAAGCGCCTGTTCCTCATTCTCGACCGTCAAAATGCCGTTGCCGATCGCCAGCCCATCGAGTGTCAGCGCCATGATACCGCGCGCGCTCTCGTTCGACACGACCTCGAAATGATAGGTCTCGCCGCGGATCACGACGCCGAGTGCGACATAGGCGTCAAAGCGCCCGCTGTCGGCGGCGAGCGAGATCGCGGCAGGCACTTCGAGTGCGCCGGGGACGGTCACCGTGTCATGGCTATGCCCCTCGGCGTCGAGCGCGCTCCGCACGCCGTCCAGCAGCATGTCGTTGAGGTGGCTATAGAAGCGGGCTTCGACGATTAGGACATGTGCCATTATGCGGCCTCTCCGGGAATGGGGCGTTCGCCGACGACCGACAGGCCATAGCCTTCGAGTCCGACGATATTGCTGTGGGTGGGGGTGAGCAGTTCCATCGCATGGACACCAAGGTCGGCGAGAATCTGCGCACCGATCCCGTAAGTGCGCAGGTCCATGCCGCCGGTCGGCGCCGGGACGGCATCGGCCTCGGCCGATCCGGGAAGCGGCCGCATCAGCATCACGATGACTCCCGAGCCGGCTTCGCCAATCGCGTCCATCGAGCGCTGCAGGCGGCGCTTTTTGGGTCCGGGACGGCCCATGATATCGTCGAAGATCGACACGGGATGCATCCGCACCAGCGTCACGCCTTCGGGGTCGATCGCGCCCTTCTGGAGCACGAGATTGACGGTGCCGTCGATCTTGTTGCGATAGGATTTGAGGCGCCAGTCGCCGCCATAATCCGATTCGAACGGATCGTCGGACACGCATTCGACCAGCCGGTCGTTGCGGTGGCGATAGGCGATCAGGTCGGCGATCGTGCCGATCTTGAGCCCGTGGCGCCGCGCAAAGGGGATGAGGTCGTCGAGCCGCGCCATCGTCCCGTCGTCGTTCATGATCTCGCAGATCACCCCCGACGGGTTGAGCCCCGCCAGCCGGCTGATGTCGACCGCCGCCTCGGTGTGGCCGGCGCGGACGAGCACGCCGCCGTCGCGCGCGATCAGCGGGAAGATGTGGCCCGGCGTGACGATGTCGTCGCGCGTCTTGCCAGCGTCGATCGCGACCGCGACGGTGCGCGCGCGGTCGCCCGCCGAAATGCCGGTGGTGACGCCCTCGCGCGCCTCGATCGAGGTGGTGAAGGCGGTTTCGTGCCGCGTGCCGTTCTGGCGGCTCATCAGTTCGAGTCCGAGCGTGTCGACGCGGGCCTTGGTGAGCGTCAGGCAAATCAGGCCGCGGCCGTGCGTCGCCATGAAGTTGATCGCATCGGGGGTCGCCATCTGCGCCGGGATGACAAGGTCGCCCTCATTTTCGCGGTCTTCGTCGTCGACGAGGATGAACATGCGGCCGTTGCGCGCCTCGGCGATGATTTCCTCGGGGCTTGCCATCGGCGACAGGTCGCTGCCGTTCGCGAGCCAGTTTTCGAGCTTGCGCAGTGTTTCGGCGGTGGGGTTCCAGCCGGGCGAATCGAGGTCGCGCAGGCTGTTGGCGTGGAGGCCCGCGGCACGGGCGAGACCCGAACGGGACATGGTCCCGTCGTCGACGATGGCGCGGATGCGATCGATGAGCTGTGTAGACATGCAGGTCGTGTCTCACATCAAAATGTGATTGTCAATCCAGATATCACATTGTGTTGATCAGTTGGGTCCGAATGTCGGACCGAGGTCGCGGACCGGGCCGTCGGGCTTGGCGTCGAGCAGCGCGACGATCTGTCCCGTCCGGTCGTCGCGCTTGGCATAGGCGCGGGCGGACATGCCCGCGACATGGTCGGCCTTGTCGGGGTTGGCGCCGCGCTTGACGAGCAGGCGCACCATGGCGACATTCTTCGACTGCACCGCCAGGATCAGCGCGGTTTCGCCGCGCCGGTTGGCCTGGTCGACGGGCGCCTTGTCCTTGAGCAGCTCTTCGGCGCCGTCGGTGAAGTTGATCAGCGCAGCGTGCATCAGCGGGGTTACGCCCTGGCGGTCGCCGATCGACGGATCGGCGTCCTTGGCAAGCAGGAAGCGCAGCCAGCTGATATCGCGGCGCTTGGTGACGATGATCAGCGCCGTTTGGCCCGTGTCGGGATTGCGCGTGTTGATGAACGACGGATCGTCCTTCAGCGCTTCGGTCGCCTTGGTCCCGTCGCGGCTTTCGACCGCCTGCAAAAAGGCATAGCCGCCGCGGAACTGCGCTTGCGCGGGGCTGAACAAAAGGCCGGTCGCCGCGACCAGCGCGACGAGGAAAGCGGCGAGGCGGAATTCCGCGCGTCGGAACATGTCTGGGCGACCCCTGGGGCAATTTGTCCGCCGCTGACGCGACGACAATGGTTGATTTTCGGCGGCTAGCCGATCAAGGCTGGCCAAATGATGAATATCGCAAATATGGGACAAAGGTTCGTCCGCGCAAGCCTGATGATTGCTTTTGGCGCCGCGCTCGCGGGTTGCAGCGGCGGCGGCGATGCGCCGCCCGCGAAACCGCCGCTCGAAGGGGCGCGCATAGGGGGGGCCTTCACGCTCACCGACCAGAATGGCAAGACCGTCCGCGACAGCGATTTCGCGGGCAAATATCGCCTCGTCTATTTCGGCTACAGCTTCTGCCCCGACATCTGCCCGGTCGACCTGCAAAAACTGATGCGCGGCCTGTCGCAGTTCGAAAAGGCCGACGCGGCGCGCGGCGCCAAGGTCGCGCCGCTCTTCATCACCATCGATCCGGCGCGCGACACGCCCGCTGCGCTGAAACCCTTCGTCGCGCGCTATCATCCGCGTCTCCTCGGCCTCACCGGCACCCCCGAACAGATTGCGGCGGTCGCGAAAGCCTATGTCGTGACGTACAACAAGGTCGAGGGTTCGGCGCCCGACCGCTATCTGATGGCGCACAGCCAGCTCGCTTTCCTGATGGATCCCGACGGCAAGCCGGTCGCGCTGCTGCCGCTCGACGATCCATCGTCCGACATCGACGAGGGCGCGCCCGATGCGGTCGCCGCCGAGCTGGCGAAGTGGGTCAAGTGACGGCTGGCGGGCGCCCCTTCTGGGAAGCGCCGCTTGCCACTCTCGACGCGGGGCAATGGGAAGCGCTGTGCGACGGCTGCGGCAAATGCTGTCTGCACAAGCTTGAGGATGAGGATACGGGCCGCATCTATCCGACCAATGTCGCCTGCCGTCTGATCGACCTCAAAACCGCGCGCTGCGGTGATTACAAGCATCGCCGCCGCCACGTTCCCGATTGCCTGACGCTGACCAAGGGACAAGTCGCCGACATCGAATGGCTGCCGCAGACCTGCGCCTATCGCCTGCGCGCTGAGGGGGAACCGCTGCCCGATTGGCATTATCTCGTCTGCGGCGACCGCGATGCGGTGCACCGCGCGGGCGAGTCGATCGTCGGCTGGACGGTCGGTGAGGGCATGGCCGGGCCTCTCGAGAATCATCTTGTCGAACGCGTCGTTTGACCCTGCGGCCGAGGGGCCGCACATCTGGGTCGGCGACGAGGCTTGGCCCGTGCGCGTCGTGCGGCACGCCCAGTCGCGCCGCTACCGCCTCGTTTTCGACGGCGCGCGCGGCGAATTGCGGCTGACCGTTCCGCGCCGCACCAACGAGCGCGCGGCATTGAAATGGGCCAGCGAACAGCAGGCGTGGCTGGTCGAACAGGCCGGCAAGGCGGCGCTGCCGGTCATCGTCGGTCCCGGCGCCGCGCTGCCCTTTCTCGGTGTCGAGCGTCATATCGACTGGACCGCGACCGCGCCGCGCGCGATCCGCCTCGGCGGCGATAGCCTGCACGTCGGCGGCCCGCTCGAAACCGTCGGTCGGCGCATGGAACGCTGGCTGAAAGGGCAGGCGCTGGATCTGATGGAGCGCGAAAGCCGCGAAATCGCGGCCGTCGCGGGCCTGTCGGTCGGCCGCGTCGGGGTCGGCGATCCGCGCAGCCGTTGGGGCAGCTGCACGCACGACGGCGACCTCCGCTACAGCTGGCGGCTCGTGATGGCGCCCGATCATGTTCGCCGCGCCACGGTCGCGCACGAGGTCGCGCACCTTCGGCATATGGACCATGGCCCCGCCTTTCACGCGCTGGTCGACGAGCTGCACGATGGCGATGTCGCTGTGGCGCGCGGTTGGCTGCGCCGCGAAGGGCGCTCGCTCCACCGCTACCGCTTCGCGGCCTGACTAATCGTTAGCGGTATCGGAAGGCGGTCGCTGTTGCGGCGGTCTGACGACCGGCGGTGCGGTTTTCGGCACCGTCACGATCTTGGGCTGACCGCCATTCTTCGGCGCCGCGCCGTTGTCGGCGGGCGGCCGCCGTCCGGTCTGCTCCTCGATCCATTGCTGGTCGAGCACTGGTCCATCTTCGGTCGGCGGCGGTGCCGGGTCCGCTCCTTCGGGCGGGCGGCTGTCATAGGGCAGCTCGATCGGCATGCCATTCTCGTCGACCAGCCCGCCTTCGCCGGGCTCGCCCATATAGGCATCACTCTCGTCCTCGAGCTGCCATTCGGGCAGCACGACTTCGGTGTCGAACTGTTCGACCGGGCGCCGCGCGACCGCGACGCGCATATAATCGGCAAAGGCTTTCGCCGGCGCGCGGCCGCCCTGCAGCCCGCCCACCGCCTTCGCGTCGTCGCGGCCCATCCACACGCCGGTCGTGATCCCGCTCGAAAAACCGAGGAACCAGCCGTCCTTGTTGCTCGACGTCGTCCCGGTCTTGCCCGCGACGGGGCGGCCGATCTGCGCCGCCTTGCCCGTGCCGGTGTTGACCGCGGTTTGCAGCAGGTCGGTGATGCCCGCCGCGACCCAATGGTCGACCAGCGTGGTCCCGCGCTCGGCGGGGCGCTGATAAAGGAGGTCGCCGCTCGCCGTCGTCACCTTGGTGATGCCATAGGGCTGCACCGACACGCCGCCGCGCGACACCGCGGCAAAGGCGGAGGTCATATCGATCACGCGCACTTCGGCGCTGCCGAGCACCATCGACGGGTGCGTGTTGACCGGCGTCGTGATGCCGAAGCGGCGCGCCATGTTGGCAACCGCTGAAAAGCCGACCTCGTCGCCAAGCTTTGCCGCGACCGTATTGACCGAATAGGCGAAGGCGCTGCGCAAATCCATCGTGCCCGAAAAGCGCCCCGACGAGTTGCGCGGCGACCAGCCGTTGATCGTCACCGGCTCGTCGACGACCTGGTCGCTGACCTTATAGCCCGCCTCAAGCGCCGCCATATAGACGAACAGCTTCCACGCCGATCCCGGCTGACGCAGCGCCTGCGTCGCGCGGTTGTAGTTCGACGACACATAATCCTTGCCGCCGACCATCGCGCGCACCGCGCCGTCGCGGTCGAGCGACACGAGTGCGCCCTGCACGCCGCCCGGCGTGTTCGCCTGGATCGACGCGGTCGCCGCGCGCTGCATGCCCAGATCGATGGTGGTGTAGACGTCGAGCGCCTCGCTGCCCTCGTCGATCAGCATGTCGAGTTGTGGCAGCGCCCAGTCGCTGAAATAGCGCGCGCTATTCTGTCCGGTTTCCTTGGCGAGCTGCACATTGGCGGGCTCGGCGCTGTCGGCCTGCGCGCGCGTAATGACGCCGGCATCGACCATCACGTCGAGCACCACCCCGGCACGGCCAAGCGCCGCCTGCGCGTCGGCGGTCGGGGAATAACGCGACGGCGCCTTGACGAGGCCGGCGACGACGGCCGCCTCGGACAGCGACATTTCGGTCGCGCTATGGCCGAAAAAGCTGTTCGACGCGGCGTCGATGCCATAGCTGCCGCCGCCGAAATACACCTTGTTCAGATAGAGCTCAAGAATCTGGTCCTTCGAGAATTTCCATTCGAGCGCCATCGCGAGGATCATTTCGCGCGCCTTGCGCTTGAAGTCATAGCTGTTCGACAGGAAGATATTGCGCGCGAGCTGCTGGGTGATCGTTGATGCGCCCTGCAGGCGCCGGCCGCTGCCACGGTTCTGGACCGCAACCGCCGCCGCACGCAACATGCCCACGGGATCGAGCCCGGGGTGGTAACGAAAGCGCCGGTCCTCGACCGCAACCATCGCGTCCTGCATCACCTGCGGCGTTTCGCGCAACGTCAGCCAGCGGCCGTAATTCGGCCCGAGTGACAGGAAGACGGTGCCGTCGGCGGCGCGGACGCGGATCGTCTGCCCGGCGGGCGATTTCTTGAGTTCCTCGAAGCTCGGCATGCGCTGCACCGCGATGCCGACCGCGACGCCAAGTGCGACGAGCCCGACGACCGCGAGACCGAGGCCCCAGCGAAAAATGCGACGAAACCAGACGCGCCAACGCAGCGGCTCGCCACCGGGCGTGCCGCTGCGCTTGCTGGACGATGACGATTTATTCGACGAAGCCTGCTGTCTTTCACGGCGCAAAGCCGGTGTTCCTTCCCTCACTGCGCCCCTGATGCGTCAGTCCGGGAAGGCGGTCTCAATCCTTGCCGGTTGACGCCTCATCCTGCCCGCGACCCGCGAAGTCAAGCGCCGCGCTGTTGATGCAATAGCGCAGCCCCGTCGGTCCGGGGCCATCGGGGAAGACATGGCCGAGATGGCCTTCGCACTTGGCGCAGCGCACTTCGGTGCGGACCATGCCGTGGCTGGTGTCAGTCAGTTCCTTGACTGCGCCGCCCTCTGCCGGCGCGGTGTAGCTCGGCCAGCCCGACCCGCTGTCGAACTTGGTGCGGCTGTCGAACAAAGGTTCGCCGCAGTCGGCGCAGCGATACACGCCGTCGCCCTTGTGGTCGGTATATTTGCCGGTGAAGGCGCGCTCCGTACCGCCTTCGCGCAGCACATGGTGCGCCATCGGGTCGAGTGTTTTTTTGGTTTTCGGATCGGTCATGGAGAATCTCCTTCGGACGGGCCTTTTTTGGGACCATCGCTGTTGATCATAATATCGGCGCGGCGCTGCGTGACTGCAAGGGGTTGCAGTCAGCGTGGGTCGATCCGCGTCGCCTGCGATATCATTCGTACCAAAGACGGAAAAAGTGACGCCGCGCCGGTCATAAATCCGGCGCTGCCCGGATTCTCGCCCATCCGCCATACGAGGTTCGCAAGCGCGAAGGGACGCGTCATCCGCGCGGCTAGACGTTCCTGAAAGGCGGGCGCCGCTGCGCCGCCACCGTGACGCCACGCCGTCACCGCGGCATAGGCGCTCGCGAGTGCCACTCCCATGCCCTCTCCAGCGAGGCTCGGGATTACGCCCGCCTGATCGCCCAGCCGGAACAGGCCCGGCGCGGTATCGCGCGTGCGCCAGCCATAAGGGACATGCCCTATGGCATCGACCCCGAACGAAAAGTCGGCATGGGCCAGTCGCTCGCCAAGATGCGGCATCGCGGCCCCCAGCGTGTGCAGCAGCGCCGCCGGATCGCCGCCCGCTTCGTCGAGCCGCGATTTGTGGACCGCAAGGCAGAGATTGCCGCTGCCATCCTCTTGCCGCACCAGCCCGGCATAACCGCGATCGAAGAGGTGCAGCTCGACCGCGTCGCCGATCAGCCGGTCGAGCGTGGGATGCGTCGGAAGCCGCAGGCGAAGCCCCATTGCAGGATCGGCGCGCTGCCATTCGGCAGGCTCGCGAGCGAAACCGCGAAAACCATGCTTGCCCGCGGCGAGGAAGATCGACGGCGCGGTCAGCGTTGCACCGTCGCGCGTCTGCACGCCGCCGCCTTCGAGCGCCGTTGCATGGACGCCGCGTTCGAGGCCCGCGCCCGCCGCAATCGCCGCCGCTTGCAAGGCGCCGTCGAGCCGGTGGCGCGACACGCCCATCGCCTCGCCGGGCAGCGCTGTCTCGCTGTGCCGCTGGCCCGCGAACAGGCGCACGCGGCGGATCGTCTGCCCGCCGAGCGCCGCGCGATCGATCCCGAGTGCATCGAGCCGCTTCAATGTCTGCCAGCTCAGGAAACCGCCGCACAGCGCATCGCCCGTTTCGCGCGCGCGTTCGAGCAGCAATATCTTTGCGCCCGCCCCCGCCAGCCCGATCGCCGCCGCCGACCCGGCGGGTCCGGCGCCGACGATGATCGCGTCACTCACCGGAGGCGCTCGACGCAGAGCCGATAAGGAAAGCTGCGGAAGATGCGGCATTCGTTCGCCGCGCCGGGCAGCGCCTCGGCCAGCATCGCCTGCCATTCGGCGCGGCGAAAACTGCGCCCGACCGATAGCTGTCCATCGCGACGGACGATCGGATCAACGAAGGCCAGCGTCGCGATTAGCGGATAGCCCGCAAAAGGCAGGCGCTGGCGGTGAAGGTCGTTGATCAGCCAGCCGCGCGTCGCTTCGCCTTCCATGAAGCTGAGGAATTCGGTGCGCTGCCCCGGCGTCATATGATGGGTGACGAGGCTGGACAGGATGATGTCCCATCCCTGCCCCGCGAGCGCGCGATAATCGCCGGTGATCAGCCGCGCGCGCGCGCCAAGCCGCATCGCCGCCACGGCTTCGCTCTTGCGATTGAGGTCGACGCCGACCAGGTCGAGCGCGACCCCGCGTTTCTCGCCCCAGCGCGCGATCCGCGCGAGCATGTCGCCCGCGCCGAAGCCGACATCGAGAATGCGCCACGGCCGGTCGCCGATACCCTGCGCCCGCACTCGGTCGAGAAAGCCCAGCGTCGGCCGCGGCGCCATCGTCAGCCCATTGACGCGCGACAGGTCGGCGAGCACGCGCGCGTAGCGTTCGGGCGGCAGCTCGGCGGCGTCCATCTCCTCTTCGCGCTCGATCGGGACACGAAGGCTGGTGAAGGGGTTCATGACGCGGTGAAGCGGATCGCTTCGGCGGCGAGCCCCGGGCCAAAGGCGATCGCGACCCCCTCGCCCGCCACGCCGCGCGCCATCATGTCGGCGAGCACGAACAGGATCGTCGCCGACGACATATTGCCGAATCGCGCGAGCACAGCGCGGCTGTCGGCGAGCGCCTCCGGTGCGACCTCCAGCGCATGTTCGACCGCATCGAGCACCGAGCGGCCGCCGGCGTGGACCGCGAGCAGCGGCGGCGCGCCGGCATCGCCGAACAGCTCGCGCTGGACATCGGCGTCGGCGAGCGCTTCGCGCAGCCGCCCCGGGACCTCGCCCGACAAGGTCATCTCGAACCCCTTGTCGCCGATGTCCCAGCGGATCAGCTCGTCGCTATCGTCGAGTGCGAGGCTGCGCCCTTCGCCGAGTGCGAGCCCGTGCGGCGCCGCCGACACGATTCCCGCCGCCGCGCCGTCGCTGAACTGCAGCATCGCGAGCAAGGGCTCGGGTTCGTCGGCGAGGCTGAGGTGCAGCGTCGACAGCTCGACGCTGACCACCAATACCACCGCGTCGGGTTCGGAGCGCACGATATGGCGTGCGGTGCGCAGCGCGGTGACCCCGGCGTAACAGCCCATGAAGCCGATCAGCACGCGCTCGACGGTCGGTGCCAGTCCCAGCCGCCGCGCAAGGATCTGGTCGATCCCGGGTGCGACAAAGCCGGTGCAGCTCGCTACGACGATATGCGTGATGCGCGCGGGGGCGAGCGCGTCGCCGAGCCCGGCAATTGCTTGCATCGCAAGCTCGGGCGCATGCTGCGCATAGGCCGCCATCCGCGCCGATGTCGGCGGCAGGCCGGGGACATCGTAAAATCCGCCAGCCGCGACCGGCGAGCCGCCCGCCGGCGTCGGTGGCAGCACCGACCAGCGATGCTCGATCCCCGACCGCGCGGTCATCCGCGCAAAGATTGCGCGCACGCGGTCG
Organism: Sphingopyxis sp.; assembly: GCF_050725655.1. Lineage (GTDB taxonomy): Bacteria > Pseudomonadota > Alphaproteobacteria > Sphingomonadales > Sphingomonadaceae > Sphingopyxis. The sequence continues at coordinate 8,867 of NZ_JBOHHT010000102.1, read as the reverse complement.
TCGGTCAGCCGCGGCGTCGCCCAGTCGATGAAGGATTGATGGATATCATGCCCCGGCACCGCGGTGGCGAGGGCGTTCAGCCGGGGGGACGGCGGGGGTTTGGTCATCGCGCACATGTGGCCGAAAAGCGGGAAACTGGCCAGCGATTAGCGCCGCCTTCGCTTTACCGTGGCTTAACCATGTCGGGTCTATCTTGATGGGTGTGAAATTGCGTCTTTTCCTTGGCTTTGCGCTGGCTTTCGGCACTGCGCCTTCCGCGGGTGCGCAGTGCATGCTCTGCGCACAGGACAAGGCGGCGGGCACCACGGCGCGCAAGGTCGAGGTGCCGCTGCGCATCGATGTCGAAACGCGGCTCGACATGGGCCGCGTCGCGGTCGGCGCGATGGGGGGCGAGGTCGAACTCGACCCCACCTCGGGCGTTCGCCGCGTGCGCGGCGATGTCATCGACCTTGGCGGCTTCGCGCTGACCGGCACCGTCACCGTGCGCGGCGAACCGGGGGCCGAAGTCCGCGTCATCCTTCCCGCAAGCGTCGATCTCGAAAGCGGCCATGGCCGCACCGCGCGTGTCACCGGCCTCGTCACCGACCTTTCGGCCGCGCCGCGTCTCGGTGCCGACGGCCGCCTGACATTCCGCTTCGGCGGCCGGCTGCAGATCGCCGGGCTCGACGACGGCGACTATCGCGGGCGGGTTCCGGTGACGGTCGAATATCAATAGGGCGAGGTGGAAAGCGAACCGTCGCCTCCCACCCCCGGATTAATGCGATTGCCAGCCGCGCCACAAATCGCGCAGGCCGGCGATATCGCCGCTGCACAAGTGCGGCATCGCCTCGCGCAGTCGTTCATCGGGCCAATGCCACCATTGCATCTCTAGCAACGCCGCGATGTCGCCATCGGCGAAGCGCTTGCGGATCGGGGCTGCGGGATTCCCGCCGACGATCGTATAGGGGTCGACGTCGCGGGTCACGACCGCCCGTGTGCCAATGACGGCGCCTTCGCCGATCCGGATGCCCGGCATGACGATGGCTTCCGAACCGATCCAGACATCGTGACCGATCACGGTATCGCCTGCCGGGAGAAAGCCGTTCCGGGCACCGCCGAATGCCGAAACATCGGGCATCCAGAAAAAAGGAAAGGTGCTGATCCAGTCGTTCCGGTGGCCCTGATTGCCCGCCATGATGAAAGCGGCGCCCGATCCGATCGAACAGAAGCTGCCAATGATCAGCTTGTCCCCATTTTCGTCGGGAAGGATGAAGCGGGCGCAGTCGTCGAAGCTGTGCCCGTGATAATAGCCCGAATAATAGCTGAAGCGACCGACCTGAATATTCGGCTGGGTAACGTGTTTGTCGAGCGTTATCCCCTTGAAGGGGCTTTCGAAAAAATTTTCCATTGTGAACACCTGCGGTGTCGATGGCCTGTCGGCCAACGAAGGATGAAGACGATATTCATCGAAAGACGCGGCCGGGGCGGCGCGCCTTCGCGGTTCTCTCGCGTCAGTGGCGCGGGAACCCCATGCAGGTGGTACACGGTGCGGACTTCATGGAAGACAAGCTAAAGTGCCATAAGCGCCGTGGCAACATCGCAGCATCGAAGTTCGCATTCACTGGTTCAGCTTCGCGACCCGAACAGCGCCGTCCCGACGCGCACATGCGTCGCGCCGAGCATCACCGCGGTCTCATAATCGCCGCTCATTCCCATCGACCGCAGCGGCAAGCCGAGACGCTCGGCAAGCTCGTCGAGCAGCGCGAAAAAGGGGGCGGGCTCGATCTCGGCGGGGGGGATCGCCATCAGCCCGTCGATCGTCAGCCCGGCGTTCTTCGCTTCGGCCAGCAGCACGGGCAGGTCGGCGACCGCGCAGCCGCCCTTTTGCTCCTCGTCGCCGATATTGACCTGGACGAACAACTGCGGCTGCTTGCCCGCCTTTTGACAAGCCTTCGCGATCGCCTGCACAAGCGAGCTGCGGTCGAGCGAGTGGATCGCATCGAACAGCGCCACCGCTTCCTCGGCCTTGTTCGATTGCAGTTGGCCGATCAGGTGGAGCATGATGTCGGGGGTGTCGGCGCGCAGTTCGGGCCATTTCGCCGCGGCTTCCTGCACGCGGTTCTCGCCGAAGTGGCGCTGGCCCGCGGCGATCAACGGGCGGATTGCCTGCGTGTCGTGGGTTTTCGACACCGCGATCAGGCAGATCTCGTCGGCCCGCCGCTGCGTGCGCTTTGCCGCGCCCGCGATATTCGCATTTACCTCGGCCAGCCGGTCTGCTGCTTCGCTCATCGTCTCGGTTCCATCCCGCGCGTTGCGCGCGCTCGCGACGCGCCTATAGAAAGGGCGATGCGCCCGCGCCACCCCCTGCCCTCCGAATTGCCGAACGCATGGCTGTTCAGCGACGAGCGGCTCAAAGCGGGCATCGCCGAACTCGCGGCGCTGCTTCCGCCCGGTAGCGGTATCGTCCTCCGCCACGACAGCCTGGCGCCGGGCGCGCGCTGGCGCGTGCTGCGGCGGCTGATGCGCACCGCGCGCGTGCGGGGATTGACCGTGCTGCTCGCGGGACCGCCCGCCACGGCGCGGCGCTGGGGCGCCGACGGCGTCCACCTTCGCCAGCGCGACGCAAAGCATGCGGAGCAGGCGCATCGGCTCGGCCTGCTGCTCACCATGCCCGTCCACGACGCGCACGAAGCGCGCCGCGCGCGCAGAGCTGGAGCCGACAGCGTCTTCATCTCGCCGCTCCACCCGACGCGGTCGCACCCCGGCGCCCCGGTGCTCGGGCGGGCGGCGTGGCTGCGGCTCGCGCGGCTATCGGGCGCACAGCCGATCGCGCTGGGCGGGATGACCCCGGCGCGGGCGCGCGAACTTAATCGTGCAAGCAGGATGGGCGTTGGCTGGGCCGCAGTCGATTTCTGGTCGGAAAAAGCAGCGGCACGTCGGGCGAAGCTGCGTTGAGATTTGGTTCGGGGTGAGTCGAAAATGTTGCTTTTGCAAGGCCCGGAGCGCAACGCACTTTTGTGCGTGAGCACCGGAAGCTTGGAAAAGTGACATTTGCAGGCCGCTCCGGGCCAAATCTCAACGTAGCTTAGAAGCGGAACGCGGTTCCGACATAGACCGCCTGGCTGTCGCGGCGCGTATCGGTCAGCGGTTCGATACGGTCGTCGCTCTTGTACCGAACGCCCGCGGTGACGTCGATATTCTTGGTCAGGCGATAGCTGCTCACGACATCGACGGCCGACGCTTCGCCAGGAGCGGTGACGCGATCGGTTGCCCCGCTTGGGTCGCTTGGGCGGTTGACCATTCGCGTGGCGAAGCGCGACTTCTTTTCGTCCTGTTCCGGGGCCTTCGCGACCGGCAGGTTGCGAAGGTCAGTGCCGCGCGGCAGCGTCGGCGTGACGAATTTCTCGAATCCGACCGAGGCGCCCAGATTATAGGCGACCGGGGTGATCGCGATCGGCGCGGTCCGGCCCGCGGCGAGGGCGGACGTCCGCGTGGCGCTCGACGCGTCGTCGCGGGCGCGAATCACGACGGTGATCGCACGGTTCTTGCGGCCGTCGTCGGGGAGCGCGGGGGTGAAGCTGAAGCTGCCCCGCTGTTCGGCCGACATCTTGTTATAGCGTGCGATCAGCCGCTCATCGCCCGATGCCGGGGTGAACTGGCCAAGCAAGGTTTCCGAAAGCGTGGTGTCGCGGATGCGGTCGCTGCTCGACATCGCGGCGAGCGCTGGCGGAAGCGCAAGCGAAACCACCGCCAAAGCGGTGAGGCTTCCCTTCCAAAAATGTCGCGATGTGCGCGCCATTGCTCTGCGACTCCAACCCCAATCGACTCGTCAAATAGGACTCCCGGCCCGATATTGCCAGTGAATCCCGTCAAATTGTTGCAACGATTCCGATTTTTGCCAAAATTGTTGCGAGATCGTCACAGTGAGTTTCGAATCTGACCAAAATCTGAACGGCCGCGCGGCCGAAATTGCCGCGCTTGCCCGACGGCGGCAAGGGCGATAGAGACGCTGGCAATTCCGTTCCGCGCGGCCGATTTTCCAGGTCGGACGGGCTCAAGAGATAAGGTGTACCCGCATGTCCCAGCTTTCCGTCCTTGCCACGCTCGGTCGCCGTCCGGCCGCGCTCGCGCTGCTCGGGCTCGCGACGCTTGGTCTTTCGGCCTGCGCGAACAAGGAACGGCCGCGCGCCGATCTCGCCGCCAGCCAGGTGACGACGATTGGCGTCAACAGCTATTTGTGGCGCGCCTCGCTCGACGCGCTGTCGTTCATGCCGCTGCTCCAGGCCGATTCGGCCGGCGGCGTCGTGATCACCGACTGGTATGCGAACCCGGCGAACCCGGGCGAGCGGATGAAGGTCACTGTGTCGATCCTCGACCAGGATCTGCGCGCCGACGCGCTGCGCATCGCGGCCTCGCGCCAGGTGGCGCAGGGTGGCTCCTGGGTCGACGCGCCGGTTCAGGCGGCGACCGTACAGAAGCTCGAGGAAATCATCCTCACCCGCGCCCGCGACCTGCGTCGCTCGGCCATCAGGGACTAATCCGCGGCGCGCGTCCGCGCGCCCACACAGACTAACGGGGTAACCGACGAATGACCCGCGAACCGCGCTTTGGCGCCCTCGCCGCCGACGCCCGCTGGCAAAAGGCGTGGGAGGCGGCGAACAGCTTTGCCACGACCGACAGCGAAGATCGGCCCAAAGCCTATATCCTCGAGATGTTCCCCTATCCCTCGGGGCGCATCCACATGGGCCACGTCCGCAACTATGCGATGGGCGACGTGCTCGCGCGCTTCAAGCGGATGACCGGGCACGACGTGCTCCACCCGATGGGCTGGGACGCGTTCGGCATGCCCGCTGAAAATGCCGCGATGGAAAAAGGGGTCCACCCCGGCGGCTGGACGCGCGACAATATCGCGTCGATGCGCGCGCAGCTGAAACGTTTGGGGCTGGCGATCGACTGGAGCCGCGAGCTCGCGACGTGCGAGCCCGATTATTACGGGCAGGAACAATCCTTGTTCCTCGACCTGTTCGCCGCGGGGCTCGTCACGCGCAAGCACAGCTATGTGAACTGGGACCCCGTCGACATGACCGTGCTCGCGAACGAGCAGGTGATCGACGGCCGCGGCTGGCGCTCGGGCGCGCTCGTCGAAAAGAAAAAGCTGTCGCAGTGGTTTTTGAAGATCACCGACTTCGCCGAGGAATTGCTCGACGGATTGGGCAAGCTCGAAAGCTGGCCCGACAAGGTCCGCCTGATGCAGGAAAACTGGATCGGCAAGTCACAGGGGCTGGAGTTCAGCTTCAAGCTCGCCGGCGGCGCGGCCGGTTTCGACGTCTTCACCACCCGCCCCGACACGCTCTATGGCGCAAGCTTCGCGGCGATCTCGCCCGACCATCCGCTCGCCGAGCGGCTGGCGAAGGATTCGCCCGAACTCGCGGCGTTCATCGAGGACTGCCGCCGTCAGGGCACCGCCACCGAACAGATCGACACCGCCGAGAAGATGGGCTTCGACACCGGCATCGCGGTCGAGCACCCGCTCGACCCGAACTGGCACCTGCCCGTCTGGGTCGTGAACTATGTGTTGATGGACTATGGCACTGGCGCGATCTTCGGCTGCCCCGCGCACGACCAGCGTGACCTCGACTTCGCACATAAATACGGGCTGCAGGTCCACCGCGTGATCGCAGAGCCTGCCCTCGCGAAGGCGGGGGGCGACGAGACCGCGCAGCATTTCACCGGAACCGAAGCCTACACCGGCCCCGGCAAGCTGGTGAACAGCCACTTCCTTGACGGCATGAGCATCGACGCGGCGAAGGCCGCGGTGATCGCACGCGCCGAGCATGAGGGCTGGGGCAAGGGCACCACCGTGTGGCGCCTGCGCGACTGGGGCGTGTCGCGCCAGCGTTATTGGGGCACCCCGATCCCGTTCATCCATTGCGACGCGTGCGGCACCGTGCCCGTTCCCAAGGGCGAGCTCCCTGTCATCCTGCCCGAGGATGTCGATTTTTCGGCCCCCGGCAACCCGCTCGACCGTCATCCGACGTGGAAGCATGTCGCCTGCCCGAGTTGCGGCGCCGCCGCGCTGCGCGAGACCGACACGCTCGACACCTTTGTCGATTCGTCCTGGTATTTCCTGCGCTTTGCGAGTTCGCCAAGCGACAAGCCGTTCGATCCCGAGGTGATCCGCCGCTGGCTGCCCGTCGACCAATATATCGGCGGCATCGAGCATGCGATCCTCCACCTTCTCTACGCGCGCTTCTGGACGCGTGCCTTGCAGAAGATGGGGATGATCGACATCGCCGAGCCCTTCGCGAGCCTGTTCACGCAGGGCATGGTGACGCACGAAACCTATTCCATGCTTATGCACGAGGATGTCGGCGACAGAGAGGTCTTTTTCAGTCCCGCCGAAGTCGAGTGGCACGATGGCAAGCCTTATGTTGAAGGCAACTATCCGCAAGCCCCGTTGCAGGTCGGCCGCGTGATCAAGATGTCGAAATCGAAGAAGAATGTCGTCGATCCCGATGCCATCCTCGACCAGTACGGCGCCGACGCCGCGCGCTGGTTCATGCTCTCCGACAGCCCGCCCGAGCGCGATCTGCCGTGGAGCGAGGCGGGCATCGAGGGCGCGTGGCGCTTCGTCCAGCGCCTGTGGCGGATCTTCGGCGACACCGAAAATGCCGGTGACGGCGCCGAAGACAAGGCGCTCGCACGCAAGCTCCATCAGACGATTGCCGGCGTCGCAACCGATGTCGAAGCGCTCGGCTTCAACAAGGCGGTCGCCAAGATCCACGCGCTCGCGAACGAGATCGAGAAAGCGAAACCCTCGGCCACCCGCGCCGAGGCATGCCGCACCCTCATCCTGCTCGTCGCGCCGATGCTGCCGCACCTCGCCGAAGAGGCATGGGCCGCGCTCCCCGCCGGTCAGCGCCCGACCGCGATGATCGCCGACGCCGCATGGCCTGCCGCCGATCCGGCACTGCTCGTCGATGACGAGGTGACAATCGCGATCCAGATGGCGGGTAAGCTGCGCGATACGATGACGCTCGCCAAAGGTCTCGACAAGGATGCAGTGGAAGCCGCAGCGCTCGCGCGTCCGCGCATCGTCGAACTGCTCGCCGGCGCCGCGCCGAAGAAGGTCATTGTGGTCCCCGACCGTTTGGTGAATATCGTTCCCTGATGCGTTTGCTTCTCGTCTCCTGCCTCGCGGCCGCCTCGCTGACCATCGGCGGCTGCGGCCTGCGTCCCTTGTACGCGAACGGCAGCAAGGGGGCGGTGGCGCAGGTGCTCGCCGACGTCGACGTCGCGGCGATCGAGGGGCATAGCGGCTGGCTCGTCCGCAACGCGCTCCGCGACCGGCTGCAGGCGACGCAGGGCGGCGCGGGCGCGGGCAAGCGCCTCCGTCTCGACGTCCGCCTCGAAGATTCGATCACCGGCTTTGGCGTCCGCGCCGACGATGCGGTGACGCGCGAGCGCCGGACGTTGCGCGCGCGCTACCAGCTCGTCGACGCGGCGACCGGCGAAGTGCTGCTCGACGCGACGGCGTTCTCCGACGCGGGGATCGACGTCGTCGGCAGCGAATATGCGACGATCGCCGCCGAGTCCTCGGCGCTCGAACGCCTGTCCTCGGCGGTCGCCGACCAGATCGTCGCGCGCCTCGCTGTCTTTGCGAACCGCGGCGGCGGACAACCGGCTGCTGCGCCCGCCCCGACACCCGCAGGGCAATGAAGACGGTCAAACCGAACGAACTCGAACGCCTCTCGCGCCTCGACCCCGCGGTTCGTTTCACCCTCCTCACCGGCCCCGACGAAGCGACAATGGAAGCCGTCGCGAGCCATTTGATCGGCCTTGCCGGCAAAGATGCCGAACGGCTAGACCTTTCGGGATCGCAGCTGTCGCAGGATCCGTCGCTGCTCGCCGCCGAAGCGGCATCGATGTCGCTTTTCTCGTCCGCGCGCGTGATCAGGGTCGAATTGTCGGGCAGCGGCGACGACGGCCTTGCGGCGGTCGAGGCGCTGCTCGCCGCCGAAACCGCGATCAACCCGGTGATCGCGACCGGCGCGTCGGTCACCGCCAAGTCGAAACTCGTCAAGCTGGTCGAAGGCTCGGATCATGCCGTCGCCGCGATCTGCTACCAGCCCGACCGGCGTGCGCTCGTCGGCATCGCGATGGGGGCGGGGCAGGAACAGGGGCTGCGGCTTGCCAATGCCGAAGCGCAATTGCTCGTCGACCTCGTCTCGGGCGACCAGGCGCTGATGCGGCGCGAGATCGAGAAGATCGCGCTCTACCTCGACGCGGGTCCAGACCGGCAGCGGCAGGTGACCGCGGCCGACATCGCCGCGCTCGGCGCCGCGACGCACGAGGAGGATGTCAGCGAGTGCATCAATGTCGCACTTGGCGGCAAGGTGCGCGAAATGCCTGAAATGCTGGCCAAGGCGACGGCGGTCGGCGTGGCCGAAATCCGCATCATCCGCGCGCTCGCGATCCGCGCGATGGCGCTCGCGCGCCTGCGCGCCGAAGTCGACGGCGGCGCGCACCCGGCGACCGTGGTATCGGCGCGCACCAGCGGGATTTTCTGGAAGGAGCGCGACGCGGTGACCGCGCAGCTCCACATCTGGGATTCGGTCCGCATCGCGCGGTTGATGAGCCGGTTGCTCGACTGCGAGCGCGCGCTCAAGGCGTCGGGCACCGCGGGCGCGGTGCTGTTCCGCAAGCTGATGGCCGACATCGCGCACCAGGCCGCGCGGGCGCGATAGATTTGGGTCCGCAATCGGTGGTGGGTTCAACGTGTGGCGGCAACACATGCCTGAAAGCGCTCGGCGGGTGTTTGGTAGTCGAGCGTTTTTCGAGGTCGTTCGTTGAGCTGCCGTGCAACGGCACTCAGCTTGGCCTGACTA
>NZ_JBOHHT010000101.1:0-3258 GCF_050725655.1 Sphingopyxis sp. | reverse complement strand
AAGATACCCTGTCGGGAGGCTGGGAGGGGGAGCGGGCCGGTGCCGCATTCGGGAGCCGCGTCAGCGCGCGACGAGCGCGCCGACGATATGATCGAGCTGCCGGCGGAAGGTCGCATGATCGGGCACGGCATGGACGAGGCCGCGGGCCGTCCAGCATATCGCCTGCGCCATGCTGCCCGCGCGCGACACCGCCGAGCCCGGACCGCTGAACCGGATCGCCTCGGCCATCGCGGCAACCAGCCGGCGCTCGGCGACACGGACCGCCTCGGGCGGATCGCGCTGAAGCATCGCCACGGTTTCGGCACCATGCGGTGACGCATGCAGCGCGTCCATATGCTGGCCTACCCATGCGTCGAGCGCATCGGTCAAACGTTCGACGAGCGTCTTTGCGGGCTGGTGGATGCTGGCGATCGCGTCCTCCAGCGAGCTATCGATCAGGCATTTGGTCGCCCAGCCGATCAAGGCACCCTTCGATCCATGCCGATTATAGAGCGCCTGCCGCGAGACGCCGAGCGCGATGGCAACATCCTCCATCGACGTCTTGCGCAGACCATAGCGCGCGAATGTTGCGACAATCGGATCGAGAGGAAAATCGCCCGGCATGAGGGGAATTTTACAGTTTATACCAGAATTGTAAAATTGATAAAAACGCGCACCCATGATGCCGGACGGGTTCGCTTGGGCTGGCGGTGGGGGGCCGGCTGGGCTAGCGGATAGCCATGTCGCTCACATCCGATCTCAACCTCGCCAATCGCCTCGCCGACGCCGCTGGCGAAGCGATCCGTCCGCTCTTTCGCGCCGCCTTCGCGCATGAGGCCAAGCCCGACGCCTCGCCCGTGACCGAGGCCGACCGCGCCGCCGAGGCGGCGATGCGCCGCCTGCTCGATGCCGAAGCGCCGCGCGACGGGATCATCGGCGAGGAATATGGCGCCGAACGCGCCGACGCGCCGCGCCAGTGGGTGCTCGACCCGATCGACGGCACAGTCAGCTTCATGGCGGGGCGGCCGATCTTCGGCACACTGATCGCGCTCTTGCAGGACGGCTGGCCCATTCTCGGCATCATCGACCAGCCGATCAGCGGCGAACGCTGGGTCGGCGCGCTGGGGCAGCCAACGCTGTTCAACGGCAAGCCCGCGCGCACGCGCACGTGCCGCGAGCTGGCCGACGCGGTACTCGCGACCACCGGCCCGCAATATTTCGCCGATCATGACGCCGAGCATTTCATGGCACTCGCGGCCAAGACCGCACATAAACGGCTGATCTTCGGCGGCGACTGCTATAATTACGGGCTGCTGGCGAGTGGCCATGTCGACCTGGTGGTCGAGGCGGGGCTGAAGCTCCACGACTTTGCCGCGCTCGTTCCCGTCGTCGAAGGCGCGGGCGGGACGATGTGCGACTGGAACGGCGACCCGCTCAACGCCGACAGTGCGGGGCATGTCATCGCACTGGGCGATCCCGCGCGGCTCGAGGATGTGATCGAGGGGCTCGCCTGCCACCACTGATAGGGAAGGGAACTGGATATGACTTTCGAAGGCAGCTGCCACTGCGGCGCGGTAAGTTATACGGTCGAGGGCGATATTCCCGACACGGCGATGAGCTGCAATTGCTCGCACTGTCGGCGCAAGGGCTTTCTGCTCGCCTTCGTCCCGCTCGACCAGTTCCGGCTAACCAGCGGAAGCGACAAGCTCGAATCCTACCAGTTCAACAAGCATAATATCGACCATCAATTCTGCACTGACTGCGGGTGCCAGGGCTTCTCGGTCGGGACCGGTCCCTCGGGCGAGAAGATGGCCGCGGTCAATCTGCGCTGCGTCCCCGACGCCGACCTCGATGCGCTCACGATCCACAAGGTCGACGGCGCGAGCTTCTAGCGCGCTGTCTATTCCGTCACTGGACCGCCGATCGACCAGATATGGCCAAAGGGATCGGTGACCTGGCCATAGCGCTGGCCCCAGAACTGGTTGTCGAGCGGAAAGCGGATGGTGGCGCCGGCGGCGAGCGCCCGCTCCCACGCCGCATCGGCATCGGCGACGTCGAGGTGCAGCCCGACCCCTGCGGGCGGGGGCGAGCCCTGGCCGTCCCCCATTTCGGGAAAATCATCGTTGAGCATCAGCGGGCCGCCATGGAGTTCGAGATGCGCGTGCATGATCCGTTTGCCGTCATCGGCCATATGGCGACCGCTCGGCCGCGCCAAATGCCTCGACATAGAAATCGATCGCTTCGCTCGCACGATTGTCGCGGATCGTCAGGTGGGGGACGATCCCCACCATCGCGCGATATTCTGCCGACATGCGACTCGCTCCCTCGATTGTGCCGAAATGCCTTTTACACCGCGCGCTCGCGTCCGGGAACAAGCTTGCATTTCCGGGCGAATCCCCCTAAGCGCCCCGCTTCCGATTGTGTCGGCTGGCTGAAAGGGCTGCCAGGCCGATACGCAAACGGACTTCCAAAGGAGACCAAAATGCCCAAAATGAAGACCAAGAGCGGTGTGAAGAAACGCTTCAAATTCACCGCTTCGGGCAAGGTGAAGCACGGCGTCGCCGGCAAGCGTCACCGCCTGAGCAGCCATAATGCAAAATATATCCGCACCAACCGCGGCACCAGCGTGCTCAGCGATTCGGATGTGGCCCATGTGCGCCTCTGGGCGCCCTACGGCCTGAAGTAAGGAGCGCTAAGGCATGTCACGCATCAAACGCGGCGTCACCACGCGCGCCAAGCACAAACGCGTATTGGAACAGGCGAAGGGCTTTTACGGCCGTCGCAAGAACACCATTCGTATCGCCAAGCAGGCGGTCGAAAAGGCCGGCCAATATGCCTATCGCGACCGCAAGGTTAAGAAGCGGAATTTCCGCGGTCTGTGGATCCAGCGCATCAACGCCGCGGTCCGCGCCGAGGGCCTCACCTATTCGCAGTTCATGCACGGCGTGAAGCTGGCCGGGATCGAGCTTGACCGCAAGGTCATGGCCGACCTCGCGATGAACGAAGGCACGGTCTTCACGACGATCATCGCCCAGGCAAAGGCGGCGCTGCCCAAGGCAGCCTGACGCTTTCGGCCAGGCGAAACGAAACAAGGGCGGTCCCGCTGGGGCCGCCCTTTTTCTTTGCGGTTATCAGGGCCGCAATGGCAGCTTTCGGTGGTGGGTTCAACGTGTGGCGGCAACACATGCCTGAAAGCGCTCGGCGGGTGTTTGGTAGTCGAGCGTTTTTCGAGGTCGTTCGTTGAGCTGCCGTGCAACGGCACTCAGCTTGGCCTGACTA
>NZ_JBOHHT010000100.1:0-62500 GCF_050725655.1 Sphingopyxis sp. | reverse complement strand
AGGAGGTTGGCTTAGAAGCAGCCATCCTTTAAAGAAAGCGTAACAGCTCACTGGTCTAAATAAGGGTTCCTGCGGCGAAAATGTAACGGGGCTCAAGACGTGCACCGAAGCTTAGGGTGTGTAGTTTACTACACGCGGTAGCGGAGCGTTCCGTAGGCTGATGAAGCGATCTGGTAATGGGTCGTGGAGGTATCGGAAGTGCGAATGCTGACATGAGTAGCGATAAACAGGGTGAGATGCCCTGTCGCCGAAATCCCAAGGGTTCCTGCTTAAAGCTAATCTGAGCAGGGTAAGCCGGCCCCTAAGACGAGCCCGAAGGGGGTAGTCGATGGGAACCACGTTAATATTCGTGGGCCTGGAGGTGTGTGACGGATCTCGTAAATTGTTCGCTCTTATTGGATTGAGCGGGCTTTGAAGAGGTTCCAGGAAATAGCCCCTCCATTATAGACCGTACCCTAAACCGACACAGGTGGGATGGTAGAGTATACCAAGGCGCTTGAGAGAAGTCTCCTGAAGGAACTCGGCAAATTGCCTCCGTACCTTCGGAAGAAGGAGGCCCTCATTCCGGGCAACCGGTTTGAGGGGGCACAGGCCAGGGGGTAGCGACTGTTTAGCAAAAACACAGGGCTCTGCTAAGTCGGCTTCAAGACGACGTATAGGGCCTGACGCCTGCCCGGTGCCTGAAGGTTAAGTGGAGTGGTGCAAGCTGCGAAATGAAGCCCAGGTAAACGGCGGCCGTAACTATAACGGTCCTAAGGTAGCGAAATTCCTTGTCGGGTAAGTTCCGCCCTGCACGAATGGCGTAACGACTTCCCCACTGTCTCCAGGACATGCTCCGCGAAATTGAATTCTCCGTGAAGATGCGGAGTACCCGCGGTTAGACGGAAAGACCCCGTGCACCTTTACTGCAACTTCAGAGTGGCATTAGGAAAGAGCTGTGTAGCATAGGTGGGAGGCTTTGAAGCATCGTCGCCAGATGATGTGGAGCCATAGGTGAAATACCACCCTGCTGTTTTCTGATGTCTAACCTCGATCCATGAAACTGGATCAGGGACCCTCTGTGGCGGGTAGTTTGACTGGGGCGGTCGCCTCCTAAAGAGTAACGGAGGCGCGCGATGGTAGGCTCAGGACGGTTGGAAACCGTCTGCAAGAGTGCAATGGCATAAGCCTGCCTGACTGCGAGACTGACGAGTCGAGCAGAGACGAAAGTCGGTCATAGTGATCCGGTGGTCCCGAGTGGAAGGGCCATCGCTCAACGGATAAAAGGTACGCCGGGGATAACAGGCTGATGATTCCCAAGAGCTCATATCGACGGAATCGTTTGGCACCTCGATGTCGGCTCATCACATCCTGGGGCTGGAGCAGGTCCCAAGGGTTTGGCTGTTCGCCAATTAAAGTGGTACGTGAGCTGGGTTCAGAACGTCGTGAGACAGTTTGGTCCCTATCTGCCGTGGGCGTCGAAATTTGAGAGGAGTTGACCCTAGTACGAGAGGACCGGGTTGAACATACCTCTGGTGTACCTGTCGTGGCGCCAGCCGCGCAGCAGGGTAGCTATGTATGGACGGGATAACCGCTGAAAGCATCTAAGCGGGAAGCCTCCCTCAAGATAAGATTTCTTAGAGCCGTGGAAGACCACCACGTTGATAGATCGGATGTAGAAGCGCGGTAACGCGTGGAGCTAACCGATACTAATTGCTCTATTCGCACTTAAGAGTCCCGCCATCAACGACAAGCCTGACTGGTTTGTCCGCGATATGTGGATGATTGATCAGACAAAATATTGCACGGACATCGATTGAAACCCTTTTTGACCTACGCCGGCTTCATTGCTTGGTGACCATGGCGTCAGTGACCCACCCGATCCCATCTCGAACTCGGCCGTGAAACCTGACAGCGCCGATGGTACTGTGACTTAAGTCCCGGAAGAGTAGGACGTCGCCAGGCATTGTAGCCGGCGTAAGGTCGAAAAGCGGAAAACCCATTCACAAAGTTAGAGGCCGGCAGCGATGCCGGCCTTTTGCTGTTTTGCCGGTCCCAAGGGACCGCAAGCTGGTTGACGCGGGATGGAGCAGCCCGGTAGCTCGTCAGGCTCATAACCTGAAGGTCGTAGGTTCAAATCCTACTCCCGCAACCAACTTAATTTGCAAGGCCTCCTCGGTTAACCCCGCAGGAGGCTTTTTTGTGTCTGGGCACGCACATAGCTCGAGGATCGCCGCCAATTCGCCTCGAAGATAGATCGCAAGCTCATCTCCTTCCGGCACAAACACCACGCCGGCGATGAGTTCGCGGATCCTTTCAAATGCTTCGGCTCGGAGCGTTTCATCCTCGAAAGCTTCCGACAGAGTGGCGATCTTTGAATGATACAAGCCAGCGAGATCAGGTTGCATTACGATGTCGCCCACGTTGGTATCGACATCATTGATTGCGAGTTGGCCTTCCAAGGTTTGCTTGCGGGCCTGCCACTGGTTCATCTCCTCGATGAACATCGTTGGATCGACACCTTTCATGATGGCGCTCTTGAGCATGCTGAGCTTTTCTGCGACCTCGGCATCTCTCGCTCGTGTTCAGGGCGGAGGCTGTCGCTTCGCTTGCGGAGCTTGGCCATCTCCGCTGCATATTCGTCCTGAAATGCTTCCAGCACCTCTTTTTTGCATAAGTTCGTTCTGGAGGCCGGCGAGTATCCGTCGATCGAGAACGTCCTGTCGTACGGAAAGACGGTTGGTGCAAAATGCTTCGCCCTTCTTGGCCGACCCTTGGGACCTAAATCGGTGTTTGCCGCCCTTTGCGAAGGCCGATCCGCATATGCCGCACGTCATCTTTCCGCTCAGCAAATAGCGAGGGCGCTGCTGTTCCCAGAACGGGCGAGATGAACCGCCCCGGGATTGCCGGAGGCCCTAACTCCTGAGAGGAAGGGCCTGTGATGAGTAAGACAACGAACAAATTTGCACCTGAGGTTCGCGCACGTGCGGTACGGATGGTTCTGGATCACGAAGGCGATCATCCATCACGGTGGGCAGCCATCGTGTCGATCGCAGCGAAGAGCGAAGATCGGCTGCGTGCCGCAGACGCTTCGTGAGTGGGTGAAGAAGGTCGAGGTCGACAGCGGCAAGCGCGCCGGTGTGCCGACCGAGATGGCTGATCGCCTCAAGTCCCTTGAGCGCGAGAACCGCGAGTTGCGGCAGGCCAACGAGATACTGCGCAAGGCGTCAGCATATTTTGCCCAGGCGGAGCGAGCCTAATCCTCTGGCGCCCGTTCCGGAGATGACGGCCTTCATTGACGAGCATCGTGAGGTTTATGGGGTCGAGCCGATCTGCCGGGTTCTGCCGATCGCCCCATCCACTTACCACGAGCGTGTCGCTCAGCGACGAGATCCAGGGCGGCTTTCAGATCGTGCCCAGCGCGATCGAGATCTGAAGCCCGAGGTGGTCCGTGTTTTTGCCGAGAACTTTGGCGTTTACGGGGTGCGCAAAGTCTGGCGGCAGATGAACCGTGAGGGCTTTGGTGTTGCACGATGCACCATCGAGCGGCTGATGCGCGACCTGGGCTTGCAGGGTGTAATCCGGGGCAAGCCGGTGCGCACGACGATCAGCGACAAAGCCTCGCCTTGCCCGCTCGACCAAGTGAACCGGCAGTTCCATGCGCCGGCGCCCAACATGCTCTGGGTGTCGGACTTTACCCTCGCCTTCGCGAGGGCAGGCTCTATGTCGCGACATGGGCAGGCTTCGTTTATGTGGCCTTCGTCATCGACGTTTATGCCCGCTACATCGTGGGCTGGCGGGTCAGCAGGACAGCGCATGCCAGCTTCGTCCTCGATGCCCTCGAGCAGGCCATCCACGATCGCCGACCTGTTCATCGTGGCGGGCTGGTCCACCACAGCGATCGTGGCAGCCAATATGTGTCGATCAAATATTCGGCAATATCCCGCCCGCCGAAGCAGAAGAGCGATATTACGCCATGCCGGACGACGTCTCCATGGCCGCGTAACTTAAACCAAATGGCCTCCGGCAGTCCCGGCGCGGTTCACCCCCGTAGTTCGAGTGGGAGCTTCGGTTGAAGGCTTGCGGGGTGTCAGCCGATCCAACACCTCGCACAAATATTGGGATCCGCATTGTTAGACGGGAAGCTGTCGCTTGCGGGATCAGGCATTCGGCGCAGCGACGTCCGTTTATCCGCCAGCGGTGTCGGCGCCGTGTCGCTGCTTCCGCCATTCAGCCCATTCGGCCGCGATCATGGCCTTGCCTGCATCGGCAGAAAAGGGGCGGACAAAGGGACCGAAGCCGAAGCATTATTGGGAAAAGGGCAGTTTGGTGGCGATCTGACTCGGCGGCCCAGACAATATGTTCGGTCGCACGGGTCGTCAGGAGACGTCACCAGTTCGGCAAGTTCATCCTAGGCGTTTAGGCACCGAGTACGACGGCGCCCACCTCGACGATCCTAATTCCCTGCAGCAGCGGCAACAACACTCTCTCCTTCGACAATTATCTCGATATAGAGACAAATATGTCCAAAAATAGAGATAAATTTCAGCCACTGATAGGGTAGGGCGGAGCCGTCTCTGCCTTGGCGCTGGCAGTTTTTGCGGCAGTTAGCCGTGGGGTAAGCGCGCCAGCGATACAAAAAACCACCCATCATAACCCGCTTTTACCCGATTTGGGCCAACCACAGATTTTCAGGCGATCTACAGTCGCATGACAGATTGAAGACGACCAAGGGATTCAGGGCTTAGACCAACAGAAATAGGAGGGGGCGTTATGATGCGCGTTTGTCTAAATCGTGCGGCGGTGATGCGGGGATCGATCGGGGTGTCGCTGTTGGCGCTGGTATGCGTGCAGCCGGCCTTCGCCCAGTCCGAAGTGGCGGATGAATCCGACATCGTGGTCACCGCCGCAACGGCGACCACGGCGACCAAGACCGACACTCCGATCCTGCGCATTCCGCAGGCCATCGAAGTTGTGACGACCGAGGAAATTCAGAGCCGCGGGGGCCAGAATATTCGCGAAGCGCTGCTCTATACGGCGGGCGTGTCGAGCGCGACCGGGGGGGATGACTCGCGTGGCGATTTCAACAGCATTCGCGGCCATGAATCGGTCCTGTATGTCGATGGCCTGAAGCGCAATTACGGCTTCGTTTTCATGCCGCGCGTCGACATCAACACACTGGAACGGGTCGAGGTTCTCATCGGCCCGGCATCCGTGCTTTACGGCTCGGGCAGCGCCGGCGGTCTCACGAACTTGCAGACCAAGCGCCCGCAGTTCGAATTCGGCGGCGGCGCCAGCATCAGCTACGGTACGTTCGACCGCAAGGAAGCGACGGTCGATATCACCGGGCCTTTGAGCGATACGCTGGCCGCGCGTTTCGTCGGCGTCGTGCGCGATTCCGACTCGCGGATGGACTATACGCCCAACGACCGCATCCTTGCGCAGGCGGCACTGACTTGGAAACCGACCGACCGCACCGACATTACGGCCATCGGCATTTATCAGCATGACAAGAACCCGCCGAACTACAACATCGTACCGCTGGTCGGTTCGCTCTACGCGCTGCCCGGTCAGCGTATCCCGGATTCGCGTTTCTTCGGCGAGCCGGGGATCAACAAGGGCG
Source organism: Sphingopyxis sp. (assembly GCF_050725655.1). Taxonomy (GTDB): domain Bacteria; phylum Pseudomonadota; class Alphaproteobacteria; order Sphingomonadales; family Sphingomonadaceae; genus Sphingopyxis. The sequence goes on along the minus strand of NZ_JBOHHT010000100.1, from coordinate 56,898 downwards.
ACAAGGAATATACTGCGCTCAGCTTGCTGGCGACCCATGCGTTCTCGGACGTGCTTACCTTCCGCAGCTCGAACCGTTATACCTGGGCGAATACCCAGCAGGCGGAATATTATCTGGCGACCTATTTCGGCGCGGGGCCGCTCGATCCGTTCGTGCCCGCCGGCACGACGCAAGTGCCCCGCAACCTGTATGCCATTGACGTCAAGTATGATGTCTTCAACACCGACAACAGCCTAGCGTTCAAATTCGATACCGGGTCGATCTCGCATCAGCTTCTTGCTGGTGTCGACTACTCCTATTTCAAAAACGCGTATAAACAGGTCTTTATCGGCTTTATCGACACGATCGACGTCTATAATCCCGTCTATGGCACCGGTGCCGCGCCTGTTTTCGGTGCGACCACGACCGAGGTGCTGAAACAGACCGGCTTCTACCTTCAAGATCAGATCGATTTCGGCGAGGTCGCATCGCTTGTCCTCGGTATTCGTCACGACCGCTATCGGCGAAACGAAACCGCCAAGCCGCAGGAAGCCACGAACAAGACGACCAAGCGCGCCGGCCTGACGATCAACGCCACGCCGACGCTTGCACCCTATGTTAGCTATGCCGAATCCTTCCTTCCGATCGTAGGTCAAAACCAGCTCGGCCAGACCTATGTGCCCCTTGTGGGCAAACAGAAGGAAATCGGCGTCAAGTGGCAGCCGCTCCGGTCGACGATGCTGCGCGTGTCGCTCTATGATCTGGAAGAAAACAACGCGCTGCGGACCGATCCGCTCAATCCGTTCCTTCAGACCCAGACCGGCACAAAGAAATCGCGCGGTGTCGAGTTTCAGGCCAATCACAATGTGGAGGACGATCTATCCCTGACTGCCGCCTTCTCCTACGCAACGGCCGAGCTTTCGGGCGAGAACTTTCAGACAGCTGGCATTCCGAAGTATACCGCTAGCCTTTTTGGCACCAAGACGGTGGAACTGACCAGCGACGTGAGGCTGCGTCTGGGTGGTGGCGTGCGCTATCAGGGTAAGCAGACGTCGCGGAGCGGCGCGTTCATTGTGGTTTCGCCCAGCTACACACTGGTCGATGCGCTGGTGGCCTTTGACTACAACAAATGGACGCTGCAGCTGAACGCGGTGAACCTGTTCGACGAACGCTATTATCCGGGGTGCTCGGCTTTTGGTTCGTGCGCGAATGGCGAACCGCGGACGGTGCAGGGGACGCTGAGCTATCGGTTCTGAACCGACCATAGCCAATATCTTGATGGGGCGGCGGCCGGGGCATCCCCGACCGCCGTTTTTCTTGGGGCACGCGTGAAGCCGTAGGGAGAAGCAAGGCGATGAGCGGACAAAGGTCGGACGAACTGCTCGGGATGGGCACCCGCATCACACGGCGCGATTTTTTCAACGGCGCGATGGTGGCGAGCGGTGCGGCACTGGTCGCGGGATGCGGTGGCGGTGCGGGCGGCGACAGCGGCAGTCCCTGGGCACCGTCGGGCTCTTCATGGACGGGCTATGGCGGGGTCGGCGATTATGCCTGGTCGAACGGCAATACCCAGGCGGTGGTCAACGCCGCGCACGCTATCCGCGATCGCCTCTATGCCGACCCTGCGGCGAAGCCGGTCGACGAGGATTTCGATCTCGTGATCGTCGGTGGCGGTTTTTCGGGCATGACCGCAGCCTATGAATTTTCGAAGCGCGCGGCGGAGGGCCAGACCTGTCTGCTGCTCGACAATCATCCGGTCGTCGGCGGTGAAGCGAAGCAGAATGAATTCGACGTCGACGGCCATCGCCTGATCGCACCGCAGGGATCGAACGGTGCCATCGTTCCGCGCCCCGGCTACGTCCGCGGCAGCTTCGGCGACGGCACCTATGACATCTTCACCGACTATTACCGTGAGTTCGGCCTGCCGACCCAATATGATCTCGAACCGCTCGGCGGCGGGGCGGAGAAATATGAGCTGACTGACTATCATTTCGGTCCGATGGCCCCCGCGTGGGAAAAAGCCTATGCCACCGGCTATCATTTCCCGGGGACGGGCTGGGTCAAGGACCCGACCAAGGATGGTTTCGCGAACACGCCCTGGCCGACGCCGGTGCAGAAGCAACTCGACGATTTTGTCGCCGACCGGCGCGACGGGTTGGCGGGGGTATCCAATCCCGAGGCATGGCTCGATTCGATCACCTATTACGACCTGCTCGACAAATTGGGCTATGGGGCCGAGGTCCGAAGTTACATCGATCCCGGCATCGCGGTCGGCAATTACGGCATGTGCGGCAACGCCATCTCGGGATATGCGGCGCACCGGCTGCGGCTTCCGGGCACGACGATCAAGGACAAGGTCCTTTCATCGTCCGACATCGGTCTTGTGTCCTTTCCGGGCGGCAACACCGCCTTTATGCGCATCATGCTGCAACGGATGATCCCCGGCGCGATCCGGACCGAAGGCGAGGGCAGTTTGGCGCCCGTCGGCGGGACGATGGACGCGTCGAAGCTCGACCGGCCGGGCAACAAGATCCGCATTCGTTCGGGCTCGACCGCGATCGATGTGCGGCATCCGGGCGATCCGGCGAAGGCCGATCATGCGATCGTCAGCTATGCCCGTGACGGCAAGGTGCGGCGGGTTCGCGCCAAGGCGGTGGTGATGGCGTCGGGCGGCTGGGTGAACCGCAATATCGTCGCCGATATGCCGGACGGCTATCGTACGGCCTATGGCGAGTTCCATCACGGCCCGGTGATGGTCGCCAATGTCGCGCTCCGCAACTGGCGCTTCTTCGACAAGCTGGGCATCAGCAATGCGCGCTGGTTTCAGGCGCTGGGTTGGCATGCCTGCATCCGGCGCAACGTCGACATGGGCGCGGCCAAGCCCTTCACCCCCGACAGCCCGACCGTGCTGACCTTCTACATCCCCTTCCTGCATCCCGAACTGCCCGGTCCGCAGCAGGGGCCGGCAGCGCGGGCGCGGCTGTTCGCGACCAGCTACGCCGATTTCGAGCGGCAGCTGCGCGAGCAATTGACCGTGGGTTTTGCCGCGGCCGGCTTCGATGCCAAGCGCGACATCGCGGGGATCATCCTCAACCGCTGGGGCCACGCCTATGTCGCGCCGCAGCCGGGGTTCTACTTCGGGCGCAACGGCGCGTCGCCGCCGTCCGACATCATCCGCCAGCCGCACGGTCGCATCGTCTTTGCGCATTCGGAACTGCTGGGAGAAATGGCGATGGCGCATGCGATGCACGAGGCATACCGCGCGGCAGGCCAAGTTATGGCAATGCTGTAGAGGTCAGGTTTCGGCCCACATCCGCCAGAGGTCGCTGGTGTTGCGGGTCAGCGTGTCGAAGGCCGCACTCTTGCCGCTTTCGGCGAACATCGTCGCGCGCAGATTTTCCAGCTCGAACAGCACGCGGCGCTTGTCGGTTTCGCGCACTAGGCTCTGAATCCAGCCGACCGCGACATCGCGCTGGCCCGAGACGATTTTGGCAACCTGGTGGACCGAATTGGCGGGATAGAGGATCGCGGCGCCGGCGGGCAGTTTGAACGCGCGCGTGCCCGCGGGCTCGTCGATCTCGAGTTCGCCGCCCTCATAGCTGTCGGGATCGGACAGGAAGAGCGTGTAGGCCAGGTCGATGCGCGCCTGCGGGCTTTCGCCCATCAACGCATTGTCGACATGCGGGCCATAGCCCATGCCGGCGGTGTAACGGCTGAACAGGATCGGGCGCATGACGCGCGGCATCGCCGCCATCGCAAAAAAGCGATTGGCCGCCAGCGCTTCCGAGACCATCTCCTGCATGGCGACATAGTCCTTGGAGTTGCTGGCGACCTGTTTGTTTTCCTTGACCCCGGTGGCGGCCCAGCCCGCGGTCTCTCGCCCGTCGATGAAGCGCTGCCTGCCCATCATAGCGACCAGCTTTTTCAGCTGGTCACCATTCAGGATATCGGGGATGCAAATCAACAAATGCCGGTCCCTACATATCGGGCGCGGCACCCTTTTTGAGCGCATGCGCCTTGCCCGAAACGGTCCCGTCGGGCTTCACCATCGCGACGCTATCCATCACGAAGAACATTGTATAGCAACCCGTGATCTGCGACTTGCCGGCCCAGGCAACGTCGACGCACAGCTTGTTGTCTTCGGTCTTCCACGTGCCCGTCACCGGTTCGTTGACCTGCGCGCTGCAGACGCCTTCATAGAGCAGCAGGCCGTCGCCGGGGACTTCCTTCTTGGGACACTTCTTCACGTCGACCGCGTCGTAACGGATGTTGTAACCGCCGACCTTGCCGTCCGCGCCATATTGGTGCGCATAATGATAGGGGATGGCGAGGGTGTTGCCCGTCAGCGCCTTGCCGATCTGCTCGGTCGTCAGCGCGGGAAACGACAGCGTCGGCCAGACGCGGTGCGAACCGATACCGTTTTCGCCGCCTTCGCCTGCGAGCATCAGCGACAGCGCCTTGTCGAAACCGGTCGGGTAGACAAGCTCGCTCGGCTGGGGGGCGGTCGGTGCGTTGGGGTCGGCGGCGGTTGCCGACACCGCCAGCGTCGTAGCGGCGGCGGCGCCCGCGGCTACCGTCCATAGCTTCATCGTGAATTTCTGCATGTCAAAGACCTCCCAATTGACGACCCAACCGGCGCCCGATGCGCCGAATCTGCCCTCTGCGAACACAGCATAACGGGGTAAGGAGGTCAGCAGGGTCGTTGGGTAAGCCGGGGGTAGTAAGGGTAAATTTCTGCCCCCTTCAGCCAAACTCTTGTCTGGGGCCGACCCGCGGACGTTTCCGCCACCAGAGCAGCACGCCGAGAATGATGATGGTGGTCAGCCATATTCCGATCGAGAAGGTTAATAGGCGCCCGGCAAGGCCCAGACTTTCGCCCGTGTGGAGCGGGTAGAAGGAGCCGACGAAAGCCTCTCCGGCACTGGCGTTGGTCGCGGACCAGGCGCCGCGGATGCCCCCGTCATTGGCGTCGACGATGACCAAGCTCCCGCCATATCCGCCGCGATATAGTTCACCCGGCGCGCGCACCCAGGCATAATAGCTGGCGTCCGCGGCCGACGGCATCGTGGTGCCGACAAAACGGCTTCCGGGGATCGCCACCACTGCCGCCCGCGCTGCGACGGTAAAGCCGACGGGCTTTCCGGTTGGCGGATTGGCGGGCAGGCTGACTTCCTCGACGCCGACCAGCGCGTGCACCTGTTCCTCGAACAGCATGAGGCAGCCGGTGCCGACGATGACCAGCGCCGGTAATCCCGCCCAAAGGCCGAGGGCCTTGTGCCAGCTGTAAAACCCGGCAGTCGATCCACGCCGCCCCCCGGGGCGCAAGGCTTGCCGCCATTGGCCGCGCCGCGGCCAGGCGACGATGAAACCGAAGATCAGGTTCGTGAAAAGAAGGGTGCCACTTACCGCCAGGATCCAGTGCCCGGTCGTTCCCGCGACCAGCGTGAGATGGATCTCACGCATTAGCCCGAAGAAGCTGTAACTGTCGGCTGCCCGGTCGCGCAAGACCGCGCCGGCACCGTCGATATATGCCTTCCGGCTGACCCCGTCGGGGTCGTTGAACAGGATGATATAGCGGTCGGACAACCCCGCGGTCGTCCAGATCCAGTCGACCTTGGCATCGCCGCCGGCGACCGCGAACCCCTCGATCCGGCGTTCGATCGCGGCGAGATCGGTCGGCTGGTGCCGCGTCGCCAGCATCGCGTCTTCGGCTTCGAAATGGAAGGCGAGCAGGATACCCGTCAGAGCCTGGACGAGCCAGATCGCCGCCGCACCCAGACCGAGCCAGCGATGGAGCTTTATCACGATCGTCTTTCCGGATGTGCTCGCTGCCGGGCAATTCGCCATTCTCACGCTTCCCTCTCGCCCCTATTGCACTGCGGATCGCAGCAGACGCAAAGCCGCGATTTGTTCGACATCGTCGAGGCTGGCGAACCCTATTCGGAGGCCCTTGGGCGCGCTTTCGCGCTGCCGATAGGATTGCGACGGCGCGAACAACAGCCCCGCCGCGGAAGCGCGTTCCTCCAGCTTTTCAATGTCGGTGCGAAAGCGGAGCCAGAAGGCGAGGCCGCCGTCCGGCGAGCGATATTGGACCAGATCGCCGAACAGGTCTGCGAGATTGCGTGCAAAATGGTTGCGTCGTTCCGCGTATATTTGCCGACAGTTGCGGACATGTCGCTGCAATTCGCCTTTGGCAATGAGATGCGCGACGGCCTCTTCCTCGAGCGCGTTTCCCATACCGTCGGTCAGTGACACATGATGGGCGACGGCATCGATTACCGGCCGCGGCGCCACCGCGAAGCCCAGCCGGAGTGTCGGAAGCAGAAGCTTGGACATTGAACCCACGTAGATGACCTGTGCGGGAGCATAGGACGCGATCGGCAGGTGGGGCTGGGATTCGAAATGGAATTCATGATCATAATCGTCTTCGATGATCGCAAATCCGTGTTGCCGGGCAAGCTCGACAAGGCGTAGGCGCCGTTCGGGCCGCATGACGACGGTCGTTGGAAATTGGTGGTGCGGCGTGACGAACACCGCACGGACGCGGTGGAGCCGGCACGCCGCCGCAACATCTTCCACGTCGATTCCGTCTTCGTCGAGCGAGACCGCTATTACCTGAGCGCCGAGCGCACGCATTGCGGCGACTGCGGGCTCATAGGTGAGTTCCTCGACGATCACCGTGTCGCCGGGTCGCAAAAGCGTATGGCAGGCCAGATGGATCGCGTTCTGACTGCCGCGGGTGATGCAGATATTTTCCTCGCCAACATCCATGCCGCGTTTCGAGCGCAGCATGTCGGCGATCGCGCCACGCAAGCTGGCCGTGCCGCGCGGGTCGCGGTATTTGAAGCCATTGGCGCGGGCGAGGCGGTGCGCGGCCGAGCGGTAGCATTTCACGAGTAGATTATGACGGAAGAGGCGGCCGTCAGGTGTGCCCTCGTCGAGCCGGAGGCCGGGCCCCTCGGGGATCGAAAGCGCACGTGCCGGAGGCTCGGAATAGCTGTAACCGACATCGCCCGCCGGCTCGCCGCGCGGCACCGCCCCCGGCACGTACGGAAGCGTGGTGGCTACCATCGTACCACGCGTTCCAAGGCTGGTGAACCAACCCTGCGCGATCAGATGTTCATAGACGAGCACCACCGTCTTGCGGTTGAGATCGAGCACGGACGCCAGACTACGGCTGCTAGGCAGGTAACTGCCCGACGCCAGTCGGCCGTTCTCGATGTCATGGATGATTGCGTTGACGATCTGGAAATGGAGCGGTTCGCGCCGCGTGCGGTCGATGCGGTCGCGGAGGCCGACGTGCCAATTTTGCAGCATTGCTCCCCCCCCCCGCATGGTTTGCCTGAGAGTGCCACTATCCGATCGCCTGCCGGACCGCGAAAGCGATGCGATGGGTAAGATCGGCCAATATTGGGGAAGGGCTACCAAATGAAGCAAAACCCTTACCCGTCTTCAATGTCGCTTACCCCCAATACGGGTTCGATCCGCGCCGGGCTTGCTGTTCAATGTGTCGGGCGCATCGGCTCGCGCGGGAGCGGGTCGGCCATGCGCGCGAATTGATTTTCAAATACGACCTGCGAAGGTCCGACCTAGTCTCATCGGGAGTGAACATGTCGAAACCTGCCATCTCCGTCGCACTCGTCGCCGCCCTGGCGTTTTCCGCCAGCGGGGAAGCTGGAGCCAAAGAGAGTGTCTTGGCGGACCTGATCCTGACCAATGCGCGGGTCTATACGGTCGAAGACAAGCAACCCTGGGCCGAGGCGGTGGCGATCAAGGACGGCAAGATCGTCGCGGTCGGCAGCGCCGCCGTGGTCGGCAAGCTGCGCGGCACGGCGACGCGGACCGTCGACCTAGGCGGCAAGCTGGTGCTTCCTGCTTTCGGCGACGCGCATGTCCACCCGTTGTTCGGGGCGCTAAGCCGTTCGCGCTGCCCGTTGCAGGACGGCAAGACGATCGAGGATTATCAGGTGCTGATCGCTAAATGCGTCGCGGCGGTGCCGGGCGACGGGGCGGTCTATGGCATCGGCTGGAGCGATGCGCTGTTTCCCCCGAGCGGCATTCCGCGCAAGGAATTGCTCGACGAGGTTTCGACGACACGGCCGCTCATCTTCGAATCCACCGGCGGACATACCTATTGGCTAAACTCCAGGGCGCTTGAGGTCGCGAAGATCACGCGCGATACCAAGGATCCGGCGCACGGCACGATCGACCGCGATCCCGCGACGGGCGAGCCGGTCGGCAGCCTGCAGGAAGCCGCAATGGATCTCGTCAAGCATATGATCCCCGCGCCTTCGGCCGCCGAAGTGCAGAATTCGATCCTGTACGTCGCCGACCATTTCAACAGCCTAGGCATCGTCAACTGGAACGATGCGGGCGTGGAATATGACGCCGACGGCGGCAGCGCGATGGTCGATGCCTATAAGGCGGTGCTCGATGCCGGGAAGTTGACGAGCCATGTCGCGGTGTCGCTGAAGTGGAAGAATGAAGAAGGCATGGAACAGTTGCCCGGCCTGCTCAAAGCCGCTGATCGGGCGAACGCCCTTGGCATTTCGACCCATATTGTCAAATTCTACGTCGACGGCGTGATCCCGCAAAAGACCGCGTTCATGCTGGCACCCTATGAGAATAGCGGCGATGACCGCGGTACGCCGCAGATCGCGCCCGATGTGCTGAAACAGGCGATCACCGCAGTCGATGCCAAGGGCATGCATGCTTTCCTGCATGCGATCGGCGACGGCGGGGTGCATATTTCGCTCGACGCGATCGAGGCGGCGCGCAAGGCGAATGGCGCGAAGCCTACCCATCATATGATAACCCATATGAACGTCGTCGACCCGGCCGACCAACCGCGCTTCGGCCAGCTTTCGACCTTTGCGCAATTCCAGCCGAGCTGGGCATCCTGGTATGACTATATGGACCTGACGGTCGCCGCGATCGGGCCGAAGCGCGCGCAATATATCTATCCCGCCGGCAGCATCGTCCGCGCCGGCGGTAAGCTGGCCTATGGCGCCGACTGGCCCGTCGGTGGCGCCAACCCGCTCGAAGGCATCGAGGTCGCGATGACGCGGCGCACCGTCGGCGATCCGAATGCCAAGCCTCTGCTGCCCGACGAAGGCGTCAGCATGAAAGACGCGATCGCCAGCCACACGATCAATGTCGCCTATGTCAACGGCTTCGACGATGTCACCGGATCGATCAAGGCGGGCAAAAGCGCCGATCTGGTCGTGCTCGACAAGGATATCTTCGAGCTGCCGGTCGATGAGATTTCAAAGACCAAGGTGCTGGTCACGCTGTTCGAGGGCAAACCGGTGTTTGGCGACTGGGGAGCCGCCATCCGATAATCAAGGCCAGCGCATCACCGCCCGCATCGTGGCGGTGATCGACCGGTGCGGCACCGTGACATGCGTCTCGCCGTCCAAAAGCAGGAACTCGCTACGCAGCCCGGCGCTCGATAGCGGGGCCAGGCGCGCCGCGAGTGCCGCGCTGTCCTGCGCGATCGATCCTTCGGTTTCAAATTCGCCCGCTATCAGCAACATGCGCGTGCGGCGCGCCGCCTTGCCGTCCTTTTCGGCGCGCGTGCGCCAGGCGGCTTCCTCGGTCAGGATCGCCTGATCGTCCCACCAGATCGACGGGCTCGCGGCGACGATCGTGTCGAAGGCGCCGGGGTGCGAATAGAAGAGGTGCAGCGCGAACAGCCCGCCGAGCGAATGGCCATAAAGCGACTGCCGCACGGGATGGACGGCATAGCGTTTCGCGATGGCGGGTTTGAGCTCGCCGAGCAGGAAGTCGCGAAAGGCATCGCGGCCGCCCGAGGGATATTTGGCATAGAGCTGCTTCAGCGCGGGCGACGTGACCGGCGCGGTGAAATCCTCCATCCGGCGCGGATCGTAAACCTGATCGCCGGGGTGGCCGATGCCGACGACGATCATCTTGTCGAGATCGCGCCCGCCGAAACCCTGAATGCGCCGCGCTTCGGCAAAGCCCGCGAACATCGCATTGCCGTCGAGGATATACAGGACGGGGAAACCGCCCTCGGGCGCTTCGCCGCTGGGGCGCGACACGAAGATGCGATAGGTCCGCCCCGCCGCCGATGTCATATCCCATGTTTCGGTTTCGGGCATCGCGTAAGTCGCCGCGACGGGCAGCTCGGCGGCGATCGTCGGCACCGGCGCGCCGAGAGCCAAGGCCAAGCTCGCGGCGAGGAACTTCACACCGCAGCCTTCCGGCGAAGACGCGACACGGCGAGATAGGCGCCCGCTGCAAGGATCGTTGCGTCGAGCGCGGGCACCGTGGTCAGCGTCCAGCCGAACTGCATCGCGGGCAGGGTGACGGCCAGGCTGCCGATCCAGACCCCTATCGCTTTCCATCTAACCGGGACGGTCGCAACATCGTCCTGATCGCGGAAGGCCATGAAGCCATCGATCACATAGATCGCTGCGATCGGCGGGATGATCAGGCCGAGCGCGATCAGAAAGGGGACGAAGCTGTTGATGATGCCGAGCAGCGCGAACAGGCATCCGATCGCGCCGCCGATGACGATGATCGCGACCGGCTTCAACCGCGGAAAGGTCGCGGCCATCGACAGGCCGGCCGAATAGAGGTTGAGCGCGTTGATCGTCCACACCGACAGCACCAGCATCGCGAGTGCCGGAAGGCCGAAGCCCATCGCGACGACGAGCTTCATGATATCGGTCAGCCCCGTTGCCAGTGCGATCAGCGCCGACACCAGCATGATGATCGGCGCGCAAAAGGGGAAAGAGAGCAGCATCGCCGACACCGCGCCGCGTTCGGTGCGAATGAAGCGCGACAGATCGGGCATCGCCGCGACGGCCAACAGATTGCCGCCAACGAGCGACGAAAGCGCGATGCCGAAGCTCATCGGCACCGGTGGCGCCGCGACCGGGCCGAGGTCGGGGGAAGGGTTGGTACCGAACGCCGATATGCAGACCGCGATCAGGATCACCCCGACAAAGGGCACCGCGACCATCGCCAGCCGATCGAGGGTGCGAAAGCCCCAGATCGTCGAGAGGGTGATGATGATGCTGCCGATGACGACGAAGAGGTTGAAATTCCCTGGAATCCCATAGCCCTGCTGCGAGGCGGCAACCATGGCGTCGCCGAAGAAGGATACATTTACCCCGAACCAGCAGAAATGGACGATCGCGATGACGATGTTGACCAGCGCTGCGCCCCACAGGCCGAACGAGCGCTGGACGAGGGTGTAGGTGGTGAGCCGGGTGCGGACGCTGACCACCGCGGTCAGGCAGGCGCCGACGCAAAGGATCAGGCCCGCGCCCAAGGCTGCAAGAACCGCCTGATTCAGTCCGAGCGCGAGGCCCGCCTGCGCATTGTTGAGGAAGCCGGGAAGGGAGAAGGTAAAGCTCGCGATGATCAGCGCGACGCGCCAGCCGGGAATGGTCAGCTCTTCGGGCAGCCGCCCGCTTGCATAATTCCCACCCGCGTTTGCGCTCATGCCGTCTCCGTCTCGTTCAGCGATTCCACCGGTACATAGTCGAACCCCATACCGAAGGCGCGCGGCCCGACAAAGGAAAGCGCCCGGACATCGCGCAATATGTCCGGCGCGGCGGCGGCGATCACTTTGACCCGCTGGCCATATTTCAATTTCTCTGTCGTGATCGTGTCGGCGGTGTCGCGGTCCATCACGGTGATGATATCGGGGACCATCGCAAGGATTTTGCCGCCGCTTGTCGCCACCAGATTCTCGTTCTGAAACTCGATCGCCATCTGGCCGCTGTCGCCGAAGCCATCGATCGTCACCTTGCCGACCGAAAAGCCGCCGCGGGTTTCGCGTTCGAGATCGACGATCTTGCCGTCGAAAAGGGTGAGGCAATGCGGATAGAGGCCCGTCGCCTCTAGCGCTGCGCCCAGCGCTTCAAAGGCGTCGTTGCCGCTCGCGCGTGCTTCACGGACCGCGCGACCGACCGCAATCGCCGCGCTGACGCTGCCGGGCACCGCATGCGCTTTGGCGTCGGCGCCGCTCAGCGGATATTCGACCATATGCGCGATGCCGCCGAGCGACACTGCCAGCGCGCGCGCGATGCGCTCGTGCGTGACATTGTCCTCGGTCTCGATGACGCTCAGCGAGCCATCGGCAGCGGTCAGCACAGAGGGGCAGGCAGACAGACCGCGGATGTTGAAGATCGCCATCTGCGATTCGGGAAACGCGCGGCCCATGCCGTCGCAATCGACCACCGGGATGCCGAGTTCGGCCGCCGCAATGAACGGAGCAAGACCGTTGCCGCCGCCGATTTCGATCGGCAGCACGGCGTCGATGCGCTTGCCCATGATTTCCTCAAGCCGCCGCAATCCGGAAACCGCTTCGTTGCCATTCGGCAATTTTTCGACCGATACTGTGGGGGCACCGATCCATCCGCAGGGCGCGAGCAGGGCGTCATCGGCGACATCGGCGAGCGACACGACCTCGAACCGTCCGCAGCGAGCGAGCGCCGCTTCGGCAAGCAGCAGGCTGTAATAGGGATCGCCGCCGCCGCCCGACCCCAGAAAGGCGGCGCCGCTCGCCAGGTCCGCCAGCACGGCGGCATCGTCAAGGAACATGGCGGGGCTCCGCCAGAGTGGCGGAGGTCAGGCTGGCGGCATCGGCCAGGCTGCCGACCGCCTTCATGCGCAGCTGTGCCGACCGGCCCGGCAGATAGGAAAGAAACACCTCGTCCATGTCGACAATCTCTGCTGTTTCGCGCGTGGCCCCGGCGGCAACGACGCGCGCCAGAAGCGTTTCGCGCATCTCTTCGAGCGCGGCGGCGCGGGGTTGCGCGTCATAATCGATGATGCGATCGGTCTGCGCACCGACCTGCGCGATCGCCGCGCCGACGGCGTTGGCGACCGACGCATAGTCGGGCCGCACCACATTCGCCGCGCCTTTCAGATCGTCGTCGATCAGAAAATGGCCGCCGCCGACCGCAATGATCGTGACGTCACCCGACTGGGTCTTCATGCGATCGATGCCGTCCGCCAGCATGTCCGCCATCCGGGTCAGGATGGCAACGCTAAGTGACGGGGCGAGAGCGGGTATCTTGTCGGGGTCACCGAAATGCGCCTTGCCCGCGGCAACCGCGATATCGCTGGTGGTCAGCGTCGATCCGCCGAACAGGCAGGCGTCCTGCGTCAGGCGGAATCCGACCGAGTCCGGGCCGATTGTCACGCTGTCGTCTGTGTCGCTCAGATGGATGCGCGTGCCGCCGCCCAGTCCGATCGCCAGAATGTCGGGCATGCGGAAATTGGTCCGCACTCCGCCGATGTCGACCGCGATCGACGATTCACGCGGGTAACCATTGGCGAGCACGCCGATGTCGCAGGTCGTGCCGCCGACATCCATGACGATGCCATTGTCGACCCCGGTCAGGAAGGCTGCGCCGCGCATGCTGTTCGTCGGGCCCGACCCGATGGTCAGCACCGGATAGCGCGCCGCCTCTGCTGCCGAGATCAACGTCCCGTCATTCTGCGAGATATAGAGCGGCGCGGTGATGCCGAGCGCGGCGAGCGCGCGTTCGAGCGAGGTCATCACATGCTGCGCCAGACTGGCCAGAGCCGCGTTCAGGATCGTGCCATTCTCACGCTCGATCAGGCCCAGCCGTCCGACATTGTGCGACAGGCTGACATGCGCATCGGGGTGGGCGTCGGCGATGATCGCGGCCGCCCATTCCTCCATCGCTGCGTTGATCGGGGCGAAAGCGCAGCTGACCGCGATGCTGCCAATCCCTTGTTCGCGGCAATCGCGCGCGGCGGCGCGCACCGCCGCTTCGTCGAGCGGCGAAATTTCGCGGCCATCGACTTCATAGCCGCCCGGCAGCAGGAAGGTCGCGCCGGCAATCCGCGTGGCGAGCGCTTCGGGCCAGCCGGTCATCGGGGGCAACGCTTCGCCCGAGGGGCTGGCGAGCCGGATGATGCCCACGCGGTCGAGGCGGTCGCGTTCGACCAGCGCGTTGGTAAAGTGGGTGGTGCCGATCATCACGGCGCCGACATTGCCGGCCAATACGCCGGCGTCCGCCAGGATCGCACCGATCGCCGCGGTCACGCCCGAGCTGACGTCGACGCTGGTCGGCTGCTTGGTCGATGCGACCACGCGTCCCCCGGCAATCAGGACCGCGTCGGTGTTGGTTCCTCCGACGTCGACACCAATGCGCACCCAATCATCCTCCCACAGCTTCTTGCCTGCCGATTACACTGGTGGGGTGGGGCAGGCGCAACGCGTAAAACGGGTGCCGGGAACCGCGAACGGGTAATGGTTTTACGGAAGACGGGTAAGTTATCTCAGGCGGTTGCAAGGCCTGTCATCGAACCGTAACCTCCATGACCGGAAACCGACTGCCACGCGTAAGAGGTTATGCCATGCAAGACCTGATTGCCGCCAAGTTCGATCCGCCCATGTGGATGGGCGACCAGATTCGCCGGGAGATATTACTCGGGCGACTGCAGGGCGTTCTCAGTCATCGACTGACACTTGTCCATGCGCCCGCGGGTTATGGCAAGACGAGCCTGTTGTCACAGTGGCGCGGCACGCTCGATGCAGCCACCACGCGCGTTGCCTGGCTGACGCTCGAGCGCGACGACCGCGATCTCAAGCGCTTCGTCAACTATCTGCTGCTGGCACTCCGGCGCGATCAGGCCGAGAGCGAGGCCAAGGCCGCGTCGAGCGACCTACCCCCGCGCGCGGCCCTGTCGGCGATGATCAACGAGATCGGCGACAGCGGGGTGCCCGTGGTGCTGATCCTCGACGATCTCCACCATGCGTTCAGCGAGGCCGTCGGCCAGTTCCTCGAAACGCTGGTGCGTCTGGCGCCGGCGAACTGCCATTTCCTCTTCGCCTCGCGGGACTATCCCTGGGTTGGCCAGTCGATCCTCGCGGCCGAGGAGCAATTGCTGGAAATCGGCCCGGCCGACCTGCGTTTTTCGGTGCTCGAAACCGAGTGCCTGCTGACGCGCACCGATCGTCCGCTTGAAACGCTCGACATCGACACCTTGCTCGACCGCACAGAAGGCTGGCCGATCGCGGTTCAACTCGCCTCGCTGTCGATCAAGCGCGGGATGGAGGCTGAGCGGGTCATCGACGAATATTGCGGTACCAGTAGCGATCTGGCGCGCTATCTGTCCGAACAGGTGTTGATGACGCTGCCGCAGGAAACGCGCGACATCGTGGCGCGCACGGCGCTCGTTGACCGCTTGACGGGCGAGATGGTCGACCTGCTCTGCGACCGGCAAGATGGTTGGATGGTGCTCGAACGGCTGGAACAGCAAGGTGTTTTTCTGTCGCCGGTCAGCTGGGAGCGGCGCGAATATCGCTATCACCAGCTGTTTGCCGAATATCTGCGCGATCGGTTCGAACGGTCGGACCGTGCCCAGTTCGCGGCGGTGCAACGGCGCATCGCAAGCTGGCTCGCCGAACGCGGGCAGGTTGCCGAGGCGATCGATCACGCCATCCTGTCGGGCGACGACATGCTGGTCGCGTCGATCCTGGAGGATGCCGGTGGTTGGCGGCTGATCCCGCAAGGGTTGCAGGGTGTCGTGGTGCGCGGGCTTGCGAAACTGCCCGTCCCGATGATCCGGTCGCGGCCGCGGCTCGCGCTCGCGCAGGTCTATCTGCAGATCAAGCTTGGTGAGCTTGGGTCCGCCCGCGCCGAGTTCGACCTTTTCTTCGCGGAGGTGGGCGAGGCCGATCTCTCGGTCGATCTCAAGACCGAGGTCCGCGTCGTCGGCGACACACTCACGGACTATGAAAATCAGCCGGTGACCTTCGATGACCTGCTCTCGCGCGAGGCACTGCTGCGCAAGCTGCCCGCGAACGATCATCTGGTACTCGCGAACATTAGCGAGACGCTCGGCGCGAAATATCTGGAGGGCGGTTGGCTCGAGCGCGCGCTGCAGCCGACGCTTACCGCGCGCGATCATTATCTCGCGATCGGATCGGTCTATAGTGACCTGTTCACTCGCTTCCTTGAGTCGCGCATCAAGCGGGCGCAGGGTCGGTCGCGGGAGGCCGAGGCGATCCTGCGGACGGCGTGTGCCAATATCACGGATAATTACGGCGACCGCTCAGACCTCGCGGCGAATTGCGCTGCCTTCAAGGCCGAACTCCTGTTCGAGCAGGATATGGTCGCCGAGGCGCGCGAGCTTCTGGCATGGGCCTTGCCGCACATGGAACAGTCGGACGGCTGGGTCGATGTCTATGCTGCCGCCTATTTCACCGAGGCGCGGGCGCTTGCCGGCGAAGGGGCGTTCGAAGAGGCTTGTGACGTCATCGCCCGGGCGCGCCGCGTCGCGGCGCGGCGCCGGCTGCGTCAACTTGAGATGCTCGCCGATATCTGCAGCATCGAGCTCCAGATTTCGCAAGGGGCGCCGACGCACGCCGTACTCGCCGCGGCCGCCGTCGTCGGACTCGACCCGATGGCGGACATGATGCACGAGGAATCGCCAACATATCGGCCAGTCGCGGTCGCCGCGAGCCTGTGCCGGACGCGGCTGCGCCTGCTGGTGGGCGAGGTAGACCTCGCGCTTGAGGAATTGCAGAAATTGCGCGACTGGGCCGAGCAACGCGGCGCGGGCCGGCTGTTGATCGACGTCAACATCCTCGCCGCCGCCGGATTGCGCAAGAAGGGCGAGCTGGAACGGTCGCGCTCCTGCTTCGATGAAGCGGTGGGCATCGCGATGTTCCAGAATATCGTCCGTCCCTTCGTCGAGGCGCGGCAGTTCGTCCAGGCGTGCCTCGACGATTCGCTGGATGCAGACGCGCAGGTGGATCGTTTCCGGGCGCAGTTCATGAAGTCGCTCGCGAAATCGCTCGCCGTCTATCGCAACAATGTCACCGTGCTCGGCGTGTTCAGCGAGGCCGAGGCCGAAGTGCTCCTCTATCTGAGCCAGGGCCATTCCAACAAGGAAATTGCCCGGCTGATCGGCATGTCGCCTGACACGGTGAAATATCGGTTGAAGTCGGTTTTCCGCAAGATCGGCGTCAGCAAGCGCCGCGATGCGGTGCGCATTTCCGCCGAAAGAGGGCTCATCCCGGCCGGGATGCAATAGCCGAACCACAGCAGGTTTTTTTGCCCGGCTGCCCCTGTCTTGCGGTCGGTTACCCGTTCGTCCGCTTGACTTTAGTCTCTATATAGGGACATTTATGTCCAATATTAGAAACTGAAGAGGGTAAGGGTGATGGGCGAATTTCGATATGGTCGCTTGTTCATCGGTGGCGAATGGGTCGCACCAATCGATGGCGGCGTGCGGCCGAGCATCGATCCGTCGACCGGCGAGCCTTGGGGCGACGTCGCCTATGGCGGGCGCGCCGACATCGACCGCGCGGTTGCCGCGGCAAAGACGGCGTTCGAGGGACCTTGGCGGAAGATGCCGCCGTGGGAGCGCGCCGCGCTGCTCCGCAAATTCGCCGATCTTCACGCCACTTATGTCGATGCGCTGGCCGAGGTCGAGACGCGCGACAATGGCCGCGCGGTGCGCGAATCGCGCGGCGACATCGGCCTGCACGCGCAATATTATCACTGGTTCGCCTCGCTCGCCGACAAGCTGGGCGGGCGGACGATCCCGATGGACGACAGCGTCCACGCCTTCACCACCCGCCATCCGGTGGGCGTTGTCGGGGCGATCACGCCGTGGAATGTGCCGATGATGGCGGCGGCATGGAAACTCGGCCCGGCGCTCGCCGCGGGCTGCACCGTGGTGTTGAAACCCGCCGAGCAGACGCCGGCTTCATCGCTCGCGCTCGCGCATCTGTTCGAGGAAGCGGGCTTCCCGCCCGGCGTCGTCAATGTCGTGCCGGGGGACGGTCCGGTGGCGGGCGCGGCACTGGTCGAACATCCCGATGTCGCCAAGATCAGCTTCACGGGTGAAGGCACCACCGCCAAGACGATCCTGAAGGCGGGCGCCGACACGCTGACGCGCTGTACCTTCGAACTCGGCGGCAAGGCGCCGCACATCATTTTCGCCGACGCCGATATCGACAATGCACTCAATGCCGCGACCGGATCAGCTTGGGCGCTGTGCGGGCAAAGCTGCGCGCTCGGCAGCCGCGTGCTCGTCGAGCGACCAGTCTATGACCGCGTCATCGAGGCGTTCCGCGAGAGGGCAGGGCGGGTGCGCGTCGGTTTGCCGCTCGACCCCGCGACGCACATGGGGCCGCAGGCGCACCGCGAACAACTCGACAAAACGTTATCCTACGTCGCGATCGGGCAAGCCGAGGGCGCCGAACTGGTGGCCGGCGGCAATCGTATCGAGCGTGACGGCCTTTCAAACGGATTTTTCGTCGAGCCGACGGTCTTTGCGGGCGTGTCCGGCGACATGCGCATCGCGCAGGAGGAAATCTTCGGCCCGGTCGCGGCGCTGATCCCCTTCGACGGCGAGGAGGAAGCAATCGCGATCGCCAACTCGACGCCCTACGGCCTCGCCGCCGGTTTGTGGTCGGGCGACACCGGCCGCGCGCATCGCGTTGCCGCGCGGATCGAGGCGGGCATGGTGTGGGTCAACACCTATCGCTACATCCGCTGGTCGACCCCCTATGGCGGGGTGAAGGCCAGCGGCTGGGGCCGCGAGAATGGCATCGAGGGGCTCGACCCCTTCCTCGAAACCAAGACTACCATCGTATCGACGACGGGGCGGTTCCCCGACCCCTTCGCGGCTTAAGGAGAGTAATATGCGTCTGGAAGGCAAGCTTGCCGCTGTCACCGCCGCCGCGTCGGGCATGGGCCGCGCGGGCGTCGAACGTTTCGTGCGCGAAGGTGCGCGCGTCGCCGCGATCGATATCAGTGCCGAAGCGCTCGATGCGCTCGTCGCGGAATTCGGTGCCGACAAGGTCGTGCCGATTACGGCCGATCTGATCGATCCCGAGGGTGCGAGGGACAGCATCGATCAGGCTGCAGCGGCGCTTGGTGGGCTCGACATCCTGTGGGCGCATGCCGGCATGCCCGGTCCCGCTTCGGTCGAAGATCTTGATCTCGCGGCGTATGACAGGGCGATCGCGCTCAATGTGACCTCGGCAGCGCTGGGGGCTGGGAAGGCCGCGCCGCATATGCGGCTCCGCGGCGGCGGGTCGATTCTGTTCACCGCCTCGGTCTCGGGGCTGGTGGGCTCGATGATGAGCCCGATTTATTCGGCCGCAAAATGGGGAGTCGTTGGCCTGACAAAGAGCCTTGCGCTGGCACTTGCCGCCGACAAGATCCGCGTCAATGTCGTTTGCCCCGGGCTCGCGGACACGCCGATGAAAGTGGGGTTCACCGGGCGCAGCGGCGATCCGGCCGAGGCGGCGGCGAACGAGGCGAAGCTGATGGCGAATGTGCCGATGGGCCGCCTCGTCCAGGCGGGCGAGGTAGGCGACGCGGCGTTATGGCTGGTGTCGGACGAGGCGAGTTTCGTGACCGGTGTCGCGCTGCCGGTCGACGGCGGCTTCACGGCGCGCTGACGGTGATCGGCGACAAGGAAATGCTGACGGCTTTTCCGGGCGCCTCACTTCGGCCATATGGAATGTCACGACCCTTTTCAGGCGAACAACATCATGATCGTGCGGCAGGCCGCGAACGTCCTCGAAATCCTCGAATATTTCGCGAAACGGTTGCGTCCCGCGACCGCCGCCGAAATGGCCGAGGATCTGGGCTGGCCGCGTTCGAGCACCTTCAAGCTCGTCGCGACTCTCGCCTCGAAGGGTTATCTCTACGAACCACGCGGGCGCGGCTGCTATTATCCCAGCCCGCGCTGGTTGGTGCTGGCGGAGGCGGTGACGCAGGCCCAGCCGCTGCCCGAAAAGATCCAGCGGCTGGCGCGCGATGTGATGCACGCGACGGGGGAGACGGTGGCAATCGCCGCGCCTGCCGGCATATATGCGACCTTCGTCGACGTCGTCGAATCGCCGCAGCCGGTGCGCTATTTCGCGCAGGTCGGCGACCGGGTGCCGATCCACGCGACGTCGGCAGGACGCGCGCTGCTGGTACAGATGCCACGCGAAGAGCGCGAGCGGCTGTATCGCAAGATCGACTTCGTTCGGTATTCGCGGACGACGCCTCCGAACGCGGCAGCGGTAGAGATTCGGCTCGACGAGGCGGCGGAGATGGGCTGGCATCAGAGCAATATCGAGTTCACGCCCGACCTCGCCGGCATCGCACTGCCGCTGCCCGGCGGCGACCGATTGCTGTCGGTCGTCGTGGTCGGGCCGGTGTCGCGCTGCCTCGAGCGGCGGCCCGAGATGGCGGCGACCACCGCCAAGCATCTGTCCAAGCTGAAGTAAGGCGGGTTCAAAACGACAATGGACCCGGGGCGGCCGTATGGCACGCCGCCGGAGGGAGAGTCATGACATGAACGATGATCCAAGAGCCGTGATCGCGGCGGCGCCGATGCGCACCCTCCAGATCGTGGTCGTCGTGCTTTGCATTGCCCTGAACGCGCTCGACGGGTTCGACGTGCTGGCGATCAGCTTTGCTGCACCGGGAATTGCGGACGAATGGGGGGTCGACAAGGCGACGCTCGGCATTGTGCTGTCGATGGAACTGCTCGGCATGGCGGCGGGATCGGTACTGATCGGCAACGTCGCCGACCGCATCGGACGGCGCCCGACGATCCTGTCCTGCCTCGTCGTGATGGCGATCGGCATGTTCGCCGCGACGCATGCCGATGGCGTGACGACGCTATCGGTGATCCGGTTTCTGACGGGCATCGGCATCGGTGGCATGCTGTCGTCGACCAGTGCGATGGTCGCCGAATTTTCGAGCGACAAGCGGCGAGGGCTGAATGTGGCGCTGAACATCGCCGGCTATTCGACCGGGGCGATCTTGGGCGGGCTGCTCGCGTCGAAATTGCTGGCGGAGACGGGTGACTGGCGATCGGTCTTCATGCTCGGCGCAGTCGCGTCGGCCGCGATGATCCCGCTCGCCTTTTTCTTCCTGCCCGAATCGATCGAGTCGCTGATCGCGCGGCGTCCGGCGGGGGCGTTCGATCGGGTGAATGCCACGCTTGTCCGTATCGGCCACGCACCGGTCGAGTCGTTGCCGCCGCCGCCCGAACAAGCGCTGAAGCCGTCGATTGCCTCGCTGTTCGGCCCCAGCTTGGCGCGTATCACGATCCTTCTGACCATCGCTTATTTCGCGCAGATCCTGTTCTTCTATTACATCCAGAAATGGGTGCCAAAGATCGTCGTGGACATGGGCTTCGACGCGTCGCAGGCGGGCGGCGTGCTCGTCGCAGCGAATGCCGGCAATCTCGCGGGGGCGGTGATCATCGGGCTCGCCAGCCAACGCTTCAACCTGCGCCCGCTCGTCGCCGGCGCAATGCTGGCAGGCTTTGTCGCGATCGCGCTGTTCGGCATGGCGGGTGCGGACCTGACGCGGCTGTCGATCACGGTCGCGATCGCCGCCTTCTTCATCAATGCCGGGGTCGTCGGCATGTATCCCTTGCTTGCACATGCCTATCCTGCCGCGCTCCGGGCGAGCGGTACCGGCTTTGTCATCGGGATCGGTCGCGGCGGATCGGCGTTGGGGCCGGTCGTCGCGGGCGCATTGTTTGCCAGCGGCGGAAGCTTGCTTCTCGTGTCGCTGGTGATGGGGCTGGGCGGTCTGCTCGCCGCGGCGATGATCCTGTTGCTGCCGCGCGAGAGTTCGGCCAGCATCGGTTAACGGACGAATTTGGGGTAGGCGATGGCGGAGTGGATGAAGTTCGTATCGTGGCGCGGCATCGTTGTCGGGTTGCTCTTGCTCGCTTTGTGGACGTTGCGGCCGATTGGCGTCAACGCGCCATCCTCGGTTGAAACGCCGTTCAACGCCGATCGGGCGGTCACGCGGCTTACCAAGATCCTTGGCGATGAGCGCGCACATCCCACCGATAGCGATGCCAATGATGCTGTCGAAGCGCGGCTGCTCGCTGAAATCCGCAAGCGGGATTCCTCCCGCAGATCGACGAGCGGTTTCATTGCAACGACATTCGCGAAGGCGCCGCGATCTGCGCTCGGCCGCGCAACATCGCCTTTTGGGTGACGCCGCCTGGCGACAATGCCGTGAGGATCGCCGCGCATTATGACTCGGTGCCCGCCGGGCAGGGCGCCGCCGATGATGGTATCGGTGTCGCGGTCGCGCTCGAAATTGCGTATCAGCTCAAGGGAAAGAAGCTCGCCCGCCCGGTGCTCGTCGTGCTGACCGACGCGGAGGAAGCGGGCCTCGTCGGCGCCGCGGCCTTCGCGGCGCATGATCCGCTCGCCAAGCGCGTCGGCGCGGTGGTCAATATGGAAGCGCGCGGCACGACCGGCGGCGTCAATATGTTCCAGACCAGCAGCCCGAATGCCCGCGACGTAGCGACGGTGGGCGGCAGCCCGCTGCCCTTTGCCAATCGCTCGCGACCGATTTTTACGAACTGATGCCGAACGACACCGACGTGACCATGCTGCTGCCGCTCGGCATTGATGTCGGCAATTATTCGATCATCGGTGGCGGCAAGCGCTATCACACGCCGCTCGATAATCTGGCGCATCTCGACCGCAATTCGGTGCGGCACATGGGGGCGACCACGCTCGCGGCGGTGACCGGTTTTGCGTCCCGGCCCGCCGGCGGTGCCGAGGGACCGCGCGTCTATACCGATGTCGCACGGCAGTTGCAGCTTGTCCTGCCGCAGGTCGTTGCCGCGGTCGTCATGGGCCTGGGGCTGATCGCTGCGGCCCTGCTTTACTGGCGCGGCGGGACGACGCGCCGGGTTCGTAGCGCGTTCACGCCATTGGTGGCGACCATCGTCGGGACCGGTATCGCGGTGGGCGCTGCGATGTTTGTCGCGATGCTGCGGCCAGAGGCTGCATTCGGGACCGCCTATCCGGCCGTGTTCCGACTGCTCTACGCCTCGGCGGCGCTGGCGGGTGCCGCGGCCATCCTCGCCCTGTCGCGCGAGGAAAACCCCGTGCGCGGCGCTGCGGCGAGCTGGGGCTGGCTCGCCCTCTTCATCCTCGCGGCTTTCGCCTTTGTCCCCGGCCTCGCGATTCTCGCCACCTGGTCGATGCCGTTCGTGATCGCCGCGGCCGGCGCCGCGCTGATCCCGGCGGCGCGGCGCGCGGTGCCGTTCCTTCTGGTGGGTGCCGCGATCGTCTATATCCTCATCACCCTGCCGCTTGGGGGTGGGATGGAGGAAGGGCTGTTCGTCGAACATGCCGCGCCATCGACCTTCCTGCTCATCTTCATGTTTCTTTTTCTCCTGCCCGGTGCCGGCCGGACGACGCGCTGGACACCGGCTATTTTCGGGGTCGTTGCATTGGGGGCGTTCGTCGCGGCGCTGACGGTCCCGGTCTATACGCGCGATGCGCCGCGCCATCTGACCGTCGTGCACGAGGACGACAATGGAAAGGCGGCGTTCCTGATCGACGACAATGGGCCGCTACCGTCGAAGATACGCGCGCTCGTAGCTTTCGAGGCCCAACCCGACGACAAGGGGTTCTGGCGGGCGCCCGCACCCAAACTCGCCGACGACGGCCGCATCGAAATCCTCTCCGATACGGTCGCTGGCGACCGCCGCACCATCCGGTTCGCGATGTTGGCGCCCTCGGCAGACCGGCAGGAATTGCTGATAAAGGACAGTAAGACGATGCGGAACATCATCGTTAACGGCACTCGCCCGGCGATCCGGGAAGAACCCGTCTATATCGGCTGCACCGGCCGCACCTGTTGTCGTCTCGAGGTCCAGTTCGACCTCGCGGCCAAGGCAAAACTGCCCGAGATGGGCTGGCGGCGGACGCGCTATGGGGCGGGGGAGGCCGGTAACAAGCTGGCGGGAAAACGTCCGGCCGACTGCACAGCCAGTGCATGTTGGTGATCGGCAGGTCTGGATCCGGCCGCTGCGGCTGCCCGCCGCGCCGGCAAGCTAGATCGACCGGTCTATATAGGTCAGGAAGACCTTCAGATTGCCGGTGCCGTCCTTGTTGGCGATGCCGCGCCAACTGTCTAGCGGGGCAAAGACATGGTCGCCCGCGGTCACCGGAAATCCCTCGCCGTCGATCGTCATCACGCCGCGACCCTCGACGATATAATAATATTCCTCATAGGCGCCGAGCGCCGGATCGCTGAGATTGTGGAGATGCACCCCCTCGCTCGCGCCGGGCGGGATGTCATAGATCATGAAGTTCGCGGGCGCCGCCGCGCCGCCGAAATCGAACAGCCGGACGTCCAATTCGCCCAGCCCCTCATGCACCGCCTTGAATTTGTTGAAGCCTTCCGTCGCTCGCTCAAGCTTGAAGCGCGTAGGTCGGGCACCGGTCGCACCGGTCGTATCGGTCGCGATCATCGATCCGATCGCGGCGACGGCGAGGAGATTGCGGCGGCTGATATCGTCCATCGGGAAAGCCTTCCTGGCGCCATGGGCGAATGGGTTGCACGGCAAGACTAATGGCGAGGTCGCCCGCAGGGAAGCTGGACCGGTGGGTAAGTGCGCGAGAGAAGGGTAATTATCGGCGCCTTGGGCATCCCATTTTACCCATTTGCCGAATCGTTACCCGCATCATCCCTTGTCGCTTTTGCGGGCGCGATGCACGCTGTCGGCTTCACTAGGGGAGAACCCATTTGATGTTGCGCAGCCTGACTTTCGCTCTGTTCGCCCTCAGCCTGACCGTGCCCGCCACGGCGAAGGACGCGGCCGATCCCGCCGCAGTCGAGATGACGACCCCGGTGTTCGAAATGTTCCGTCTCGTCCCCGGCAAGACCGAAGAATTCATCCGCGATATGGAGAAATGGGACAAGGTCAGCGCCGCTGGCGGTCAGCCCCCGACGCAATTGTTCCTGCACGCCGGCGGCGAGGGCTGGGACGTCCTGCTCTATAAACCCGCGCGCCCGAAACCGACTCCCGAACAGGAAGCCGCGATGGCGGCCAAGGCAAAGGAAATGGGCCTGCCGACCGGTGCGCTCTATTATGTCGATGTGCGTGAGAAGATGGCCGACCATGTTCATTTCGAAGGCACCGGGCCGCTGACTGCAGAAAAATGGGTCGCCCAGATCGAACGCGAGCGGGCGGACCGCAAGCGCGGCAAATAATTGGCCCCCTGCCACCGGCGAAGCTGGCCGTTGCGGCGGCGTCGCATCGGTCGCACCATGACCCCATGGCGGAGAACTCATGAACTTTCACCCGACGCGCCGCGCTGTTCTGGCCGGACTGGGCCTTGCGCCGATCGCTGCCGCGTCGGCCGCCGACGGGCTGCCGGTGACGATCCTGATCCGTAACGTCCAGCTGTTCGACGGCACCGGCAGCAACCGCCAGCCGCGCAATGTGCGCATCGCGGGCAATCGTATCGACGCCGTCTCGGCGGGCGACATCCCGGTGCCGCAGGGTACGACGATCATCGACGGCGCGGGGCAGACGCTGATGCCCGGCCTCACCGACGCGCATTGGCACATGGCCGCGGTGCGCGGCGTGCCCTGGATGGGGTCCGACGACGCGACTCATATCGCGATGATTTTCAAGGATGCCGAGTTTCAGTTGATGCGTGGTTTCACGACGGTGCGCGATACCGCGGGCGCCATCTTCGGCATCAAGACCGCGATTGACCGTGGCATCATGCCCGGGCCGCGCTGCTATCCCAGCGGCGCGGCAATCTCGCAGACATCGGGGCATGGCGATCCGGAACCGATTGGGGAACTGCCGGCCGCGCTCGGAGGACGCCCCTCGATCCGCCAGCAAAAGGGCATGACCGCAGTCGCCAATGGCGTGCCCGAAGTGCTCGCGGCGACGCGCGAACAGTTGAAGCGCGGTGCATCGCAGATCAAGATCATGGCTGGCGGCGGCGTGACGTCGGACCATGATCCGATCGACACGGTGCAATATACGTTGGCGGAAATGCAGGCGATCGTCGGGGCGGTGACCGACTGGGACTCCTATGCTTGCGCCCATGCCTATACGCCCGCGGGCGTGCGCCGCTGTCTTGAGGCCGGTGTGCTGTCGATCGAGCATGGTCATGCCATCGACGATCGCACCGCCGCGCTGATCGCCGAAAAGGGCGCATGGCTTTCGATCCAGCCGTTCGAGGAGGGCGACAATATCCTGACTGAGGAACAGCAAGCGAAAGCGAAGGAATCGCTCGGCGGCGAGGGCTGGCAGAGCGGCGTGCGGTTCGCGAAAAAGCATGGCGTCAAGGTGGCCTTCGGCACCGACCTCTTCTCGCGCACCCGCAGCTCGCGAACCGAAAATTCGATGCTGCCGCGTTTTGGCGCCATCTATTCGAACCCCGAAGTGCTCCGCATCGCGACATCCGGCAACTGCGAACTCTTTGCCCGCAGCGGCCGCCGCAATCCCTATCGCCAGGCGGCGCTTGGTGTGATCCGTGAAGGGGCGTGGGCCGATATGCTGCTGGTGCGCGGCAATCCGCTCGACGACCTGCGCCTGCTCGAGGATTATGAGCGCAACCTGCTGCTGATCGTCAAGGATGGGATCATCCACAAGAATCTGATGCCCGCCTGACCGGCGCGGCGCGCGAGCTTATCGGAGCACGAAGCGCAGCGTGTCGGTCACCGCACGGGCCGGGACGGTCATGTGGATTTCATCTTCGTACAGGCGATAGCGCGTGCTGAGGCCATAGGCCGACAGGGGGTCGAGGCGCGCCGCCAATGCACGCGCCGGTTCGGCGTCGTCGTCGGTGTCCTGATCGCCGGCGACGAGCATCAGGCGGCTCGTCTTGGTGACTTGGCCGCTCGTCAGCTTGGCGGTGAAGGCGCGCTCTTCGCGCAGCAAATCCTGCACATTCCATTCGAGCGACGGGCTCGCCGCGACGATCGATTGAAAGGCGCCTGGCCGCGCATAAAGCGCATGGATCGCGAACAGCCCACCAAAGCTGTGTCCGAACAGCGACTGGCGGTCGGGGTTGATCTTGTAGCGCTTCCCGATCTCGGTCCTGAGCTTGCCGGTCAGGAAATCGAGGAATTTGTCGCGGCCGGTGTTGGTGGCGCTTGGCTGCGATTTGGCCTGCGCAGGCGGTCCTACGGTTGGCACCGGAAACAGGAAATCGCCGGTCCGCCGCGCATCATAAGCATCGTCGGTCGGATAGCCGACCCCGACGACAAGGGCGTTGCCCTTTTCCGCATATTCCAGCAGCCGCCGCGTCTCGGCAAAGGAGGCGAAATAGGCGTTGCCGTCGATGATGTAGAGGACGGGAAAGCCGCCCTCGGGCGGTTCGCCCTTGGGATAGGAAATGAAGATGCGATAGGTTTCGCCGCCGTCGGACTGGGTCTCGAACATCTGCGTCGACGGCATGGCAAAGGCGGGCCCCGCCGCTGGTTGCGCCTGCGCCGCCGCGAGCGGCAGGGAAAGGGTCATGGCGACGATCGCCGCCGATATCGTCCACTTGTTGATCATATCGTCCTCCCGGCTGCTTCCATCTAGCCATGAACCTTGTGCGCCGCGAGGGTGAAATCTGGCTCGGCCTTGCCCATCCCGAGCACCATGCCCGCGACATAACGCCCGAGCGCCGGGCCATGTTTGAAGCCATGGCCCGTGCCGCCGCCGACGATCCAGCAATTGGCCCACTGCGGGTGCCGGTCGATCAGCATATGGCCGTTGTCGCTATTCTCATATTGGCAGACCTCGGACGCCGCGAGGGGGCGTTTGGCGAGGGCGGGGAAGCGTTTGGCCAGATAAGCGCGCACATCCGCCAGTCCCTTGTCGGTGATCCGGCGGTCGGCGCTATCGGGATCGTATTTCGGGCCATGGCCATCGAGCGCGATCTTGAATCCGCGCGCCTCGATGTCGGGGAAGCCATAATGAAGATCGGGATCACCGGCGTCGACCCACGCGGGCATATGCGGCGCGGCGAAGCGGTTGTCGCCGGCCGCGGGCGCGAAATAGAACACTTCCTGCCGCGTCGGCACGATCCGCCCGCCGACAACTTCCGGAAACAGCTTGGGCAGCCAGGGACCGCAGGCGAAGACATATTGCCGCGCGTGCAGCGTCTCGCCGCCGGTGCCGATGATCGCGTCGAGCGCGGCGCGCTCGGAACGCGGCACATCGACCGCGAGGGTACGAAAAGTGCCGCCCGCCTTGACGAAATCCTGCACCAGCGTCTGCACGCTGCGCCGCGCCATCAGCGCGCCCATGGTGGGCTGCATCACCCCGACCGTCAGCCCGTCGAAATCGATCTGCGGCCAGCGTTTGGCCATTTCTGCGCCGGTCAGCTTTTCGATCGGAATGCCGAGACTGCCCTGGAGCGCGATGCTCTCGTCGATCTTCGCGGTGTCCTTGGGATAGAAATAGAGCGCGCCGACCTCCCGAAAGATCGGGTTCTCGTGGCGTCTGGCCAGCGCATGCCATTCGGCGAGCGATTCCCAAGCCCAGCGCGTGTAAAGCGCGTTGGCGGCATATTCGGTGCGGATCAGCCGCGTCTCGCCGCCCGACGAAGAGCGCGCATGGCCCGCGCCCCATGCGTCGAGCAGCAACACTTTCTGGCCCTGACGCTGGAAGTTCCACGCGGTCCAGGCACCGAAAACGCCTGCGCCGACGACGATGACGTCCCAGCCCCTCGTCTTTTGGACGCGTGCCGCGGCGGGCTCTGCAGTCGCTAGCGCGCCCGCCGTCGCCAGCCCGCCGAGCAGCAGACGCCGCGACACCGGCGCGGCAAAGGATGTCTGTCCGCCCTCTCGATGCGTCATCGCCCGCTTCCTATTTCTGCGCTGCGATGTCGGCGCGCTGGGCGTCGAGTTCGGCGACCCATGCCTCGGACAGCATCGGGCCCTTCATCACCAGATGGGCGTGATCGGCGACCTTATCGCGCAGGCCGATGAAGAACAGCGGACCGCCGACGAGGCCCAGCTCCTTCATCTTCGCCGCCATCGCTGCATTTTTTGCTCGGGCGTCGATGGCGCGCGCGGCGGCTTGTACAGCATCACGTCCCAGCCTTCGCCATCCTCGTGCAGATAAAGCTGGGCCTTGGGCCGACCGCCGGCGGCATTGACCTGGTCCCAGATCGCGACGCTGCGGATGAATGCCTCGGTCTGGCCGGGCACCAGCCGGAACAGTTCGAACGCGGGATCGGACTGCGTCGCCGCCTCGGCGGCCACCGGCTTTTCCTTTTTCGCCTGCGCTTGCACCGTGACCGGCGCCAGCAGCGCGCATGCCCATATCAAACTCTTCATCATGACCCGGTTCTCCCCTTGAAACATGCCCCGATCCTCTCCGGATTTGGCGTGGCTCGCTAGAGGGCGCGCGCCGACTTACCCGCTTGGACAAGCTGCTACCCGGAAAAGACAGCTGTGGTCGGAATGCCGACTTGGCATGGATGGGGCGATTGGGTGGCAATGCAGGCAGAGGCTTGCGAGGGAGTAGATCATGAGCGGATTGAAGAGCGTTTTGCTGGGTGCGGCGATTGTTTCGGGCCTCGCGCTCCCGGCTCCGTCGTTCGGCCAACCGGGGGCGCCGCCGATCCGCCTCGACGGCCAGACGCTCGATCCCGGCATCCAGGCGATGCTTGCCAACGACATGGTCAAGGAAGAGGCCGCCAAGGGCAAGCCGGGTAACGATCCCGCCACCGCGTCCGGCATGAAGGCGATCCGCGACGAGGTGAACGGTGACTGGGCGGCCGGCACTGCGGCGGCGCCCCAGATGGCGTCGGTGAAGAACGCCGTGGTGAAGAGCGGCAATGTCAGCATTCCGGTGCGCATCTATCGACCCAAGGCGAGCGGTCCGCTGCCGACTATCGTCTATTATCACGGCGGGGCGTGGTTCGTCGGCGGCGTCGAGGGCTCGGACCTGTCGTCGCGCCAGCTGGCGAACGACGCGAAGGCGATCGTGGTCAGCGTCGAATATCGCATGGCGCCAGAGGCACCCTATCCGGCGTCGTGGGACGATGCCGAGAGCGCCTTCGACTGGGTCGTCGGCGAAGCGAAGAACCTCGGCGGCGCGCCCGATCAGGTGTGTGTGGCGGGAGATAGCGCGGGCGGCAATATGGCGATCGTCGTGACGACGCGCCGAATGGCCAAGGGCAAGCCCGCGCCGCTGTGCCAGATCCTCTATTATCCGGCGGTCGATAACCGCCCCGTCGACGCGATGCGTGCGACCTATAATTCGTCGCGGCTGTTCGGTGAGGGATTCCGGCTCAACCGGTCGTTCACCGACTATATCCTCCCCATCGTCTTCCCCGATCAGGACCTGTCGCAGCCCGAAGTCTCGCCGCTGTTCGACGCGACGCGCAAGATGCCACCAACGCTGATCGCGACTGCAGGTTTTGACCCACTACGCGATTCCGAACGGGCCTATGCGGCGAAGCTCGCGCAAGGTGGAAACTATGTAATCTATCGCGAGTTTCCGACGCTGATCCACGGCTTCCTGCAACACACCGGCCTGTCGGAGGCGGCGGCGCGCGCCTCGCGAGAGACCGCGCAGGCCGCAGGGGTACTGGCACGCGCGGCGGTCGCGGAACAGCAAGCAAAATCGGATTTGGCGCGTTAGAGACCTTTTTCGCGGATCGACGTAAAAGCAAAGATTGGATGGGCGTCCCGTTCGTTGGCAACCTCCAAAGCGCTCGCTTCGAAACAGTCGGAATGAGCGCGGCGGAGGCTCTCTGGATCCAGGGCAATTGAAACAGACTTCGGCTCGAATGCCGGCCACTATGGCATCGCGCGCCGGCGCTGACTATAGCGGCAGACCGCCCGGGGACGGTCCCGGGCACATAGGAGAGATCATATGAACCACGCCGAACTGTCCGACAGCGTTGCTGCCACGCTCGCAGTGAGCAAGGCCGATGCCAAGAAGGCGGTCGACGCCGTGTTTGCCGCGATTGCCGATGCCGCCGCCAAGGGCGACGAAGTTTCGGTCAACGGCTTCGGCAAGTTCAAGATCAAGGCGTCGCCGGCGCGCGAAGGCCGTAACCCCGCTACGGGCGCTGCGATCCAGATCGCCGCTTCGAAGAAGCTCACCTTTGGTGCAGCCAAGGCGATCAAGGACCGCCTGAACGGCTGATCCACATACGTCCCGCCGGCCGCAACTGGCGCGAGGCGCCGCGTTGCCGAGGCGTCGTGACAGGGCCGGACCGCATTTCGATGCGGCCCGGCCCGTTGGATATGCCGTCGGCGTGTACCGACCAGCGCGGCGCATTCATCGCTGCGATGCTATGCCACTCGCTCTTGGCCTTGCCGCTCCTATGATAGATCGACCGCAGTGCGATTTCGGCAACCGCGCGCTCGAACCTCTCGTCTGAAGGAGCATAGCAGCATCCTCGACGGCGCGCGCTATGTCGACCGTGACAATGATCCGATCTGGGGCGTGAAGCTCGATGCCATCCCGATCGAAGGGCATCGCCTCGAATTAACCTATTTCGACACTGGAACCACCCGGCTTCGGAAAACCCTCGCTTATGATGCCGCGACCGACACGGTCGGCGGCGAGCTGAGCCAGACCCGATACCGGTCCGGCGGCACCAGCTATATCGGCCGTTATACGGGCAATCTGACCGACTGGTTCACTGTTTCCGGGGCCTATGGCGTATCGAAGGAGCGCTTCGACTTCGAGACGAGCAACAACGCCAATTTCGTGCGAGACGAACTCACCGGCGCGATCCTCAGTGACCAGAAGCTCGCTTCCGTTCCGAATCCCCATGCGACGCGGCGCGAATTCTATCGCTTCGATGCCGATCTCTATGTCTCGATGCTGGGCGAGCATCATATTCGCTTCGGCATGGACACCGAGAGCAATCGCCTGAACAAGGTCGAGGTCCCGACCGGGAACGACGGCTATGACGCTGGCGGGCTCGCCTCCGCACCGGGCGGCGTTTCCTATTATCTGAACGTATGCGGGTCCAATACGCCGCAATGCGTCTCGGCGGGCCTCGCGCCCGACGATGTCTATGTCGGGGTGAATTACGGTAGTGTTGGCGGCGGCTTCAAGTCGAAGAACCGCGCCTTCTACCTGCAAGATGAATGGCGGCCGACCGCCAACCTGACGCTCAACCTCGGCGTCCGGCTCGACCAGTTCGCCAGCGATACGCTCACCGGGCAGCAATGGCTCGACCTCGACAGCGCCTGGGCGCCGCGGCTTGGCGCATCATATGACGTGTTCGGCGACGGGCGGATGAAATTGTTCGGCAATTATGGCCGCTATTTTCTCCCGGTCGCGTCGAACACGGCTTTCATCCAGTTCGGCCAGCCGATCGGTTTCACCGAATATTGGCAGACCGACGGCACATTCGGCGCCGGCAATATTCCCAACCTGACATCGCAGATTACCAACTGGAACGGCGGTCAGATCTGCCCGGCGCCGATCTTTGGCGCGGCTGGGCCGCACTGCAACGTGATCGCGACGGGTGCCTTGCGCGACACGACCCAGGCCGTCTCGCAGAATCTGAAGCCGAGCGAGGAGGACGAAATCATCCTCGGCGCATCCTACAAGCTGGACGATCGCTGGACGATCGGCTTGACGTATACGCGGCGACGGCTCCTTTCCTATGCCGACGACATCTCGATCGATGCCGGCGTGGTCGCCTATTGCCGGGCCGAAGGCGTCGCGGGATGCGTGCTCGGCTGTCCTTATGAAGGCGAGGTCGCCCTGTCCGCCGTGGTCGAGGTCGCCGAACGACTTGCGGCGATGGGATGCTACGAGATTTCGCTCGGCGATACCATTGGTGCAGGGACGCCCGCCGAGGCCCGTGACATGGTCCGCACCGTTGCCAGGTCGGTTCCATCGAGCCAACTCGCGATCCATTTCCACGATAGTTCTGGCCGAGCGCTCGATAATGCTCGCGCAAGCCTTGAGGCCGACATTACCGTTGTCGACAGCGCGATCGCTGGTCTTGGGGGATGTCCCTATGCGCCGGGTTCCAACGGGAACCTCGCAACGGAGGCGCTCGTGGGCATGCTCGACGGCCTCGGCCTGAAAGCGGGGTCATATGGAAAATCTCGTGGCAGCGGCTCAAATCGTCGAAGACGCCGGGATCGCGGTGCGGTCGCCGATGATGCGGGACCGCTTAAAAAGGGAGAACCGGCCCGCGACGAGGGCGAACTGATGCCCCATTCCGTTTGCGCTTCTTTGCTGATTGACTGGCCGATAGGATTGAAGGAACGGATCGATCCGACTCTGCCAGGACCGCTCCACTCGCAGATCATCCAGGCGGTAATCGGGGATATCGAGCGCGGCCACCTCGCATCGGGGGGCCTATCTACCGAGCAGCCGCGACCTCGCCCGGTTGCTGGGCATGAATCGCAAGACGGTGGTTCACGCTTATGAGGATCTGATAGCCCAGGGCTGGCTGGAAACGGCTGGCACAAGGGGCACGCGCATTTCGCATGCGCTCGCCGACAAATCGGTGCGCCCGCTGGAACGCGCGTACGAGTGCGTCGATCACATCTCCTATCGCTTCGCACGGCCACCTGCGCGCTCGCTCGCACTCCCGGCAGGGGTGGGGCTCAAACTCGATGAGAGGACGCCCGATGGCCGTCTCGTCCCGCCAGAACTGCTTGTCCGCGCTTATCGTGCTGCGGCGCATCGGCTTTCGCGCGACAACGGATTGCAATATCGCGACCCGCGCGGCTTCCCAGGCATCCGGCGCGTCATCGCAGAAATGCTGGCCGCGCAGCACGGACTTGCGGTCGACGAGCGCAACATCTGCATCACGCGCGGCAGCCAGAACGCGATATTTCTCGCAGGCCAGATTCTGTTCGAGCGCGGCGACGTCGTGATTGTCGAGGAACTGGCATATGAACCGGCAATCGCGGCCTTCCGCGCGCTGGGCGCCCATATCGTGCCGGTCGGACTCGACGAAGGCGGGATGAAGGTCGAAGAGATCGCCAACATCTGCCGGAGGCAGAGTGCGTGCGCGGTGTTCGTCACTCCGCATCACCAATTCCCGACGACGGTTTCACTTCGCCCCGAACGGCGACTGGACCTTGTCGACCTTGCGCGCGGTTTCGGCTTCGCGATCGTCGAGGATGATTATGATCACGAGTTTCATTTCGGCGTGCGGCAGCGCGCTCTCGGCGTCGACCAGCCGGGAGCCTGACGCTCCCTGATTGCCGGGCGGACCCCGATCAGGCAGCCCATTCGGCCGGGTCGGATTCCTCGCCGATCAGCGCGAGACCGTGCGCGATCGAGGTCAGCTCGCCGCCGGTCGCGATACGCTCTTCGCCGAAACGGCGGTCGAACATCGCGCGGATCGCGGGGATCAGCGAGGACCCGCCGGTCAGGAAGACACGGTCGATCGCCTCGGGCGCGATGCCCGCGCGGGCAAGCGCCTGGTCCATCGCCGCCTCGATGCGGCGAAGATCGTCGGCGATCCATTGCTCGAAATCGGCGCGCCGCACCTCGGCCCCGATCTCGATCCCGCCGCCGGCGAAATGAAATTCTGCATGATCGGCGCCCGACAGCGCGCGCTTGAGCTTGCCCACGGCATCATAGAGCGGAAAGCCCTGCTCATGCTCGATCAGCGCGATCATGCGGCCGATCAGGTCGGGCCGTTCGGCGTCGCGTTGCAGGCGGCGGATTTCCTCGATCGTGCGGCGGTTGCGCATCATCGCGAGCCGCGACCAGTCGCCGAAATCGGCGAAATAGCCGCCCGGGATTTCAAGCAGCTTGTCGAACGAGCGATACTGGCTGCCCTTGCCGAGCAGGGGCAGTACCAGCCGGTCGACGATGCGGTAATCGAAGCGATCGCCCGCGATGCCGATCCCCGAAGACGCGAGCGGCACGCAGCGCCGCGGGCTTCCGGGCTCGGCGACGCGGACGATCGAAAAGTCGGTGGTGCCGCCGCCGAAATCGGCAACGAGGATCGTCGCGGGCTCGGTCAGGCGCGAGGCATAGCTGTGCGCGGCGCCGAGCGGTTCGTGGACATAATGGATTTCGGTGCCGAACGCCGCGAGCATCGCGTCGTACCGCTGGCGCGCGAGTTCGGGATCGGGCCTGGCGCCGGCATATTCGACCGGGCGGCCGACAATGATGCGGTGCGGCCGTTCGTCGAGCGCGCCGCCGGCATGCGCAACAAGGCGCTGGAGGAACAGGCGCCCCATATCCTCGAAGCGGAAGGGCTTGTTGAAGATCATCGCGCGCTCGAACAACGGGCTCGCGGCGACGCTCTTGAACGACTGGATGAAGCGGCTGTCGAGCGGCGACTGGAGATATTCGTCGATCGCCCACGGACCCGCCTCATGCGCGATGCCGTTCCAGCCGCGCTCTTCTTCCCAGAAGCAGAGCGCCGAGCGGAACACTGCGTCGCCCGTGTCGCCGAACGCGACCAGCTCGGTGCCGCCCCGGCCATCGGCAAGCGCGACGACGCTGTTCGTCGTGCCGAAATCGAGGCCGAGCGCGCTCGCGGCCGCATTGTCCATGACGTGGCTCCTGTGACGAGGGGGATCCCCGGGCGGGGGCGGCGCCTATTGCACAGGAAGAGCGGCGGAGCAAGTTGCGGGCGGCCGCCTAGGCGTCGGGCTCCCACGCGCGATAAAATGTGTCGACCGCGGCATCGACTTCGTCCTGCAAGCGGCTGAGGTCGCGGCTTTCGGGCAGGTTGAGGACGGCGAACTGGTAGAGGCCCGACTGGCACAGGCCGGCAAATTGCTGCACCGCACGCATCGGATCGCCCATCCTGATCTCGCCGCGCACCATTTTTTCGGCGACCCAGTCGGCCGCTCGCGCCTTGCCGCGACGCGGACCGCGGTCGTAAAATGTCTCGGCGAGGTGCGGGAAACGATCGGCTTCCCCGACGACAAGGCGGAACAGCGAGAGAAGCGGTGTCGCCGTCAGCTTCGTCATCAATACCATGCCGAAACGGCGGAGGACGTCGGGCACTGGCTGATCGAGCGGCAGCTCGATGGTGAGGGCATCGCCATATTGTTCGACGATCCCATCGACGACCGCGGCAAACAGATCCTCCTTCGAAGGAAAATAGGTCCAGAGCGTCGTTTTCGATCCGCCGACCTTGCTGGCGATCGAGGACATCGTTGTGCCGGCATAGCCATTCGCAAAGAATAGCTCGCGCGCGGCATCGACGAACGCCTTGCGGCGCATTGCCGCGGCATCGTCGACGGCTACCGTACTATCTGGTATCATTTCGATTGACAACGCTTCCTCCGAGGCTCATTGGCGCATGATACCATCTAGTATCGTGGGAAGCCATGCCCCGTTTGATTTTTGCCACCACCGCTGTTTTCGGCCTGCTTGCGGGCTGCGCGACCGTTCCCGACGTCGGGCCGAAACCCGTTCCGGCGGCCACCGAGTCGCTGGAATCGCGCACGACTTTCGCCGGCGTCGAGGGCCAATGGCCCGCCGAAGGCTGGTGGCAGGGCTTTGGCGATGCCCAGCTCGATACGCTGATTGCCGAAGGGATGAAGGGTTCGCCCGACGTCGCGATCGCCGCGGCGCGGGTGCGCGCCGCCGATGCGATGGCGCAGCAGGCGGGGGCCGCGCTGCTGCCGCGTGTCGGTGCGGAGGGCAGCGCAGGCGCCACACGTCAGAGCGAAAATATGGGCTTCCCGCCAGGTATCGGCCCCCAGGGCATCCAGGACACCGGGCATATCGCCGCGACCTTGAGTTTCGACCTCGACTTGTGGGGCCGCAATCGCGCTGCGCTCGCGGCCGCGACGTCGGAAGCCGAGGCGGCGCGCGTCGACGAGGCGCAGGCGCGGTTGATGCTCACCACAGGGATCGCGTCAGCCTATGCCGATCTTACGGGCTATTATCAGGCGCTCGATGTCGCCAATGATGCGGTGCGCGTCCGCACCGCGAGCGCCGACCTGTCGGGCGAGCGCGCCCGTGCGGGGATCGAGAATCAGGCGAGCCAGCGGCAGGCCGAAAGCCGCGCCGCCTCGGCACGCGCCGACGTCGTCGCGCTCGATGAAGCGATCGCGACGACGCGCAACCGGCTTGCCGCGCTCGTCGGTGCCGGACCCGACCGCGGCCTGTCGATCGCGCGGCCGCAGATGGCGCGGTCGTCGCTGGGCTTGCCGGGCAATGCGGGGATCGACCTGATCGGACGGCGTCCCGATATCGTCGCGGCACGGCTGCGTTCCGAAGCGGCAGCAAAACGCATCGATGTCGCGCGCGCCGACTTCTATCCCAACATCAGCTTGTCGGCGCTCGTCGGGCTTCAGTCGCTCGGGCTTTCGAATCTGTTCAGCGCCGGGTCCGAATATGGCAATGGCGGCGCCGCGATCAGCCTGCCGATCTTCGAAGGCGGGCGTCTTCAGGCGCGCTATCGCGGATCGCGCGCCGACTATGATGTGGCGGTTGCGACCTATGACCGTACGCTGATCGGCGCGCTGCGCGATGTCGCCGACATCGTCGCGAGCCGCGCGGCGACCGAACGCCAGCTTGTCGGACGGCGCGAGGCGCTGACCGCCGCCGCCGAAGCCTCGAAACTCGCCGGGCTGCGCTATCGCGCGGGCCTCTCGAACCAGATAGTCCAGCTCACCGCCGAGGACAGCATGGTGGCATTGAGCCGCGCCGTCGCCGACCTCGAAGCGCGCCAGCTCTCGCTCGATATCGCCCTGATCCGCGCGCTTGGCGGCGGATATCGCGCGCAAAACTCAACAGGAGACGAATGATGGCCGACGAAACGGCTGCAGCCGCAACCCCCGCCCCCGAAGGAGCTCCCGAAGCCAACGGCGCGAAGCGCAAGAAGCTGCTCCGTATCCTCGCGATCGTCGTGGTGACGGTCGCGTTCCTGTGGGGCCTCTGGTATTTTCTGACCCAGGCGGGCCGCGTGCATACGGATAACGCCTATGTCGGCGCGGACTCGGCGCAGGTAACCGCGCTCATCGCGGGCCCGGTCAAGGAAGTGCGCGTCAGCGGCACGCAGGCGGTGAAAAAGGGCGACATCCTCGTCATCCTCGACGACGCCGATCAACGCATCGCGGTTGCCGACGCCGAATCGGCGCTCCGCCTCGCGCGTCAGCGTTATGGGCAGGCCGACGCCAACGCCGATGCGGCGCGGGCGCGCGTTATGGCGCGCGGCGCCGACATCGCGCAGGCGCGGGCGCGGCTGCGCGACGCCAATGCGACGGTCGAGCGCGCACGCGCCGAACTCGCGCGCCGCGAAAGCATTGCCGGCACCGGTGCCGTGTCGGGCGAGGAACTGACGGCTGCACGCGCCGCGCTGGCTTCGGCCTCGGCAGCGCGCGACCTTGCCGCCGCCGGCATTACATCGGCCGAAGCGACGCGCGGATCGGCAAGCGGCGATCTTGGCGCTGCCGAAGCCGTGGTGCGCGGGACGACGATAAACACCGCGCCCGACGTCGCGGCGGCCGAAGCGCGGCTGGAGAAGGCGCAGCTCGATCTTGCGCGCACCGTGCTGCGCGCGCCGGTCGACGGCATCGTCACCAACCGCCAGGTTCAGGTCGGCCAGCGGATCGCCGCGGGCGCGCCGATCATGGTGCTCGTTCCCATCGCGACCGCCTATGTCGACGCCAATTTCAAGGAAAGCCAGTTTCGGGAGATCCGTATCGGCCAGCCGGTCGAGCTGGTGTCCGACTATTATGGCGGCGACGTCGTCTATCGCGGCAAGGTCGTCGGCATCGCCGGCGGCACCGGCGCGGCCTTCTCGTTGATCCCCGCGCAGAATGCGACGGGCAATTGGGTGAAGGTGGTGCAGCGCCTGCCGGTGCGCATCGCGCTCGATCCAAAGCAGCTCAAGGCGCATCCGCTGCGCGTCGGGCTGTCGATGGAAGCCACGATCGACACGCGCGGTCGATAAGACATGGCCAGCGCCGCCACCTCCGCTTCATCCGCCGGCATCCCCGCCGAACCGCAGCCTTTGACCGGCGTGCGGCTGATCGTAGCGGCGTTTGCGTTGGCGCTCGCCAATTTCGTCGTCGTGCTCGACATGACGATCGCCAATGTGTCGGTGCCGCATATCGCGGGCGGGCTCGCGGTGTCGCCGACGCAGGGAACATGGGTGATCACCAGCTATGCGGTCGCCGACGCGATCAGCGTGCCGCTCACCGGCTGGCTCGCGATGCGGTTCGGCACGGTGCGCTGGTTCATCTATTCGATCATCGGCTTCGGCATCTTCTCTTTTCTGTGCGGCGTGTCGCGCACGCTTGATGCGCTGGTGCTCTTTCGCGTGTTGCAGGGCCTCGCCGGCGGCCCGTTGATGCCGCTGTCGCAGATTTTGCTGCTGCGCATCTTTCCCAAGGAGAAGGCGGGCATCGGGCTCGCGATCTGGGCGATGACGACGACCACCGCGCCAATCCTCGGCCCGATCCTTGGCGGGACGATCAGCGACAATTGGAGCTGGCCGTGGATATTCTTCATCAATCTGCCGGTGGTGGCGATCTGCGGGTTCGGTGTTTTCACGCTGCTCACGCCGTTCGAAACCAAACGCATCAAGGCGCGCATCGACCTGATCGGCCTGGTCCTGCTCGTCGTGTCGGTCGGCGCATTTCAGATCATGCTCGACACCGGACGCGAGCATGACTGGTTCGGATCGGTGTGGATCGTCGGCCTCGCGGTCGTTTCCGCGATCAGCTTTGCTGCCTTCGTAATCTGGGAGCTGACCGACGCCAATCCGGTCGTCAACCTGCGCATTTTCCGCTTCCGCGGCTTCACCTTCGCGACCATGGCCATATCCTTGGGCTTCGGCGCCTTCTTTGCACAGGTGGTGCTCACGCCCTTATGGTTGCAACAGGTCGCGGGTTATACCGCGACGCAGACGGGTTTCATCGTCGCGTGGCTCGGCGTGTTCGCCGTCCTCCTGTCGCCCGTCGCGGCGGGCCTGATGACCAGGGTCGATGTGCGTATCACCATTTCGGGCGGCATCCTGTGGATGGCGCTGATGTCGGTCCTGCGCGCGAGCTGGAACGCCGACGTCGGCTATTGGACGCTCGCGCTGCCGCATATCCTGCAGGGGATCGGCATGCCTTTCTTCTTCGTCGGGCTCACCGCGCTCGCCTTGAGCTCGGTGCCCGCGCAGCATCAGACATCGGCGGCGGGGTTGATGAGCTTCCTGCGCACGCTCTGCGGTGCGATCGGCACTGCGGTAGCGACGACCGCGTGGGACGATGCCAGCCGGACGTCGCGGTCCGAGCTGGTGTCGTCGCTCAACAACACCGAGGCGACAATGAGCTCGTTACAAAGTGCCGGGCTGACACTCGAACAGGCGCGCGCCGCGATCGAGCGGCTGATCGACGTGCAGGCATCAACGCTCGGGGTGCTGCACCTTTTCCTCGCGTCGGGGGTCGTGTTCGTGATCGCCGCCATATCGGTGTGGTTCGCGCCGCGGCCGAAGCAGATTTCGATGGGCGGCGGGCACTAGCCCCATTTGGCGAAGAGTTGGCCCCGTTCGCCTATTTGGCGAACAATTGTCCGAGATCTGCGAATGCCTTGAACTCGAGCGCGTTGCCGGCCGGGTCATGAAAGAACATCGTCGACTGCTCGCCCGGCTGGCCCGGGAAGCGCGTGTGCGGTTCGATCACGAACTTTGTGCCAGCCGTCTTCAGCCGGTCGGCCAGCGCCTGCCATGCGGCGGGCGGCAGCACGACGCCGAAATGCGGCACCGGCACCGCATGACCATCGACCGGATTATGCGCGGCCGACGCGCGCGGGGTATCGACGCGGTGCGCGACGATCTGATGCCCATAAAGGTTGAAGTCGATCCAGTCGGCATCGCTGCGCCCTTCGGGACAGCCGAGGACGGTGCCATAGAAATGGCGCGCGGCGTCCAGATCGTCGACGGGAAAAGCGATGTGGAAGGGGGCGAGGCCGGTCATGTTCCCCATTTGCCGCACCCGCGCGCAATATGCCAGTCGGGGACTTGGGCTGGCGCGCCGAACATGCTAGGCGCGCGCCCATGCTGACAATCAACGCTATCACTGTACGCCTTGGCGGGCGCGCCATCCTCGAACGCGCCACCGCGAGCCTGCCGGCCAAAAGCCGCGTCGGGCTGATCGGGCGCAACGGCGCGGGCAAGTCGACGCTGATGAAAGTGATGATCGGCCAGCTCGAGGCCGACGAGGGCAGCATCGACATGCCGCGCAAGACGCGTGTCGGCTATATCGCGCAGGAAGCGCCGAACGGCACCGCAACGCCGTTCGAAACCGTGCTTGCTGCCGACACCGAACGTGCTGAGTTGCTGACGGCGTCGGAGACCGAGCAGGACGCCGACAAGCTCGGCGACATCCACGAGCGGCTGATCGCGATCGACGCCTACACCGCGCCGGCGCGCGCCGCGCGCATCCTGATCGGGCTCGGCTTCGACGAGGATATGCAGGGCCAGCCGCTCGACAGCTTCTCGGGCGGTTGGAAGATGCGTGTCGCGCTCGCCGCGCTGCTGTTCTCCGAACCCGACCTGTTGCTGCTCGACGAACCCTCGAACCACCTCGACCTCGAAGCGACCTTGTGGCTCGAAAATTTCCTGCGCGCCTATCCGGGGCAGCTGGTTGTCATCAGCCACGAGCGCGACCTGCTCAACAATGTCGTCGACAATATCCTCCACCTCGAAGGCGGCAAGGTGATGCTCTATGCTGGCGGCTATGACGCGTTCGAGCGCCAGCGCGCCGAACGCGCCGCACAGCTTGCGGCGGCCAAGGCGTCGCAGGATGCCCAGCGCGCAAAGCTCCAGGACTATGTTGCACGCAACAGCGCGCGCGCCTCGACTGCGAAGCAGGCGCAGTCGCGCGCCAAAATGCTCGCGAGGATGCAGCCGATCGCCGCACTCGCCGAGGATCAGACGCTGGCGTTCGATTTCCCGAGCCCCGACGAACTGAAGCCGCCGCTGATCACGCTCGACCTTGCGAGCGTGGGTTATGCCGATCGGCCGGTGCTCCAGCGGCTCAACCTGCGCATCGATCCCGACGACCGGATCGCGCTGCTCGGCCGCAACGGCAATGGCAAGACGACCCTCGCCCGTCTGCTCGCGGCGCAGCTCGCACCGATGGCAGGTGCGATGGCGGCGTCGGGCAAGATGCGTGTCGGCTATTTCACGCAATATCAGGTCGAGGAACTCGACGGCAGCGACACCCCGCTCGCGCATATGACGCGCGTGATGGATGGCAAGACGCAGGGCGCCGTGCGCGCGCAGCTCGGCCGCTTCGGCTTTTCGGGCAACAAGGCGACGACGCAGGTCGCGAAGCTGTCGGGCGGCGAACGCGCGCGTTTGGCGTTGGCGCTGATCACCCGCGACGCGCCGCATCTGCTGATCCTCGACGAACCGACCAACCACCTCGACGTCGACGCGCGCGAAGCGCTCGTCCAGGCGCTCAACAGCTTCGATGGCGCGGTGGTGCTCGTCAGCCACGACCGCCACATGCTCGAACTCACCGCCGACCGGCTGGTACTCGTCGATGACGGCACCGCGCGCGAATATGACGGCAGCATGGACGATTATGTCGACATGATCCTCGGCAAGGGGCCGCAAAAGGATCGCGTGTCCAAGGCCGACAAGAAGGAAGACCGTAAGGCGGCGGCCGCGCGCGAGGCGGCGGCGAAGATCAAGAAGGATGTTTCAGACGCCGAGGCCGATCTCGCCAAATATGAGGTCGTGCTCTCCGCTATCGACCGCGCGATGTTCGACCCGCAGGGCGCCAGCAACGAATATGCCGGACTGACGATGAGCGAATTGTCGCAGCGCCGCGGCAAGATCGTTGCGGCGCAGGAAGCCGCCGAAGCGCGCTGGGTGACCGCGAGTGAAGCGCTGGAGGCGTTCGAACCCGCGGCCGCCTAAGCATTTCCTGCTTCCGTCACCCCGGACTTGATCCGGGGCCTGCCTTCTTGACGAAAAAAAGGCGGGTGCCGGGTCAAGCCCGGCATGACGACTTGCGCTAGCGCCCGCCCGCCTCTTGGATTGACTCCCGCACCCCATTCCATCATAATAGTTTCAATTGAAACTAGATGGGAATGCGACATGACCGACCTTTTCGATAATCCGCTGGGCCTCGACGGCTTTGAATTCGTCGAATTTTCGGCGCCCGAGAAGGGCATTCTCGAACCGGTTTTCGAGGCGATGGGTTTCGCGCAGATCGCGCATCATCGCTCGAAGGACGTCCAGCTGTGGCGCCAGGGCGGCATCAACCTGATCGCCAATTACGAACCCAAATCGCCCGCCGCCTATTTTGCCGCCGAGCATGGCCCGTCGGCGTGCGGGATGGGGTGGCGGGTTCGGGACGCGGCGATGGCGTATAGCGAAGCCATCGCGCGCGGTGCCGAGCCGGTCGAGGTCAACCCCGGCCCGATGGAATTGCGCCTGCCCGCGATCCGCGGCATCGGCGGCTCGATCATCTATCTGATCGACCGTTACGGCGACGACCTCAGCATCTACGACATCGATTTCGTTTACGAGGAAGGCGTCGATCGCCACCCCGTCGGCGCGGGCATGCAACTGATCGATCACCTGACGCACAACGTCTACGGCGGGCGGATGGCGCATTGGGCGGCCTTCTACGAGCGGATCGCTGGATTCCGCGAGATCCGCTATTTCGACATCAAGGGCGAATATACCGGGCTGACGTCGAAGGCGATGACCGCCCCCGACGGCAAGATCCGCATCCCGCTCAACGAAGAGGGCGCAGGCGGCAAGGGCCAGATCGAGGAATATCTGCGCGCCTATAATGGCGAGGGCATCCAGCATATCGCGTTCAGCTGCGACGATCTGTACGCCGCGTGGGACAAGCTGAAGGCCATCGGCAATCCGTT
This sequence comes from Sphingopyxis sp., assembly GCF_050725655.1. Lineage (GTDB taxonomy): Bacteria > Pseudomonadota > Alphaproteobacteria > Sphingomonadales > Sphingomonadaceae > Sphingopyxis. The sequence goes on along the minus strand of NZ_JBOHHT010000100.1, from coordinate 13,350 downwards.
CGCCCCCGCGCCGCCCGCGACCTATTACGAGATGCTCGAAGAGCGCCTTCCGGGCCATGGCGAATCGGTCGAGGGCCTCCAGTCGCGCGGCATCCTGCTCGACGGGTCGACCACCGAAGGCGACCCGCGCTTGCTGCTCCAGATTTTCGGCCAGACCGTGATCGGCCCGGTCTTCTTCGAGTTCATCCAGCGCAAGAAGGATGAAGGGTTCGGCGAGGGCAATTTCACCGCGCTGTTCAAATCGATGGAAATGGACCAGATTCGCCGTGGAGCCCTGACCATCGAGGAACCCGCCGAATGACGAGCCCGATCAAATTGGGCGGCGTCCATCACGCCGCCTATCGCTGCAAGGACGCGAAGGAAACGGTGGGTTGGTACGAGCGCATGCTCGGCATGACCTATACGACCGCCTTTGCCGAGGATCATGTGCCGTCGACCGGCGAATATGACCCCTATATGCATGTGTTCCTCGAGGCGGGGAACGGCAACATCCTCGCTTTCTTCGAACTGCCGAACCAGCCCGACATGGGCCGTGACGAGAATACGCCGGCGTGGGTTCAGCATCTCGCGTTCAAGGTCGGCAGCTTCGACGAGTTGGTCGCCGCGAAGGCGCATCTGGAAAGCGAAGGCGTCGACGTGCTCGGCCCGACGCACCACGGCATCTTCAAGTCGATCTATTTCTTCGACCCCAACGGCCACCGCGTCGAGCTGGCGTGCGACATCGGCACCGCCGAGCAATATGCCGAACTGAAGCGCGTCGCGCCGCTGATGCTGGAAGAGTGGAGCCAGACCAAGAAGGCCCCGCGCCATGCCGACTGGCTGCACACGGCGGCGAACGAATAGACTTATGTCCCCTCCCGTAAACGGGAGGGGCAGCGAGACTTGCGAGCTTGCTCGTTAGTCGCAGCGGGGTGGGCCATGCGGCGTGGCTGCCCACCCCCAACCCCTCCCGCAAGCGGGAGGGGAGAAACGGCTACTCCCGATCCAGCCCAATGCTCTCAAGCGTCGCACCGCTGCACTTGTCGGCTTCCTTGCTCTTCCCGTCGCCCGACAGCGCCCCGATCACCAGGAAGCCCGCGATCACCGCGACCAGGAAGCCGCCGGTGACCCAGATCAGATATTTGTCGATGAACGCCTTGATCGGCGCCCCGAACAGCCGGAACAAAATCCCGACGAGCAGAAAGGAAAAGGCCCGGCTGGCAAGGCTGGCCCACAGGAAGGTCCAGAAACTCATGTGGATGAAGCCGGCGGTGATCGTCAGCAGCTTGAACGGGATCGGGGTCGCGCCCTTGATCAGGATGATCTCGGCGCCGAATTCGCGCAGGTAACAGGCGGCCGGCGGGAAGGCGTCGGTGAGCCCCAGCGCGCCGAGCAGCGCCAGCCCGACGCTTTCATAGAGAAAGAAACCGATCCCATAACCGAGCATGCCGCCCGCGACCGACGCGAGCGTGCAGATGACGGCGTAGCGCACCGCCTTTTTCGGGTTCGCGAGGCACATCAGACCCAGCAACGGGTGCGGCGGGATCGGGAAAAAGCTTGCCTCGACGAAAGAGACCAGCGCCAGCCAATATTCGGCGTGCGGATGCGCGGATTTCTCCATGGTCCAGTTATAAAGCCTCTGGATCATGGACTTGTTACGCGGTGTGGCGGTCATGCTGGTCCTTGCGGTGGCGACGTCGTCCCTCCTATGCCGCTCGTGCCGCGCGAAGTCGAGCCGAAGCCTGTCATGCCACGACCGAAAAACGCCGGAACCGTTGGGAACGGCTCCGGCGTTGCTCCCACCAGAGACGGGAGCAAGGGACATCGTGGCGGCCGCGCTATCGGCGCGGACCAGCGAGGGTCACCGCCGCGAGATGATGATCGCGCTGGCCAGCGTCAGCGGCGCGCCGGTCCGTTGCGCGGCGATGATCTCCTTGCCGGCTTCGCGGCCTCTCGAAAGCGCGCTCCGGAAGCAATGGCGGGTGGACATTTTCCGCACGGTCGATTCGAATTCGGGTCGGACGTCGCACACCGAGCGCGCCGCGGCACGCAGACGGCTGTCGAGCCGTGCCAAGCCGACATCGCTGTCGAGATTGAGGTCGGCATAGCTGACTTTTACGACCTCGATTTCACCTGCCGGCGCAGTCGCGACGATGGGCTGGGAAAATACGGGTGCTGCGCCGAGCAGCAACAGGGGCAGAGCCATGAAGATACGCATCGAGTTACTCCCTTTCGTTATGCCCCAGCCGGACGGCGAGCTGCGGATGCGATGGAAGTAGCGCGGGCGCATGCCGGCCGCCGTGAGAAGATCGTCAATCCGGTATTAAAAATACGTCAAAATCCAGAATGTTGAAATTTACCGTTCGTAGACCCGTCAAAAAGATGCTATTTCTGTCATCGGGAAAAACATACGGCCGCTATCCCTCGACTCAGGAGGTCGCGCCGTGAATTCTGCATTCGCCAAAACCGAGCGGCATGCCGCCGCCGCGACGCCCGTATTGCGACTCCTCGGCGACTTCGCTGTCGAGCCAGCCGCTCTGTCCCCCACCAGCCGCAAGGCGCGCGCCCTTCTGGCCCGGCTCGCGCTTGCCGATGCGCCGCTCGCGCGCGACCGGCTGAGCGCACTCCTCTGGAGCCGCCGCCCCGACGCGCAGGCGCATGCCAGCCTGCGGCAATGTCTCGTCGAGCTGAAGCCCTGGATGCGCGCAACGCCGCCGTTGCTGCACGCCGATCGGGAAACCGTCGCGATCGATCGCGCGCAAGTCGCCGACGATATTTCGCTGCTCCGCGCCGCGTGCGCGGTGGACGATGTCGCCGTGGTTCTGAACCGGCTACCCGCGCACGACGTCGGGTTGCTGGCCGATCTCGATGGCATTGACGAAGCATGGGACGACTGGCTTGCGGTCGAGCGCACGCGTCAGGGCGAAGCGATCGTTCGCGAGGTGCTCGCGATGGCGGAAAGGCGGTTGCAGGCAGGCGATGTCGAGCGGGCACTCGCGGTGGCGGACAAGGTCACGCGGTTCGACCCGTGCAGCGAACATGCGGCGCGGCTGGTGATGAGCGCGCGCTGGGAAGCGGGCGACGGCGATGGTCTGCGCCACGCCTGGCAGCGGATCGAAGATGCGCTCGCGCGCGGGATCGACGGCAAGCCTTCGGTCGAAACCGCGGACCTGTATCGACGCCTGTCGGCGCGGCCGTGTCGGCGCGACCTTCACGCGTCCGCCGCGCCGTCGATGGCGGCCAATCCAACGGCCAGCCTGTCGCTGCGGCGCGCGCTGTTCCTTGGCGCGGCCGCACTGACCCTCGCATTGACGGGTGCCGATGCGCCGCGGTCGCGATCGGCGGCCGCTGCCTTCGCCGCGCCGGTGGTCCGCGTCGAACCGATCGAGCTGCGCGGGAATGATCCGGTCGAGGACCGCTTTGCCGATGCGCTGGCGGGCGATTTCGCCCGGTTCGCCAAGGCGTCGGGCGGCGCGGTTCGTGTCCTCGACCGCAAAGTGCCGGGCCGCGCGGATGATTTCGTCGTCCGCATCGCGATCGAACGCGACGGCGGCCAGTTCATCAGCGAGTCGCGGATCGTCGATAGTTTGAACGGGGCGATCCTGTGGTCCAGCCGGTTCGCGGCCCCCGTCGACGATCTCAGCCGGCTGCGCGAGAGGACCGCGCTCGCGGTTGCGGGGCTGGTCAATTGTGCGTTGACGCTGAACGGTAAAAACGACCTGTTGGCTGCCGATGCGGATCGACGATCGCTGATCTTTGCGATCTGCGACGCGGACACGGCATTTGACGGACCCCGCGCGATCCGGCTGATGGAGGAGCTTGTTCGGCGTTGGCCGGGGGATGCCGACGCGCTGGGGCTGCTGGCGCAGGTTCGCGTCAAGCATTCCCCGCACGATATGGATCCCGCCAAATGGCGCGTGGAGCGCGCACGGGTGATCGATGCGGCGCGCCGGGCGCTTGCCATCGATCCCGACAATGCCCCCGCGCTGACGGCATTGTCGCAGACGGGCGAAGGCGAATTGTTCATGGTCAAGGGGCTGCCGCTGCTCGATCGCGCGCTTGCGATCGACCCCGAATATCCTGCCGCATTGATGACCAACGCGGTGGGTCTGTTCCAGGCCGGCTATGTCCACGCCGGCGTCGATCCGGCGGAACGCGCCGGGCGCGCCGACCCGACGTCGATCTACAAGGCATTGGGGGTGGTCCGGCGTTATGCTGCGGCCGGGCAGATGCGCGAGGCGGTGGAGCGGTTCGCCGAAGTGGAGGCGATCTGGCCCGGGCATCCCGACCTCGCCGAGCATCGCCGCCGTCTCGCGGTCGAACTCGGCCGGGCAGAGGCTGCGGAAGTCTATCGCATCGCAACGGCCGGGGAGCAGCGCGAATTCGACATGCTGCTCGTCCATCAAATTGCCGACCCGTCGATCGGATCGCGCGAAGTGGATACTGCGGCCGAAGCCGAGTTTGCGCGTTATCCGTCGACCGCCTACGCGATGGCCGCACATTTTACCCGGCTTGGCGATCTGCCGAAGGCGCTATCGTGGCTGGCGCGCGCGCCGATACGCAAAACAGACGGCCAATGGTCGCTTCTCTATTGGCCGTCTGTCGCGCCGCTCCGGCGCGATCCGCGGTTCTTTGCAAAGCTCGCACGGATCGGCCTGGTCGATTTTTGGCGGCGCTACGATCGCTGGCCCGACTTCTGCGACGAGCCCGGATTGCGGTACGACTGTAAAAGCGAGGCCGAACGGCTGGTGCGCCTGGGGCGCGCCGTCAGTGGCGGAAGTGCCGCATCCCGGTGAACACCATCGCCAGCCCCGCTTCGTTCGCGGCGGCAATCACCTCATCGTCGCGGATCGAGCCGCCCGGCTGGATCACGCAGGTCGCGCCCGCCTCGACCGCGGCGAGCAGGCCGTCGGCGAAGGGGAAGAAGGCGTCGCTCGCGACCGCGCTGCCAACGGTGCGGGCTTCGGCCCATCCGTGCGATTCGGCGGCTTCGCGGGCTTTGACCGCGGCGATGCGTGCACTGTCGCGGCGGTTCATCTGGCCCGCGCCGATGCCCGCGGTCGATCCCCCCTTGGCATAGACGATCGCGTTCGACTTCACATGCTTGGCGATCGTCCACGCGAACAGCGCGTCGGCGAGTTCTTCCTCGGTCGGCGCGCGGTCGGTGACGACCTTCAGGTCGGCGCGGGTGATGCGGCCATTGTCGCGGCTCTGCGCGAGCCAGCCGCCGGCAATCGTCTTCATCATCAGCCCGCCGCGTGCCGGATCGGGCAGCTCGCCGGTCAGCAGCAGGCGGAGGTTCTTCTTCTTCGCGAACACCGCGCGCGCGTCGGCGTCGGCGTCGGGGGCGCAGACGACTTCGGTGAAGATGCCGCTGATCGCTTCGGCGGTCGGGCCATCGAGCGGCCGGTTGACCGCGATGATGCCGCCGAACGCCGAGACATCGTCGCACTTCAGCGCCGCGTCATAGGCTTCGGCGATCGTCGCGGCGGTCGCGACGCCGCAGGGGTTCGCATGCTTGACGATGACGCAGGTGGGATCGGCCTCGCGGAATTCGGCGACCAGCTCGAGCGCCGCGTCGGCGTCGTTGATATTATTGTAGCTGAGTTCCTTGCCCTGCACCTGCTGCGCCTGTGCGATGGCGCGCGCGGCGGGGCCGACGGGCAGGTAGAGCGCCGCCTTCTGGTGGGGGTTCTCGCCATAGCGCAGTTCGGCTTGCAGCTTGGCGGTCAGCGGCAGCGTATCGGGGAAGAATTTGCCCTGATCGGCGAAAGCGAACCACTGCGCGATCATGCTGTCATAGGTCGCGGTGTGCGCGAAGGCGGTCGCGGCGAGGCGCTTGCGCAGGGCGAGGGTGGTCGCGCCGCCATTGGCGTCCATTTCCTCGATCACCGCGGCATAATCCTCGGGCTCGGTGACGATGCCGACGAAGGCGTGGTTCTTCGCCGACGAGCGCACCATCGCGGGGCCGCCGATGTCGATATTCTCGATGATCGTATCGCGGTCGGCGCCGCTCGTCACGGTCTGGAGGAAGGGGTAGAGGTTGACGACGACGAGGTCGATCGCGCCGATGCCATGCTCCTCCATCGACGCAACATGCGCCGCGTCGTCGCGCACCGCGAGGATGCCGCCATGGACCGTCGGGTGCAGCGTCTTGACGCGGCCGTCCATCATCTCGGGAAAGCCCGTGAGGTCGGATACGTCGAGCACGTCATGTCCCGCTTCGCGCAGCGCCTTCGCGGTGCCGCCGGTCGACACGAGTTCGACGCCGTGGCGGACGAGCGCGGCGGCAAGCTCGGCGAGCCCCGCCTTGTCGCTGACGGACAGGAGGGCTCGGCGGACGGGAATCAGGTCGGTCATTTTGGGGAGGGCCTCGGCTGGCGATGGGATGACGCGGCCGCCCTAGGCGCGCGCCGTCCGTATCGCAACCCTTCCGCCCCGTTTTAGAGCCCCAGTGCCGCCGCGATCTGGTCCCAGCGCACCAGCTTGAAATTCTGCGCCTTGGGGGCATTGTTGCCGTCCTGCGCGAGGAAGATGCCGTCGGGATAGGCGGCGCCGAAATTGCCCGCGACCGCCTCGATCCCGTCGGTCTCGCTCGTCGCGCCAAAGGTGCCGGGGGCAATGGCGAAGCGCCCGACATATTCGACCGAAGGCAGGCGGAACACCGCATAGGCATTGTCGCCCTGGCTCGACACGAGCAGGTAGCGCTGGCGCTTATGGTCGATTGTCGCGAGGCCCTCGACGTCGGCGACGAGGCGCTGGTTGTCGACCGGCGCGACGATGCGCGCGGTCGCGGTGTTGCCGTTCGGCTTCAGTTCCCAGACGCCGGCGTCTTCCTCGCCGACATAGAGCGTGTCGCCGTCGAAGACGCAGCCTTCGGACTGGGTCGGGATTTTATATTCCCACTGGGCCGTGAAGCCCGGCGTGCCGTCGATGGTCAGCGTGCCGACGCGCACCGTGCCGTCCTTGACGATCAGCGCTGCGGTGATCGGCGCGCCCGGCGTGGTCTTCTTGAGACAGAGGCCATAAGCCTCGCCCGTGCCCGCCGCCGCCCGGCCGAGCGCCACGATCGCCGGCTTGTCGGCGTCGAGGCGGAACACCGCGAGATGCGCGTTCACCCCGTCGTTGCGGTCGCTCGCGACGATGATGTTGCCCGCGACGTCGACATTGTTGACGAGGCCGGCCTGCGTGAAGGCGATGTCTTTGCCGGTAAGGTCATAGACGTGCAGCCCCGCCTTTTTGTCGGTCGCGACGATCAGCGCGCGGTTCGGATTGGCGGGATCGATCCAGATCGCCGGATCGTCGGCGGCGTCGGCCTTGCCCGTGCCGACCGGCGCGGTCTCGCCGCTCGCGGTGACCTGCACCGGGGGCAGGCCGGTGATGACGGGCTGGCTCGCGGCGCAGCCGCCGAGCGTCGATGCAAAAGCCAGCGAAGTCAGCAGCTTCCATTTGCCGATGGTGGCCATGATGATTCCCCCGTTCCCGATTGCGCAAAAGTGCGGCTCGCGCGCCCCGTCCCAGCAAAGTCGGGTGGCGTCAATACGACAATATTTCCGTCACTTAATCGTCATCAATGCGTCACACAGCTCGTCGCAAACTGTCACACGCTCCCCCTAGAGGCCCGGCAACCACAAAGGGGGGTCTGTTACCATGATTCGAACTTTCAGCCTGCATTCCGCCGCCGCGCTCGCTCTGGCCACGGCTCTCCTCTCCGCCCCCGCGACGGCGCAGGATGCGCCGATCCCGGCCGAAGACCGCGGCGACGGCACGATCACCACGTCGCAGGACATCGTCGTTCTCGGCAGCGTCGGTTACCGCAACCGCAGCGACGAGGCCGAACCCGTGCTGTCGTATGACAGCGAATTCTTCCAGCGCTTCGAACCGCTCACCGCGGGGGACGCGTTGAAGCGCGTGCCGTCGGTGACCTTCCTGTCGGACGTCATCGAAAGCGACGGCGCCCGCCTGCGCGGCCTGCCGCCGGGCTATACGCAGATCCTGATCAATGGCGAGCGTGTTCCGGGCAACGGCGACGACCGCAGTTTCTTCCTCGACCGTATCCCCGCCGAACTGATCGACCGGGTCGAGATCGTCCGTTCCTCGTCGGCGCGCCGCACCGGCGACGCGGTCGCGGGCACGATCAACATCGAACTGCGCGACGCCTATGAACTCGACGGCGGCTATGTTCGCGCGGGCGGGCTCTATTATGACGACAAGGAACTCGAACCGAGCCTCGGTGCCGTTTATGGCGGCGCGGTCGGCCCGGGCCGCCTGCTCGTCGGCCTGAACTTTCAGGGACGTCATAATCCGAAAAAGAAATTTTCGCTGCGCTACGGCGATTCGCCCGAAAACAACCCCGATTATGCGGTCGACGATTTCGACAACCGCGAGGACCAGACCGACACGCGCGATGGCAAGGATTATTCGGCGAACGCGACCTACGAGATCAAGGGCGAAACCACCGATTTCCGGATCGGCGGCTTTTATGTCCGCACCGACCGCACCGAAACCGAGCGTAGCTTCGAATTTAACGATCCGACGGCGATCAGCGGTCCGCTGCCCACCGGCGCACTGGTCAGCGACAACAGCAATATCAACAATATCGACCAGGAAAACTACAGCCTCGACGCGAGAGTGCAGCATCGCTGGTCACTTGGCGAAACGACATTGCGTATCGGTTATGCGCGCTTTGACGACAAGCAGCGCGAGAGCGAGAACGAGATCGGCTTCGACGTCGATTATGACGATGGCGAAGTGCCCGAGTTCGAACAGGCGTTCACCGCGACAGACCTGACCGACAAGGAGTTCACCGCCAAGCTCGATCACGAGTTCGAACTTGGCAAGGACATCCAGCTGGTCATCGGCGGTTACTATCAGGACAAGAAGCGCAAACATTCGACCCTCGCTTTCGAGGGGGAGGACGAGCTTCCGGGGCTTCAGACAAGTTACGACCGGTCGGCGGACAATCCCGACGATTTCGCGTTGCCCTTCGACGATCTCGACCCCGAAGACCCCGTTCGCATCCGGATCAAGGAGCGTCGCCTCGACGGTTTTGCGCTCGTGCAGGGCAAATCGGGCGGCCTGACATGGGAAGCGGGCGTCCGCTATGAAACGACCAAGCTCGATGTCGCCGATTACAGCGACTCGACCGATATTTTGGCGCAGAGCAAGGACTATGAAAAATTCCTGCCGTCGGCGTCGATCAAGTTCGACCTGACCGCGCGCGACCGTATTACCGCGTCGGTTGCCCGCACCAATCGTCGGCCCGAATTCAATTATGTCACGCCGGCGACCCTGACCGAGGAAATCGGCGATAACGACCTGCGTGGTAATCCGCAGCTCGATCCTGAAACGTCATGGGGTGCCGATCTCGGCTATGAACGCCGCATCGGCCGCAGCGGGGTTATCGGGATCAATGCCTTTTATCGCGACGTGACCGACCTGATCGAGCTGACCAACACCGGCGACGAGGGCGACGGGGGCGAAGGCACGATCGTCTATCAGCCGCAGAATATCGGCGACGGCAAGGTGTGGGGGGTCGAATTCGACCTGTCGACCGATCTCGGGTTCCTTGGGCTTCCCGACACCGGCATCTTCGGCAACATATCGTGGCTCGACAGCGAGGTCACCGATCCCCTCGGCAAGCGCCGTTTCAACGGCCAGTCGGACTATGTCTACAACGTCGGCTTCATTCAGGATCTGCCGAAATGGGGCGTGGCCTTCGGCGCGACGCACCGCAAGCAGGGTGCAGCCTTCGACCGGGTGATCGGTGAGGAAATCACCACCACCTATGGCGGAGACCTCGAAATCTTCGTCGAAAAGCGCTTCGGCAAGAGTTTCACGATCCGCGCGGTGGGTTCGAACCTGTTGAACGGCGCGAAGCGCGAGGCGTTCAACAAGTTCGACGATGCGGCGGACCAGCTCGTCCGGGAATTCGACGAATATGAACTCGAAAGCGAAAAGGCCGGCCCGGTCTTTCAGCTGATGGCGCGCTACGCCTTCTGAATTCTGTCGATGGTCGGCGCTCAGTCCCTTGGGCGCCGGTCCTCGCTTCCATCGTCATTGCGAGCGTAGCGAAGCAATCCAGAGCGGCTCGAAACCGCTCTGGATTGCTTCGTCGCTTCGCTCCTCGCAATGACGAGAATTAGCCGTCAGCCGATATGCTTGAAGATCCAGCCGATGCTGGCGCCGCCCGCGGGGGCGACGCCGGTGACGACGAGCTGTTCGGTCGGGTGCGGCCGGCCCTCGCCGTCGACCCACAGGCTCGGTTCGATGTCGAGCCCGCCTTCGGACGTGCGGAATTGCCACAGCGGACCGCCGCCCACGCGCAGCAGCGCCCCCAATTTGTCGGCGGTCAGGCTCGCCGAGATATGCGCGCCGAGGTGAAAGCGCAGCGTGAATCCCTTGTCGCCCTTGCGGCGCGTGCGCGGAGCGGGGAGCAGCAAATCCTCGCCGCGCAGCTCGCGCCCGTTCGGCGACAGGATCAGCAGGCGGCGGTGGATCAGCCCGTGGCGCCGGGCATAGCCGTCGTGGCTCATCTCGAGCCGGCTGCCCTGCGGTGTCTCGCGCCGGTCGAGCTCGACCTCGGTCACACCCTTGCCGAGCGATCCGTTCGCGAGGATCGCGGTCGAATTGCTGTCGGCCAGGATCAGCGTCGAATGCGCGGCGGTGGTACGCAGCCCGCGCGCGAGATCGGCGGGGATCGTCGCCCCGGTCAGCGCCGCGCCGCCGCAATTGACGACGATGCGCTCGGCGCCGTCGCTGAGTTCGAAGGCGAGGGTCGAGGCGCAGCCCGCTTCGGTCACCCGGGCGATCGGCGGCGGCGCGGCGTCGGCGAGCAGCACCACCTTGTTCGCGACGAGCCGCTGATAGCCCCAGTCGCGCGCCTGCTTGAGCGGCCGGGTGCGCACGCCGCTGGCGTCGACGATCGCCTGGACATAGGCGGCCGAGGTCGCGCCGCTGCCCTGCCAGCTGCCCATGCCGCCGTCGCTGTGAAGCAGCCCGAGCAGCGCCGGAACCGTGCGCGCGAGCACTTCCTGGATGAAGGGCGGCACTTCCATGCGGCGCATGTCATAGGTTCGGGCGAGCATCGACAGCGCCATGATCGCGTCGAGCTGCGCCTGCGGCGAGCGCGAGATATTGCCGCCGTCGGCGTAGAAGCTCGTCTCGAGCACCTTGCGCAGGCCGGCCTCGCCGAACACCTGCCGCGGCTCGCCGCCGGGCATCAGCAGCGAGGCGGCGACGATGCCCACCCACGCGACCATCTGCCCCGTGCCGGGCCGCGTCTTGTCGGCGACGCGGTCGAGGTGGCGCGCCGCGCGCGCGAGATGATTGAGCACCGCCGAACGATAGACGAGATCGCTCGACGACAGGATCAGCGGCGCGTGCGCGGCCCAGAACAGGATACGCCAGGCGCTGTTATCGGCTTTCCACGCGGGTTCGCTGACCGTCTCGCCATGCGTGCCGAGCCAGTGGCGGACGACCGCCTCGGCGATTGGCGCCCCGTCGGCGCGCGAACCGGTCGCGGCGAGATCGCGCAGCCAGGCGAAGCTGTGGAGATAGTCGGCAAAGGTCGGCGCGACGTTCAGGGCGGCGAAATCCAGCTCGCCGAGCGGTAGCTTGAGCCCGCGATGCAGGAAATGGCCGGCGCGGATTGCAGTGCCCGCGCGTGCATCGCCGGGCACCGGGTCCACCGGCACGCCGAGCAGTTTGAGCGGAAAGCGCCCCTTCAGGCGGAACGCGTGGAGCGGTGTGCGCCAGGTCAGGCGCGTGATCGCATTGGCGACGCGGTCGCCGAGCGAGAGCCCCTTGTCGGCGGGAAGGCGGATCAGCCGCTTGCCGGGCTCGATCGTGTCGTCGATGGCGTCGGCGGCGGCGCCCTCCGGTTCATCTTCTGGAGCGGTCACCGGTCTTGCCATGTTCAGGCGCCGCCGCGCAGCCGCCGGATATTGTCGGCATAGGCGTCGGGGCCGCCCTTGAAGGTCGCGGTGCCCGCAACGAGCACGTCGGCGCCCGCGGCGATCGCGAGCGGGGCGGTGCCCGAGTCGATGCCGCCGTCGACCTCCAGCCGGATGTCGCGGCCCGATTTGTCGATCATCTTCCTGACCGCTTCGATCTTCCTGAGCTGGCTCGAAATGAAGCTCTGGCCGCCGAAGCCGGGATTGACGCTCATGATCAGGACGAGGTCGATGTCGTCGATCAGATAGTCGAGCATCTTCGCCGGGGTCGCGGGGTTGAGCGACACGCCCGCCTGCTTGCCCAGCGACTTGATATGCTGGACGGTGCGGTGGATGTGCGGTCCCGCCTCGGGATGGACGGTGATGATGTCGGCGCCCGCCGCGGCGAAGGCGTCGAGGAAATGGTCGACCGGAGAGATCATCAGGTGGACGTCGAAGGGCAAAGTCGAGTGCGGGCGCAAAGCCTTCACTACGGCGGGGCCGATCGTCAGATTGGGGACAAAATGGCCGTCCATGACGTCGATATGGACCCAGTCGGCGCCCGCGGTCTCGATCGCGCGCACTTCCTCGCCCAGCCGTGCGAAGTCGGCGCTGAGGATCGAGGGAGCGATACGGACGGGGGCAGTTGTGGCGGTCATGAAGACCGGCCTTAACCATCAAGCGAGTCGGGGGCAAGCGGGGCAGGGCGGCTAGCGGTGGAAAATGCGTGTGGGTGGAGCGGCGTCTGGCTCCCCTCCCGTAGGCGGGAGGGGTTGGGGGTGGGCCAGCACCGTTGCAACGGCCCACCCCGCTGCGACTAACGAGCAAGCTCGTAAGTCTCGCTGCCCCTCCCGCTGGCGGGAGGGGAGGCTAGTGCCAGCGCCAGCCGCCCTCGGTCTTGGCACGATAGATCGGCATCGGGGCGAGCGCCGCGACGACGACCGCGATCGTCATCGCTACCGGCCGGCCCTGAAGCGCGACGGCCAGCCCGGCGATCATAGCGATATGCAGCGCGAGAAAGAACCAGCCTTCCCAGACGAACGGCAGGCCGGTCCCGTAACCGCGGCGCTTGGCGCGAAACCAGGGACTCTTTCGCATGAACAGGTGAAGCATATCAGCTCTCCTCTTTCGGCGGCCGGCCGCGTTTCGCGGGAACGGGCGCTTTGACGCTCACGCCGCGCCGCCCCAGCGCCTCGCGCAGCAACACCTCGATCTCGGCATTGGCGCTGCGGAGTTCCGCGGCCGCCATCCGCTCGATCGCCGCATAAAGCGCGGGATCGAGACGGAGGGCAAATGCCTTTTTGGCGGACGCGGACATCGCCCGGCTCGCTTAGTAGAGCGATCCGGCGTTCACGACCGGCTGCGTGTCGCGCTCGCCGCACAGCACGACCATCAGGTTCGACACCATCGCCGCCTTGCGCTCGTCGTCGAGCTCGAC
>NZ_JBOHHT010000099.1:0-10508 GCF_050725655.1 Sphingopyxis sp. | reverse complement strand
GGGTTGGGGTGGGGGCGTCGATATGGCGCAAGGCCGATGGCCCCCACCCGCTGCGACTAAGCCAGCAAGCTGGCAAGTCTCGCTGCCCTCCCCTGAAGGGGAGGGCGTGATTTTATTTGCTCGGACGGCGCGGGCTGCGTTGGCCGAACGGCTTGGGCTTGTAGCGTTCGCTGTTGCCGCCGGGACCGCCGGGGCGCGGGCCGCGCGGACCCGCACGGTCGCCGCCGGGCGCACGGCCGAGCGTGCTGCGCGGTGCGCGGTCGCCCGAGCCCTTGTCGCGGCGCGGGGGGTAGGTCGGGCCGTCGGGTGCGGGGGTGATCGACACGCCGCTGTCGTCCTCGCCATCCTCGTTGGCGCTGCGCACCACTGCTTCGGCAAAGCGATCGGCGATCGCGCGCGGGATGTTGAACATCGTTTCCTTGGGACCGATGCGGATCGCGCCGATCTCGTTCTTGCTCACATGGCCGCGGCGGCACAGCAAAGGCAGGATCCAGCGCGGATCGGCATTCTGGTGACGGCCGATGTTCAGGCGGAACCAGACGCTGTCCTCGAAGCCTTCGCGCTGATCGCCACCGGCGCCGCGCCCGCCCCGATCGTCATGCTGGCGTTCGAAACGCTCGCCGCGTTCGGGGCGGCCGGCGCTGTCGCGGCCGCGGGCGCTGTTATCGATGAGGTCTTCGGGCGGCGGCATCAGCGCGCGGTGCGCCTGGACGAGCGACGCGGCGATGTCCTCGGGGGTGCGCTCGGCCATCAGGCGCTGCGCGAGCTCGAGATCCTCGGGCTCATGCTCGATGGGGGTGAGCAATTTCTCCATCAACCGCTCCTGGTCGCGCTTGCGGACGTCGGCGGCGGTCGGCGCGTCCATCCATTCGGCGTTGATCCGTGCCCCGCGGAGCATGCCGTCGACGCGGCGGCGGCGCGGATAGGGGACGATGATGACCGCGGTGCCCTTTTTGCCCGCGCGGCCGGTGCGGCCCGAACGGTGCTGGAGCGCTTCGGCGTCGCGCGGGATTTCGACGTGGATGACGAGGCTGAGCGTCGGCAAGTCGATGCCGCGCGCAGCGACGTCAGTCGCGACGCAGACCTTGGCGCGGCGATCGCGCAACGCCTGGAGCGCCGCGTTGCGCTCATTCTGGCTATGCTCGCCCGACAAAGCGACGGCGGCGAAACCGCGTTCGACCAGGCTGGCGTGGAGGCGGCGGACGTTGTCGCGCGTGGCGCAGAACAGCATCGCGGTTTCGGCGTCATGCAAACGGAGCAGGTTGACGACCGCGCCTTCGATGTCGGCGGGGGCGACGGTGACGGCTTGATAGGCAATGTCGCCATGGCCGCGGTCCTGGCCAACGGTCGAAATACGCAGCGCATCCTTCTGATACCGCTTGGCGAGCTGAACGATCGGGTTCGGGATCGTGGCGGAGAAGAGCAATGTGCGGCGAGTCGCGGGGGTGCCGTCGAGGATTTCTTCCAGGTCGTCTCGAAAGCCCATGTCGAGCATTTCGTCGGCTTCGTCGAGCACGGCGACGCGAAGCGCGGTGAGGTCGAGCGCGCCGCGTTCGAGGTGATCGCGGAGGCGCCCCGGGGTGCCGACGACGATTTGCACGCCCTGGCCGAGCGCACGGCGTTCCTTGCTGGCGTCCATGCCGCCGACGCAGGTTGCGATGCGCGCGCCCGCCTTGGCGTAAAGCCAGCTCAATTCGCGGCTGACCTGCAAAGCGAGTTCGCGGGTCGGCGCGATGATCAGTGCAAGCGGCGAGGTCGCGAAGGGCATACGGCCGTCTTCGAGCAGCTCGTCACCCATTGCGAGGCCGAAAGCGACGGTCTTGCCCGAGCCGGTCTGCGCCGAGACGAGCAGATCGCGGCCCTTGGCCTGGTCCTCGCTGACCTGCGTCTGGACGGGGGTGAGCGCTTCATAGCCGCGCGCGACAAGGGCGTCCGAAAGGACGGGGGAAAGATTTTCGAAAGGCATTTTTATCTCAATAATATGGGCGGTCACCGGTGCGGTGACGGGCCGACGGAAAAGGGGCTCAATGGGCTTAAATCACCTGTCCGGCAGCGTGTCCGCTGGCCCAGGCCCATTGAAAATTATAGCCGCCTAACCACCCTGTGACATCTACGGCTTCGCCGACCGCATAGAGGTTCGGGACGGTTTTGGCCATCATTGTTTGTGAGGATAGGTTTGCAGTCGAGATTCCGCCGATCGTGACCTCGGCTTTGGCGAAGCCTTCGGTGCCGTTCGGACGGAAATTCCAGCCCGAAAGCCGCGCCTCGGCGTCGGCGAGCTTGCGGTCGGGCTGGGCGCCGAGTTCGCCCGGAAGCGCGAGGCGTTCGGCGAGCGTTTCGGCGAGTCGGTCGGGGAGCAGCGCGCCCAAGGCGGTGCGCAGGGTGATGCGGGGGCGGGTGCGTTTGGCGTCGAGCAGCCAGCCTTGCGGGGCATCGGGGAGGAGGTCGATCGTCACGGGTTCGCCGTGGCGCCAATAGCTGCTGGCCTGGAGGATCGCGGGACCAGACAGCCCGCGGTGCGTGAACAAGGCCGCCTCGCGGAAGGCGGCCTTGCCCGCGCGCGCCTCGACGGGCGCGGCGATTCCCGACAGCTCGCGGAACAGGACATCGTCGCCGCCCAATGTCAGCGGAACGAGCGCGGGGCGCGGTTCGACGACCTTCAATCCGAACTGGCGCGCGAGGTCATAAGCGAATCCGGTCGCGCCCATCTGGGGGATCGACGGACCGCCCGTGGCGATGACGAGCGCCGGGGCGGTGAAATTTTGGTCGCCGAACCGGACGCCGAACTTGCCGTCGGCATGGGTCACGTCGCTCACCGGCTGGCCGGTAAGAACGTCGACCCCGGCTTTGGCGGCCTCTTCGAGCAGCATCGCGACGATCTGTTTCGCCGATCCGTCGCAGAAAAGCTGGCCGAGCGTCTTTTCATGATAGGCGATGCCATGGCGCTCGACGAGCGCGATGAAATCGGCGGGGGTGTAGCGTGCGAGTGCCGATTTGGCGAAATGCGGGTTCGCCGAGATAAAGCGGTCGGGCGCGGTGTTCACATTGGTGAAGTTGCAGCGGCCGCCGCCGGAGATCAGGATTTTCTTGCCCACTGCGTCGGCATGATCGAGCAGCAGCACGCGCCGCCCCCGCTGCCCCGCGACCACGGCGCACATCAGTCCGGCCGCGCCGGCACCCAGCACGATGGCATCATATTCAGTGGCGATCATGCCTTCCTTCCCCCTTGATGGGGGAAGGATACGCAGCCTTGGCGCGAAGCGACTAGGCGGAGTTGGATGGGGGTGATGGTGCCGTCGCGCAGTGGCGCTTCGGGCCGGGAGCGCACCCCCTCCGCTGCGAATAGGCCAGCAAGCTGGCAAGTCTCGCTGCCTCCCCCATCAAGGGGGAGGGTTGGTTTGTGCGTGAAATTCATGGTGGCTCAGTGCAGCTTTGCGATTGGCAGGCTGTCGGCCTTGGCGCGAATCTTCACCGATTCCTCGCTGCGTGTCAGCGCTTTCGCGATCGACTTCAGCGGCATGCCCTTCTTGGCGAGCGTGTGGAGCTTGTCGATTTCGGCCGGAGTCCACGGCTGTTTGTGGCGTTCGAACTTGTCTTTCATGCCTGCGTCTCCGGATCGGCTTCGACGGCAAGGATCGCAATCGCATCCTCACAGTCCTGATATTCGACGCTTTCGTCGGCCTCGGCGCCCATCAGCGCGCGGGCGAGCGGGGCGGAAAAGGCGATGTGGCCGCGTGCCGGGTCGGCCTCGTCGCCGCCGACGATGGTGATCGTCTTTTCGGCCTTGTTCAGCTGGTACGTCACGCGGCTGCCGATGCCGACGCTGCCGTCAGCGGGCGGGGCCTGCACGTCGGCGGTCGATTGACGGGTGTGGAAATAGCGGAGGCGGCGCTGCAATTTCTTGCGCGCTTCGTCGTCGGCAGTTTCGGCAATTTCGTCTTCGAGGCGCGCGACCTCTTCGCCGAGCAGGCGCAGCCCGCGCGGAGTCACGAGATTCGGGCCGACCGCGATGGGCAGCTCGAATTCGGGTTCCTTATGCTCGTCGTCGCTCTCGCGGCGAAAGGCTACGCTCATGGTCTGGCTTTTCGGTTTCGGGGGAGAATCGTCCCTCTGGACGCCGAAGGTGGCGACAAGATGGCAGGCGCTGCTGGACAGGTCCGGCAATCGTGTGTTATGCAAGCAATACACAGAGGAGATTTGCGATGCGTAACTGGACGATGGCGATTTTGCCGCTGGCTTTGGGGCTGACAGTAACGGCGTGCAACGGCGCCGATCACAAGGACGGCGATCGGCAGGCCAAGCGCGAATCGGGTGCGCCAGCCAGCGTCGGGCCGATTACGACCCAAAGCTATGACCTCACCGGCTTCACCGCTGTCGAGGTCGCGGGTCCCGACGATGTCACCATTCGTCAGGGCGACAGTTTTTCGATCACCGCGCGCGGACGCAAGGAAGCGCTCGACCGGCTCGAGATCAAGCTTGACGGACCCGATCTGTCGATCGGCCGCAAGCGCG
The DNA here is from genome assembly GCF_050725655.1 of Sphingopyxis sp. Classification (GTDB taxonomy): domain Bacteria; phylum Pseudomonadota; class Alphaproteobacteria; order Sphingomonadales; family Sphingomonadaceae; genus Sphingopyxis. The sequence goes on along the minus strand of NZ_JBOHHT010000099.1, from coordinate 5,996 downwards.
AGGGTTTCAGCCTTTCGAGCAGCGACGAGGATAATGTCGATATCGCGATCACCCTGCCGCGGCTGAACAAGGTGCGCCTGACCGGGTCGGGAACGATCGACGCCGACAATGTCGACGGCGACGCGGTCGAGGCGGTGGTCACCGGATCGGGCGACCTGAAGGTCGCCAAGCTGACCGGCAAGCGCGCCGATATCACCGTGTCGGGATCGGGCGACATCGAGATCGGCGGCGGCATGATCGGGTCGGGCGAGCTCAGCATCACCGGATCGGGCGACATCGACGCCGAAGGGCTGGTCGCGACGACGCTGGAGGTGTCGGTGACCGGATCGGGCAATGTCGACGCGCAGGCGACCGGCAAGGCCGACATCCGCATCCTGGGGTCGGGTGACGTGACGCTCAGCGGCGGGGCAAGTTGTTCGACGCGCCAGATGGGTTCGGGCACCGCGACCTGCAAATGATGCCGTGCTGGTGCCGCCTGCCCGAACCGGGTAAGGCGGCACCATGACGCTTGCCACCAGATGCGCCGCGATCGCGGCCGCCGCACTGCTCGCCGCCGGCCCCGCGTGGGGCGCCGAAAAGCGTTATGGCCTCACCAGCTTCGAGACGATCGACGTCAGTGCCGATGTGACGGTCGAGGTCGTGACACGGGCGCCGGTCAGCGCCGTGGCGACCGGGCCGCAGGATGCGCTCGACCGGCTGAGCGTCGAAACGCGCGACGGCAAGCTGGTGATTAGCGAGCGCCAGTTCGCGGGCGACGAAAAGCGTCGCGGGCCGCGCGGTCCTGTGACGGTTCGCATCAACGCCGCCAATCTGCGCGCGGCGACGCTTTCGGGAGCGGGGTCGCTGCAGATCGACAAGCTGAAAGGGCAGCGCGCGATGGTCGGCCTGCGCGGACCCGGACGGCTGATCGTCGGCCAGATCAATACGGACCGGTTGCAGGTCGCGATGATCGGAAACGGTACGATGACCCTCGGCGGCGCGGCAAAGAACGCGCAGATGACGCTGTCGGGGGCGGGCGCGGTCGACGCGGGCGCGCTGTCGGTCGACGAACTGATCAGCGACAGCGAGGGCGCGGGCGACCATATCCTGCGCGCGGTCAAAAGCGCCGCGGTCACCGCGCGCGGGATCGGCAAGACGGTGGTACTGGGTAAACCGGTGTGCACGGTGCGCAATGTCGGCAGCGGCTCGGTGACGTGCGGGCCGGGGAAATAGCTTAGTGCGTTGACGCGGCGCCCAGCCCGTCGATCTTCTTCGACTGGCGGACGATCAGCCCCGGGAACCAGCGTGCGAGGCGCGACAGGCGCTTCGCCATCTTGCCGACTGTCGTGTGGACGCTCGTTCCATGCACCGCTTCCCACGCGGCCTCCGCAACGCGTTCGACGGGGACGATTTCGAAGCCGCTGTCGGACAGGCGCGTGCGCGCGGGTTCGTTGCTGTCGGCGCTGACCTGGTCGAGCAGGGGCGTATCGATGAAGCCCGGCATCAACGAACGCACCTTGATGCCATGTTTGGCGAATTCGATTTCGAGCGCCTCGGTCAGGCCGCGTACCGCGAACTTGGTCGCCGAATAGATGGCAAGGCCCGCGACCCCATAGAATCCCGACGCCGACCCGGTGTTGAGGATCGTCGACCCCGGCGTCGCGCGGAGCAGCGGCAGCGCGCTATAGATGCCATTGACGACACCGCCGAAATTGATCGCGATCAACCGGTCGGCCTCGGCCGGCGGCATATCGGCGAACTGCCCGCCCGTGCCGATGCCGGCGTTGTTGAAGAGGACATCGAGGCGGCCGCCGCTCTGCGCGGCAAAAGCGTCGAGCGCGGCTTTCCACTGGTCGCGATCGCGGACATCCATCACGTGACGCGACGACGCCCCTTCGGGAAGCAGCGCGGCGGTTTCATCGATCCCGGCGCTGTTGACGTCGGCGATGCCGACGAACCAGCCGTGCCCGGCGAAATGGCGCGCGACGGCACGGCCGATGCCCGATCCGCCCCCGGTGATGAAAATCGCCTTCCGTGCCACAGCGTCCCTCCTTACATTAATGTCAGCGCGACAAGATGCGAAGTTGACGTTTCCGTCAAGCGGCAATCGCGGCTTGGCAAGGCGAAGCGCGGCTCGCTAAGAGGGCGCCGATGATGACCCGCGGCCTTCGCTTTTTCTTCCTGTCATTGCTGATGCTGTGCGCGGGCTTCACGGTCCCGGCGCGCGCCGAGGTGGTCGTGAGTTTCTACAGCCATGATTTCGGCGATCGCTTCCCGCACGCCTTCATTGTGATGAAGGGCAAGCTCGATGCGACGGGCGAGGTTGTCGATGCCAACTATGGTTTCACCGCAGTCTCGGTCAGCCCTGCGATTCTTATGGGATCGGTGAAGGGCAAAGTGGAATCGTCCAAACCCGACTATATCGCCAAGAGTGACCGCCAGTTCGACGTGGCGGTCGACGACGCGACCTATGCGCGGCTGATAGCGAAGGTCGCCGAATGGCGCGACCGCGAGCAGCCGAGTTACAGCCTGAACAAGCGAAACTGCGTCCATTTCGTGATGGAGCTGGCCGAGACTGTCGGGCTTAAGGTCGATCGAAAGAGCAAATTATTCAAGAAACCGAAGAGTTTCCTGATCGAAGTACGCGGGTTGAACCCCGGCCTGGCCGATCCCGTCGCGACGCCAGCCCCCTAGACGAACCACCGCTTTCACCCTATGTTCAGGGAACGGGGCGCAATAATCTGGGCTCCGGATGTAGTTAGGGGCGATTCTTGCGGCTGTTGCTGACCCTTTTGGCATTGTTGACCGGTCTGGCTACCGCCGACCGGGCCGTTGCCGCGCCTGCCGTTCCGGCGGCGATGGGGTCGTTGGTCATGTTTGCCGAAACGGCGGGCAAGGCCGAAGCGAGCGATACCGAACGTCGTCCGGTCACGACTACGCCGACACGGCGTGTTTCGAGCGGTAGCGGAAAGCCGCGCAAGGCCGCCGCGCCGCACCTTCCCGGTATTCTCACCGGCAGTGACCGCGCGCTCGAATAGAGCCACGTTTCCGCGCCTTTCTTGAGGCGCCGCCCCGCGACGGGGCTTTTTTCATATATTTTCGTGCGGCCAAAACGCCGCCCATTCATTCAAATACCAAGGAAAATTCCATGTTTGCTGGCCTTGCCAAGAGCCTGTTCGGCTCGTCCAACGACCGTTATGTCACGTCGATCCACAAGATCGTCGACAAGATCAACGCCTTCGAGCCCGCGATGCAGGCGCTCGACGACGCCGGATTACAGGCGCAGACGCAGAAATTCCGCGAGCGGCTTGCGGCCGGCGACACGCTCGACGACATCCTGCCAGAAGCCTTTGCGACGGTGCGCGAGGCGGCGGTCCGCACGCTCGGCATGCGCCATTTCGACGTGCAGATGGTCGGCGGCGTCGTCCTCCACCGCGGCGAGATCGCCGAAATGGCGACGGGCGAGGGCAAGACGCTGATGGCGACTTTGCCCTGTTACCTTAATGCACTCGAAGGCAAGGGCGTGCATGTCGTCACCGTCAACGACTATCTCGCGACGCGCGACGCCGAATGGATGGGCACCGTCTATGGCTTCCTGGGCCTGACGACCGGGATCATCGTCCCGAACCTCAACGAGATGCAGCGCCGCGACGCGTATAACAGCGACATCACCTATGCGACGAACAACGAGCTCGGCTTTGATTACCTCCGCGATAATATGAAGTTCGACCGCCAGCAGATGGTCCACCGCACCTTCAATTTCGGCATCGTCGACGAGGTCGATTCGATCCTGATCGACGAAGCACGCACCCCGCTGATCATATCGGGCCCGACCGACGACAAGTCCGAGATGTATGTCCGCGTCAACGAGGTCGTCCTCAATCTGACCGAGGATGATTATGAGAAGGACGAAAAGTCCAAGTCGATCAACCTGACCGAAGACGGCACCGAGCATGTCGAGCGGCTGCTCGAGGACGCCGGGTTGCTCCAGGGCAATAATCTCTATGACATCGAGAACACGCAGGTCGTCCATCACGTCAATCAGGCGTTGAAGGCGATCCAGATGTTCCGCATCGACACCGACTATATCGTCAAGGACGGCAAGGTCGTCATCATCGACGAATTCACCGGCCGCATGATGGACGGACGCCGCTGGTCGGACGGGTTGCACCAGGCGGTCGAGGCGAAGGAAGGCGTTCAGATCGAGCCCGAGAACCAGACGCTCGCATCGATCACCTTCCAGAATTATTTCCGCATGTATCCCAAGCTTTCGGGCATGACGGGCACCGCCGCGACCGAAGCGGCCGAATTCTTCGACATCTACAAGATGAATGTCGTCAACATCCCGACCAACCGTCCGATCACACGCATCGACGACGAGGATGAATTCTACAAGAATATCACCGACAAGTTCGGCGCGATCGCCAAGACGATCCGCGAGGCGAACGAGCGCGGCCAGCCGGTGCTCGTCGGCACCGTGTCGATCGAAAAGTCCGAGCTGCTGTCGTCCTTCCTCGAAAAGGACGGGGTGCCGCACAGCGTGCTCAACGCGCGTTTCCACGAAAGCGAAGCGCATATCGTCGCGCAGGCGGGCCGCACCGGCGCGGTCACGATCGCGACGAACATGGCGGGCCGCGGCACCGACATCAAACTCGGCGGCAACGAAGAATTCCGCATCGACGACGAGCTGAAGGACCTGCCCGACGGCCCCGAGCGCGAAGCCGGCATCGCGCGCATCCACGCCGAGGTCGCCGCCGAGCGCGAGGCGGTGCTAGTGTCCGGCGGGCTGTTCGTGCTCGCCACCGAGCGCCACGAAAGCCGCCGCATCGACAACCAGCTGCGCGGCCGTTCGGGCCGTCAAGGCGACCCGGGCCTGTCGAAATTCTACCTCTGCCTCGACGATGACCTGCTGCGCATCTTCGGCCCCGACACCTTGTTCTCCAAGATGATGAACAAGAATCTGGAGGACGGCGAGGCGATCGGGTCGAAATGGCTGTCGAAGGCGATCGAGACCGCGCAGAAGAAGGTCGAGGCGCGCAACTATGACATCCGCAAGCAGGTCGTCGAATATGACAACGTCATGAACGATCAGCGCAAGGTCATCTACGAACAGCGCGGCGAGATCATCGACAGCGAGACCGTCGACGAGGTGATGACGGCGATGCGCGCCGAAACGGTCAATTCGATCATCGCCGACGCGTGCCCCCCGGGCAGCTATCCCGAACAGTGGAACGTCGAGCAGATGAAGGAGCGCGTCGAAAACATCCTCGACCTCGCGCCGCCGATCGATGCGTGGATGCAGGAAGACACGGTCGACGCCGAAATGTTCGAGGAACGCATCCAGGCGCAGGCCGACGCCGTCGCCGCCGAAAAGGCTGCGCTCGTCGATCAGGAAACGTGGAAGGGCATCGAGAAATCGGTGCTGCTCCAGACGCTCGACCACCACTGGAAAGAGCATCTTTCGACGCTCGACGCGCTGCGCCAGGTCGTGTTCCTGCGCGCCTATGCGCAAAAGCAGCCGATCAACGAATATAAGCAGGAAGCCTTCGCGCTGTTCGAACGCATGTTGCAGAACATTCGCGAGGATGTGACGCGCACCGTCGCGCGGATCGACCTGCGCTTCGAAGAGCCCGAGGCGCTGCCGCTGCCCGACCTGCCCGATTTCCTGACGACGCACATCGATCCGTTCACGGGCGAGGACAATAGCGCCGATGTCGACGGCGGCGATCTGCGCGTGATCGCGAACACGCTGCCGCCGATGCAGATCCCGCGTCCCGATCTGCCCGAAGGCGAGAATCCCTACGCGGCGCTCGACATCAGCCGCAACGCACCGTGCCCCTGCGGTTCGGGCCGCAAGTACAAGCACTGCCACGGCGCGATCTGATCCGGATCAAGCCCTCTCCTTCAGGGGAGGGCAGCGAGACTCGGGAAACTTGTTCCCTAGTCGCAGCGGGTGGGGTCCATCGGCCTTGCACAAGCCCGATGGACCCCACCCCAACCCCTCCCCTGAAGGGGAG
>NZ_JBOHHT010000098.1:0-29055 GCF_050725655.1 Sphingopyxis sp. | reverse complement strand
AGAGCGTTGAAAAGCCACGGTCGCCCGATGACGCCCTGGGCCCCGGCCTTCGCCGGGGAACAGCTACAGGTTCGAAAGGGACAGTCACCGACTTGATCCGGGGTCCACGGCTACCGTCGCGCAATAGTTCCCGGATCAAGTCCGGGATGACGAAAGCAGGAGACGTCCGCTTCCTACCCCTGAGCAGACATCAGCCCACCAGGCTCTTCGAAGCCTGCTCGGTCACGTCGCGCGACAGGCCGGGCTGCGCGAGGATGCGTTCGAGCTCAGCCTTCATCAGCGCCTGGCGCGCGTCGTCGAAACGTTTCCAGCGGCCGAGCGACGGGATCATCTTCGCCGAAGTCTGCGGATTCTTCGGGTCGAGCGCGATGACGAGCTCGGCGATCAGCCGATAGCCCGCGCCGTCGGCCTGATGGAACGCCGCCTGATTGCCCGTCAGCGCGCCATAGAGTGAGCGTACGCGGTTCGGGTTCGCGAGCGTGAAGTCGGGGTGCTGCGCCAGCGCCTTCACCGCATCGACGGTGTCCGCGCGCAGCGACCACGCCTGCACCTGGAACCATTTGTCGAGCACGAGCGGATTGTCGCGATAGCGTTGATAGAAAATGTCGAGCGCATGGGCGCGCTCGTCGCTGTCGCCATGCGCGAGCGTCGCGAGCGCCGCCTGCCGTTCGGTCATGCCGTCGGCGTCGGAGAAGATACGGAACGCGAGCGCGGGCGCGTCGTCGGCTCCGGTTGCCGCGAGATAGGCGAGCGCGACACCGCGCAGGCGGCGACCGCCCTTGGCCTTGCGCGACAGATCGGTCGCGGGCGGGGCGCTGCCCGCAAGGATCGCGCGCCATTTCGTTTCAAGCGCGGCGCCGATTGCCGCCTGTAAGGCGAGCCGTTCGCGGCGGATCGCATCGGGATCGACGGTGACCATCTGGTCGCCGGCAAAGGCTTCGCTGGGCAGCAGCACCGCCTCGGCGACGAAGGCGGGGTCATTTCCCGCACCGGCGAGCGTCTGGCCGACCGCGTCGATCACTGCCTGATTATCGCCTGTCTTGCCCGATACCGCGGCTACGAGCGTGTCGAGCATCAATTGCTGCAACGCTTCGTAGCGCGCGAACGGGTCGTCGTCATGCGCGGCGAGCCAGGCGAGTTCGCCCGGGCCGCGCTCGAAATCGACGATGATCGGCGCCGAAAAGCCGCGGTTGACCGACAGCGCCGGACGCCCGACAAATTTGCCGAGCGCGATACGCTGGGTCGCACCGGTTATGGTGACCAAAGTGTCGGCGAGTGCGTCGCCGCTGCCGTCCATCGCAAAGGCAGCAAGGCGCAGCGGCATCATCATCGGCTGCTTTTCGGGCTGGCCGGGCGTCGGCGGCACCGTCTGCACGACGTCGAGCGACCATGCGCCCTCGTCTTCGACCAGCGACAGCTTGAGTCGCGGCGTTCCCGCCTGCTCGTACCAGCGGCGGAATTGCGCGAGGTCGATCCCCGCGCCTTCCTCGATCGCGCGCACGAAATCCTCGCACGTCGCAGCCTCGCCGTCGTGACGGTCGAAATAGAGGTCGGTGCCTTTGCGGAAGCGCTCGGGGCCGACCATCGTCGCCATCATGCGGATGATCTCGGCGCCCTTGTTATAGATGGTCGCGGTGTAGAAGTTCGAGATTTCCTGGAAGCTGTCAGGGCGGATCGGATGCGCGAGCGGCCCCGCATCCTCGGGGAATTGCGCGGCGCGGAGCAGGCGGACATCCTCGATGCGCTTGACCGGGGGCGATCCCATGTCGGCGGAGAAGCTCTGGTCGCGAAAGACGGTGAAGCCCTCTTTCAGGCTTAGCTGGAACCAGTCGCGGCAGGTGACGCGATTGCCCGACCAATTGTGGAAATATTCATGCGCGACGACGCCCTCGACCCCGTCATAATCGACGTCGGTCGCGGTGTCGGGGTCGGCGAGAATATAGCGGGTGTTGAAGACGTTGAGGCCCTTGTTCTCCATCGCGCCCATGTTGAAATCGCTGACCGCGACGATGTTGAACAGGTCGAGGTCATATTCGCGGCCATAGACCTCCTCGTCCCATTTCATGCTGTCCTTCAGCGCCTGCATCGCATGGCCGGTGCGCTCCACATCGCCGCCCCGAACCCAGATGCCGAGCTCGACCTCGCGCCCCGACGTCGTCGTGAAGCTGTCCTTGTTGACGACAAGGTCGCCGGCAACGAGCGCGAAGAGATAGGAAGGTTTCGGCCACGGGTCTTCCCACAGCGCCCAATGATCGCTCCCCTCTTCGCCCTGTTCGATACAATTGCCGTTCGACAGCAGGATCGGGAACGCGGCCTTGTCGCCCTGCATCCGCACCTTGTAGCGGCTAAGCACGTCGGGACGGTCCGGATGGAAGGTGATGCGGCGGAAGCCTTCGGCCTCGCACTGGGTGCAGAGCAGCCCGCCCGAGGCATAAAGCCCCGAAAGCTGGGTGTTCGATGCGGGGTCGATCACCGTATCGACCTCGACCGTCGCCGCGCTGCGCTCGCCCAGATCGACGATCAGATCGCTGCCGTCCATCCGCCAATCGTTCCACACTTCGCCATCGACGCGCACCGCCGCCGGGGTCAGTCCATCGCCGCGCAGCGTGAGCGGCACCGGCGCATCGGCCTGGCGCACGACCGACAGCGCCGCGCCGACCTTCGTCGCGTCGATCCCGAGCGCGAAATCGAGCGCGATGTCGGGGACCTGCCATTCGGGCGCGCGATAGTCGCTGCGATAAATGGTGACAGGGATGGCGGGGGTTGAGGAGGCGTCGGTCATGATAAGCGATCTAGGCGCGGCGCCGCGGGCGCGCAATAAGGGCGCGATGGGACAGATGCTGATTTTCGGAATGGGCTATGCCGCGAGCTACCTCGCGGATCGGCTGCGCGCGCGCGGCTGGGAGGTGACGGGGACGACGCAGGACGGACGCGAGGACAGCATCGCCTTTGCCGATGAGGGAGCGGTGCTTGGCGCGCTGCGCAGCGCGACGCACATATTGTCGTCGGTGCCGCCGGCCGAGGGCGCCGACCCGGTTCTCGCACGCTACGGCGATGCCGTCGCTCTCGCTCCGGCGGGCTGGGTCGGTTATCTTTCGTCGACCGGGGTCTATGGCGATACCGGCGGGGCATGGGTCGACGAAAGCGCGGCCATCAAAGGCCGCCGTCCCGACCGCAACACCGCCGACGCGGCTTGGGGCATCCTGCGCAGCGATGTCCGCATCTTTCGCCTCCCCGGCATCTATGGCCCCGACCGCTCGATCCTGGGTCGCATCGCCGAGGGCCGCGCGCATCGCATCGACCTGCCCGAACAGGTGTTCAGCCGCGTCCATGTCGATGACATCGCGGGCGGCGTAATGGCATCGTTCAGGGGACCGGCGGGTGTTTATAATCTGGCCGATGACGAGCCGTGCCATCAGAACGAGCTGGTCGAAAGGGGCTGTGCGATGCTGGGTGAGCCGCTGCCGCCGTTGCAGACGCTCGACGAGGCCGGTCTGTCGCCCGCCGCCCGCGCGTTCTATGCCGAGAACCGCCGCGTTGCGAATGGGAAGGCAAAACGGCTGCTCGACTGGACGCCGCGCTATCCTAGTTTTCGCGAGGGGTTAGCGAGCTTGACTTAACTACGCCCGTCATTCCCGCGAAAGCGGGAACGCAGCAGCAACGCTGGCTCGCTGGGTTCCCGCTTTCGCGGGAATGACGAATGAGTTCGTTTTAGATCAGCACATCGACCGAGTGGATCAGCACGCCGACCAATCCGCCGACCAGCGTCCCATTGATGCGGATATATTGCAGGTCGTCGCCGACGGCATTCTCCAGCCGGTCGGTGATCGTCTTCGCATCCCAGCCGCGGATCGTGTCCGACACCAGCTTGAGCGCGGTCTCGCCATAGCTGTCGACGACGCCGACCACGGCGCGGCGCGCATAACGGTTGAGTGTGCGCTTGATGCCGGCATCCTCGCCCAGCATCGCGCCGAACTGGGTGACGAGTTCGCCGATGCGGCCCGCGAGCATCGTGTCGGGGTTGCGCGCAGCCTTGAGCAGCGCGGTGCGGCCCTGTTCCCACAAGCCGTCGAGCCAGCGCTTGACCGCCCTGTTCTCGAGCAGTTCGTCGCGGACCTTCGCGACCTTCGCCTTCACCTCGGGATCGTGCTGCAGGTCGAGCGCCATCTTGGCGAGCCCTTCCTCGACGCGGATGCGCAAGGGATGCGTCTCGTCGACCGCCATTTCGCTGAGCAGCTTCGACAGGCCCGCGACGATGCGGTTCGAGATGCTTTCGTCGAGCCCGGTGAAACGCACGATCGCGTTCGAATTGTCGTGCACCATCTGGTGGATCAGATGCTCGTTGAGTTCGAGCGTCTTCGATCCCCATTTGACCATCGCGTCGAGCAAGGGCTGGTGCCGCCCCTCGGCGAGCGCGGCCTGTAGCGCCTGCCCGAGCAAGGGCGCGACGTCGAGTTCGCGCAGGCGGTCGGCGATCGCCGATTTGACCATGCCGCCCAGCCGCTGCTGGTCGAGCGCGCCCAAACCGTCGGCGATGATCCGCGATGCGCCGAGCCGCAGCCGACCGCCGCCCTCGCCCGGTTCGGACAGGAATTTGCCGACCGCACCCGCGACATCGACCGCCTGCATCTTGCGCGCGATCAGGCGCGGCAGCAAGAAATTGGTGAGCAGGAAGCGCGCCAGCGTATCGCCGATGCGGTTCTTGTTGCGCGGCACGATGGCGGTGTGCGGGATCGGGATGCCCATCGGGTGACGGAACAGCGCGGTTACCGCAAACCAGTCGGCAAGCCCGCCGACCATCGCCGCCTCGGCAAAGGCGCGGACGAAACCGATCGCGGGATGGACGTCCTGATAATATTTCGCGCCGAGAAAGACGAGCGCCATGACGACGAGCAGGCCCGTCGCGACGACGCGGATATTCGATCCCCTTGCCGGGATGGCGACGCCAATCGGCCGGGAAAGCGTGCGGTCGGTCATACGAACCAAATGGCGAAATGCCGCAAAGGTTGCAACCGGCGCAGTCGCTTACCGCGCCGGCCCGCCTTCATTACTCCGCCGGTTCAGGCGCGGGCGCGCCGTGCGGCTTTGTATCGTCGCCCTTGCGATAGGTGAGCAGGTTGCCGGAGAAGAAGCGACCGAGGCGCTTTTCCATGCTGTCGGCAAGGCTGAACCCCGCGGGGACGATCAGCAGCGTCAGCAGCGTCGACAGAATCAGGCCGCCGATCACGACGACGCCCATCGGCTGGCGCCATGCTCCGTCGCCCGACAGCGACAGGGCTGTCGGCACCATGCCCGCGACCATCGCGACGGTCGTCATGACGATCGGCTGCGCACGCTTGCGCCCGGCATCGAGCAGCGCGGCGTTTTTCTCGACGCCATGGTCCATCTCCTCGATCGCGAAATCTACGAGCAGGATCGAGTTTTTCGCAACGATGCCGAGCAGCATCAACAACCCGATATAGACGGGCATCGAAACCTCCATGCCGGTGATCCAGAGGCCGAGCAGACCGCCCAGAGGCGCGAGCAGCAGCGACGACATGTTGACCAGCGGCGACAGGAAGCGGCGATAGAGCAGCACCAGCGTCGAGAAGACGAGCAGGAGGCCCGAGACCACCGCGATCATGAAATTGGTGATCAGTTCGGCCTGCCACTTGGCGTCGCCCTGGATGACCTTGCGAATGCCCTGCGGCATGTTTTTGACCGCAGGCAGCGCGTCGATCTTTTTCTGCGCATCGCCCGTGACCAACCCCGGTGCGAGGTCGGCCCCGATCACGATGCGCCGCGTCTGGTTGTAACGGCGGAGCTCGGTCGGCCCCGAGCCAAAGCCGATCGAGGCGATCGATTTCAGCGGCACCGTCGTCCCGCGCGCAGTCGGCACCGGCAGATTCTCGATCGTCGCAAGGCTGCGTCGCGAATCTTCGGACAGGAGCACACGGATCGGAATCTGGCGATCGGACAGCGAGAATTTGGCCGCGTTCTGGTCGATGTCGCCCAGCGTCGCGATACGGATCGTCTGGCTGAGCGCCGATGTCGTCACACCGAGTTCGGCGGCGAGGTCGAGGCGCGGCGTCACGATGATTTCGGGGCGCGGAATGTCGCCCTCGATCCGCGGCGAGCGCACTTCCTTCAGCTTTTCCATCTGGGACACGATCAGGCGCGCATGCTGTTCGAGCGCGACCGGATCGTCGCCGCCGATGACCATCGTCATGTCGCGGCCCGAGAAACCGCCCGACTGGCTCTGGAAGGTCACGCGCGCGTCGGGGATCGCCGCCATTTGCGGCTGCAGGCTGCGCTCCCAATCGACGCTGGTGAGCTCGCGGCTCTTTTTCAGCGTGATATAGACCCCGCCGTCGGAGACATTCACCTCGTAAAAGGCGTTTTCGACATTCTTGTCCTTCGACAGGATCGCGGCGATCTGATCCGAGATCGTCTCGCTCTGCGCAAGCGTCGAGCCCGGCGGCAATTCATAGCGGATCTGGCTGTAGTCGCTGTTGATCGTCGGCTGGAACTGCTGCGGCAGGACCCACAGCAGGAAGACGCTCATCGCAAGCGACGCGGCGCCGACCCCGACGATCCAGACGCGATGGTCGAACAGGCGCGCCCAGGCACGCTGAACCATGAACTTCGCCCAGTTGGTAAAGCCCGGCTGGCGCATACCGATCAGCCACGCGAGCGCGCCGAGCAGGATGATCAGCAAGGCTACACCCAGATAGGCGAGGATCGCGTCGACCGGCGTCTTCAACAGGAAGTACATCGCGGTGTTGGGCGCATCCTGCCCGACCGGCACCGGCTGAAAATAGACGTAGATTGCATAGAGGATCGACAGCCCGGCAAGGATCAGCGGCAGCGCCAGATAGGCGAGCTTCGTCGGGTGCGCCTCATAACGCGCGCGGATCGCATGATGCTTCTTGTTGTCGAGCGTCCATGCAAGAAGGCGCTCGTAACGATCGACCCAGGGGCCCGAAGCGTGGTCCTGTTCGCCCTGCGCCGACAGGAAATAGGCGGCGATCATCGGTGTGATCATGCGGGCCACCGCAAGGCTGACGAGCACCGCGAACACGACGGTCATGCCGAACTGGATGAAAAACTGGCCCGAAATGCCGGGCATCAGCGCGACGGGCAGGAAGACGGCGACGATCGACATCGTCGTCGCGACGACCGCGAGGCCGATTTCGTCGGCGGCGTCGATCGACGCCTGATACGCCGTCTTGCCCATGCGCATGTGCCTGACGATATTCTCGATCTCGACGATCGCATCGTCGACGAGCACGCCGGCCACAAGGCTGAGCGCGAGCAACGACAGGCCGTTCAGCGAAAAGCCCATCATGTCCATGAACCAGAAGGTCGGGATCGCCGAGAGCGGGATCGCGAGCGCGCTGATCAACGTCGCGCGCCAGTCGCGCAGGAAGAGGAACACAACGACGACGGCCAGAATCGCGCCCTCGATCATCGCGAGCATCGAGCTGCGATATTGCTCCTTCACATATTCGGTCTTGGTGAAGAGGATCTTGAATTCGACCTGCGGGTTCGCCTTCTTGATCTCGGCGAGCTTCTTCATTGCCTCGTCATGGACGGTGACGTCCGACGAGCCCTTCGCCTTTTCGATCGAGAAGCTCAGCACCTGCCGCCCGTTGATCTTCGCCAGGTTACGCTGTTCGGCGTAGCCGTCGGTCACCTTTGCCACGTCGGACAGGCGGATCGTCCGCCCATTGCCGATCGAAATGTTCGTTTCACCGAGCTGGAAGGCGTTTTCGGCGTTGCCGAGCACGCGCACCGCCTGTTCGGAGCCGGCGATTTCGGTGCGCCCGCCTGCGGCGTTGACGTTCACCTGACGCAGTTGCTGGTTCAACTGGCTCGCGGTGAGGCCATAGCTTTGCATGCGCGCGGGATCGAGGATGACGCGAATCTCGCGGCTGACACCGCCCGAGCGGCTGACCTTCGCCATGCCGGGGATCGACAGCAAATCCTTGGCGACCGTATTGTCGACAAACCAGCTGAGCTGCTCGAGCGTCATGTCCGACGTTTCGACCGCAAAATAGGTGATCGGACCGCCCGCGGCATCGACGCGCACGACCTGCGGTTCGAGAATGCCTTCGGGGAGGTCGCTGCGGATCTGCTGCACCGCCTGGTTGACGTCGTTATAGGCGCGGTCGATCGGCGTGCCGATCGCGAACTGCACCATCGTGCGGCTGTTGCCTTCGCCGACATAGGAGGACAGCTCGTCGACGCCGCTGACGCTGCGCACTGCGGCCTCGACGCGCTGCGTGACCTGTGTTTCCAGCTCGGACGGGGCCGCGCCGGGCTGCGCAACGATGACCTGGACGAGCGGAAATTCGACGTCGGGATTGTCGTTGACGTCCATCCGGTTGAAGCTGACGACGCCCGCCAGCAACAACAGGATGAACATCACAATCGGCGGCACCGGATTGCGGATGCACCAGGCGGAAATGTTGCGAAAGCTCATGATCAAACGCCCTTGTGCACTAAATCTCTACCTGTGCCGTTCGGCCGGTTATTGCGACGATTTCTGAACCACCGGCTTCACCTTGTCGCCGGGGTTGAGGAAGGCGCCCGCCAGCGCGACGACCCGCTCGTTGCCTGTCAGGCCCGACGCGATCGACACGCCGTTGTCGGTTACCTGACCGACCTTCACCGGCTGACGCTTGATCATGTTCTTGCCATCGACGACCAGCACGAAACTGCCCTCGGAGCCGCTCTGCACCGCGCTTTCGGGCAGCAGCGGCGCTTCTGCCGTGCCCGCGATCAGGCGCGCGTCGGCAAAACCGCCCGGACGCAGCGCATCGCTGTACGGAACCGCGATGCGGACCGTGCCCTGACGCGTATCCATGTTGATGACCGGCGACTTCTGCCAGACCTGTCCGACGATCTGGACGTCGGTGCCCACGGGGGTCACCATCGCCCGCGTGCCGACCTGGACGCGCGCCAGATCGGCTTCGGCCATCTGCGCCAGCATTTCCATCTCGCCGCCGCGCGCCATCCGGAACAGAATGCCGCTGCCGGCGCCGACGATCTGCCCGGGCTCGACCTGCCGCGTCAGCACCAGACCCGCTGCGGGTGCAACGATGTTCAGGCGGTCGTTGCGCGCGGTGGCTTCGCCATATTGCGCCTGCGCGACGCGCACGCGCGCATTGGCGGCATCGCGCGTTGCGCGCTTGCGATCCATGTCGGCCTTGGAGATGAAGCCGCGCCCGACAAGCGCCTGCGCGCGTTCGAGTTCGGCCTGCGCCAGATTGGCATCGGCCTGTGCGACGCGGATCGACGCCGCGAGGCTCGCGGCTTGCTGTGCCTGGACCGAGCGATCGATGACCGCGAGCGTCTGCCCCGCACCGACCCACTGGCCGGGCTCGACGAGAACGCGCACGACCTGCCCGCCCTCACCCGCAACGCCGATCGGCATTTCGCGGCGCGCCGCGATCGTGCCGTTGGCGGAAATCGCCGCTTCGACCGACACGCGGCCGGGAATGACCACGGTGACGTTCGGGATCGCCGCGCCGCCCTGTCCTTCGGCATCGGCCGCCGCGCCCTTGCTCTGCGTGAAAGCGTAATAGGTGGCGGCCAACGCGAGCGCGATCAGCACCAGCGCGACGATCAGAAACGTCCGCTTGCGCCGGCTGTCGTTGGCGTCTTCATAAAAGCTTTGCGTGCCCGCCAGGCTGTCCATCACATCCACTTTCCGCTCGTAGTTCACGCCGAAAACCCTCCCTGCCTTGCGCGGCATCATGCTGCGGCAGGCGCAAGCGCGCCTGTCCCCTCGACCCCGCACAACAGGATCAATCCACTGCGAGGTGTATTACCTAATTAAATCACCACTGGCAAGAGGCGAAACTTCGCCATCCCCCCTGCGCCCCAGAGCGCGGCTCATAAGCGCATGTTTGTGTAATTTCCAGTGGTTACAGGCACGAAAAAGGGCGGCGCGCGCATCGCGGCCACCCTTTTGTTCCGGCCGGTTCGAATATCCGGCCGCTATTTACAGACGGTCAGCGGACCCGGCCGCGCCGCACTAGGTTGACGATCCCGAGCAGGATCACCGCGCCGATGAAGGCGGTGAGCAAGGTCATCGGATCGAAGGCGTCGCCGCGCAGATGTCCGCCGCCGAGCACGCCCTGAAGCAGAAAGCGGCCGAGGATCGACCCGATACAGCCGACGATGATGTTGAGGAAGATGCCCTGCTGCGCGTCGGTGCGCATCACGATGCTGGCGAGCCAGCCGATGATGCCGCCCATGATGATAGCGATAATCCAAGTCATATGATGACCCCCTACGATCGATGTTGGCGCCTGACTTTGCAGGCATCACATTGGTAACTCAAATATTTGATATCGCCTAGCAGAATGGCGGCGGCGCGATGGCGCCGCCGCCACGCAGTTCAGCGGACGCTGCCGCGCCGTACCAGGTTGATGATGCCCAGCAGCACCACCGCGCCGATGAAGGCCCACAGCAACCCGATCGGACTGAAGGTGTCGAGGCTTGCGCCCATGCCGAAAAAGCTGCCGAGGAAATTGCCGAGGAACGCGCCGACGATACCGACGACAACGTTCAGGATGATGCCCTGCTGCGCATCGGTGCGCATGACGATGCTCGCCAACCAGCCGATGACGCCGCCGACGATCAATGTGATGATAAGACCCATGATTTTCCCTTCCCTGAACCGGCCGGGTAAACGCCGATACCCGGCGAACATGTGAACGTCCGGTCGCGCCCGGACATCGTTTCAACGATGATGAAATAATGCGGGTCGGGAGCGAAAGGTTCCCGGCCGACCCGCGTGGGCTCGGCCGGGAAAGTGGGATCGGTTCCTGATCGGGAACGTCTCCGGGTCGCAAGACGCCACTAAGCAGCCGCGTTTGACGTTGGTGTGACGAAAGTCACAGGGGTGAAAAAAAATGGGGTGGGATGCGGCCTGCAGCATCGGTGCGGCTATAATGTAGGGCACTCCGCCGCCGCGCATACGAAATGGGGGCCGACATCGCTGCCAACCCCCACTATCCGGCTTTGCCCCACGCACTCCACCTCACTTCATCCCGGTCCGCTTCTCTTGCGATCAGCAGCCCGCAAAACGATGCGTTGCGGCGCACGCCGGAACAATCCGGCGACGGTTTGGTCGGCCCCCTTTCGGGGGCCGGCCGCACCTGGAAAGCCCTTCATCATCTCTTCTTGCGTCTGCCGAAGCAATCGCTGTCCAAGCGATGGACTGCATTTCCTGTACCCGATCGGGTCCGTATCAACTCGTGGGAATCGCTACGTTCCGTGATCAGGCTATCGGTAGGTTTCCTCGTCAATCCGCCCGTTCTCTTCTGGCTAGTCTTGCAACTACCCTTGATGTCCCGGTGGTCTGTCGTCTCTGTCTTCCGATGATTTGAAGCTGACATGAAGCTTTCGGGTCGCCAACAAAAAAATGCACGAAAAGTTGGCTCGGGCTGCCTGCGCTTGTGGATAAGTCCGGCATTAGCAACAAGCGGATTCGTTGCAGCATTTTTGTAACAGCCCTGCAGCATTTTCGGATTCAAAATCCGAACCGACTCGCGGGCAAGGCCATCCGATCGCCGTCGATATTTTCTCGCGAGTCGCGACTCGGCATAAAAAAAAAAGCGGGACCCGGAGGCCCCGCTCTCTTTTTTCCTGTTGGTCCGACGATCAGCCTTTGACGGTGACCTCGACGCGGCGTGCGGCCGAATTGTCGGTCCCGGTCGTCGTCGCCTCGGCCGGTTTTTCGAGCACGACCTTGTCGGCGGCGAAGCCGAGCTTCTCGAGCGCCGCCTTGACGCTCTGTGCGCGGTTCTTCGACAATTCGGCATTGGCGGCGGCATTGCCCGTCGGGTCGTTATAGCCCGAGACGGCGAGCGTTGCGGCCGGATTGCTGTCGAGATAGGCTTTCACCGACGATGCCGTGGTTGTCAGATCGTTCGACACCTCCGATTTGCCGGTGTCGAAATAGACCGTCAGCATCGGCTTGCCCTCGCGGTCCGCCGCGACGACGCCGGCACCCTCGGGGATGGCGGCCACCGGCGCCGTTCCCGTATCGGCGGGTGCGACCGTCTCGCTGATCGCCGTCTCGTCGGTGGCCGGAGCGACCGCCGCCTCCTGTTTCGAACAATAGCGCAGGCCGAAGAACAGCAGCGCCGCCAAAACCAGCAAAAGCAGAAGCCAGGGCAGCCAGCCCATGCCGCGGCCCTTTTCGCCGTCACCGCTCGAATAGGCGGTCTGCGGACTTGCTGCCGACGGAGCCGGAGCCGCGGGCGAGGCGGCCGGCGGCGGGGCCGCAGCGGCAGGAATGGCCGATGCGCCGGCCAGGCCCGCCGCTGCCAGCGGTACGGCCGAGGTCGTGTCATCGTCCTTGCCGGAATCGCCGTCCAGCCCCCCGGCGGCGGCGAGGCCCGCGGCAGCGCCTGCGGCACCAGCCGCGCCTGCCGCGCCGCCAAAGAGCGTGAGCAGGCCGAAATGCTGCGCGAGGAGATAATAGACGGTGACGCGATTCTTGGTCCGGTCCTCCTTCATCCGTTCGCCGACGCCGGCGATCGCCGCATCGAGCGTGGCGTCGTCGTCGGTCAGCGCCAGTTTTTTCTTGAGGAAGTTTTCGCGGACGCGGTCTGTTTCTTTTTTGTCGGAGAACGAAACGAGCGAGGAATCGCGGTTTCTGAGGGCGATGCCGAGATATTTGACGATCGCCGACACCACCGTTTCGTCGGCGTCCGCGACATATTTCCTGACATCCGCCAGCCAATCTTCTGCCATGCGATTTTCCTCCTGCTTAGACGCAAGGGTTCGTCGTCGGACGCTCGCACGGGGGCGAGACTCGCGTCTTAGGAGCCGGAACTTATATCATTTTCCGCGAAAGCAACATCGCGGCGGGGAAACGGGGCTATCGCTTGCCGAGATCGCCCTTGCCCACCGTGCCCGACGCCATTTCGAGCATCCGGTCGAGGCTCTTGCGCGCGGCGAGGCGGAGGCCCTCCTCCATCTCGATCTGCGGCCTCAAATCGCGCAGCGCGATGTAGAGCTTTTCCATCGTGTTGAGCGCCATGTACGGGCAGATATTGCAGTTGCAGTTGCCGTCGGCGCCCGGCGCGCCGATGAAGGTCTTCTCGGGTAGCGCGAGTTCCATCTGGTGGATGATGTGCGGCTCGGTCGCGACGATCAGCGTGTCGCCGGGAAAAGTCTTGGCGAATTGCAGGATGCCGCTAGTCGAACCGACATAGTCGGCATGATCGACGATATGCGGCGGGCATTCGGGGTGCGCAGCGACGGGGGCACCCGGATGCTGCGCCTTGAGCTTGATCAGCTCGGTCTCGCTGAACGCCTCGTGCACGATGCACACGCCCGGCCACAGCAGCATTTCGCGGCCGAACTTGCGGTTGAGATAGCCGCCGAGATGGCGGTCAGGACCGAAGATGATCGGCTGGTCCTCGGGGATCTGGCTGATGATCGTCTCGGCGCTCGACGAGGTGACGATGATGTCGCTGAGTGCCTTCACCGCCGCCGAGCAGTTGATGTAGGTCAGCGCGATATGGTCGGGGTGCTTCTCGCGAAAGCGCTTGAACTGTTCGGGCGGACAGCTGTCCTCTAGGCTGCATCCCGCGTCCATGTCGGGCAGGATTACGATCTTTTCGGGGCTGAGGATCTTCGCCGTCTCGGCCATGAACTTCACGCCGCAAAAGGCGATGACATCGGCGTCGGTGTCGGCGGCCTTGCGCGACAGCTCCAGCGAGTCGCCGACGAAATCGGCGAGGTCCTGAATCTCGGGCTTCTGGTAATAATGCGCGAGGATGACGGCGTTGCGCTCCTTGCGCAGGCGTTCGATTTCGGCGCGCAGGTCGAGGCCCGAGAGATTCTCGCGAATGGGAGCAGTCATCGCTTTTCCTTATATGGCTTTAGCCTTGGCGCACCCCCTACACCGCTGCCCGCGGCAGGGCAATTCGGCTATCAACCGGCGAGCCGCTCCGCGAGCGCGATGACAGGGGGCGTCATCGCCAAAAGATAGATGGTGACGCGCACCGCGATGACAATCGCCGCAATCGCCTTTGTTGCCGGATGAACCTTGCCTAGCGTTCGCCGGTCGTACAGCGCGATGATGCCGACGACGCCAAGCTGGATCAGCCCGATCGGAATGTCGGACCAGCCGATCATCAGCGGCATCGGGAGGATGCGGCCGAGCGCGGGTTCGAGGATGACGATCGTCGCGCCGACCATCAGCCGCCGATGCCAAGCGGTCGTATGGCGCCGGCGAACCGCCGCCCACACCATCAGGCCGAAAACGAGCGATTCCACGGTGGTCAGCGCGAGAAAATGGGGCGGCGAGAAGAAGGGCGGAAAGCGGTTCAGCACCAGCGACGCGAGCCCGGTGAAGATGCCGAGGCCCGTGATGAACAGCGCGAGTCCCGCGCCGATCCACCCGAGCCGCCGGTGCAGTGCGAGATTATTGCGCGAGACGAGCGTCGGCTGAACGATCAGCAGCGCAAGCCAGGACAGCATCGCGACCCCGTGCAGATGCACCCAGAAAGGCGCCGCGACCGGATCGACGAAGCCCCTCAGCGCGAATTGCAGGAAACCGAAAACGATGAAAATCGCGAGGCCGATCGCCATGCGATGCCAGAAAAGCTCTGCGCGCGCGGCGCCCTCTGCGGTGCTAGACATGCCTGTTCCCCCTGCCCGACCGGGAGGGAGAATAACGCAGCCGCGAAAGCGCGGAAAGCCGGGTTTTACCCAGACGGTGCTTCGGCGAAACGTGCGGTGACCTTGGCATCGATCCCCGCGGCTTTCAGCGGCATCGCAAAGCTTTGTTCGACCGCGGTGCGTGCGGCGCCCTGCGCAAGCCGCATCGGCGTCGCGCCCTTTGCCTGCGCGATCAGTTCTTCCTGCGCGCGCTTGCGGTTGGCGGCGTCGAGCGTGCGTTCGGCATCGGTGAGCGTGAGCAATATCTCGCCGTCGCGATATTCGCTGATCGCATCGATATCGATCTCTGGCCCCGCGAGCCGCAGCGGCGGCAGCGTGACGGTGAGCGCGTTGGTGGCCGCATCCCAGTCGAGGTCGGACTGCTTCAACTTGCCGAGGTCGAGTTCGTAGCGAACCGTGCCGTGCATGATCAGCGTCTTCTTGGCGCTCAGCCCCAGCCGGTTCTGTGTCGAGGTTACGACTGCAACATAACGCGCAGTGAAGGGCACGAGCACATTCTGTTCCTGCAATCCCTGCAGGCTCGCCGCGACGACGGTTTCGGGATCATAGCCCTTTTGCCAGTCCTGCCAGGCCGAAACCGCCCACCAGGCGGCGAGCGCCAGCAGAGCGGCGGCGGCGAGAAGGATCAGGCGCGGCAGCAAACGCGGCGCGGGCGAAGAGGTTGGCCTGGTCATGGTGTCGTATAATCCGAACAATCGGGCGCCGGCCGGTCCATTTCATAGCGCGACGTCGCGGGGTTGTAGCGCAGCGTGCGTTCATAGCTGCACTCGGGGTCTTTCGCGTGGACGAGGTCGGCGGCCGAGAGGCGAACGCCGCTATTGTCCTCCGACCGGCGCGAGAGGCGCGGATAGGTGGTCGCGACGCTGCGATAGGTCAGCGCGGGAAGTTCCCCCGTCTCCGCCGGCCCGGCGGCAAGCGCTCCGGTGAAGCCATATTCGTCGTGACACGCCTCGCGCCGGTCCTTCATGTCCTTTTCGGAGAAACAGGCGCGGATCATCAGCGAGCTATCCCACACGACATCAAACACCTCATCGCCGAGCCGCGTGTTCGACGGCGCCGTGTCGAGACGAAGCAGATGCAGCCGGCTGCCGTTGCCGCCGCCGCCCGAATACATGGTGCTTGTGCCAACGATGACGCCCATCAGATATTGGCGCGAGTCAGCCGCCGTACCTTCAGGCGAGGGCACCGCAATCAGGTGCGGCCACAGGCTCAGCGACTGGCCGTCGTCGCGGCCGTAAGGCAATGCCAGATCATCGGCCTCGCCCGTGGCCGGCGCCGTGAGCACCAGCCCGCCGTCACTAGCCTCTGCATTGCCCGGCACGTCGAGGCACAAGCTCTTGTCGGGAAGGCATTTCCGGTCGCCCTCGCCCGCCACCAGGGCGATGACGACGGGATCGGGTGCCACGGCGGGCTGCGCGGCGGCAATCAAAAGCGGCAGCAGCATCAGACGAGCGTCCATTCGTCGTTCTGCACCCGCACGGCGCCGCGCGTCTGGAGGTCGATCAGATGCGCGAGCACCGAGCGGTCGGCGGCGCCGGTCAGCCGCGGGTCGAGCCCCTTGTACATATGCTTGACCATCTCGGGGATGACGCTTGTCCCCTTTTCGAGTTCCCGCAAAATCTGCCGCTCGCGCTGCCTGCGATGGCCGAGCATGCCGCGCACCAGCTGCCGCGGCTTGGTCACCGCGGGGCCGTGCGCGGGGTAATAGACGCGATCCTCGCGAGCATACAGCTTCGACAGGCTCGCCATATAGGCCGCCATGTCGCCGTCGGGCGGACTGACGACGCTGGTCGACCAGGCCATGACATGATCGCCGGTGAACAGCGCGCCGCTTTCGACGAGGCCGAAGCACAGATGGTTCGAGGTGTGTCCCGGGGTCGCAACCACCTCGATCGTCCAGCCGTCGCCCGAAATGCGCTCGCCGTCTATCAGTACGCGGTCGGGGGCATAATCAGGGTCGAAGGCCGAATCGGCACGCGGCCCGTCGTCGCTGAGCGCGAGCGGCGCGCAGCCGATGATCGGCGCCCCGGTCGCTTCCCTGAGCGGTGCCGCGGCAGGGCTATGATCGCGGTGCGTATGCGTGCAGAGGATCGCGGCAACGCGCTGCCCCTCGACGGCGCGCAGGATCGCATCGACATGCCCCGTGCCGTTGATGTCCGCCGGATCGCCGATGCTCAGCCCCGACCCCGTCGGACCCGGATCGATCACCGCAACGTCGCTCCCCGCCCCGACGATCCATGTCTGGGTGCCAGTAAAGGTATAGGGCGACGGGTTCGGCGCGAGCACGCGGCGGACCAACGGCTCATGCTGCTCGCATTCGCCGGCGTGAATGCTGTCGGGCCAGGGCTTTTCTTCGCTCATGCCGCCCATGTGGCATCGCACGGGGCGAAGGAAAAGGGATGCCGGTCAAAAAGAGGGTACGCGAAAAAGGGAGCGACGCGAAAAAGGGAGCGACATGGGTCGCCCCCTTTCCCCGCCCCTGCCGCCGGCCCCACCGGGGAGTAAAAGTCGGCGGTGAAGCTGTTCGGGCTCAGTTGCCCGATTTCTCGATCTCGGCGATCGCCTTTTCGAGGTCGGCGGCGACCTTGGCCCGCATGTCTTCGGACAGGCCGCGCGCGCGTTCGCCCTGGGCAAATGCCTCGCGCGCTTTCTTCAGCGCCGACAGCCGTGCCGCCTTGGCTTCAGGCCCGTCGCTGCACGCGAACATCATGACGTGGCTGCGCTTGTTGCCGGTGCTTTCGTCGCGGTTGACGATCGGCGCCGCCTTGCCGTCGCCGCATTTGCCCAGGACCATCGTCTTGCTGTGCGTCGACCAGGCGCCGTGCGGCATGGGGGGGATGGGCGGCATCGGGGGCATCGGGGCCATGGCGGTGCGGATGCGCTCCTTGCGCTTCGCCTTGAGCTTGTCGGCGACAGCTTCGGCACGCTTGCCGGTGATGCCCTGTTCCTTCAGCGTCGCGATGATGTCGTCGCGCGACAGGCCGCCGGGGGACCGGATTTCGATGCGGCGCATCTTGTCCTTGCCGTCGGCCGGAGCGAACATCATTGCGGGTGCCTTGCCTTCGCCGTCACCGTCGCGGCGGACGACGATGCGGTGGACTTCGCGCTTCTTCTTGCCGTCGTCATCCGTGGTGACATCGTCGCTATGCTCGGTGAAGACCATCATGCCGGGCGCATCGGGCGGCAGCGGCGGTTCGGGGGGCGCCAGGGGGGCGGGCGGTTCGCCGAGATCGGCGGTCTGCGCCTTCGCCACGACGATCCCCGCGGGGACGAGCGTCGCGGTCGCGCCCAGCACCGCCAACGTCGCGCTGCCGATCAGCAACCGGCCGACAAGGCCGCGCTTTTTCGAAATATCCTCTCGCGTCAACATCGTCAGCCTCTCCTGCAGATTATCGTGGACCGCCATCGGCGCGGCGAGCGACAGGCGCGGGCCGACCGCTGCCTTGACGATCGCGGTCGCATAGCGCGCCGTCCGCTCGCCCCGCTCTCCGAAGTCGGCCATCGTGAGCACGCGCGCATCGCACGCCGCCTCCTGATCGAAGCGAAAGGCGCGGATCGCGCGCCAGGCGAAGGGGTTGAACCATTGGGCGGCGAGCAGCAGCAGCGCCGCGCTGTTCGCCCACAAATCGCCGTGGCGGTGGTGCGACAGCTCATGATCGATCGCCAGCGCACGCTCTTCGGCGACATAGCGCGCGAAGAAATCGTGCGGCACGGCGACGTAACGCTGCCACAGCCCGAAGGCGACGGGGCCGTCGACCGCATCGGACATCACCAACCGGATCTTGCCGATTGGCTCGAGCTCGACCGCCTCGCCCAGCACCGCGCGGCGGAACCGCTGATGCGACACCATCGCGGTCACGAGAACGGCGATCATGCCCGCCGCCCACAGCGCGAAGGCGAGCGGGATCAGGTCGGCGAGCGACCAGAACGGCTCGGTCGCCGCGGGCGCTGCAACCGGCAGACCCACCGGCACCATCACAGCCATTTCGGCCGCCGGCTCGGGTGCCACGACCACCGGATCGGCGAAGGGCAAGGGCGGCAGGACCAGCCGCAGCGCGGGCACTGCCCACAAGGCATAGGTCAGCCGCGGGCCGAAATGCCGCGCGAACGGCTTGCGCACGATCAGGATCAAGAGGACGAGAATGCCCGTGGTAACGAGCGTATCGGCCCACGCCTGGAGCAGCATCGCGGCGCTCATGACTTCAACCTCTTCAAAAGGGCCTCGATTTCGGCGATGTCGGTGTCGGTCAGCGCCTCGCGGTCGGCGAGATGCGCGATCAGCGGGCTGACGCGGCCGCCGAACAACCGGTCGACGAAACGCTGCGATTCCTCGCCGACCGCATCGGCGCGTTCGATCGCCGGGCTATAGAGATAGCGCCTGCCGTCGGCCTTGGCCGTGACCGCACCCTTCTGGACCAGCCGCGCGAGCAAGGTCTTCACCGTCGCTTGCGTCCAGCCGTTGATCTTGCCGATGCGCGAGGTCAGGTCGGCGGCGGTCTGCGGGGCCTTGTCCCACAGTGCCGACAGCACCTGCATCTCCGACTCGCTTGCTCTTTCTGCCATGCGGACCCCTCCCATTGGCGTCATCACCTAAGACGCGACTACAAATGTAGTCAATGGGCTGAACGCTTCCTGAACAAAGCTGAACGGGTAGAGTGTCGGGATTTTTGACACCGAGCGATGCCGGTAAGGAATTGCTAACCAGCGTCTCGCACCGGATTCCGCAAATACCGCAAACTGGCACGGCAATTGTATAGTATCCAATGTTCCCGAGTGTTCCGCTCAAATGGAGCGGTGGGGGACATCAGTCTGGTCCCTGATGTCCCCTGCCCCCACCCGGGAAAACCCCACTTGCCCCCGATGCAGACGGGGGGCGGAGCGGCCGAGAGGCCCCGCCCCCCGGAAGCTTTTCAGCCGAACGAAAAAAGGACGGACCGCGCGGGCGGCCCGTCCAGATATGGCTACCGCAAACGGCAGCCACCCCATTTTCGCTTATTCGGCTTCCTGCTGCTCGGCCGCTTTCTTGAGCTGGCCCTTGGTCATGCCGGTGACGAGGACGTCACCCGACCCGGCAAAGCTGGCCGCGGGCAGCGTCGCGATGCGGTCACCGACCTCGACCGTCACCGCTTGCACGACACCGCCGCCCGTCTGGCGCAATTCCTGAACATAGCCGATCACCTTGCCGCGCGCGTCGGTCACTGCCATGCCGGGTTCGACGGCGAACATCCCTGCGCCATTGGCCGCGCCGCTACCCGCAGCGGCGAGCTGGCCGAGGCTGCCCTGGAAGCTGCCCGCGACCGATCCAGCGCCGCTGGCGCTGCCTGAGACGTTCGACAACGCGGCGCCCGTCCGGTCACGGGCAGTCCCGACCGCACCGCGCGCGGTGTCGGTTGCGGTCGAAGCCGCGCCCCTTGCAGTACCAACCGTGCCGCGCGCGGTGTTACCGACGAAATCGGTGCCGACCGCCTGCGCGTCGAGGCTGCCGCCCCCCGAAGCATTGCCCGAACCATTGGCGTTGCCGCCGATAGCGTTGCCAAGCAGATTGCCGTTGCCGTCAACCGAACCCTTGCCGTTCGCGTCGGCGTTGCCCTTGCCCTGGACGCGGCCCGAACGGCGATCGACCTGGGCGTCGCCGCGGCCCGAACCGGCGAGTTCGCCCGCCGAACCGAGCGTTCCGCCGATGGGGCCGGTCGGATTGCCGAGCGTCCCGCCCAGCGTGCCGCCGAGGCCGCCGCCGCCGCTGCCACCGAGCAGCTGCGCAGTGGCCGGAGCCGAAAAGGCCATGGCCGACGCGGCGAGCGCGATGGCCGAAATGAAGATACGATTTGCCATTGTCCTACTCCTGAGTTTGCGGCCCGGAGGGGTGGGCCTGGAGAGAGAACGATGGCGCGCTCGATTTTCTTCCGGATAATTTCGAGGGAGGGGTCAGCGGCCCCCGCAAGTCCCGCAAATCAGGCCGTGGCCATAGATTTTGTCGCGCCCCTTCTTACCCAGATCGCGCGCCTCCATGACGAGCGCCGCAACGGCGGGTCCGATGCGATCGATCGCGGGGGCGGGATAGCGAAGCGCAAGTCGTCCGGCGACGAGCGGTGCGGCAAAAGATGTGCCGCGCAGCCGGTCGCTGCTTCCCACGCCCGTCGCCGCCAGCACCGCGTCGCCGGGCGCAGCGAAATCGACGTGCAGCGCGCGGCCGGCCTCCGGCAGCGCGCGTGCTTTTGCGTCGACCCCGGTCACGGCAAACACGCCCTTGTAGGAGGCCGGATAGGCGGGCGGCGCGGCGGGGCCGTCATTGCCCACCGCCGCAACGATCAACATGCCGCGCTGCTGACCGCGGCTGACCGCAGCGGAAAGCAGCTTGTTGTCCGGGCCGACAAGGCTGATCGTCGTCACCGCGACACCGCTTTCGGCGAGCCAACCGAGCGCACGCGCAATCGCGCTGGCGCTGCCGCCAGCCGGGTCGGTGCCATAGACATCGGCCGCGAACAGGCGCTGGCCGGGTGCCGCGCCCTGCACCGCGCCGCTGCCCACCAGCAGCGAAGCCACCGCCGTGCCGTGGCGGCTCGCCGACGGCGCCCCTTTCGCAAAGCCGCGCTGTTCCACACGCCCTGCAACCGATGGATGCGCCGCAACGCCGCCGTCGATCAGGCCGAGGCTTGCCTTGCCGCCGCCAATCGCAGTCGCAAGCGCCGCTCCCGGCAGCGCGCGGCCCGGTCCGCTCGCGAAATAAAGATTGTCGGCATCGACCTCGGCACCCGGAAGCAGCTTCGCGAGCTGTTTCCGCGCCCGGCCAAGGCTGCGCCCGTCGGGTACGCGAAACCGTGCGATATCGAGATCGAGCCCCTCGATGCGCTCGCGGTCGATCAGCGCGAACCCCGCCTCGCCCGCCCGCGCGATCATCGCCGCATCGACCCCGCTCGCGACAAGAACGCCGCGCACTGCTGGTTCGCCGCGCTCGTCGAGCTCGATGCTGTCGCGATTGCCGCGGACCAGCGCGGTGATGCGGTCGAGCCGGACATCCAGCAATTGGCCGCCGATCCCGGTCAGCCGCCCGGCATCCACCTCGGGCAGCGACGGCAGCGTGCGCGCGGCGTCGGGAAGCTGCACCGGCGGCAGTGCAATCTGCGCCGCGACGCGCGCGTCGGTCCCACCGAGCAGGAAGCAAAGCATCGCCAAAAATGTGGTCCAAAATCGCATTGCAAGTCTCACAAGGGCCGGCACGGCAGACGGTTCCCGAAAAAATTTAGCATGGTACGGAAGAAACGATAGAAGCCTGACGTTTCTTCCTCGAACAACCGAAAAGGCGAAAATGCGCTTCGAAGAGGAACTGGTCGAATTGCTGCCCCGCCTGCGCCGCTTTGCGCGCGGACTGGCGCGCAACACCAGCGACGCCGACGATTTGTGTCAGGCGGCGATCGAACGCGCATTGAAATCGCAGGAACAGTGGCAACAGGGAACGAGACTGGACAGCTGGATGTACCGCATCACCCGCAACCTCTGGATCGACGAGCGCCGTGCGGCCGGTCGCCGCGGCGTCCACACGCCGATCGACGAGGCCGCCACGCAGGTCGCCGGCGACGGCGCGGCCGAGGTAGAGGCCGGGACGTTGCGCGGCGACGTCGATGGCGCGATGGCGCGCCTGCCCGACGAACAACGCGAGGTCGTGATGCTCGTCCTCGTCGAAGGCTATGCGTACCGCGAGGCGGCCGAAATATTGGAAGTGCCGATCGGCACCGTCACATCGCGCCTTGCTCGCGGGCGCGAAACATTGATGCATTTGCTGGGAGAGGCCGCATGAGTTTCGATCCCGCCACCGTCGCGGCCTTTGTCGACGGCGAACTCGACGACCTGACCGCGCGCCGCATCGAGCGCGAAGCGACAAGCGACCCCGCCCTTGCCGCCGAAATCGCGCGCCACCGCGGGTTGAAAGTACAGCTACAGGCGCATTATGCCCCCGTGGCCGATGAGGCGGTGCCCGAGCGGCTCCGCGCGCTTCTAGCGACGTCCGATAAGGTCGATGCCAGCCTCGCCGTGCGCCGCGAGGCGAAGCGGGTGCGCTTCGCGCCGATCCATTGGGGCGCCATCGCGGCGTCGCTCGTGTTCGGGCTTGCGCTGGGACTGCGACCGTGGACGCCCGTTGCCAGCGTCGCCGAAACGAATGGCGCGGTCGTCGCCGCGGGTCCGCTTGCCGAGGCGCTCGACACACAGCTCGCCGCGAACCAGTCGTCCAGCGTTGCGGTGCGGATCAGCCTCAGCTTTAAAGACGGGACTGGGCGCTATTGTCGCAGCTTCGAGAGCAAATCCCTGAACGGCATCGGCTGCCGCGACGATGGCCGCTGGCATCTCGAACGGACGATGCCGGGACAGGCCGGCGCCGACTATCGTCAGGCATCGTCGGGCGAACTCGCCGCCGCCGCAGCGAACATGATGACGGGCGATCCGCTCGACACCGCGGCCGAACGGCAGGCGCGCGACAAGGGCTGGGCGCGCCGCTGATCTTTCAAGTGCGCGCGGGTTCGTCGATCCCGAACAACGCGGCAAAATTCGCGCGCTTGGCGAGCAGGTCGGCAAGGCTGTAGCCATCGAGCACTTGCATGAACGCCGCGAGCGCTTCGGCGAGCGCGCCCGTCAGCCCGCACGCGGGCGCGATGATGCAACTGGCGCAATCGACGAGGTCGAACCCTTCCTCGGTATGACGGACCACCGCGCCGACATTGATCTCGCGCGCCGGTTTCGCCAGCCGGATCCCGCCGAAGCGCCCGCGCACGCTTTCGAG
Organism: Sphingopyxis sp.; assembly: GCF_050725655.1. Classification (GTDB taxonomy): domain Bacteria; phylum Pseudomonadota; class Alphaproteobacteria; order Sphingomonadales; family Sphingomonadaceae; genus Sphingopyxis. Next base: position 5,591 of record NZ_JBOHHT010000098.1, on the reverse strand, counting down.
ATAGCCCGCGTTCACCAAGTCGTTGACGACCTTCATCAGATGGTTCTGCGAAATGCCATAGGCGCGCGAGATTTCCGAGATCGGGCTGAGCCGCGCGTCATCCGGCGCACCCACATAGAGGAGCACGCGCATCGCATAGTCGGTGTAGCGCGTCAGGCGCATCGTGATCCTTCAAAAATTTCGGCCGCCCTATAATATGCATTTTTGTTGCATGTTTCAAATTTCGATCATACATGCGCACAAAATACATGATTGGAGCAAGTCGTGAAACAGGACGACCAAATCGATGAAGCCGCGCTCGAGCGCCTGATCCCGGCCTTTTACGACCGCGTGCGCGCCGACGTCGACATCGGCCCGCTGTTCAACGCCGCGGTTCACGACTGGCCGGGCCATCTCGAAAAGCTCGTCGCCTTCTGGTCGTCGGTGATGCTGACCACCGGCCGCTACAAGGGCAGCCCGGTCGCCGAGCATCTGAAGCACAAGGCCGCGATCACCCCCGCGATGTTCGACCGCTGGCTCGCGATCTGGGCCGACACCACCAACGAGCTGCTGGCGCCCGCCTCTGCGACCGCGCTGCAAGGTAAGGCCGCGCGCATCGCCGAAAGCCTCCAACTCGCCCTTTTCTTCCGCTTGGGCGACCCCGGCCGCCGGGCGGCCTGATCGTTCAGCAGGAGCCCCCCCCCCGCGACGCTCGCCCCTTACCCCGAGCATGCCGACGACCTTCGCATCGCGGCCTGAACCACGCTCTCACCTCCAGAACAGGATATCAGAATGCGCACCGCTTCCGCCCACGCGATGACGATCGTCAAAGCCACCGCCCCCGCCCTCGAAAAGCACGGCCTTGCGATCACCACCGCGATGTACGCGCGCTTGTTCGGGAACAAGGACATCGAGGCGATGTTCGACCGCGCCGCGCAGACGAGCGGCGCAGGCGGTGGTGGAGGGGCAGCAACGTCGCGCCGTTCGCCGCTTCGCGCTGCCACCTCCCCATCGCTGCGCGACAGGGAGGGGGTTTTGGGCCCGCTATCCACCCCCAAGCCGACAGAAAAAAGCCCGCCAGGGCCTGAGCACCGGCGGGCTTTTGTCGTTCGAAAGCCGCGCAGCTTATTCGGCGCGCGCCGGGATTCCCGTCATCAGCGTGTGAAGCTCGCCCGCTTCCCACATTTCCATCATGATGTCCGATCCGCCGACGAATTCGCCCTTCACATAAAGTTGGGGGATCGTCGGCCAGTCGGAGAATTCCTTGATGCCCTGGCGGACTTCCATGTCCTGCAGCACATCGACGGTGTCATATTCGACGCCAAGCCGGTCGAGCATCGCGATCGCGCGCGAGGAAAAGCCGCACTGCGGGAACAGGGGCGTGCCCTTCATGAAGAGCAGGACGGGGTTGTCGGCGACCAGCTTGGCGATGCGGTCGCCAGTGGTTTGGGGGGTGGTCGGGTCGGTCATTGTCAGTCTCCGGGCAGGCGCGCTGCCGCGCCCCAAATATCCATGCCCCTTATGAGGGGATTGCGGTCGTCAATTGCAAGGCATGAAGTTCGCCGCCCATGCGTCCGCCGAGCGCCGCATAGACCGCCTTGTGCTGCGCGACGCGGGTTAGCCCGCGAAACGATGCGCTGACGACATGCGCCGCATAATGGTCATTGTCGCCCGCGAGGTCGGTGATCGCGACCTCGGCATCGGGAAACGCCGCGACGATCATCGCCCGCAAATCATCCTCGCGCATGCCCATCGCAATCGCCTCAGTTCTGGCTGTCGATGAACTGGCGCCGCGCCTCGACCGCCTTGTCGTTCAGCGCCGCACGGATTTCGGCGTCGCCGATCTCGACCTGCGCCGCGGTGAGGTCGCCTGCGAGCTTGCGGATGACGTCCTCGTCGCCCGCTTCCTCGAAATCGGCCTGCACCACCGCTTTGGCATAGGCGTCGGTTTCTTCGGGGGTCAGGCCCATGCGTTCGGCGGCCCATTCGCCGACGAGCCGGTTCCGCCGCGCGGTGATCCGGAACTGAACCTCCTGGTCACGTGCGAATTGGGCCTCGAAGGCGCGTTCACGATCGTCGAATCCGCTCATTTTGTCCTCACCGAATGAAATGTCGCACTGCAGATAGGTCGCGCACCCCCGCGGCGCAAGCCGCCTGTGCGGCAGATCACTTCCCTTTCGCTTACGAAGGGTTTAGGGTTCTCGCCCAAGGGAATGGGTCGCACCGCAGCAATAAAGTTTCCGTCCTGTCGGCGTCGAACCGGCATGGCGTCTCTGCGTCTGTGTTTGGGGGATTTGTGATGACCGTTCGACGTCCGCAACTTGTGTCGATTCTGGGCTTGCTGGCTTTTGCCGCGCCGGGAACCGCACTGGCGCAGGGCATCGACCCCACGCTGCGCGACAGCTTTTCGGTCGGCGATCAGGGCGGCTCGCTCTGCGAGGTGCAGGCAACCGTCCGCGACGGCGTCGTCAAGGGCATGTTCGATCGCGCCTGGACGATCGTCTGCCGCGACGCGAGCCAGCCGGTCGGCACCGTTCGCGAACTGCGCGCGAGCTCAGCCGAGGCGCTCGCCCGGATCGAACAGGCCCGCGCCGGCACGGTCACATGCACCGCCGACGGCGCCTGTACGCTCAAGGGCAGCAATATCGCATGGCAAACGCGCGTCGAGACCAAGGGCCATGTCACCTATAGCGTCGAAGGTTTCGCCGCTTATTCCGACGCGCTCGACCTCGCGCTCGAATCTGTGCGCCAGCACAGGGTCGTGCCGGGCGTGATCAAGGTTGCCACGACATCGGTCGGCGGCAACGACGGCTTTGCCCGGACAATCGCCGGAACGATCGACGTCGACAAGGCGCTGGCCGAGGGTTACCGCCGCAACCACAGCGGCGATTATGCCGAGGCGGCCGAGTTCTTTGAAGCGCTGTCGCGCCGCGCAGTCGAGGAACAGTCGGCGGCCGACATCGACCCGACCGAAGTCACGCTGAACCGCGCACTGCAGCGCTCGAACCTTGGCGAATTCGCCGAAGCCGAACGCCTGTTCGCCGAGGTCGAAGCGATCCCGACGGGCGACCCGGTCCAGCTGCGCCTCCGCCGCAATTTCCGTGCGATCAACGCGCTCAACCAGCGCGATTATGACGGTGCCGCCGCGCGATTGCAGACGCCCATCCCGCCGCTCACGACCGGCGTGACGGTATCGGGCGACGCGGTAACGCTGACGCCGCAGATCGTCGCCGGGGTCAACAGCGGTGACAATGCCCGCGTCATCCGCCAGAGCAACGATCGCGAGCGGCTGTCACCGCTCGAACGCGCGCAGATCATCGATGCGCAGGCGATCCACCTGCTCGGCACGGTCGAACGGCTGCGCGGCAACGCGCAGGCGGCAAAAACCGCACAGATGAAGGGGCTGACCGACGCGATCGCGGTGCGCGAAGGCCGCGTCACCTCGATCATCCGCTTGCGTTCGCAGATGCTCGGCGAGCTCGCGCTGGCCGAAGAGGCGAGCGGCGACAAGGCGGCGGCCGAAACGCGCTTCCTCGAATCGGTGACCCTGCTCGCCGTCGAATATCCCGAAACCAACGCGCTCGCTTCGGCGCGTGCACGCTACGCCGCCTTCCTCACCCGCGAGGGACAGGACGACAAGGCAATGGGCATTTATCGCGAGGTCGTCACCGCGCTCGCAGCAACGCAGCGCTCGACCGCGGGCATGGCGAACATGATGGCGCCCTATTACCGGCTGCTCGCCGCGCGTTCGGCGACCGACCCCAAGGCGATCGAGGATTTCTTCGTCGCGAGCCAGCTCCAGATCCGCCCGGGTGTCGCCGATACGCAGGCGGTGCTCGCACGCGAGCTGTCGGGCGGCAGTAGCGACGGCGCCCGCCTGTTCCGCCAGGCGACAACGCTCAATCGCGATCTCGAACGCGCGCGGATCGAGGATGCGCGGCTCGCCCAGCTTCCTGAATCGCCCGAGATCAACGCCTTGCGCGCCGACATCAAGGCCCAGCTCGAAAACCTGTCGTTCCAGCAGTCCGAAACCGTCGTCGCGCTGTCGGCCTTTCCGCAATATCGCGTCGTCGCGCCGGGCAAGCTCGATCTTCCCGAGTTGCAGCAGGTTCTCCGTCCGGGCGAAGCCTATTTGAAGATGCTCGTCGTCGGCGACGGCGTATATTCCATGCTGATCGAGCAGGGCGCTGCACAGCTCTGGAAATCGGACATCAGCGCGTCGGGTCTCGACACCGCGGTCGACACGATCCGTTCGACGATTTCGCTCGTCGAGAATGGCCGCCGCGTCACCTATCCCTTCGACGCCGCCACCTCCTACAAGCTTTATGGCCAGTTGTTCGGGCCGGTCGCGGCGCGCCTGCCCACCATCGCGCATCTGATCTTCGAGCCCGACGGCGCGATGCTGCGACTGCCGATCAACCTCCTCGTCACCGCCGACACCGGGCTTGCCGCCTATGAGCAGCGCCTGCTCGATCCCGACGCCGATCCCTTCGACATGCGCCAGATCGCCTGGCTCGGCCGGACCTCTCGGCCGAGCACCGCGGTCTCGACGCTGGGCTTCCGCAACGCGCGGCAGGCCGCACCCTCGAAAGCGACCAACCAATATTTCGGCCTCGGCGAGAATCTGCCGGTCAGTGGGCGACTGCCCTCGCTCGGCACCCGCGGCGCCGTGGCGGGCGGCGTCGATGGCGATTGCCTGTGGGATGTCGCGCAATGGGCGCGTCCGATCTCGGCCGACGAACTGATGACCGCGCGCAACGCGATGGGCCGCGATGCGGGCGCTTTGCTCACCGGCGGCGCCTTCACCGACACCGCGGTGAAAAATCGCGCCGACCTTGGCGACTATCGCATCATCCATTTCGCGACGCACGGCCTCGTCACCGCGCCGCGCGCCGCCTGTCCCGCGCGCCCCGCGCTCGTCACCTCGTTCGGCGGGGCGGATTCGGACGGGCTGCTGACCTTCCAGGAAATCTTCGACCTCAAGATCGACGCCGACCTCGTCATCCTGTCGGCGTGCGACACCGCCGGCGCGGCGAGCGTCGCGGCGACGCGCGAGGCCGGTCTGTCGGGCGGCGGCAATGCCCTCGACGGGCTGGTGCGCAGCTTCATCGGCGCGGGCGGCCGGTCGGTGATCGCGAGCCACTGGCCCGCGCCCGACGATTTCGACGCGACCAAGCGGCTGATCGGCGGGTTGTTCGCGGCCAATCAGGGCACGAGCGTCGCCGACGCCCTGTGGGGAACGCAGCTGCGCCTGATGGACGACCAACAGACGTCGCATCCTTATTATTGGGCGGGCTTTGCGATCATCGGCGATGGCGGGCAGGCGCTGCTCCACAGCGGCGCGACAGCCGCCCGAAATGGCGAGGCTGCCGGCCGCGCCGCCCGCTAAATCGATGAACGCACCCGACGTCCTCATTCCCGCGGCCGACGCGCCCGCGCAGGACGGCCAGCAGGCCGCGGTGCCACTGCGCAAGCGGGTGCGCCGGCTGGTCATGCAGCTCGGCCCATCGCGGATGGCGGCAACGATCCTGTTCCTTATTGTCGCGACCCTGATCGCCCGCTTCAGCTGGCAGATGCCGCTGATCGACGCGGCCGAGCGCGCGCTTTACGAC
>NZ_JBOHHT010000097.1:0-83672 GCF_050725655.1 Sphingopyxis sp. | reverse complement strand
TCCCGCCTGCGGGAGGGGAGAAGAACGGCCACTACCGGTCGTCAGCCGCCATTCCCTCTTCGTCACCCCGGACTTGATCCGGGGTCCGGCTCGCCGATGTTACAATGGATCCCGGATCAAGTCCGGGATGACGAGGGTGTTGGGAGGTCAGCGGCGCGGCGGCGCCGTCGAGCCGCGCACGACCAGCTTGTGCGGAAGCTGCCGGCGTTCGATCGTCTCGCCGAATTCGAGCAGCAGGTCGGCGGCGGCGTAGCCGAGGTCGCGGATCGGCTGGTGGATCGTGGTCAGCGACGGCCAGACGACCTGCGCGAGGTCGGTATCGTCGAAGCCCGCGACCGACAGCTGGTCGGGCACCGCGACGCCCAGCCGATGCGCCGCGGCGAGGACGCCCGCGGCCATATCGTCGCTGCTCGCGAATATCGCCGTGGGTGGTTGGTCGAGTGCCAGCAAGGCTTCGGCAGCGGCGGTCCCCGACTGGAAATCGAACTGGCCCGGAAAGACCAGCGCCGCGTCGAAGCCGATGCCCGCGCGCTGGAGCGCCTGCCTATAGCCGGTCAGTCGCTGGCCGCTCGCGAAATAATTGCCGTGGCCGGTAACGAAGCCGATGCGGCGATGGCCGAGCGAGATCAGCCAGGCGGTCATGTCATCGGCCGCCTGCACATTGTCGATGTAAACCGCCGAGGTCGCGGTCAGATCGGTGCCCGGCTGGACGCGCACGACGGGAATCTTGCGGCGGAAGAGTTCGGCCAGCGCGGTGCCGACGTCGGTCACCGGCGGGGTCATGATGATGCCGTCGAGCTGCGCCTGATCGATCAGCGCGCCGATGTCGTCGACGAGGCCGGGCGAGTTGATGTCGCACGGCTGGACGATCATGCGAAAGTCCGCCTCGCGGCAGCGCTGCCCGACCCCCGCCTGCATGTTGAAGATATAATAGGGGCTGGGGTTGTCGTGGATCAGCCCGATCTGGAACGACCGCTTTCCGGCAAGCGTCCGCGCCGCCTGGCTCGGGTGATAGTTGAGGCGCGCGACCGCCTCCTCGACCTTTTGCCGCATGTCGTCGCTGACATAGCGTTCCTTGTTGAGCACGCGCGACACGGTCTTGATCGACACGCCGGCGACGCGCGAGACGTCCTTGATCGTCGCCCGTGTCATGCGCGCTTGCGCTCCGTACCGGTGAGGCGAATGAAGTTCACGGTAAGGCGTCTCCCCTGTTGGCCATGCTGACCATCGTTGTCTGCTTAGGCGTTTCACCCGCGCTTCGGCAAGAGAGGGCTTGCCCCCTTCCCTCGCTTCACGATATGGCGCAAACTTATGACAGCGTTGGACAGAAATGAGTTGACCTCGATGCGCCATGCGCATTGGAACAATTTGCCGAGCGGCGGTGACCTGTTCGGCGAATTGCATCTCGCCCAGACGATGGCCGGGACGGCGCCGAAAGGCAGCCTTTTCCCCGGCCTGGCGGCCTGCGCGGTGGCATCGGCCGCCGCGGCATGGCTGTCCGACCATTATGGTTTTCCGATCATCCTGCTCGGCCTGCTCGTCGGGCTGGCGCTTAATTTCATCTCGACCAACGAAGCGACGCACCGCGGGCTCGACTTTGCCTCGCACACCTTCCTGCGTTTCGGGATTGTCGTGCTCGGGCTGCAAGTCACCTTCATGCAGATCGCGGTCCTCGGTCCGGTGCCGTTCGCCGCGCTGATCATCATCATGACCTTGACGATGGGCGCCGGATTTCTGGGTGCGCGGATTTCGGGGCAGACGCCCTATGCGGGGCTGCTCGCCGGCGGCGCGACCGCGATTTGCGGCGCGAGCGCGGCGCTTGCGCTTTACGGCGTGATCGGGCGGCAACGGCTGCCGCAGGCGCAGTTCGCGTTGACGCTTGTCGGCGTATCGCTCGCGAGCGCGCTGGCAATGACCCTCTATCCGCTGCTCGCCGCGCGGTTCGGGCTGAGCGATGCGCAGGCGGGTTTCCTGATCGGCGCGTCGATCCACGACGTCGCGCAGGCGATCGGCGGCGGTTACGCCTTTTCCGACGCGGCGGGAGCGAGCGCGACGATCGTCAAGCTCGCGCGCGTCGCGCTGCTCGCGCCCGTGGTCGCGCTCGTCGGGCTGCTCCTGAAGCCCGAGGACGGTAGCGACCAACGCATCTGGCGCCGCCTGGCCCTGCCCTGGTTTATCGTCGCTTTCTTCGCGATGGTGACGCTCAACAGCGTCGCGCCGATCCCCGATGCGGCGCGCGGCGCCGCGCTCACCGCGTCGAAGACGCTGCTGTTACTCGCGGTCACCGCGACCGCGATGCGGACGCGGATGGACCTGCTGCTCGAGATGGGCTGGCGCGCGGGCGTTCCGGTGCTGCTCGCCTCGCTGACGAGCTTTGCCGTGTCGCTGCTTTTCGCGCTCGCGATCGTCTAAAGCCCCAGCAGCTTTCGCGCGTTGCCCGAGCGGATCTTGGCGCGCTCTTCGTCGGTCAGGTCGAGCTTGGCGAAGGCTTCGAGCGTTTTCGGCAGCGAGATTTGCGGGAAGTCCGACGCGATCAGCACATGGTCGACCCCGACGTTGCGGATCGTCCAGACATATTCGGCCTCGATCGGCGAGTCCGCCGCAAGGATCACGCTCGCCGAAATGTCGAAATAGATATTGTCGGCGAAGAGATTCTCGGCGGTGCGCGCGAGCGCGAGGATGTTCCAGAAGCGGAAACCGAGCCCGCCCATATGGCCGAAGATGAACTTCGTCTTCGGTGCCGCAAGCGCGAGATTGAAGAGCTTTTCATTGTCGCTGGGGACGATGCTCGCATTATCCATCACCACGATCAGCCCCTTGTCGCCCGCGCGCTTGACGAGTGTCAGCACGCGCGGATCGGCGGCGTCGAATTTCTGGGTATGCGGATGGATCTTGAGCAGCTTGACCCCGCGCGCGGCGACGCGGTCGACCTCTGCCAGCGCGGCGTCGCCGTCATAGGGGTGGACGGTCGCGATCGCGATCATGCCGGAGTGCTTTGCGGCGAGCGCGATCAGCGCATCGTTGCGCTTGCTGATGTCGGCGGGGTTGCCCGCGAGCGCCTGATTGGGGCCGCCGAACCACATCACGCCGAACGCGGTGACCGATTGGCCCGATGCCTTGAGCTGCGCCTGATATTCGGCAATCGACGCCTCGCCATTGTGCAGATGGACGTGGGTATCGACGACGGCGTCTTGCGCAAAAGAGGGCGCCGTGGACGCCAGAAGGGCAATCGAAAGCAGCAGGGTTCGCATGGGTGCTCCGGGACGGAAAGGGCGGGATACCCCCGACCTGCCACAAAGCCGGCGCCCGGCCAATTACCTTGGAAGCCATTGTTCGGATTGTGGACACAGGCGAGCGAATGCCGCCCTGCAGGGAGAATGCAGGAGCGACATCGGCAAGGGCTTACTTCCGGACGGTGACCTTGAGGTAAGTCGCAGGGATTTCGGTCCGGTCGGCGCCGCCGCGGTTTTCGCGTTCGAACAATTGTTCGAGTTCGGTCTGCAGCTCGGCGCGCCGGCCGCTCTGCTCGGCGGCGGCGAAGGCATTCATCGTCGGGCCGTAATAGTCGCGGAAGATCGCAAGAAATTCGCGCGGCGTTCCCGTATAACGAAAGGTGTAAGTCGCGCGTTCGCAGGTGATCCGATCCTGCGCGATGCCCGCGGCGCCGAAACGTTCGCGCACCGCATCTTCCTGTCCCCAGGTCACCGGGCTGATGAAACCTTCGGGCGGCGGCGGGGTATAGGCGGCGCAGATCTTGAGCACATGCGCGATGAGGGTCGGATCGCCGGGGATCCAGTTGCCCATTACGATGCGCCCGCCGGGGCGCGTCACGCGGACCATTTCGGCGGCGGTGTCGAGCGGCCGCGGCGCGAACATCGCACCGAAGATGGTGACGACGAGGTCGAAGCTGTTGTCGGCGAGCGCACCCAGGTGCGAAGCGTCGCCCTCCTCGAAGCGCAGGTTCGCGAGGCCGGCCCCGCGAGCGCGGGCGTTGCCGGCGGCGACAAGGTTCGATGCGATGTCAACGCCGAGCACCTTCGCGCCGCGTTCGGCCGACGGCAAAGCGGTGGTGCCGTCACCGCAGCCGAGGTCGAGGACGTCGAGCCCGGCATGCACACCGAGGCTCTCGATCAGCACATCGCCGCTTTCGCGCATGCAGGCCGCGAGACGGGTAAAATCCCCCTTCTCCCAAAGAGCCTTGTTCGGGTTTACCGTCGTTGATAGATTTTCGGTTTGCGGCGCGATGGGGGCCGTATCCGGCTTGGTTGTTGCGAGCGTCACGATAGCCTCCTTGAACGGAACCGGGGGTGGTTCGATAGGACGCTGAATAGGCTTTCCGTGGTCCCATGCTTGAAGACGGCATGGAGAATATATGGAGAAACGCTGCTTTGTCCTTCGGCGCCGCCCTGATCTACCGCTTTGAAGGCTTCGAGCTCGACCCCGGCAAGTTCGAGCTGCGCGAGTTGGGGCAGGCAAAACATCTGGAGCCGCAGGTGCTGTCGCTGCTGATCCTGCTCGCGAGCAATGCCGACCGCCTCGTCAGCAAGGACGAGATCATCGAGAATATCTGGGGCGGACGGATCGTCTCCGAAGCCGCCGTGGCCTCGCGCGTCAAGGCGGCGCGGCAGGCGCTGGGCGACGACGGCAAGGAACAGCACTTCATCCGCACCATCCACGGCAAGGGCTTTCGTTTCGCCGCGCAGGTTCTGTTCGAACAGGTGCCCGGCCCCGTGCGGCGGTTCGCAGCGCCCGCCGCCGATCCATCGCCCCCCGCCCCGACCACGGAGGAACGGCCGTCGATCGCGGTCCTTCCCTTCCATCTCGTTGGTGGCCCCGGTCCGCTGTCGGTTGTAGCCGATGCGCTGGCCGACGAGTTGATCGGCGATCTGTCGCGCCTGCGCTGGCTGCTGGTGATCGCGCGCACCTCGACCTTCCGCTTTCGCGGACAGGAAGCGAGCTGCGAACAGGTCGGCGCCGCGCTCAATGTCCGCTATTGCCTGACCGGCACGCTCGAGGAAACCGCCGGCCGCGTCATCCTGTCGGTCACGCTCGCGCGGACGAGCGACAGTGCGGTGGTGTGGGCCGACCGCTTCACCGCCGGCCGCGACGAATTGCACGAGTTGCGCTGCGAGGTGCTGGAGGCCGTGATCGCCAATCTGGAAACGCGGATCATCCAGAACGAGGTCGAGCGCGCGCGCCGGATGCCCGAAGCGGCGCTTGACGCCTGGTCCTCCTATCACCTCGGGCTCGACCATATGTTCCGGTTCAACCGGTCGGACAATGCGCGGGCGGCCGGGTTGTTCGCGCAGGCGCTGGCGCGCGACCCCAATTTCTCGCGCGCGCTGTCGGGGCTGTCCTTCACGCGCTTTCAGGATTGCTTCCTGCAATATTCGGACGACCCCGACGCGATGGCCGAGCAGGCGCGGTCGCTCGCCGAGCGCGCGGTCCAGCTCGATCCGCTCGACCCCTTCGCGCACCTCAATCTCGGACGCTCTTTATGGTTCGCCGACGCGGTGCCCGAAAGCATGGAGCGGCTGTCGGCGGCAATCGCGCTCAGCCCCAATTATGCGCAGGCGATCTATTCGAAAGCCTGGGCCGAAATGACGCAATGTGATGTCGGGCACAGCGACGAGAATGCCGAACTGGCGCTCCGCCTGAGCCCGCTCGATCCTTTACGCTATGCGATGCTGGGGGTGCGGTCGGTCAGCGCATTGATGCGCGGCGACTACCATAGCGCGCTCGAATGGGGCGAACGCGCGGCGCAGTCGCCCGGGGCGCACAAGCATATCGCGGTGATCGCGGCGATCGCCGCCGAGGCGTCGGGCAATCACGAGCGCGCGGCGCAGTGGATCGGGCGGGCGCGGCAACTCGACCCGCGGGTGTCGCGGGCGACCTTCCTGCGATCCTTCCCCTTTGCCGCGACGAGCGGGCGCGAGGTGATCGAGCGGGCGCTGCGCGACACGGGGCTCTGACGCGGGGACGGCGAAACTGCCGCGTCAGTTCGTCCAGTAGACATAATCCTGCCCGTCTTTCCACGGCGCATTCTGGGGCACGTCGATCCGCACGGGCGCTTCGACCAATCCCGGCCAGATCGGCTTTGCCATGCCCTTGTTCTGCGCGTCGATCATCGCGCGGAGCTCAGCGACGCGCTGTGGCTCGCTCGCGGACAGGTCATGCCGTTCGGTCGGATCTGCCGCGAGATTGTACAGACGCGCCTTTTCAGGCCGCTTCGTCACCTGCAGCTTCCAGTCGCCGGCGCGCACCACGCGATAATCGCCCGAGCGCCAATACAGCGCCGTGCGCTTTGCGGGACCAGCCAAAATATCCTCGCTGTCGACGATCCGGTCGGCCGGCAGCTTCGCCCCCGCCGCGGCCGCGATGGTCGAGAACAGGTCGATATGCCCCGTAGCGTCGGCGCGCGTCGATCCCGGTGCGAGATGCCCCGGCCAGCGCATGAAAAAGGGGGTGCGGATGCCGCCTTCGAAGAAGGTGGCTTTCCATCCGCGATAGGGCGCATTCAGATGGTCGATGCCCGCGTACCAGGCACCGCCATTGTCGCTGGTAAAGATGACGAGGGTATTATCGTCGATTCCCAGTTCTGTCAGCTTCGCCATCACGTCGCCGATGCGCCGGTCGAGCTGCGCGATCATTGCGCCATAGACGCGCGTCTTGTGATCCTTGATCTGCGGAAATTTGTCGTAGTCGGCTTTTGTCGCCTGCAGCGGCGTGTGCGGCGCGTTGAACGCGAGATACATGAAGAAGGGCCGGTTCCGGTTCGCCTCGATCGCCGTGATCGCCTCGTCGGCGAAATAGTCGGTCATATGGCCCTTAGGGTGGAAACGCTTGCTGCCGTTGAAGGTCACCGCATGGCGCAAATTGGCCCACAGGAAATGGTCGATGCGGTCCCATGGCAGCTTTGCGTTCACCGCGTCGGGATCGTCCTCGGGCAGGAACATCGCCGCGCCGCCCAGCACGGCGAGGCTCTCGTCGAAGCCTTGGCGCTGCGGCTGCAGCGCCGGCGCCTCGCCCAGATGCCATTTGCCGATATGGAGTGTGTGATAGCCCGCGGCCTTCACCGCCTCGGCGATCGTCACTTCCTTTGCAGGGACGCCCATATCGGGATAGTCGGGGATGTCCGGCGTAATCAGATCCTTGTGAAAAATCGCCTTGTGCGGTCCCACGCCCTCACCGTGCGAAACGCTTTCCGCGAACTCGACGGGAACCGCGGTATATTCGAACCCGAAGCGCGTCGGGTAGCGCCCCGTCATCATCGCCGCGCGCGACGGCGAGCAGGTCGCGTTCGCGGCATAGGCAGTGGTGAAGTTGATCCCCTCACGCGCGATCGCGTCGATGTTCGGCGTCTTCACGATCCCGCCCGCGACGCCGCCGCCATTGAGGCTGATGTCGTTATAACCGAGATCGTCGGCGACGATCAGAATGATGTTCGGCGGACGCTGGCCCCCAAGCGGACTGACGGGCGCTGTTGCCGGACCTTGCTGCCAGACGACCGCGCGGTTCGGTTGCACGGGGTCCTTCCAGTCCTGAACGATGCCCGGAAGCTTGTATTTATTCGCCTCGAACGCCCAATATCCACCCGCGCCGACGACGGCCAAACCGCACAGGGCAACCCATGTTTTCTTCATTTTCGGCCCCTATCCCATGCTCTCGACTTGCCCCGAAACTATTGACACTATATGTGTCACTATATTGACCGATACGCAAGATTGTTTGACCTCGGCGCCAAGCCGGGCCAGCAGGGAGGCCATGACGACAGGGGTGAAGAAGATAGACGCGCCAAAGATCGAGCCCGGGCGGGTCGACGGCCGCCGCGAACGCGGACGGTCGAGCCACAAGCGCATCGTCGAGGCGATGATGGAGTTGATCGTCGCGGGCGACCTGTCGCCGAGCGCGGCGCGCGTCGCCGAAGAGGCGGGCATTGGCCTGCGCACCGTGTTTCGCCATTTCGACGATATGGACGCGCTTTATGCCGAGATCACGGCGACGATCACCGATCGCGTCGCGCCGATCGTCATGGCGCCTTATCCCGACCAGCCGTGGCGCGCCAACATCCGCGAGCTCGTTCGCCGACGCGTCCGCCTGTTCGAGACGACCCTGCCCTTCCGCCTCGCCGCCAACATCAAGCGCTATCAGTCGCCCTTCCTGATGGGGCAGTACAGCCGCGTCGTGATGCTCGAACGCGAACTGATTGTCCGCCTGCTCCCCGGTTCGGTCCGCGCCGACCGGATCGGCGTCGAGGCGCTGTGCGCGGCGCTGTCGTTCCATACCTGGCGGACGCTGCGCCACGACCAGAGCCTGTCCGCCGAAGAGGCCGGGACGGCGATGGGGCAAATGGTCGAAGCGATGTTGGCAGCGATCGTCGAAGAGGATTGATGCGCGACGCTTCGGTCCTGTTGTCGCTGGCCTTGCTTGGCACGCTCGCGGCATGCGGCGAGACGAAGGATGCGCCGCTCGCCGAAACCAAGGCGCCCGAATGCGCGGCGATCCCTGCAGAGGATTATGTGTGGATCCCCGGCGCGACCTTCGCGATGGGCGCCGATGCGCACCTGCCCGAGGAAGGTCCCGAGCGCGCTGCGACCGTCGCGGGCTTCTGGATGTCGACGCACGAGGTCACCAACGCCGGGTTCGCCGAATTCGTGAAGGCGACGGGGTACAAGACGCTCGCCGAGCAGGACCCGCCGAAGCTGCCCGGCGCGCCGCCCGAGATGCTGATCCCGGGCTCCGCGGTGTTCGCCGCGCCGACCGACGGCAATCCGAACTGGTGGCGCTGGGTCGTCGGCGCCGAGTGGCGGCATCCGGCGGGCCCCAAGACGAATATCGACGGACGCGGCCGCGACCCGGTGGTGCAGATCGGTTATGACGATGCCCTTGCCTACGCCAAATGGAAGGGCAAGGCGCTGCCGAGCGAGGAGCAGTGGGAATTGGCCGCAGCGACCGGCGGGGCCGACCGCAATGTGCCGGTCGACAAGGCGGGCAAGCCGCTGGCCAATTATTATCAGGGCGCATTCCCGGCGCGCGATCTCGGCACCGACGGCTACATCGGCCGCGCGCCGGTCGCGTGCTTCCCCGCCGACCAGCACGGCATTTACGACCTGATCGGCAATGTCTGGGAATGGACGACGAGCAAGGCGGGCGGCGAGAGCAATGTCATCAAGGGCGGCAGTTTCCTGTGCGCCTCCAATTATTGCGCGCGTTACCGCCCCGCCGCGCGCCAGTTTCAGGAACGCAGCCTAGGCACCGACCATATCGGTTTTCGCCTGATCGACACCGCGCGCGCGGCGCCGGCGGCGAAGGCCCCACACGAGGACTGATAACAGGGCGACGATCGCGCCGCCCCACAGCCCGAGGCGGATCAGGCGCGGCTTGCCTTGTTGTTCGAAGGCATAGCGGTTGATCTGTTCGTCGGCGGTGTAGCCCGCTGGCATGTCGAGCACGCCGTTCGCCTTTGCGTATGCGCGGTAGTCGGCCATCATGGCGGTGAAGCGGTCGGGCTCCGCCGCGGCCAGATCGCGCGTTTCGCCGGGGTCGGATTTCAGATCGTAAAGCCGCCAATTGCCGTCGCCGGTCGGCGCGAGGTTGCGCACCAGCTTGTAATCGCCGCGGAACAGCGCCGCATTGCCCGACAGTTCGTAACCGAGCGGCGCATCGCCATGGACGCTGCCCGCCCCGCCTTTCAGCATCGGAACGAGGCTGCGGCCGGTGACGGGCTCGACCGCCTTGCCCTGCCAGCTTCCGCCGTGGTCCGGCACACCGGCCAGTTCAGTCAGCGTCGGCAGGACGTCGGTGACATGCGCGAGGCCATTGCTGATGCCGCCCGCGCGGATGCTCGCATGCCCCGGCCAGGCGATGATCAGCGGCACGCGCAGCCCGCCCTCGGCGGCGGTGAACTTGTAGCCCGACAGGGGCGACACCGCCGCGCTCGCCCAGCCGGGGCCGATCGCGGCGAAACTGCCGCGCCGGCCGATGTTCGCGGTCGCGAGGTCGTATTGCATGTCAAGGTACAGGCGGTTGCGCAGGCTGCCAAACGGATTGGTTGGCTCGGCGCCATTGTCCGAGAGAAAGACGAAGATCGTGTTGTTGTAATCGCCCGTGGCCTTGAGATGCGCGACGAGGCGGCCGACCTCGCGGTCCATCGCGGTCGCCATGCCGCCATAGGCTTGCATCACGCGCACCGCGGCGGCGCGCTCTTCGGCGTCGAGCTTTTTCCAGTCGGGCGTCGTCGCCATCGTGACGATCGGTACGCCCGCGGGCACGATGCCGAGCGCCGCGGCGCGCTTTGCCCGCGCTTCGCGGAGCGCGGTCCAGCCATCCTTGTACATCGCCGAATAAAGCGCGATGTCGCTGTCGGGTGCCTGGATGGGGATATGGTTGGCAAGGAAGTTGATCGAGGCGAGGAAGGGTTTGCCGCTTTTGCGATCCGCCTCGATATAATCGATCATCCGCTGCACCACGAAATGCGACGAATAATAATCCTTGGGCAAGGTCGCGGGCTTGCCATTCTCGGTCCAGGCGGCACTATCGTACATGCCCTCGATCGGGCGCTGTTCGAAATTGTCGGCGCCAGCGTCGGCGAGGCTGTAAGCGCGGTCGTATCCGCGCGCGTGCGGCAGACGCTTCGCGTCGCTGCCGAGGTGCCATTTGCCGGTGAGATAGGTGCGGTAGCCCGCCGCCTTCAGAAGCTGCGCGACCGTTACCACGCGCAGGTTCATCACCGTGTCGTAACCGGGCTTGCCGCGATGCTGATCGGGGATCGTCTCGGGCATGTTGCCGAGGCCGTTGCGGTGGTTCATCACCCCCGTCTGCAGCATCGCGCGCGTCGGCGAGCAGGACGCCGCGACGTGAAAATTGGAAAAGCGCATTCCCGCATGCGCGAGCGCGTCGATGTTCGGCGTCGCGATTTCGGAGCCGAACGAACCGACCTCGGAAAAGCCCCAGTCGTCGGCGAGCAGGATCACGATGTTGGGATGCTTTGGCCCGGATGGACCGCGTTGCGCCTGCGCGGGCGCTATGGCAAGCAGGGCGCCGATTGTGATGATGGCAGCACGCCGGGACCCGCCTAAGCGACCCGGCATTTAGTGGTCCTCCTGCGCACTGCCATCACTCCCACCCCCTCGGGATATGGCACTTACTATGTCAATATATTGGCGAGTCAATGGGGGGTGATGAAGACCCCTTAACCTTATCGTTCGCGATATTCGGGAGCACGCTTTTCGAGGAAGGCGGCGAGCGCTTCGCGATGGTCCTCGGTCGCCGAAAGGATGACCTGCTGGCGATCCTCGATCGCCATTGCCGCCTCGAGACTCGGCGCGTCGATGTTGAGGTTCAGCGCCTGTTTCGAGAGGCGCAAACCGTGGGGCGACGTCGCCAGCATCTCGTCGGCGAGCGCGAGGCCGCAGTCCAGCAGCGCATCTTCCTCGACAATCTCGCTGACGAGGCCCGCGCGCAGCGCGCGCTCGGCATCGATGAAGCGGCCGGTGAGGATCATCTCGGACGCGAGGCTGGCACCGACGAGGCGCGGGAGGAAATAGCTCGATGCCATGTCGCACCCGCCAAGGCCGATGCGGATATAGGCGGCGTTCGCCTTGAACGAGGGCGAGGCATAACGCACGTCGGACGCGAGCAGCAGCGACAGGCCGCCACCGGCCGCGGCGCCGTGGCCGAGCGCGATGATCGGCTGCGGACAGGCGCGCATCTTGCGATAGATATTGCCGATGCGGGTCTGGGTGCGCAGCGTGCGCAGCACCGGCGTCTCGTCCGACGACCGGTCTTCCCGAATGTCGAGCCCGGCGCAAAAGCCGCGCCCTGCGCCGCGCAGGATGACGACACGGACCTCGGGGCGCTCGGCAAGCCCGCCGAAATAGGCATTGAGTTCGTCGACCAGCGCCTCGTTCAGCGCATTGAGGCGTTCGGGGCGGTTGAGCGTCGCGATCTCCACCCCACCGCGCGCCTCGATCAGCAGTTCGCTCACAGCGTCTGACCGTCGTCGACGGTGATCACGCTGCCGGTGATGCCGAGCGCCGCGTCGGAGCAGAGCAGGAGCAGCGGCGCGTGGAGATCGCTCGGCGGTCGCATGCGCTGGCGCGGGAAGCTCTTCACCATCGCCGCGCCGGTGTCGCTTTCGAACAGTTCGGCGGTCATTTCGGATGCGAAATAGCCGGGCTGGATCACATTGACGCTGATCCCGCGCCGCGCCCATTCGCGCGCCAGCGCCTTGCCCAGATGCCGCACCGCCGCCTTGGTCGCGCCATAGACCGAGGTCGCGGGAAAGACTTTCTCGGCAGTGATCGAGCCGATCAGCACGATGCGGCCGTGCTGCTTCTCGCGGCTGCCCGCCTTGTCGAGCCGCTTGGCCCCCTCGTTCGCGGTCAGGAAGACGCCGCGGACATTGGCCGCGAGCAGGAAATCGACCTCGTCGACCGACAGGCTCATCGCCATCTTCTCGGTCGCGACACCGGCGTTGGCGACAATTGTATCGACCGTGCCGAACGCCGCCTCGGCAGCATCATAGGCGGCGATCGTCGACGCCGCGTCGGTGACGTCCATGCTGACCGCGATCGCCTGCCCGCCCGCGGCCTCGATCGCGGCGACCTGCTCGGCCAGCTTGTCGGCGCGGCGCGCGGCGAGCACGACCTTCGCTCCGGCCGCCGCCAGAGCCCTGGCGAAGCCCGCGCCAAGGCCCGAGGACGCCCCGGTCACCAGCGCCACGCGTCCCGTGAGGTCGAACTTCGGTTGTTCCGCCATCATACATCCTTTCCTTCGCTTGCTATGCATTGACCCTGATTGACGTTCGCGTCAACCGGACGCGCGGCCTCGTTGAAAAACCGCAAGAAACCGGTTGACGAACATATTTTGTTCTCCTAATGTTCTTCTGTGCACACCAAACCTCATCCCCCGTCGCGGCTGCCGAGCGCGGCGGGCGGGGGATAAAGGGCTCCTTCTTTCGCATTGTCCGGCGCAGCATGGTTTGCGCCCGTGGATGAACCCATCGCGAAGGGCCGCCAAGCTTTTGAGCTGGCACAATCTCCAGCATTGATCGCGGGCGCAAACGCCGTCACAAATGGTCTCGTCGAATTGGACGATACAAGGGGCCTCAAGATGACACCATCGTTCGTCCTCGGCATGGACCGGACCTGAGCCGATGCACGCCGTCGAAACCTTCGAACTCGTCCTCGGGCTGCTCGCGCTCGTCATCGGGCTGCACTGGCTGGCGCTGAAGCTGCGCTGGCCGCCTGCGACCGCGCTCCTGGTCGGCGGCGGCGCGCTCGCCTTCATCCCGGGGTTGCCGGCGATCTCGCTCGACCCCGAACTCGCGCTCGTGTTGTTCCTGCCGCCGCTGTTGATGGACGGCGCCTATTTTACCGCGCTCGGCCGGTTTCGCCGTCACCTTCCCGGCATCTTGTCGCTTGCCGTCGGCGCGGTGGTTTTCACGACGCTCGTCGTCGGCGTGGTCGTGCATATGATCCTCCCCGACCTGCCCTGGGCCGCCTGCTTTGCGCTCGGCGCGATCGTCTCGCCGCCCGACGCGGTGGCGGCACGCGCAGTATTGAAGGGGCTCCATTTGCCGCGCCGGCTGGAAGCCCTGCTCGAAGGCGAAAGCCTGCTCAACGACGCGACCGGCCTCATCCTCTTCCGCTTCGCCGTCGCCGCAACGCTCAGCGGGGTGTTCCACACCGGCGAGGCCGTGCAGAGCTTTGCCTTTGTCGCGATCGGCGGGGTGATCGTCGGCGCGCTGGTCGCGGCGGGCTGGATCTTCCTCGCCAAGCGCCTCCATGACCGCATGCTTGTCATGCTCGTCACGATCCTGCTCTGCTGGGCCGCCTATATCGCCGGTGAAGCCGTGCATGTGTCGGGCGTCATCGCGACCGTCACCTCGGGCCTTGCCATGGGCTGGTATCAGCATGAGATATTGTCGGCCGACGTCCGCCTCCGCGCCAATTCGGGGTGGTTCATCATGGTGTTCGTCCTCGAAGCGCTCGTCTTCATCCTGATCGGCTTTTCGCTGCGCGGCGCGATCGAACGGATCGGCGGGATCGAGGCGATGCCGCTTTCGTGGACCATCGTGATCGCCGCCGTCGTGATTACCGTTATCATCGCGCGCTTCGTCTGGATTTTCGGATCGGAGGCGATCCTCGGAATGGCCCGCGTCGTCGGCCTGGAACGCGCCCGCCCGCTGGGCTGGCGGCAGGCGACGGTGCTGAGCTGGGCGGGGATGCGCGGCGTTGTGACACTGGCGGTTCCGTTGACCCTCCCCGTCGACATGCCCGGCCGCGACCTGATGCTGATCTGCGCCTTCGCGGTCATCTTCGTCACCGTCGTCGCGCAAGGGTCGAGCCTTGGCATGCTCATCCGCGCGGTCAAACCCGTCGACACCGATCCGCCCGCCAAAATGGCGCTGCCCGCCGCCGAAGCCGCGATGGCGCGCGCGCGGTTCGCGGTGATCGAAAGGCTCGCCTATGACGAGAATGGCACGCTGATCCATCCGATGATGCTCGAAGAACATCGCAAGCGGATGACCTTCATGGAGCGGTACGAGGCCGACGCAAGCACCGCGATGGACGGGCTACGGTCGCATTTCGACGTCCTGCTCCAGGCGATTGCCGCCGGGCGGGCGGAGCTGATCCGGATCCACCGCGCCGGGCTGATCGAGGATGAGGTTCTCCACGAACTCGAACGCGACCTCGACGTCGAGGAACTGGCGATGACGCTGCAGCTGGGGCAACCGGCCTAGCGCTCCGTCGACTGCGAATAGGGACGCGCACCCGGCGCCTTGCCCCATGCGGTGTCGGCCTTCGCCTGCATCGTGAAGCGCAGCGTGCCGCCGCTGCGGATTTCGGCGTCCGAAATCCAGCTGCGCGTCAACACCTTGCCGTTGAGCTCGACCCTACCGACATAGCGATTGGTATCGGAAAGCCCCGCCGTCTCGACGGTGAAGCGCTTGCCGTCGGGCAGGTTCAGCACCGCGCGGTCGACGAAGGGCCGCCCGATCACATATTGGTTCGACCCCGGCGCGACAGGGTAGAAGCCAAGACCGGTAAAGACGAGCCATGCCGACATCTGGCCGAGATCGTCGTTGCCCGAGAGGCCATCGGGGGTCGGCTTATACTGGCTGTCGACGATCTGCTTCAGCCGCTCCTGCGTCCGCCACGGCGCGCCAGCATAGGCGTAGAGATAGGCGACATGGTGGCTCGGCTCGTTGCCGTGGATATATTGGCCGATCAGCCCGGCAATATCCTCGGCATGACTATAGTCGAGCTTCGAATTGTCATAGTCGAACATCGCGTCGAGCTTGGCGACCGTCTTTGCGTCACCGCCGAGGATGCGGAAGAGCGCGGCCTGATCCTGCGGGACGAACCAGCTATATTGCCAGGCATTGCCCTCGGTATAGTCCGAGCCATAGTTGATCGCGGTCGGGTCGAACGGGGTGCGGAAGCTGCCGTCGGCCTTGCGCGCGCGGAGCCAGCCGGTCTTGGCATCGAAGCTGTTCCGCCAATAACCGGCGCGTTTGTAGAAGCGGTCGGCGATGTCTTTGCGGCCCATCTTTTCGGCCATGCGCGCGATCGTCCAGTCGTCATAGGCATATTCGACCGTCTTCGACGCCGCCTCGGGCTCGCGGTCGATCGGCACATAACCCAGCTTCATATAGTCGCCGAGCCCGCCATAGGGGGCGTATTCGGCGCTCGCGACCATTGCATCCAGGGCTTCATTCGCGTCAAAATCGTCCACGCCCTTCATATAGGCGTCGGCGATGACAGGGACCGCGTGATAGCCGATCATCGTCCAGGTTTCGCGCCCGTGGAATTGCCAGACGGGCAGGATGCCGTGCGGGCTGTGCTTGCGGCTCGCGACGAGCGATTTGACGATGTCGCTGTTGGTCGCCCCGGGCTGGACGAGCGTCAGCAAAGGATGCTGCGCGCGGAACGTGTCCCACAGCGAGAAGGTCGAGCGGAAGGTGAAGTCCTTTGCGGCGTGGACCTGATCGTCGGGGCCGCGATAGCGCCCGTCGACGTCGCTCCACACGCTCGGCGCAAGCAGGCTGTGATAGAGCGCGGTATAGAGATTGGTGCGCATCGACGCGGGCGCTTCGATTTCGAGTGCGCCGAGCGCTTTGCGCCATTCACCCTCGGTGCGTGCGCGGACGGCGTCGAAACCGGCGCCTTCCGCATCGAGGTTGGCGATGGCGCCGGCCTCGTCGACCCCGGATAGCGCAACGCGCACTTCGAGTGGCGCGGTCAGCGCGCCGAAATCGAGGCGGGCTTCGAGTGCTTTGCCGAGCTTTTCGGCAAGCGCGTCGCTGCCGCGGCCCGGCGCCTGAAAACCCTTGTACGCGACCTTCTCGTCGCGATCGAGGAAGGCGTGGGTCTTGAGCGGCGCCGAGAAGCGCATCGCGAAATAAAGCTTGCGTCCCGGCGCCCAGCCGCGCGTCTCGCGAAAGCCGGTGAGCGTGCCGTCGGGACGCAGATGCAGCCCCGACCAGAGGATCTTGCCCGGATAATCGTAGAGCGACGAGCGGAGGTCGAGCAGCAGATGCGCGTCCTTGCCCGCGGGAAAGCTGTAGCGGTGGACGCCAACGCGCGTGCCCGCGGTCAGTTCGGCGCGGATGCCGCTATCGGCGAGCGTAACGGCATAATAGCCGAGGCTCGCCTTTTCGGACGCATGGTCGAAACGCTGGCGATAGCCCGAGCCGGGCTGTTTCGGATCGCCCGGATCGAGCTTGACCGCACCCGCCTGCGGCATGACGAGGATGTCGCCGAGGTCCGAATGGCCGGCGCCCGAGAAATGCGTGTGGCTGAACCCCTGAATCGTGGGGTCGTTGTAGCTGTAACCCGCCGCATGATCGTAGCAGTCGCGGATCTGGCACGTCGCGTCGGTGTCGGGCGACAGCTGGACCATACCGAAGGGCGCGGTCGCGCCGGGGAAGGTGTGGCCTTCGGGGCCGGTGCCGATCATCGGGTCGACGAAGCCGAGCGGATCGGACGCGGGCTGCTCGGCGAAAGACTGGATCGGCACAAGGGCGAGCAGTGCGGCAGCGGCGGACAGGCGTTTCATCGCGCCCTTGTGCCGCCGCGCGGGCACGCTGTCCAACGGCGAACGCGAAGCGCGAGCTTCACCGCGCGGCATAGGTTCCGGCGCTTTCGACCGCCTCCATCGCCAGCGCAATCGCGCCCAGCGGACCCGCCATCGTCCCGAGTTCGGGCGAGATGACATAGGCGCCGTCGCCGGGGAGCTGCATATAGTCCGCAAGGCTCGCCTCGAGCTTGGCGTTGATCCGGGGAAGCAGCTGCGGCTGGCCCGAAAGCACGCCGCCGCCCATCGCGATCCGCATCGGCCCGGTCGTGCAGGCCAGCGCGTGCACCATCGTGGCGAGGCTGTGCACGATCGGCTCCCACACCGGATCGTCGGGCCCGACGCCGGACAGGGGCCGGTCGCCCAGCCGCGCGTTCAATGCGGTGCCCGACGCCAATCCCTCGACGCAATCGTCGTGAAAGCGGCAGACGCTCACCATATCGTCGCCGTCGAGGCGGGGAACGAGGACATGACCGATTTCGCTGTGGCCGAAGCCGCGCGTCGGCTTGCCATGGACGATCAACCCGACCCCGACGCCGGTGCCCACCGTGACATAAGCGAAATCGTCGAGGCCGCGGCCGCTGCCCCAGCGGATTTCCGCGAGCGCGGCGCCGTTGACGTCGGTGTCGAAACCGATCGGAACGTCGAAGGCCGATTGCAACGGTCCGAGCAGGTCGGCGCCTTCCCAATCGGGTTTGTTCGTCGCGCCGACCTGACCATAATCGGCCTTGGCAGGGTCGAGCCGGATGGGGCCGAAGGATGCGATGCCGAGACCGCAAAATCCATGCGACGCCGTCCAGCCATCGAGCACCGCCTTGATCGCGGGCAGCGTTTCCCATGGCACAGTGGTCGCAATCGTCCGCTGGTCGCGAATGTCGTCGGGACCCGCTGCAAGCGTGACGATACACTTGGTGCCGCCGAGCTCGACGCCGGCGAACAGGCGCGCTTCGCCGCGGTCTGTTACGGGACCATCCATTAGCGCCATCCCCTCGCCCAATCGCCGAGGTTTCTGGAGGGCACCGGGCCGCAGCGCAAGGCCGAAGCCCGACCGGTCGCCAGAAACATGGCTTCGGATCCGGCGAGTGTCAGGGTTTGGAGAGATTTCACGAGAGAGTCCGTTCTTATCATTTTCTTTTCGCTACCAAAAACTTGTCGCTAATCTGCTTCATGCGGGGGCAGAACCGAAGGAAGGCGGACGGTCGCGCTTGATGGTGCCGAACTGCGACGGCTTGGCGCCCATCTCGAAGACGAGTTCGCCGCCGCCGATCAGGTCGGCGTGCGCGATCCAGTTCTTGCTCCACGGTTTGCCGTTCCAGCGGACCGACTGAACATAGGGCCGGTCGGGGGCATTGCCCTCGGCACGGACGGTGAGGGTCTTGCCCGCGCCCACCGTCACCTCGGCAACATCGAACAGCGGCGATCCAAAGACGTAAATCGCGCTCACCGGATCGACCGGATAGAAGCCGAGCGCCGAGAGGATGAACCACGCGCTCATCTGGCCGCAATCATCATTGCCGATCACGCCGTCGGGGTCATTCTTGTACATCTCGGTGAGCAGGCGCCGGATCATCGCCTGCGTCTTCGCCGGCGCGCCGCAATAGGCGTACATATAGGCGACGTGGTGGTTCGGCTCATTGCCATGGGCATATTGGCCGACGAGGCCCGAGATGTCGGGCGGCGCATTGTCGGGCAGCGTCGAGGGCGCATTGAACAGCGCGTCGAGTTTCTGCTCGAACGCCGCATCGCCGCCGAAATGATCGATCAGACCGTAAATGTCGTGCTGGTTGAGGAAGGTCGCCTGCCAGCCGTTCGCCTCGGTATAGTCGCGCCATTTCTTGACATCATGACCGATCTGGACCGGATCATAATCCTTCCACCAGCTGCCGTCCTTGAAACGCGGGCGCGCGAAGCGGGTTTCGGGGTCGATGACGCCGCGGTAGTTCTGCGCGCGCTTGCGCAGCGCCGCCGCGTCGTCCTTCGCGCCGACGGCATCGGCGAGGTGCGCCATCGCCCAGTCGTCATAGGCATATTCCTGCGTCCGGCTGACCGATTCCCACACTTCGTCGCACGGGATGTAGCCGAGGTCGTAATAGAAGCCCCGGCCCAATGTGCTGTCGATATTCTTGAAATCGCGGTCGAAGGCGCGGCGGCGGATATTGGGCCAAGCGGCGGCGTAATCGGCCTCGATGCCCTTCGCATGCGCCTCGGCGAGCACCGAGACGGCATGCCAGCCGATCATGCACGCGGTCTCGACCCCCTGTAGCGGCCAGACCGGCGGGCCGGCGGGGCTTTGCGCCGTCTGCCGGCAGAGGTCGCGCGTCAGCAACGCGGCGCGCGCCGGGTCGATCAAGGTCAGCAGCGGATGGAGCGCGCGATAGGTGTCCCACAGCGAGTAGGTGCTGAACGCCTCCTCGCCTTTCGCCGCCTCATGCACCTGCCGGTCGAGCCCGACATAACGGCCGTCGCGGTCGGTGAAGAGCGTCGGCGCGAGCTGCGCATGATAGAGCGCGCTCGTCATGATGGTGCGCTGCGCCTCGGTGCCGCCCGATACGCGGATGCCGCCGAGCGCATTCGCCCAGGTGCCGCGCGCGGCCTTAACCGCGCCATCGAAATCCCAGGCGGGAACCTCCTGCGCCAGTGCATCGCGCGCGCCTTTTACGTCGACCGCCGAAAGCCCTGTCTTGATCAGGATCGGCTGGCCCCCGGCATCGTCGAAGAAGAAGGCGACCTTGAGCTTGTTGCCCTTGATCGAGGTCGCGCCGTCGGGGACCGGTTTGCCGTCGTCGCCGAAAAATTGCACCCGATCAGGCTTGCGCGACATCTGCATCGCGAAATGGATGCGCCGGCCCTTGGCCCAGCGATTGACCTGCCGGCCGCCGGTGAGCGTGCCGTCGTCGCCCAGATCGAGCGATGCCTTTTCGACGACGATGCCCTTGTCCCAGTCATCCTCGATCGCGTGCGCGAAATCGATCAGGATATGCCCCGGCCCCTGGCCGAAGCGATAGCGGTGCAGCCCGCAACGTTCGGTCACGGTGAGTTCGGCGAGCACGCCGGTCTCAAGCTTCACGCGGTAATAGCCGGGCTCGGCATGTTCGTCCGAATAACGCTGACGATAGCCCTCGCCGGGTTTCTCGATCGTTCCGGGTTCGAGCTTCAGTTCGCGCCGCGTCGGCACCACGAGGATGTCGAGCATGTCGCCGATGCCGGTGCCCGACAGGTGCGTATGGCTGAACCCCATGATCGAGCCATCTTTCTGGTGATAGCCCGAGCAGGCATCCCAGCCGTGGGTGTTCGTATCGGGGCTGAGCTGCGCCATCCCGAACGGCAGCGACGCACCGGGGAAGGTGTGGCCGTGCCCGCCGGTGCCGATGAAGAGGTTCGGCTTGCCGATGGCGAGCGCATGCCCTTCGCCCGCCGCGCGCGTGCAGCCGGCCGGGATCGCCCCGCCGAGCGCGAGCAGGCCGGTGGTCGCAAGAAGCTGGCGGCGGCTCGTCGTGATCATCGCGCCGCGCATCACAGGGGCCGCGACAGCAGCGCGGGGCGCTTGTCGGCGACCTCGACGATCAGCTGGCCGAACAGTGCGTTGGCCCAGGCGAACCAGCTGCGCGTGAAGTTCGCCGGATCATCCTTGTGGAAGCTTTCGTGCATGAAGCCGGTGCCGCCGTGCGTCGTCTTCAGCCAGCGCAGGCATTGCAGGATCGTCGCATCGTCGTCGGCGTTCATCGCACGGGTGATGATCGACATCGGCCAGATCATGTCGAGGCCGATGTGCGGACCGCCGATCCCCTCGGCCGCCGTGCCCTTGAAGAAATAGGGATTGCGCTCCGACCAGGCGAGCGCGGCGGTGCGAAGGAAAATCGGGTCGCTCTTGTCGACGACGTCGATCAACGGCAGGCCCGACAGGCTCGGTACATTGGCGTCGTCCATGAAGACGGTGTTGCCGAAGCCGTCGATCTCATAGGCCCAGACCTGACCGCCCTTGCCGTCGTCGATCAGCGCATGCGCCTTGAGCGCGGCCTCGACCTCGGCGGCGAGTGCCTCGGCATCGGTCGCCGCGGCGCTATCGCTGCGCGCCTCGCGATGGACGATGGCGATCTTGCGCAGCACCGACACCGCGAACAGGTTCGACGGGATCAGGAAGGGATAGAGGCACGCATCGTCCGACGGGCGGAACATCGAGTGGATCAGGCCTACTTTCTTCGTCGGCGAACCATAACCGCTCAGCATCACGCTGTCGGTGGGCTGGAGCGCAGGGCGCTGGAAGCTGTAGGGTCCCGGCCCGTCCTTGCGCTGCTGGACGCGAAATGTGTCCACCGCGAGCTTCATCGCGCGCGACCATGTGTCGTCGAACACCGTCTTGTCGCGGGTGCGGGTCCAATATTCATGCGACAGCCGCATCGGATAACAGAGCGAATCGATTTCCCATTTCCGCTCGGCGACGCCGGGCTTCATCTCGGTCTTGTCGGTCTGCGACCATTCGAGCTTCGAGGGCGCGGTCGGGTCCTTGTCGAACGCATTGGCATAGGGATCGATCAGGATGCAGCGCGCCTGACGCTGGATCAGCCCCTGGAACAGGCGCTTCAGCTTCGCGTCCTTGTGGGCGAGGTGGATATAAGGCTGTACCTGCGCCGAGCTGTCGCGCAGCCACATCGCCTCGATATCGCCGGTGATGACGAAGGTGTCGGGGCGGCCGTCGAGGGTGCCCGTTTGAACCGTCGTATCGAGCGTGTTCGGGTAGCAATTCTCGAACAGCCAGGCGAGTTCGGGGTCGGCGATCTTCGCCTTCACGCGCGCGATCTCGGCCTCGATCGCGGGGCTGGTGAAGGCGCGCTGGCCGGGCGCGGGGCGCTTGCTCACAAAGGACGCGGCGGCACGCGCGGTCGCGGGCATCGCTGCCGCCAGCGCCAAGGCGCCGGCGCCGGCCATGATCTCGCGGCGGTTGGGGGTCATGTTCATCTCCGAAATCATTTGGCGGGCGCGCTGATCGAGAAGGGCGCATCGGCGGGGGCGGTGCCCCATTGCTTGTTGGGCTGGGCGCCCATCACGAAGTCGACCGTGCCGCCCTGCGATAGCGCACGGTGGGTGAAATAGGTCTTGGTTTGCGGCTTGCCGCCGAGCGCCACCGACTGGAGATAGACGTTCGTCGCGCTGTTGTTGGCGGCGTTGATCGTCAGCGTCTTGCCGCCCGGCATCGTCAGCACCGCTTTCTGGAACAGCGGGCTGCCGATCGCATATTCGCCCGTCGCCGAGGCGACCGGGTAGAAGCCCAAGGCCGAGAAGACGTACCAGGCCGATGTCTGGCCATTATCCTCGTCGCCCGGATAGCCGTCGGGCGCCGACGAATAGAGTTTCGCCATGATGTCGCGCACATGCTGCTGCGTCTTCCACGGCGCACCCGCCCAATTGTAGAGATAGGGCATATGCTGGATCGGCTGGTTGCCATGGGCATATTGGCCCATGTCGACGATCTGCATCTCGCGGATCTCGTGGATCACCTGTCCATAATAGCTTTCGTCGAAGATCGGCGGCGTGGTGAAGACCGCGTCGAGCCGCTCGACGAATTTCTGCCGCCCGCCCATCAGGGTCATCAGCCCCTCGACGTCCTGCATCACCGCCCAGCTATAGTGGAGCGCGTTGCCCTCGGTGAAGGCGTCGCCCCATTTGTAGGGGTTGAACGGGGTCGCCCACGACCCATCCTGATTGCGGCCGCGGATCCAGCCGCTCTGATTGTCATAGAGCTTTTGGTAGTTCAGCGCCCTTTCGCCATATTTCTTCGCATCGGCATCTTTGCCGAGCGCCTTGGCAAGCTGTGCGATCGAGAAGTCGGCGGTCGCATATTCGAGCGTGCGCGCGGCATTTTCGTTGATCCCGACGTCATAGGGGACATAACCGAGCCGGTTGTAATATTCGGCGCCCTCGCGCCCGACCGCGCCGATGACCTTGCCCGCCTTGTCCTTGGGTCGACCCTCGCTCGTCGTCGCATTCTTGATCATCGCTTCGTACAGCGTCTCGACGTCGAAACCGCGCACGCCGTTGACATAGGCGTCGGCGATCAGGTTGGCCGAGTTCGACCCGATCATCACGTCGCGATAGCCGGGGCTCGCCCATTCGGGCAGCCAGCCGCCTTCCTTATAGGTGTTGACCAGCCCCTGCATGATCTGGCTGTCGAGTTCGGGATACATCAGCGCGAAGAAGGGGAAGACCGCGCGCCAGGTGTCCCAGAAACCGTTGTCGGTGAACATATAGCCGTCATGCACCTTGCCGTCGTACGGGCTGTAGTGGACGATCTTTCCGGTCGCGTCCTTTTCGTAAAAAATGCGCGGGAATTGCAGCATCCGGTATAGCGACGAATAGAAGGTGCGGACCTTCTCGGGATCGGGATCGGTGACGCGGATGCGCGACAATTGCTTTTCCCACGCCGCCTTTGCCTTGGCCTGTGTGGCATCGAAGCTGTCGCTGCCGATTTCGGTGCGCAGGTTCAAAAGCGCCTGCTCGGGGCTGATGAACGACGAGGCCACCTTGACGTGGACCTTGTCGCCCTTCTTCGTCTTGAAGCTCAGCACCGCGCCGACATGGTCGCCTTCGCGCGCCAGCTCGTTCGTCGGCTGATTGTCGCCCGCCCAGGTGCGTGCGAGCGTGAAATCGCGGTCGAACTCGGCGACGAAATAATTGTGGAAATTGTCGGGCACGCCGCCGTTGTTGTTGCGGACATAGCCGGTGATGCGGCGGTTCTTGACGTCGACCTTGACCATCGAGCCGCCCGCGAGACCGTCGAGCAGAATGTGTGCATCGTCGCTTTCGGGGAAAGTGAAGCGGAACTGCGCGGCGCGCTCGGTCGGGGCGACCTCGGCGGTCACGTCATAGTCGGCGAGGTAGACCTTGTACGAATAGGGACGCGCCACTTCGGCCTTGTGGCTGAACCAGCTGCCGCGCTCTTGCTGCTTGACCTTCACCGGGCCGGTTTCCGCCATCAGCGCGAAGGCGGCATAATCGTTCATCCATGGACTCGGCTGGTGCGTCTGCTTGATGCCGCTGATCTTCTCGCCGTCATAGGTATAGCCCCAGCCGCTGCCGGGCTCGCCGGTCACCGGCGTCCAGCTGTTCATGCCAAAGGGCACCGCGACCGCGGGATAGGTGTTGCCGTACGACAGGCGATAGCTGGAATCGGTGCCCATCAGCGGATTGACATAATCGACGAGCGCGGTCTGCTGCGTGCCCGATTGCGCAAGCGCCGCGGGTGTCCCGATGCTGGTCAGCACGAGCGCGCTCGCGGCGGCGCTCAGCATCATCTTGCGGATCGTCTTCACTTCGTCTCTCCCCTGTTTGCCGGCGATCCCGGCAGCGGGCGCGCTGCGACGCCCTTGTTCGTCATTTTCACCGGCGCGATCGTGCCGTCGGCGTTGAAGGTCATGCGGTCGATCGCGAGTTGGCGGCGCTCGCCGCTCGTCTGATCGAGCGGGCGGCGGTGATAGGCGATATACCAGTCGTCGGTGCCGGGCACATTGACCACCGAATGATGCCCGGCGCCGCGCGCGATCTTGAAATCTTGGCTCAAAATCTTGCCCATTGGCTTGAACGGCCCGGTCGGCGACGGGCCCATCGCATAGGCGACCGAATAGTCGGGGCCGGTCCAGCCGCCCTCCGACCACATCAGATAATAGACGCCCCCCCGCTTCACCATGAAGGAGCCCTCGACATAGCCGGGGGGCGTGATTTCCTTGAAGGTCGTGCCGTCGGCAAATGGCTCGATCGAGGTCAGATCGTCGCCGAGACGCACGACGTTGCAATGCTTCCAGCCGCCATAATAGAGATAATGCTGCCCATCGTCATCGCGAAAGACGAACTGGTCGATCGGCTGCGCGCCATTGTGGAAGGCGCCGATCAGCGGCTTGCCGATCGCATCCTTGAACGGCCCCTCGGGGCGGTCGCTGACCGCGACGCCGATGCCGCCGCGCTGGTCGTCCGACTGGATGTCGTTCGCGCCGAAAAAGAGATAATATTTGCCGTCCTTCTCGATCGCCGACGGCGCCCACACGGCATAGGCGGCCCATGCGACATTCTCGACGTCGAGGACATGGTCGTGCTTCGTCCAGTGGACGAGGTCGGGCGACGAAAAGGCGTTGAAGAAAGTCTGGAAATGATAGGAAGGCCGGACCGTCTTTTGCTCGCGCAGCTTCTTCTGCTGCTCATTGAAATGCTGTGAGACGTCGGGGGTCTCGCCATGATCCGAATAGGTCGGATAGATCCAGTAGCGGCCGGCGAAGACGCGGATCTCGGGATCGGCGTACCAGCCGGGAACGATCGGATTCTCGGCCGCGGCCGTGCCGCCCGTTAGCAGCGCCGCACCGAAAACCAGCGATTTCAACCAGACACGCACCCTGCGCCGCTCCCCGTTTCGCTCATTATAATAGTCATACCCGCTCGCCCGGAAAGAGGTGGGTGGCTCCTTGCGGAGCCACCCAAGTGGGAGAGCTGGGGTATGGGCCCCATCAGAACTTGTACGAAACGCCAACGTAAGCGCGGCGGCCGAAATAGTTGCTGCGGACGAAACGGTCCTTGGTGTCGTTGCCAAGGTGCTGACGTTCTTCCGACTTGGTCAGGTTGATGACCGACGCGGTGAGCATCAATCCGTCCATCAGCTCGTACGAGGCGTTGATGTCGACCTGTTCATAGGGGTCGGTGTAGATGTTGAGGCCCGAAGAGAGTCCTTCGACCTTTTCGCCGCGACGATTGTATGAAGCGCGCACGAGGAACTTGTCGGTTTCGTAGAAGACCGACGCGTTGACCTGCGTCTTCGAACTGCCGACCAGCGGCGATTCGCCGACCTTTTCGCCGTCGAGCGTGATGTCGGCGACCGAGGTGTCGTTATAGGTGAAGTTCACCTGCGCGCCGAGGCCGAAGTCGAACGTGTGCTGGGCGTAGATTTCAACGCCCTGCGACACCGCATTCGAACCGTTGGCGACGGTCGAATAAGGCTGGATCAGCACCTGCTCGCCGTTCACTTCGCGCGTCACGTCGAGCACGAGCGGGACGACGAAGTCCGACACATCCTTGCGGAACAGGCTGACGCCGAGCACCGAGCCGCGCTTGAAATACCATTCGACGCCAAGGTCGTACTGCCAAGCCGAGAAGGGCTGGAGGTCGGCGTTGCCGCCGCTGCCCGACCAGCCTTCGAACTCGCCGAACTGGCCGCGATCGAAGGCATAGGCCGCCGAACGATAGGTGAGCGAACGCTGCGATCCGAGATCGTTGAACGACGGACGCGCAATCACCTTGGCGACGGCGCCGCGCACGACGATGTCGGGGGTGACTTCGTAGACGACATTCAGGCTGGGCAGCCAGTCGGTGTAGCTCTTCGACTGATCGACCTGCGTGTTGACGATCACCTCGCGCTGCGAAAGCGGCAGCACCTGGCAATTGCCGTCAGGGCCGATCGGCACGTTCGGATCGAGCGGACCACCTGGACCGTCGACGCAATAATCGTTGAGGAACTGCAGGCGATCCGACGTCAGCCCCGACTGCTTGGTGTGCGCGACGCGGACACCGATATTGCCGCGCAGCGGGCCGGCCTCGAAATCGGCCTGCACATAGCCGGCGAACACCTTTTCCTTCAGGTCATAGGTGTTGTTGGGTTCGGGGACGCGCACCGACGGGCCATAGGTGTCGTTGATATAGTCGAGATAATTGTTGAAATTGATGCCCGGGAACAGGTTCGCGCCGAACCCGCCGGCAATGTTGCCGATCGGCTTGTCATAGAAATATTCGGGCCGCGCAACCGCGCCCGCGGGCGTGTCCTGATAGCGCCGCTTGGTCGCCGGATCGGCATACCATTCGTTGCGGCCGGTTTCGCGGTGGATGCTCATCTCGCGCCACTTGCCGCCGACGCGGAACGCGCTGAGGAAGCTGTCGAAGCGGCGGACGAGATCGAGCTGTGCATAACGCTGCGAGATCGCACTGTTGGTAAAGCCCGACCCGGTCGAGCCGACGTCGATCTGGGCGATGCCGTTCTTGATATTTTCCTGCAGCTCGGGCGAGAACTCCATGTTCAAATTGCCGCCGGTGAAATCCCAGTTGCTCAGGAAATTGCCGTTCTGCTCCTGTCCGGTCACCGTCAGGCGCGGCTTCGCGGCGACGCCGAAGCGCATCGACGGGCCGCCGGTCGCGCGCGTCTTGCCGAATTTCAGCACCGCGTCGAAATTGTCCTGATTCCAGGCGACTTCGGTCTCGAACGTGTTCGAAACCTGCTTTTCGCGGCTGTAGGTGCCCGCAATCTGCGGCGTTTCCATCGTGCATGGCGTCGCGTTGGCCGAACATCCGGTCCCCGCTGCGGGCACTTGGAAATTCGCCGACTGGAAGATCGTGCCGCTCTCGTCGAAGGTCGGCGCGGTGAAGAAATTGCCGTACCCCCATTCGGGGATCTTGAGCACATTGCTCTGAAAGTTGCTCTTGTAGTCGAAGCGGAAATAATTGGCGGTGACGGTCAGATTTTCGATCGGACGCATCTGCGCCGTCGCCTGGATGCCAAGGCGCTTGCGCTGCTGCGAAAAGACTTCGGCGTTGACCGACTGCGGCGCCCAATAACCCGAATAATGCTTGCCGTCCTGACCCGTCACGCCGGTGCCGGGCCAATAGGAAATCGCGTCGTCATTCTCGAACGGATTGCCGTTGACGTCGGTCGCGGGGGTGATGATGTCGCCGTTCGCGTCGCGGTCGCTCCACCAGCGCCAGGTTTCGGTCGAGCCGCGCAGCTCGCGGTTCGCACGTTCCTGATAGGTCGCGCCGATGAGGAAACCGAGGCGTTCTTCGGGGTCTTTCCACGAAATCTGCCCGGCGATCTGCGGGTCGAATTTCTTGGTCGTATCCGAATAGGTGCCTTCGGCCGAGACGAAACCCGACCAGGCCGGCAGGTCGAACGGACGGCGGGTGTTCAGGATCACGGTGCCGCCAACGCCGCCCTCTTCGAGCCGCGCTTCGGCCGACTTGTACACTTCGGTGCTGCCGATGAAGTTCGACGGCAGCAGGACATAGTTGAACGAGCGCTGGGGATCGCCGCTGTC
Source organism: Sphingopyxis sp. (assembly GCF_050725655.1). GTDB lineage: Bacteria > Pseudomonadota > Alphaproteobacteria > Sphingomonadales > Sphingomonadaceae > Sphingopyxis. The sequence goes on along the minus strand of NZ_JBOHHT010000097.1, from coordinate 55,533 downwards.
GGCGCCGGCGATGAAATTGCCGTTGAGTAGTGTCAGCGTAAGTCCACTATCCAGGCCGCGGATGCTGACGCGGCTGCCCTCGCCGCCGTCGCGCGTGATGATCACCCCGGGAACGCGCTGCAGCGCGTCGGCGACGTTCTTGTCGGGGAATTTGCCGATATCCTCGGCGGTAATGACTTCGATCAACGCGTTCGCTTCGCGCTTCTGCTCGAGGCTCTGCTCGATCGATTTGCGATAGCCGGTGACGACGATCGCATCGCCCGGCGCCGCCTCTGCCGTTTCGTCCGCCGGCGGCTGCGGCGTCGGTGCCGCCTGCGCATGGGCCTGCCCGGCGCTGCACAGCGCAGCGAGCGTGCCCGCGCTCAGCATCAGTTCGCGTACCAGCCGCTCGCGCCGCGACGCTTTCGCTGAATGGATTTGTCCTGCCTTCATCACATCGACCTCCCTGTTCGAGGGGCTGTTCGCCCCCACTCGTTATTCGGCGCCTTCGGGGTCACCGAGCAGCGGATCATCGGACCCGTTGAGCCTCTATCAGAATATAAAAAACAATTTGTCAAAATAAATTTTTCGAGCCGGTGGAGGGACGCGATGAATCGTTCCGAAGTCGCGACAAATGCGCAATTTTTCGCAGTTTTCCGTGTAAATCGACCGATGGCCATGCGGCTCCACGCCCGCGATCCCCGACTCCGAGGACGGCAGGTGCCATCACGATCTCGCCCGCAACCGGTCAGTCCGGAGTCGGGTCCTTCCACAGCGGCGCGGCGATCTCAGCCAACGCCTCCGCCGATGCCTTCGGCACCGCGCGGTCATAGGTCAGAAGCCCGTTGATCTCGTCCTCGACATCGGTGGTCTGGGTGTAGACCGACGCGCTCAGCCCGGCCTCCTTCGCCTGCCGGATCACGCCTTCCATCTTGCGGCGGAAGCGGACGAGATATTCCTTCTCGTCCTGCGCGACCTGATAGCTCCAATTGCCCTTGCCCGGCTTCCAGATATGCCCCGGCACCGGGAAGCCGACCCCGCCATATTCGCCAAGCACGATCGCGCGGTCGGCCTGCAGCGGCGGCGTCCTCGGCACGTCCTCATAGGTGTGGATGTCGAGCATGTCGGAGTCCTTCTGCGCGACGTCGAGCCAGCCCGAATTGGCGTCGACCAGCCGGGTCGGATCGATCCCCTTCACGAAGCGCGACAGGGTCGCCGAGTCATATTGGCCCCACCCTTCGTTGTTGACGACCCATGTCACGATCGAGGGGAAGGCGCGCAGCTCGCCGATCATTTCGGACAATTGCTTCTGCTGCTCGGCCATCGTCTCCGACGGGAAGATCGCCTGATATTGGCTGGTGCCGGCGAGATATTGATCCTCGCCGCCGCCCGAGGGCATGTCCTGCCAGACCAGCATGCCGAGGCGGTCGGCGTCGTGATAGTAGCGCGCGGGTTCGACCTTGATATGCTTGCGCAGCATGTTGAACCCCGCCTTCTTCAGGAAGACGATGTCGCTCTTCATCGCCTCTTCGGACGGCGGCGTATAAAGCCCATCGGGCCACCAGCCCTGATCGAGCGTGCCGTGCTGGAACAAAGGCTTGTTGTTGAGCAGGATCGCGGGCTGTCCCGCGACACGGCCGGGTCCGACCGAAACCTTGCGCATCGCGAAATAGGCAGCGACGCTGTCGCGCGGCGCGCCCTGGACCTGTGCCTTCGCATAGACGCGGCTCTCATGGTCGGTGAATCGCGAGTCATAGGCTTTGCGGTCGCGCTCGGCTTCGCCCGCATAGGGATCGGCGATCGTCACCAGCTCGGCCTTGAGGTCATAGAGGTGAGGGTCGCTTGGCGACCAGAGATGCGCGTTCGGGATAGCGAGCGTCGCCTGCCGGTTGGCGCGAATGATCGTCGAGGCGATCGTCTTGCCGCCCGCGCTCGCGGTCAGCCGCACCGCGTCATTGTCGCTCGCCCAACCGGAGAGCGCCACGGCAACGTCGACGGTGCCGCGATCGATGTCGGGGGTCGCGCGCACCTCGGCGATATGGAGCTTCGGCACCGGCTCGATCCACACCGTCTGCCAGATGCCGCTGACCGCGGTGTACCAGATGCCGGCAGGGTCGAGGATCTGCTTGCCGCGCGGCTGCGTGCCCGCGCTGGTCGGATCGGTGACCTCGACGATCAGCTCGTTCGCACCCGCCGTCAGATAAGGGGTGATGTCGAAGCCGAAGGCGTCGAATCCGCCCTTGTGCGAGCCGACGACCGATCCGTTGACGCGCACCGTCGCCTCGTAATCGACCGCGCCGAAATTGAGCATGACATTCTGGCCGCGCCAGTCGGCGGGGACGGTGAAGCTGCGGCGATACCAGATGCGGTCGTCGGGCGTGACCTTGCGCGCGACGCGCGACAACTTCGACTCGACGGGAAACGGCACAAGGATTTTCCCGTCCATCGCCGCCGGCCGCCCGGCCGCCTTGGGCGCGATGGCATAGTCCCACAGGCCGTTGAGATTGACCCAGCGATCGCGCACCAACTGCGGGCGCGGATAGAGGCGCCACGCGTTTTCGGGCGTCACCTCCTTGCCCCAGCGCGTCATCAGGTCACTGGTGTAGACGGCGTCCGCGGCGGGCACCGCGGCGGTCTGCGCGTGCGCCGCGACCGGCGCGAGCGCGAGAAAAGATGCGGTGATCAAAAGGTTGCGCATGGATCTGTCCTGTCGATTTGGGGGAGCCCAGGACCCTTAGGGGGATGAGGTGGGTCCTGGGCTCGCGCCCCCGCGGGGGCGGCGGGGGCGATGGGGTTGGGTCAGTGCTTTCGCGACATCGACGGTGGCGCGGCGCCGGGCGCGGCGCCCCACGCCTTGTTCGGCTTTGCGCCCATGGTGAAGATGAAGGTCGCGCCGTCCTTGACGTCGTCATGACGGAACCACGGCTTGTTCCACGGCTTGCCGTTGAGCGTCGCCGACTGGATATAGACATTGGTCGCCGAATTGTTGCGCGCGACGATCCGCAGCGTCTTGCCATTTCCCATGTCGAGGCTGGCGTCGTCGAACACCGGGCTGCCGATGATATAATCCTGGCTCGACGGGTCGACCGGATAGAAGCCGAGCGCCGAGAGTGCGTACCATGACGAGGTCGCGCCCTGATCGTCCATCCCCGGATAGCCGTAACCGGCAGCATCGCTGGCATAGGTCTTGTCGAGGATCTGGCGCACCAGCGCCTGCGTCTTCCACGGCTGGCCGCTCCAGTTGTAATAATAGGGCGCCTGCTGGTCGGGCTGGTTGCCGTGGACATATTGGCCGATGACGCCGGTGCAATCGCGGCAGATGCCCGTGGGGTTGTACGGCTTGGTGAAAAACTCGTCGAGCTTGGCATTGAACGCATCGCGCCCGCCGATGAGGTCGATCAGTCCCTGCACGTCATGCGGCGCGAGCCACAAGGTCGACCAGCCCGACGCTTCCTTCATCATGAAATTATAATAGGGTTCCTGCGGGTCGAACGGTGCGATCCACTTGCCGTCGGCGGTGCGCCCGCGGATGAAGCCGATCGATTTGTCGAAGACGTTGACGTAATTGCCCGCGCGTTTGAGGAACATCTTGTAATCGGCGTCCTTGCCGAGCTTTTTCGCGTAGAGCGCGAGCGCATAATCGTCCCACGCATATTCCAGCGTCTTGTCCGCGCCCGCCTTGCCGCCGGCATAGGGCGGGCTGGGATTATGATCGGGCACGATGTCCGAAATCCAGCCTTGTTTCATATATTCGGCGAGATAGCCGCGCGGGCCCTTTGGGTCGGTCGCATTCTTGCGCAGATATTCGTAGGCGGCCGCATAATCGAATTCGATGCCGCGCTCCCACGCGCCGAGGAACAGGAACACCGCATTGTCGCCGTGGAACGAGGTGTTCATGAAGCCCTTCTCGCGCGCCATCGCGAGTTCGGACGCCATGATGTTCTGGACCGCTTCGGGCTCCATCAGTTCGAGCAGCACGATCTGGTTGCGCCCCGTATCCCAGAAGGGAACCGGACCGTAACGGTCGTGCGTCGCGACCTGCACCTTGCCATTGGTGTCGGCGAATTTCTCGCCCTTTGCCGCGATCAGGCGCGGCGAGGCGAAGGACTGGAACAGCGTCGAGTAGAAGAGCTTGCGCTGCTTGTCGGTGCCGCCCGTCACGCGGACGCGGTTCAGCAGTTGCGCCCAAGTGCCCTGCGCTGCCTGATGGACGCCGTCGAAATCCCATCCCGGCACTTCGGCGGCGAGCCGCTGCGCGGCCTGCTCATAGCTGGTGCCGTGCGCCATCTTCACCAGCACCTGTTCGCCGGCCCTGGTCTTGAAGGTCACATAGCTGCCGGCATAGCTGCCCGACATCTCGCGCCCACCGGGTTTCACGTCGCTGGTGCCGATGCCCCAGCCGATATTGTCGCCGGGTGCCTTGCGGAAGGTGCCGAGCGCGGCGAAGGGCTTCGAAAATTCTGCGACGAAATGGGCGCCGTCGGTGCTGTCATTGTCGTTTGACTTGCCGCGCACGATGCGGTCGCCGACGACCTCGACCGACCCGCCGTGGCGCGGCAGGTTGACGATGATGTTCGACCGCTCGCTCGCAGGGAAGGTGAAGCGCATCACGCTCGCCCAGCGCGTCGCAGTCAGTTCGGCCTGTGTGCGAAAGCTGTCGAGATAGACCGAATAATAGCCCGGCGACGCCTTTTCGCGCGACTTGTCATAATATGACTGGCTGTACGCGGGCGGGGGCGACCAGTCGCCGACCACGGGCATGATGAAGGGCTCGGCGCCGCCGCCATAGGTCGGCCCGCCGCCGCCGGTGAAGCCGATCATCGTAGGGTTGGTGTAATAATAGGGGACGGGGACGCCGTTCGGATAGAGAAGCTCGATATTATTGTTCACCGGCGCCGCCTCGACCGAGCCGTGCGGCAGGCGCGCGCCCGGCGAGGTCTGCCCCGAATAGACCGGCTCGCCCGGCGGCGGCGCATTGCCGATCAGCTTCGGATCGTCGAGCGGCGCGGTGCCGACGAGCGGGTCGGCGAGTTCGACCGGCGACTGACCGGTTTTCTGCTGCGCGGCCACCGGCGAAAGCACCAGAACGAGCGGCAACATCGCGGCGGACGACGCCATGATTGCGCCGAGCTTTCGCATGCGGCTCGAATTCATACCCTTGTTCATTGCGACCCTCTTCCCTGAATATTTTCGTTGATTGCGTGGTCAGTGCGGCGAACTTGCAAAGCTGGTCGTCCGCGCCGGCGCCCGCGCCGCGCGCCAGCCGAACAGCGCGATGACGAGGTAACAGGCCATCGGCACCAGAAAGGCGAGGAAGCGGCTGCCGCTGGCATCGGCGACCTGCGCGAAGACGAGTGGCACGAGTGCACCACCGACGATCGCCATGCAGAGCAGCCCCGATGTCGCCGACGCCGGCGCGGTCGACCGCTCGATCGTCAGCGAAAAGATCACCGGGAACATGATCGAGTTGAACAGACCGACCGAAATCGCGAGCACGCCCGCGGCCGGCCCGCTGATCTGGCTGATGGTCAGGCAGAGCAGCGCCGCCGCGACGGCGGCAACCGCGAGCAACGGGCCCGCGGGCAGTTTGTAGAGCAGGCCCGAGCCGACGAACCGCCCGATCATGGCGCCGAGCCAATAGAGGCTGACGAGGCTGCCCGCCTGGACCGCGCTGATCGCGAACACATCGGGCTGCTCGAGGAAATTGACCATCGCGCTGCCGATCGCGACCTCGGCGCCGACATAGAGGAAGATCGCGAGCGCGCCGGCGAGCGCCCAGGGCGAGGCGAAGGCGCTGGAGACACGTGCGCCTGTTTCGACCGGCGGCGCGGCGGCGGTGATCTCGTGGCGGACGCGGTAAAGGAACATCGCGAGCACCGCAATCACCGCCGCGATGAAGATGTAGGCGACGTCGATCCGGCCGAGCGAATAGGCGATCTTCGCTTCGGTCACCGGCCCCGCTTCGAACAGCCCGCCCTGCAGCAACGTCCGCGCCGCGAGATAGGGCGCGATAACGGTGCCGAACGAATTGAACGCCTGGCTCAATACCAGCCGGAAATGCGAGCGTTCGGGCCGGCCGAGCGACGCCGACAGCGGATTGGCCGCGACCTGCAGCAGCGTGATCCCCGACGCGATCACGAACAGCCCGACGAGCACGATCGAATATTCGCGCACCACGGTCGCAAGCGGCATGATCAGACAACCGACGATCATCGTTGCGAGTGCGACGATGATCGAATTGGCCGCGCCGAGTCGCCCCATGATCGCCGCAGCGGGCAGCGAGACGACGCCATAGGCCATGAAAAAGGCGAACTGGGTGAGGAAGCTTTCGGTATCGCTGAGCGCGAAAATCGCCTTCACCGCCGGGATCAGGATGTCGTTGACCGCGGTCACCGCGCCCCAGACGAAGAACAGCATCGTGACATAGGCGAAGGTCCAGGCGGGCCCCGATCGGCCGACGGTCATGCGAATCTCTCCTTGCCCGGATAGGCCAGCAACAGGTCGGCCCCGGCATCGGCATCGAGTTGCACCGATCCGGTGAGCGCCAGACATTCACCCGCGTCGAACGCGACATCATCAACGGCGCCCTTGCCCGCGACCGGGATCAGCCACGCGGTGACGTCGTCCGGCAGCGCAATCGTGCGGCCGCCGCCCGCGAGCCGCTCGAGCACGAACTTCGGCCCATGGACGAGGATCGTGCGATCGTCGTCGATACGGCCGGGCGACGGATAGGGCGCATAGGGTCGCGGATCGGACACCGCGATGCCGTCCTCCAGATGCAACTCACGCGGACGGCCATAATCATAGAGGCGGTAAGTCGTCTCGCTGTTCTGCTGCACCTCGATCAGCGTCAGCCCCGCGCCGATCGCGTGCACGGTGCCCGAGGGGACGTAGAAGAAATCTCCCGCCTTCACGGGTTTCCAGTCGAGCAACTGCTCGATGCTGCCGTCGAGCGCGGCGTCGCGCAGCACCGCCGCGTCGACCGGCGCTTTTGTGCCGAGCGCTATGACCGAATCGGGCGCGGCGCCCAGGATCAGCCAGCATTCGTCCTTGCCGCGCGGCAGCCCGCGCGCATGCGCCTGATCGTCGTCCGGATGCACCTGCACCGACAATTTTTCGCTGGTGAAGAGATATTTTATCAGGAGATCGGGCGTGCTGTCGCCGGGCGCCTGGAACCAGATTTCGCCGACCGGTTCGCCGCTTGCGGGCGAATCAGGGAACGGACCCCATAGCTGATGGCGCCCCCAGGGCTTTTCCATGCGATGCGTCGCAAGCAATGTCGCCGGCACGAACCTCTCCCTGTTGCCCAACCGCCGTTCCGGTGCGGGCCTGATTTTTGGAAAACTGCCCCGGCCGGGCGCCCGTCGTCAAGATAATAATGAAAATTAATTTATTTGATCGAAATCGCCTTTGTGGCATGCCTGCGGGCAATCAGGAGGGGCGCCGACGCCCGATCCGTCGGAGAGAGTGATGACAGGCAAGCACGACAGCGAAGCATTTCCGGTGCCGGGCGGACCGCAGCGTCCGCGAGGTCGCGGCACGGGAGGCCGCGGCACTTTGGCCGCCGCGATCGGGACGGCGGCCTTGGCCGGTCTCCTTTTCGGATTCGATACCGCGGTCATCGCGGGGGTGACGGGCGACCTGACCTATCTGTTCGCGCTCACCCCCGAAACGCTCGGCATCACCGTATCGGCGGCGCTCTGGGGCACCCTCGTCGGCGCGCTGTTCGCGGGCAAGCCCGGCGATGCTTTCGGCAGCCGCGACAGCCTGCGGATCCTCGCCGCCTTCTATTTCATCGCGGGGCTGGGTTGCGCGCTGGCGCCCAGCTGGCCGATGTTCCTCATTTTCCGTTTCATGTGCGGGCTCGCGATCGGCGGTTCATCGGTGCTGGCGCCGGTTTATATCGCCGAGATCGCGCCGCCGCGACACCGCGGATTCCTCGTCGGCCTGTTCCAGCTGATGATCGTGACCGGCATTCTCGTCGCCTATCTGAGCAACGCGACGATAGCGGGGGTGGTCGGCGGAGAGACGGCGTGGCGGTGGAAGCTGGGCGTCACCGCCGCCCCTGCCCTGCTCTTCTTCGTCCTGCTGTTCGCGATCCCGAACAGCCCGCGCTGGCTCGTCGCAAAGGGACGCCGCGACGAAGCGGCCATCGCGCTCGCACGGATCGGCACGGCGCCCGACGCCGCCGAGGCTGAACTAAGCCGCGTCGAGCAAGCGCTCGAACGCGACCCGCCGGGCGAGAAGCTTTCGTGGCGCCGCCATCGGCGGCCGATGATGCTCGTGATCCTTGTCGCGATGTTCAACCAGCTCGCGGGCATCAACGCCGTGCTCTATTATCTGAACGACATCTTCGCGCGCGCCGGTTCGCTGTCGCCCGACCGCCAGGCGGTGCTGATCGGAATCGCCAATCTGGTATTCACCCTCGTCGGCATGGCGCTGATCGACCGGCTGGGCCGCAAGACGCTGTTGCTCGCCGGCGCCGCCGGCATGACCCTGTGCCTCGCCGCCGCGGCGGGGGTTCTTTTCGGCACGCTCGATAACGGCCTGATGCTGCCCGCGCTCATCGGCTTCATCGCCTTTTTCGCGACGAGCCAGGGTGCGGTCATCTGGGTCTATATCTCGGAGATATTCCCGACGCCGGTCCGCGCGCGCGGCAGCGCACTCGGCGCCAGCACGCATTGGCTGATGAACGCGCTGATCGCCGGCATCTTCCCCATATTGGTGGCATGGTCGCCCGGTGCGCCGTTCGTGATCTTTGCCGCCGCGATGGTCGTCCAGTTCATCGTCGTCGCGGCGATCTTCCCCGAAACGCGGGGTGTCGATCTCGACGAGATGGCGCAGCGGATCGAGTGAAATCAGCGCCCCGCCTGCATCAGGATCGATTCGGACGGCAGGACATTGTCGAGGAACGGGATGATCGCAGCGCCGATCGCCGACGCATCGTCGGCCGCCTCGGCGCGCCGCACCGGTGCCACCACGGGAAGCTTGCGCCCCGCCATCCGGGCATTGAGCCGCTCGACGAGGGCATCGACCAATTTGCCCGGAAGGCGTCCGCCGATCAGGATCGCGGCCGGATTGATCAGGCAATTGACCGCGATCAGGGGCTGAACCAGCACGTCCGCGGCATCGTCGAGCCATTGGACGATCACCGCCTCCTGCTCCGCCGGGCCATCGATCAGCGCTTCGGGCCCGTCGACGACATGCCCGGCCGCTTCCAGCCGGGCGTAAAGCGCCGACAGCGAAACCGTGTCCTGCACATTCGCCCCCTCGCCGCGCGCCGGATCGGGCAGTGCCCAGATTTCGCCCGACCGCGAATCGGCGCCGCGAACATAGCTGCGATCGATCACCAGACCGCCGCCGAGGCCCGCGCTGATCAGCAGGTAAAAGAAGCTGGGAAGCGCGATGCCGTTACCGAGATGGACTTCGCCAAGCGCCGCCGAGGCCGCGTCGTTATCGGCGTGCAGCGGCCAGGGGAGCACCTCGCCAAGCAATGCGCCAAGGTCGATGTCGTCCCAGGCGTCATATTCGGTCGGCCGGTGCGGCAGCGAAATCCGCCCGAGATCGTCGGGCAGCGCGACGCCGACGCCAAGGATGCGCCCCCGGTCGACCCCGCCCTCTTCGAGCAGCCCGGGCAGGATGTCGCGGACGTGATCGACGACCGTTCCGGGCAGCGCGAAGGCGATCTCACGCGTGTGGCGGCTGCGGATCTTGCCCGCGAGATCGAGCGTCACCAGCGTGATATGATCGCGGTCGATGTTGAGCCCGATCGAAAAGGCGCCGTCGGGATCGATGACGATCCGCATCGCCGGCTGGCCGCGCTTGCCCTGCAACCGTCCCGCCGGCTTGACGAGCCCCAGGTCGATCAGCCGCTTGGTGATGTTGACGATCGTCGGCGGTGTCAGCCCAGTCACCCGCGCCAGATCGCTGCGCGTGGTTTCGTCGGTCAGGCGAATGGCCTGGAGCACGATCCGCTGGTTGTAATCGCCCGCACGCTCCAGATTGGTGCCCGAAAGGCTGAGCGTCAGCCGTGCATCGCGCGCCTCGGGACCGCTTTTTGTCGATTGCCGCCGGTCACGACCCGGAAGGTTAAGGGTCATCGCTGGATTGTCCTTCAAGCTTATCCGAATGCCCGGCGCCCCCCGCCAAACAGACTCAACACATATAGCATAGCCGCTTTAATAATTCGATTTTGGATAAAGCGGAGCGGCGCCCTCCTGTCAATGACGCGCACCGCGGCATTGACGCCCGATCGCGCTTTTATCGCTTGATCTCAACCAGAGTTGAGGTTGCAGAGGGCGGGCGACGCTGATTTTCGCTGGAGTGCGCATGAATACCCAAAACCCCGCCCGACCTGCCCCCCGCCTCGCCGTCTGGCGCGATCTGCTCTCGGGAGGCCGCGGCCCCGCGCTCGCGCTGGTCCTGCTCGGCTGCTGGGTGGTGGCGGCCGATTCGCTCGTCACCGCGACGATCATGCCGAGCGTCGGAGCGGCGCTAGACGGCTATGCCTGGTTCGGCTGGGCCGGATCGGGCTTCATGACCGGACTGGTCGTCGCCGACGCCTCCGCCGGCTGGCTGGCCGAACGCATTGGCCTCCGTGCGGCGATGATCCTTTCCGGCATCACCTTCGCACTCGGCTGCGTCATGAGCGCCGCAGCGCCCGGCATCGCCCTTTTCCTCGCCGGCCGCGTGGTGCAGGGCGCGGCGGCGGGCTGGATCGGCGGCCTGATCTATGTCGCCATGGCGCAGCTGTTTCCCGGCCGCCATCTGCCGCGGGTCTTCGCGCTGTGCACCGCGACCTGGGGGATCGCCACGCTCGCCGGCCCCCTGCTTGGCGGTGTTTTCGCCGACGCGGGGCTTTGGCGCGGCGTGTTCTGGCTGTTCGCGGCGCAGGCGGTCCTGTTTGCCGCGGCGAGCTGGTTCCTCGTTCCGCCGCCCACCGACCACCGGACCGACAGTACGCTGCCGCTGTCCACCATGTCGCTCATCGCGCTGGGCATTGGCGCCGTGGCGACCGCGGGCGTGACCGGGGGCCTGTCGGTCCCGGCCGTCCTCGTGACGGGAGGTGTGGTCTTGCTGACGGCCGCGTTCGCGATCGATCGCACCAGCGACAATGGGCTGCTGCCGCGCCGTAGCAGCGCCTTCCCGCTGGGCGTCGCCTATCTCACCTATTTCGCCACGACCGCGGCGGGCACCGCCTTTGCGCTTTACGCGCCGGCCATGCTACAGATCAGCGCAAAGCTGAGCGCGCTCGAGGCGGGTTATGTCGTCGCCATCGAGGCGCTGGCCTGGACGCTGGTATCGCTCTCCGTCTCCGGCGCATCGGCGCGTTGGCAGCCACGGCTGATCGTGCTCGGGACTGCCGCAATCCTCGCGGGCAATATCGGGATTCCCCTGTCGATGGAACGCGAAAGCCTGTTCGCCACGGGCGTTTTCGCGGCTTTTCTTGGCGGTGGTTTCGGCATGTCCTACGCTTTCCTGGGACAGCAGGTCATCGGGTCGTTCGACGACGCATCGCGGACGCGCGGCTCTGCCGCGATCGGCACCGCACGCAATGCGGGGGGCGCAATCGGTGCGGCGATCGCCGGGGTGGGCGCGAACGCGGCGGGCTTTGGCGAGGGGCTCGGCATCGCCAACCTCTCGGCCGTCGCCTGGGGCGCGATCGGGATCGGCATTCCCTTCGCGCTCGCGGGGCTGATCGGCGCGATCCGGCTTGCCCGGACCTCATCCGTCTTGCCCGCTTCGGCCTGATGGAGGCGAGTTAAGTTTAACCCGGATGCGCGGCACAGCCGGACGGGGGAACCCGCAGCAGGGCGCGGCCTACGGCGACGCCGGTGGTCCGCCCATCGTCGACAGCGAGGGCGCCGTTGACGAACAATTTCCGGACACCGACGCTCAGTTCGCGCGGGCGCACATAATCGGCGCGCGGCGCATATTGGTCGGGATCGAAGACAAGCACATCGGCAAAATAGCCGGGACGCAGATAGCCGCGCCGGTCGAGTTTGTAGATGTCGGCGGTGCGCCCCGTCGACTGGCGGATGAAGGTCGCGAGGTCGATGACCTTCCGCTCGCGGACATAGCGCACATATTTTTCGGGGAAGGTCGCAAACATGCGCGGATGGCCGTCCGATCCGTCGGACGATGTCACCATCCACGGCTGCTTCATCAGCAGGTCGACGTCGGCCTGCGCCATGTTGAACGACGCGACCGCGGTGCCGCCGCCCTTCTCTCCCTGATCGCCGGCTTCGATGCTCTGCTGGATGATGCGCAGCGCCGCGTCGCGGCTGTCCATCTTCCATTCGGCCGCAACCTGCTCGAGCGTCTGGCCGGTCCAGGGAAAGCCCTGCGCGATGAGCAGCAGTGCACTCGCCCCACCGCGCCGACGCAGATTCTCCTGCATCTCGTCGCGGATCCGTGCCAGCGTGGCGGGATCGTCGAGCCGCTTCAACAGCGCCGGCCCGCCGCCGTCGACAGCCCAGCGCGGCAGCAGCGACGCGTCGAGGCTCGATCCCGATGCCAGCCACGGGTATTGGTCGGCGGTTACGTCGATGCCCGACTTCCGCGCCGCGTCGATCGCGGCGATCACCGCGCCGGCCTGTCCATGGACGTCGACGCCAAGTGCCTTCAGATGCGCGAAATGGACCGGCATTCCCGCCTCCCGCCCGATCTCGATCGCTTCCTGCACCGACCCGAGCAGGCCGATGCTGTAGCTCGATTCGTCGCGCTGATGGGTGTCGTAGATGCCGCCGCGGATTGCCGCCTCGCGCGCCACCGCCACAACCTCTCCCGTGGTGGAAAAGCTTTGCGGCGCATAGAAGAGACCCGTCGACAGGCCGACGGCGCCTTCGCACATGCCTTTCGCCACCAGCGCCTTCATCCGGTCGAGCTCCGCGGGGCTGGGGGCGCGTGCGTCCTGACCGACGACGCGCTGGCGAACCGGGCTGAAACCGACGAACGGCACGATATTCGTGCCGATTCCCGATCCCGCGAGCTTGCCGCTATCCTCCGCGACATCGGGGGTGCCCGACCCGTCGACCCCGATCATCACGGTGGTCACACCCTGATTGAGCCACGCCGCATTGACGCGCACCGCCTTGTCGGGCGAGCGGATGAAGCTGTCGGCATGGGTGTGCGGATCGATAAAGCCCGGCGCGACGATCATGCCTTTCGCGTCGATGACCTTGCCCGCCGAATAGCGTCCGGCCTTGCCGACGTAGACGATCCGGTCGCCCCGAATGGCGACATCGCCGACAAAGGGCTTGCCCTCGCCGCCGTCATAGATGGTGCCACCCCGGATGATCACATCGACCGCCTCGTCCGCCTTCGCGGCCGCTCCGGAAACGCAGAGCAGCGCCGCGGCCATTGAAAGCGAACCAATCGTCCGACGGACCGAAAGCGAGGCAAGCGGCTGGGGCATCGGCGTGATCCTTCCATGGGAATGAGGACGAGCGGCATTCGGCACACGCCGCGTGTCGGCTTTTTCGGCAATGAAGATGTCTCGAACAGGCATCCCGCGTCCAGACAGCGTTGTTGCACCCCCTATAACCCGATGGCATAGAGAGCGAAGCCACGACAATATTTGGCCAAAACAACGGGTAATCCTATGCCCCTGTGTCGCAACTTTGGGATCGCAACCGGATGAACCTGCGCCAGATCGAGATATTCCACGCGGTCTTCCTGCACGGCACGGTCAGCGCCGCCGCGCGGTCGCTCAACGTGTCGCAGCCGTCGGTGACCAAGGTACTGCGCCATGCCGAACGCTCGATCGGCCTGACCTTGTTCGAACGGTCAAAGGGGCGGCTGATCCCCACCGAGGACGCACACACCCTGTTCGCCGAAGTGTCCGACATTCAGGACCGGGTGCGCGCGCTGCGTCAGGCGTGCCAGAATTTGCGTCACGGGCGCGGCGGACTACTCCGCATTTCGGCGCTTCCCTCTTTGGGCTTGGGCGCGATGCCCACTGCGGTCGCCCGGTTTCTGGGCGACCACGAGGATGTCATGTTCGACCTCCAGACGCTGCATCACGACGAAATGGTGCGCAAACTTTACGAGCATGAAACCGACATCGCGATCAGTTTCGAGGTGCCCTTGTCGGCGCCCGTCGCGCATCAGGTGATCGGCGAGGGCGAGCTGGTGGTCGTCTATCGCGAAGAGGATATGCCCGGCGCGCCGCCGCGCCTGCACCTCGACGAATTGTGCGGGCACAAGTTCATCAGCCCGGTGCAAGGCGGCCCGATCGGACGGATGCTGTCGAGCGAGCTCAGCCGCCTTGAGGTCGTGCTGGACGAAGTAGTGTCGGCGCGCACCTATTATATCGCCGCGGCGCTGGTAAGTGCGGGAGTCGGCATGGCGATCGTCGACAATTTCACCGCGCATGCCGCGCTGCCCCCCGGTCTCTCGAGCCGGCCGCTGCAGCCCGCGATCACCTTCGACATCAACGCGGTCTATCTGCAGAACCGCCCGCCATCGCGAACCGCGTCGGCCTTCCTCGCGGTGCTCGCGACGGTGATCGAGGAGCTATAGCATCAAGCTATAGGATATGGGGCGCTAGATATTGGGGCGTTACGGCAGCTAGGGATAATATCGGCCTCTCATCATCACGCAGGTTTCCCGGATCCATGATCGAAACGCCTTACCTTCTCTACCTCGGCCACTCCAGCGACCCCGCCGACATCAAGACCTCGCGCGGGCTCGCCGTGTTCCGGCCCGACATCTGTGTCGGCGAATATCGCCACGACGATTGCCCGCTGACTTTGGACCTGCCGCGCATGGATTTCGCCGCAGCGCACGCCGCTGGCGCGCGGACGCTCGTGCTCGGCATCGCCAATGCGGGCGGCAAGCTGGGCGAGGATCTGATCGTCGATGCGCTCGCCGCGATGGAGGCGGGATTCGACATCGCATCGGGTCTGCACCACCGGCTGAATGCCGAACCGCGCCTGATCGAAGCCGCCGCGCGGCTCGGCCGCAAGCTCCACGATGTGCGCGACCCGCGACCCGACATTCCAATCGGCAATGGCAAGCCGCGCGCGGGCAAACGGCTGCTGACCGTCGGCACCGATTGCTCGGTCGGCAAGATGTACACGACGCTGTGCCTCGCGAGCGCGCTCGAAAAGCGTGGCGTGGCCGCCGATTTCCGCGCGACCGGACAGACGGGCATATTGATCGCGGGCGACGGCGTCCCGCTCGACGCCGTGGTCGCCGACTTCATCTCGGGCGCGATCGAACAGATTTCGCCCGCACGCACCGACGATGGCTGGGACCTGATCGAAGGACAGGGTTCGCTCTATCACCCCTCCTTCGCGGGCGTGTCGACGGGCCTGCTGCACGGCGCACAGCCCGACGCGCTCGTCCTCTGCCACGATCCGGTGCGCCCGCATATGCGCGGCCTGCCGCACTATCCGCTGCCCGGAATTGCCGAAACGCTGGACGCCAATCTGCGCGTGGCGCGGCTGACCAACGCCGATGTGCGGGTGGTAGGCATCGCGCTCAACACCTCGGCGATGGCCGAGGACGAGGCAATTGCGCTGTGCGTCAAGATCGAAGCCGAATTCGGCCTGCCGACCAGCGACCCCTATCGCTTCGGGGTCGAGGCGATCCTCGACCGGCTGCTGGATACGCCCGCCATCGCCGAAACCGCCTGATCGGTCGGCGATGCACCGCACCCTGACCGTTGCCGGCGAGATTCTGCCGCTGCATACGCCGTTTCGCATATCGCGCGGGGTCAAGACCGCGGCGGAGGTTGTGACCGTCGCCATCGCACAGGATGGCGTCACCGGGCGGGGCGAATGCGTCCCCTACCCCCGCTATGGCGAGAATGCCGAGAGCACGGTCCTCGCTATCGAGGCGGTGCGCGGCGCAATCGAGCACGGCGCGGGCCGGCACGAGTTGCTTGAACTGATGCCCGCCGGCGCCGCGCGCAATGCGGTCGACTGCGCGCTTTGGGATCTGGAACTGCGGCTCGCGGGCAGCGATTTCGCGGCGGCGTTGGGCCTCGAACGACCGCTCCGCCCGATCGTCACTGCAATGACGGTCAGCCTCGACACCCCCGACCGCATGGCGCTCGCCGCCGCGGCGCTCGCCGACGCGCCGCTGCTCAAGATAAAGGTCGACCGCAGCGATCCCGCCGCGCAGCTCAAGGCCGTCCGTGCCGCGGCGCCCAAACCGAAAATGATCGTCGACCCCAATGAAAGCTGGACCATCGACGAAGTGCGCGACCTGCAGGGACTGATGACCGACTTGCGCGTCGACCTGCTCGAACAACCACTGCCCGCCGATGCCGACGGCGATCTCACCGGTTTCCGATCGGCGATCCCGATCGCGGCCGATGAAGCGGTGCATGTCGCGGCCGATCTCGAGAGTCTTCCCGATGGCTATGCGGTCGTGAACATCAAGCTCGACAAGACCGGCGGGCTCACCTCGGCGCTCGACCTTGCGCAGGAAGCGCGGACACGCGGGCTGGGTGTGATGACAGGTTGCATGATCTGTTCGTCGCTGTCGATTGCGCCGGCATGGGCGATTGCGGCGCAGAGCAGCTTCGTCGACCTTGACGGACCGCTCTGGCTTGCAGAGGATCGCGCGGGCGGGGTCAGCGCGTCGAACGGCCTGTTGTCACCCCCGCAGCCCGGTTTCTGGGGCGGGATTTGATACGATCAAAGCAGGGGGACGGATGACGGGGTTTCTTCGCGGCTGGTTCGCAGTGCCGTTGTGGCAACGCGTATTGGGCGCGATGGTGATCGGCGTGCTGCTGGGGCTCGCCTGGCCCGCCGCGACATCGGCGATCGCGTTCATCGGCGAATTGTTCGTTCGCCTCATCCGGATGCTCGTCGTCCCGATCGTCTTCATCAGCATCGCGTCGGGCGTCACCGCGCTCGCCGACCCGCGTAAGCTGGGGTCGGTCGGCGCACGCACGGTCGGTATGTTCGCCGCGACCACTTTCTGCGCGGTGTCGATCGGCATCATCGTCGGTCTGCTGATCGAGCCCGGCAAGGGTGCCGCGCTCGGCAGCGCCGTCCCGCACGCGCTGGGCGAGGCCAAGTCGCTGCACGACCAGTTGATCGGCATCGTGCCCGTCAACATCGTCCAGTCGCTGGTCGAGGGCGACATGCTGGCGATCATCTTCTTTTCCATCCTCTTCGGCTTCGGCGTCATCCTCGCGGGCGAGCCGGGGCGCCCGATGGCGGACTTGCTGCAATCGGCGGGGCATGTGCTGTTCCAGCTGGTGCGCATCGTCATGGAAATTACCCCCTTCGGCGTGCTCGCGCTGATCGCCAAAGCGGTCGCCGACAATGGCGTCGCGGTGTTCACGAACATCGGCTGGCTGGCGGTCGGCGTCGCGGCAGGGGTGATCCTCCAGATATTGCTTGTCCACCTGCCGCTCATCGCCTTCGTCGCGCGGCGGCCGGTGCTGCGCTTCTATCGCACCATCGTCGACGCGCTGGCGGTCGCCTTTTCGACCGCATCCTCGGCCGCCACGCTGCCCGTCGCGCTGCGCATCGCGCTCGAAGACCTGCGTATCGCGCCCGGTGTCGCAAAGACCGTGCTGCCGATCGGCGCGAGTATCGGCAAGGACGGCACCGCGATGTATGTCGGGCTGCTCAGCATCTTCGCACTGCAGGCGGTTGGCGTTCAGCCCGACCTGTCGATGCTGGCGATCGTCCTGCTCACCGGCGCGCTCGCCGCCTTCGGCACCGCGCCGATCCCGTCGGCGTCGCTGTTCATGCTTGCCGCCGTGCTCTCGGCGGTCGGGGTGTCGCCCGAACAGACGGCGCTCGTCGTCGGCTTCATCCTGCCCTTCGACCGGCTGCTCGACATGACGCGCACCGTCGCGAGCGCGAGCGCCAACCTGACGGTTACGACCGTCGTCGCGCGCTGGGAAAAGGCGATCGAACCGGAGGAGAAGGCGTGACCGCAGCGGCAGGCGACGCGGCGGCCGGCGCGCTCCTGAACGAAACGCCCGCCAAGCCGTCGGCGCGGCGCCTGCTCGGCCTCTATCTGCTGCTCGGCTTTTCTGCCGGATTGCCCTTTTACATGTTCAACGCGGTGCTGACGCTGCGCCTCGCGCGACACGGCGTCGATATTGTCATCATCGGATTCTTCGCGTGGATCGCGTTGCTGCCGACGTTCAAATTCGCCTGGGCACCGCTGATCGAGCGTTACGATGTGCCGGGCTTCGCAAGCTTCTGGGGGCGACGGCGCGGGTGGATCATGCTCTCGCAGCTCGGCATTTTCCTGTCGATGGTCGCGATGGCCTTCACGTCGAGCGACAAGAGCCTGCCGCTGACCGCGCTATTCGCGGTCCTGCTCGCCTTCTGGACGACGACATTGGAGGTTGCCGCCGACGGCTGGCGCATCGAACTCGCGCCGACGCAGACCGAACAGGCGCCGATCGTCGCCGCGAACCTCTGGGGCTATCGCAGCGCGATGGTCGCGGCAGGGAGCGGCGCGATCCTCGTTGTGGCCTGGGCCGATTGGACCTGGGCTTATCTGGTCATCGCCCTCGCCGCCTTCCTGCCCTTCCCGATCCTCGCGGCGATGCGCCCCGAACACGAAGGCACCGGGGGCCGCGCGCAGGCCCTGGTCGCGGGAATATTCACCAGCCTGTTCGTCATACTCGCCGCCACGCTCATCACCGCCCTACTCGGCTGGGCGCTGCTCTCGGCCGCTCAAGGCGCCGGCATTTCGGCCAAGACCAACGTCACGCCGGTC
The DNA here is from genome assembly GCF_050725655.1 of Sphingopyxis sp. Classification (GTDB taxonomy): domain Bacteria; phylum Pseudomonadota; class Alphaproteobacteria; order Sphingomonadales; family Sphingomonadaceae; genus Sphingopyxis. The sequence goes on along the minus strand of NZ_JBOHHT010000097.1, from coordinate 36,849 downwards.
GTTCTCGGCCTCGCGCTGCTGCCCTTCGCGGCGCTGGCGCTTGCCCTACCGCGCATCCGCCGCCTGCCCGCCGATGCGCTCGGCTCCGTGTCGACCTTCGCCGCGCCCTATGTCGAACTGTTCTGGCGTTACGGCACGCCCGTGCTCGCGGTGCTCGCCTTCGTGTCGCTGTATCGCATGGGCGACGTACTGACGCTGACGCTCTCGCACCCGCTGTGGAACGACAAGGGCTACAGCCTGCACCAGATCGGCGTCGCCGATGGTGTCGTCGCGCTCTCGGCGAGCATGCTCGGCGTTGCACTCGGCGGTTTTCTGTCGACCCGGATGTCGCTCGGCTGGACGCTGGGGATCGGCGCGGTCACCGCCGCGGCGGGCAACTGGATCTATGTCTGGCTGTGGCACAGCGAGCCCTCGGCCTTTGTCCTCTACACGTCGGTCGCGGTCGACCAGTTCGGCAACGGCTATGCGGGCGCGGTCTTCGTCGTCTATCTCTCGATGCTCGTCAGCCCGACCTATCCGGGCGCGCAATATGCCCTGCTCTCGGGCTTTGCCTTCCTGCTGCCGCGCCTGCTCGCGGGCGCATCGGGCTCGATGCAGACGCAGATCGGCTATGACGGTTTCTTCCTGCTTTCGGGGGCGCTGAGCTTTGCCGCGATCTTCCTGCTACCCGTCATCGTGCGCGTGAAAGGGCGCGCGCCGACATGACGATCGAGGCGATCTGCGAACAGGGTTTTGCCCCCGCGCTCGAAGCCGTCGAGAGCGGCCGCATTCCCGGTGCCGCGCTGGGGGTGGTGTCCGCCGACGGGCAGAGCGCCGTCCGTCTCGCCGGAATGGCCGCGCTCGTGCCCGAGCGCGAGGCGCTGACACGCGGCCACTGGTTCGACCTCGCCTCGCTCAGCAAGGTGATCGCGACCACCATAATGATCCTCAAGCTCGCCGAACAGGGACGCCTCGACCTCGACCGGCCGCTCACCGATGCGATACCGGACCTCCGCCAATATGACGTCGCGAACGCCGCCGAACGTCGGCTGACCTTTCGCGACTGCCTGATGCACCGCAGCTTTCTTCCCGCGGTCGAGCCCATCTATACCTATGGCGACGATCCGGCGCGGCTGCGCGCTTTTGTCCTGCAACGCGAATGGCGCCACGGACCGCCGGTCTATTCGGACATCAATTTCATCCTGCTCGGCATCGCGATCGAGCGGATCACCGGCGCGCCGCTGTCGGACTGGCCGCTGGGCGAGGGCCTGAGCTTCGGCCCGCCGCCCGGACCGGCGGTCGCGACCGAGGATTGTAGCTGGCGCGGGCGCGTGATGAAGGGCGAGGTGCACGACGAAAACGCCTTCGCGCTCGGCGGCGCGCCGGGGCATGCGGGGATGTTCGGCACCATCGACGGCGTGCTCGGCTTCGCCCGCGCGATGCTCGATGGCTCGATGCTGTCGCCTGCGATGCTGGCCGAGGTGCGCACCGCGAACGAACGCCACCGCACCTGCGGATGGGAACGCGCCTTTGCCGGATGGCATGGCGGCGATGCCTGCTCGGCCGAAACCATCGGGCATACGGGCTTCACCGGCACCGGGCTCTGGATCGATTTCGATCGCGGCCTCGCCTGGACCTTGCTCACCAACCGGGTCCATCCGACCCGCCACGCCGACAGCGGCATTACCACCCTGCGCCCCGCGGTGGGCGACCGGGTCATTACAGGCTGGGACGAACGAAATTAATATGACGACATCGATTGGACGCTTCGCGCTCGCATCGGCCCTATCGCTTTCGCTGACCGCGGCCCACGCACAGACGAGCCCGGCGCCGACACCGCTGCTGACGACGGTCGAACAGAAACTGGCCGAAGGACCCGCGGGTTCGCGATTCGGCCTGCTCGTCACGACGCTCGACGGCGAAGTGCTGCTGTCGATCGCCCCCGACCAGCGCTTCATCCCCGCATCGAACACCAAGATGTTCACGACCGCCATCGCTTATGCCGAGCTGCCTTTGCTCCAGCGAACCGCAAAGGGCACCGGCGTGCGGCTCGAAGCGGGCGCCGATGGCAAGGTCGACGTCGTGCTGCACGGCCGCGGCGACGCGCTGCTGTCGAGCGGCGACGATTGCAAGGTCGATTGCCTGCAGACGCTGGCCGACGCGGTCGCGGCGAAGACACGGCTCGTCCGCCATATCACCGGCGACGACAGCTGGTTCCCCGACGAGCGCTGGGGTCCGGGGATGAGCTGGAACAATATCCAGTCGCGTTATGGCACCGGCACGTCGGCGCTGACGCTCGACGACAATGAGCTGGTGGTGAAGCTGGCGCCGGGCGCGGTCGGCGCCGCGCCGGGCGTGCAGGCATCCGGTTATTATATCATCGAAAATCGGGTCACGACCGTCGCGGGCAAGGAAGAGAAGATCGAAGCCGACCGCATGCCGAACAGCCGCGTCCTGCGCCTGACGGGCACCGTCGGCACTGACGTCGCGCCCTTGACGCTGCGTTATGGCATCGACGATCCGGCGCACCATGCGGCGTGGCGCCTCGGCGAACTGCTGCGCGCGCGCGGGGTGCGCGTCGATGGCAATATCGAAGTGCGCCACCGGCCGCTAATCCCCGCCGACGATCCCGAGAATCGCAAGGGCACGCCGGCCACCCTGCCCGCCGAACCCGCGATGCTCGCCGAACTGCCCGCGCCGTCGCTCGCCGAAAATATGGTGCGGATCAACAAGGAGAGCCAAAATCTCCACACCGAACTGATGCTGCGGCGCGTGGCGCGGCAGGCTGGCAGCGGCTCGATCGCCGACGGGCAGGCTGTGATGCACAAGGTGATGACCGAGGCGGGACTGCCCGCGACCGGCTATCACTTTGCCGACGGGTCGGGGATGTCGAGTTACAACCGCATCACCCCGCGTGCCGCCGTCGGCCTGCTCAGCTGGATCGCGCGCCAGCCGTGGGGCATGGCGTGGCGGGGCACGCTGCCGATCGCCGGGCGCGATGGCACGTTGCAGAGCCGCTTCAAGGGGACTCTTCTCGAAGGCAAGCTGTTCGCCAAGACCGGATCGCTCAACGCGTCGCGTGCGGTGTCGGGCTATCTCACGACGCGCAGCGGACGGACGCTCATCTTCTCGGCGCTCGCCAACGATATGCCGGACGGCACCGACGCGCAGGCCACCGCCGTGGTCGACCGCGCGCTCGTCGCTATCGCCGAGGCGCTTTAGGACGGCGTCAGAACCAGCCGACCCGCGGCGTGGCGGTCGACCGCAGCCTTGCTGAACCACAAGGGCTGCATCGCGCCCGCGAGCCAATAGGGATAAAAGTCGCGATAGCGCGGCGACCGCGGATCGGCGGACTGGCCGGGCAGCAGCAGGAAGCGGCTGTTGTCCCAAGCGCCGACGTCGGCGACGAACAGATAGCTTGCGCCATGCGACACGTTGAAACCGCGCTTGGGGTTGAAGCCGCGCGCCATCGGCGTCGTCCCGTCACCGCCCGACCGGCCGCCCTCGATCCGTGGAAAGGCAGCGGCGATCGCGGGGTTCGACGCCATCGGATGCGCGATCGCCACGCGGTGCAGATCGCCCCATTTCCAGCGCGCCGGATCGGGGCCGCCGAGCTCGACCGCCTTCGTCCATCCGGCCGCCAGCGCGGCGTTGATCAGCGCGCCCCGCGCCGCGGCGGGATCGTCGCCCAGCCGCTCGTCGGGCGCGGCGAGGAGGCGCAGCATTTCCGACAAATTGACCGACGCGATCAGATCGCGCGCCGCCGCGGGCACGATCCGGTCGTAAAATGCCGTCGATAGCGCCGGCATCACCATTTCATAAAGCAGCGCCGCGGCGCTATCCGCCTCGATCCCGCAATCCCAGCGCCGGAGCAATGCGGCGGCGGGCGCGGCATCCGCCGACGGATTGGCGGGAAGCAGCTTCAGCAAAGCCCGTGCGGGCAGCGACTGGACGTCGTGCTGGAGTGCGATGCTGTCCTCGATCCGGTGCTTCGGCTGGGCGCGCAGCACCTCGCCGATGCGGTTGTAGCGGAAGGGATCGCTCCAGCTGAAGCTGATGATCCGTTCGCGATAGGGATAGCCGACCGGCAAGTTCATCTGGTTGGCCGAGGCGAACCAGCCCTCGCGCGGGTTATAGACGTGGGGCATATCCTCGACCGGCAAAATATCCGTCCAGTCGAAATCGCCATCGCCGGGCGCGGGAAACAGCCCGTCGTGCTTCGGCCGGCGCGGGGTGAAACCGATCGTCTGCCAGCCCGTGTTGCCGTCGATGTCGGCATAATGGAGATTGGTCGGCGACACATGCAGCTTGAACGCCTGCCGCAGCGATGCCCAGTCTTTCGACAGGTTGATCGCGATGATCGCGAACCGCTGGTTGGCGCCGGGCAGCATGCTGACCGTGGCAAAGGCGACCGCGCGGCCGCGCGCATCCTGCGACACGACCGGGCGGCCCGCGGCATAGCGCAATGTCACGCGCTCGGGCGGCGCGCCCTTGATCAGTATCTCGTCCTCGAACGCCTCGAACGCCTTCCACTTGCCCTTGTGCCAATATCGGCCGGGGTCGCCTTCCTTGGTGCGCAGGATGAACAGGTCGGTCTGGTCGATATGGAAGTTCGTGCGGCCAAAGGCGAAGCGGTCGGTATGCCCCTGCATGATGCCGGGCAGTCCCGGCGCACCCGCGCCGATGACATCGAGTCCCGGCGCCGACAGATGGCACATATGGCGCGGGCTGGCGCGTCCGATGCCGAGATGCGGATCGTTGGCGAGGATCGGTCGCCCCGTTGCGCTGCGCGACGGCGCGATCGTCCAGGCATTGCTGCCCAGTGCGAAGCGATCGGTCCAGCGCTGTTCGGGGTCGAACGATGCTTCCTGAACCGGATCGAAATCCATCGGCCGGTTTGCTGGATCGAGGACCCCAAGGTCGGCGTCGCTCACCGCCGCGCAGTCGAGCCCTTCGGGCACGGTGAAGGACCAGGCGGGGCGCAGCGGCACCATCAGCTGGTCGGCGTCGAGCAGCCCGAGCGCCTGCAGCTGCGCGCGGCGCACCTCGTCGTCGGCGTCGCCCATGCCGATGCCGCGATTGCGTACGAGGTCGACGATGTCCCAGCGCAGCGGGCTGATCCCCAATATGCCATATTCGAGCGGCAGCTGCGCTGGATCGGCGGCGAGTTCCTCGATCCGGGCGTTGACCCCGGCGACATAGCCGCGTGCGCATTCGAGCACGTCCGCCGGCAGCGCCGCGAGTTCGGCATCGATGTCGCCGCGATAGAGGAAGAGCCGCGCCGCCTTGTCGGCGGCGACGAAACGTGGCCCGAAGGCTTCGGCCATCCGACCCATGTCGCGGCGATGCTCCATGTCGATCTGGAACAGCCGGTCGCGCGCGACAAGATAGCCCTGCCCGAAGAAGGCGTCGTGCAGCGAGGCGGCGCGGACGTGCGGCACGCCCAGCTCGTCTTCGATCACCTCGACCGGCGCGCGCGCGCCGGACAGGCTGATGGTTTGGGCAGCGCCCTTGACCTTGGGGTTCGCGAAAAGGCTTCCCGGCGTCGCGACAAGCGCAACCGAAGCCAGCAGAAACGCGCGGCGCTGGATCAACAGGCCCTCCCCGATCAGGAATGAAAATGACGAAACACGACCCTATCGCAGCATCGCGCCGCAAGGCCATAGCAAGCGGGCTGCGTCCTATAACTGCAAGCTATTCGGCGACGCCATATCTTCGGGCTATATGTCCATATCGCCAGGTTAGTGGCCAAGCTGTTGACCCCCCGCAACCACCCTGTAACCTCGCTGTCACGAAACCGGCTGTCTGCGCGCATGGACTGTGACGATCGCCGGACCGGGACGAATATCAAAAATATAAGAAGGCGGAGCCAGGCATCCGCCGAAAGACCAGGTGGGACAAACAGGGAAGCCAACCCGGCACGGCGCCGGGGCACGCCTCGGGCGGTGTGCGGCTTGGCCCTCGGCAAAAAAGGGGACTGCTGATATGCGTGATTTTGAACGAGTTCGTCGACCGCTGGGCCGCAAAGGCCATTTCGGCGCGGCGATGACCGCACTGGCGCTGGTCCATGGCGCGCCGGCGCTGGCGCAGGAGACGACCGCCCCCGCGGACAACGTCGAAGCGGCACCCGGCGACCAGATCATCGTCACCGGCTCGCGCGTCGCGCGCGACGGCTTCCAGGCGCCGACCCCGCTCGTCGTGCTGACGCAAAAGGACATCCAGAACACCTCGCCGTCGAACAACATCGCCGACTTCGTCAACCAGCTGCCGCAACTCGCCGGCTCGACCAAGCCGGGCAACTCGCGCCTGAACATCTCCAACGGTTCGGCGGGTATCAACGCGCTCAACCTGCGCAACCTCGGCGAAGGCCGCGTGCTGGTCCTCGTCGACGGACGCCGTTCGGTGGGTTCGACGATCTTCGGCTGGGTCGACATCAACACGATCCCGCAGGCGCTGGTCGATCGCGTCGAGGTGGTCACCGGGGGCGCCTCGTCGGCCTATGGCTCGGACGCCGTCACCGGCGTGGTCAACTTCGTCCTCAACAAGAAGCTGGAGGGGCTGCGCATCACGGGCGACATCGGCCTCACCGACAAGGGCGACGGCTTCAACTATTCGGGCAGCATCGCGGGCGGTATGTCGTTCGCCGACGGCCGCGGCCACGCCATCTTCAACGCCGAGATCGCGCATCAGGACGGCATTTACGAAATCGATCCGAACGACCGGCCGTGGAACCACCGGGGCTATCTGGCATTTGCCAACCCGGCCTATGTCGCGGGGAATGGCCTGCCCCAATTCATCACGTTCCGGCGTGATGCGGGCCAGACCAACCAGGCGCCTGGCGGTTTTATAACTGGTTCAACCAACTCGGCGGGCGTTGCTTCTACTGCTCTTCGCGGCCTGTATTTCGGTCAGAACGGCCAGGTCATTCCGTTCAACTACGGCTCTTTCAACTCGCCGGCGCTGGGCGGCGCTGCCGCGGTTACGCGCACGGTCGGCGGCGACTGGCGGCTGAACGATTCGGGTCGTCGCATCGGCCTCAACCCCAAAGACGATCGCTGGGGCGCCTATGGCCGCCTCAGCTACGAAGTTGCGGACGGCGTCGAGATTTTCGCCGAAGGCTCGTACAACCGGCAGGAAGTCTTCTTCAACGCCGGCCCCAATCTGGGCTCGGCGACGCTCAACACGACCGGCTGCACGACCGTTCCGGTTCCGATCACCTGTAACGCCTTTGCACTGCAGACGCTGGGCGCAGGCCGCCTCGCGGGCCTCAACGGTGTCAACATCACGACCACCGCGGCGGATCTGCCGTTCCGCGGCATCAACAACAAGCGCGAGGTTCAGCGCTATGTCATCGGCGCCGAGGGCGAGTTCGACGCGTTCGGCAAGGCGGCGCGCTGGGACATCTATGGCCAATATGGCCGGTCCGACCTGCGCGAACAGCTGCGCAACATCATGCACGTTGCACGCATGAGAGATGCGACGAACGCCGCCTTCGCGCCGGCGGGCAACGCGGGCGGCTATGCTGCCGGTTCGATCCAGTGCCTGATCAATGTCGATGCCAGCACGACGAACAATGATCCGAACTGCGTACCGCTCAATCGCCTAGGCATCGGCGTCGCCGATCCGGCCGCGATCGATTATGTGCTGGGCGATCCGTACCGCAAGCAGGTTATGGAACAATTCGTCACCGGCGCCAATCTGTCGCTGACGCCGTTCGCCACCTGGGCGGGCGACGTCAGCATCGCGATCGGCGCTGAATATCGCAAGGAGAAGATTCGCGGCAGCGTTCCGACCGAGTTCCAGCCGCTCGCTACGGTGGATTCCAGTGGGCGACCTGGCTTCCTGAACCAATGGTCGGTCGGCAACTATCTGCCGTTCAAGGGCAGCTATAATGTGAAGGAAGCCTATCTCGAGACCGTGGTCCCGCTCGGTCTCGGCCTCGAATTCAACGGCGCGGTGCGCGCGACCGACTATTCGAACTCGGGCTATGTCACCACATGGAAGCTGGGGGCGACCTGGGCACCGATCGAGGATATCCGCTTCCGCGTCACGCGGTCGCGTGACATTCGCGCGCCTAATCTGAACGAGTTGTTCCAATCCGGAACCGCCAATAGCGATACGGTGCGCAACCCCCTCTTCACACCGGACCTGACGAATGGTCCGGAACGCTGGAGCTATTCGGGCCTGACGACAGGCAACCAGAGCCTGAAACCGGAAAAAGCAGATTCATGGAATATCGGCGCGGTGGTCACGCCTCGGTTCCTGCCCGGCTTTACCGCATCGGTCGATTATTTCCGTATCGATCTCGATGGCGCGATCGATTCGCTCAGCGCACAGGAGACCGTCAATCGCTGCTACGAAGGGCGGCAGGAATATTGTGATTTCATCACCAATGACCCGATCCGCTCTTTGCCCAACAATCCTTATCTGCTGATCCGGACTCAACCCTTCAACTTCGCCAGCAAGCTCGTGCGTGGCATTGACTTCGACGCCGCCTATCGCCTGCCGGTCGGCGGTGAAAGTGCGATCACGCTGAAGGGGACAGCGACGCGCTATATCGACAGCATCTCGGACACCGGCATTACCGGCGTCACGCCGGTGAACGGGGTCGGGGCGGTCGAACTCCAGAGCAACACGCCAAAATGGATATTCCGCACCAGCCTCAATTTCGAGACGCCGACCTTCTCGGGAACGGTGGTCGGTCGCGGCGTCAGCTCGGGCAAATATAGGGCCAACGCGATCGAATGCACGACCGGGTGCCCAACCTCGACCAGCCAGTTCCCGACGTATGACAACAATCATGTCAAGGGAACCTTCTACGTCGACCTCAACCTGACCCAGAAGGTCAGCGTCAAAAGCGGATCGGAGGCGGAATTCTTCTTCAACGTCACCAATCTGTTCGACGCCGATCCGTTGCTGCTGCCCGAAACCGGTCTGGCCGCGGCCAGCACCTATTCGGACCTCTTGGGCCGAGCCTTCCGCATAGGCATCCGCTTCAAGACAAAGTGACGCGGGACGAATGAAAGACAAAAGGGAGGGCACCCGTGGCCCTCCCTTTAACGCTCATTTCTCCCGGCACTTGTCATCCACAAAGCGCGCGAAAGCTGGCGCGCTATGTCGTGGGCAGGGCGAGGGTGCCCGCGTTGACCATCGGCGGGGCATAGGGGCCGACCGCGCGGTGAAGATGCCCGCGACGACCACCGGGTCGGCGGCGAGGATCGCGTCGGCCGCGGCCTGATCGGCGGCGCGCAGCAGGACGAGCCCGCCGTCGGTCCCCACTGGTCCCGCACTCGCGATGGCCCCCGCGCGAAACAGTCGACGAGAATGTAATGTCCGCTTTCGGGAGCCGCTCGCCGACCCACGAATGGCGCGTAGTTTGGGCGCATTGCTGCCAACAGCCGAGAAGGTGTTCTGACGTCGCCAAAACCCAAAGTCTGTAATTCAGAAGCGTCCCAACTGCGCCGAAAAGGAGATGTTTGCCAGCCGTGGTCAGGATGCTGCTGTTGCGAGCGCTGCGGCTAGCAGGTCGGCCAGGCCGCGCCCGGCGCTGCCATCTTCATCAAGCCTGGGATTGTAGATGGTGATCTCGAGGCCGACCGCCTTGCCGCTCGCCAAGGCCATTCGAAGCGTCGCCCCTAGCTCGTCCCACGACAACCCGCCCGGCACGCGGAAATCGACAGCCGGCATGACGGCATCGTCGAGGCAATCGGCATCGAGATGGATGAAGAAGCCGTCCAGATCCTCTCGCGTCAGATGGCTAACCGCTTCGCGCGCTGCGGCTTCGATACCCATCGCACGCACGGCGGGAAGGTCAATTGCCTTAAGCTCTTTCGGGAGCGGTTGGCTTCCATACTCCGCCTGGTCCTCGTGATCACGATACGCGAACGCGACGGCGTCCTCGGGACGGACCAGGGGGCAGAGACCTTCAATATCGGTCAGGCGCGACGGACCAAAGCCAGTGACAAGGGCAAGGTCCATCGAGGCGCCCTCGCCATTGGGATCCGCCCCGGGTTGGAAGAAATCGGCGTTGCCGTCGATGAAGAACAGGCCGTAGCGGCCGCGCCGTCGGAGGGCGAGCATCGAGCCCAGCACGATCGTGCAATCGCCGCCCAGCACGATCGGAAATTCGCCTGCGTCGAGCACCGATTCTACTATGTCGGCGAGTCTCGGCGACCACGCCGCAATTGCACTGCTATTCAGGATGCCGGTCCCGGGATCGGGCACAGGGTTCCTCGGAGGCACCGACAGCCGGGCGGCGCTGCGCGCATGGATGCGCTCCGCAAGGCCGAAATCCAGGAGCTGCTCGGGCAAGCGCTCCACTCCGTCAGTCGCCAGGCCCAATGTGGAAGGGGCTTCGATAATAGCATAGGAACGCGTCGGCATGGGTGCCTCCTTTGGCGGCTATTTTGCGGAGTGGGTCACCGCCTTTACGGCGAGCGGCTGATGGAGTTGTCGCGCCGTGCGGCTCCTTGATCAGCGGAGCTCGATTTACTCGCTGCGACTTGGTTCGTCGCTCCAGGAGGCTTGCGCCAATCGATTGCCGACAGCCACGGCGATTCCACCGGAATAGCGCCTATCTCCAATTGACGTGCCGACGCTGTAGCCGCGTTGCCCTTTCACGTGCGAGTTGCGCGGGCCGCGCCGCTTTGCGCGATCTTCCGCCGGAACGGAGCTCATGAGGTTACCGGCACGGCTGAGCAATGCGCGAGAACGACTTGCCAGCGGTCCTGCTCAAAGTGCCAGACCCGCGAATAGGAAAATCTGCCGAAAAAGCCGCTGCCGTCGAATGAGCCGGCGAGGTCGACGCCGACACAAACGGTCGCGACATTGCCGAGGCAGCGGATTACCGCCTCGTCCGCGGGATCGATCGTCTCGATCCGGAGTGCACCCGAACGATGCGCGGCGAGATCGTCGCTCTTTGATAGGCGTCTCCCTAGATGGTTGGTGAAGATGAGCTGATTGCTCATTAGCTCGTCCAGCGCCGCAACGTCGCTCGTAAGCATCCCTTGGCGAAGGCGCTCCTCGCAGACCTCGATCGTGCCCGTGTCGCTCATCCGCCTCTCCTCCTGCCACACCAACCCCCGCCGCGGCGAACGATTGGAAAAGCGCCATGGCGCGGGTCTCTGCAATGCTCGGCGTGCCGTTGCGCGACACGGGCTTGAGCAAAATGTCTCTCTACCTTCGTAACACCGAAACGCCAGCGAAGCGTCGGCATCGCTACGACCCTGCCGACTTCGGGCTTCTTAGGACGAACGTCGATACCCGAATTGAAATCCCATAAATTAGAACATGTCTACTCGCGCGCATCCACAATGGATGCGATGCTTCCGTTCTGCCGTGGCACCTGAGGCATAATTTGGCGATAGCGGACTGACCGCTCGCGGCGATAATCTGGCGTTAGCCGACGTTAGCCAGATCGCTAACCGGCGGTGCTTGTCGAAACGTCGCGTTCGTCGGATCGTGGCACCTTTTCACGCTCGAAGCTGATGGTCGTGATATTCGCATCGAGCGCGGTAACAACGTCTGCGGTCAGGTCGTTCGAGAAATTTCCGCCCAAAGCCGCGCCGCGATCGAACAGCAGCCCGCATTTATGGGCGGCATAGACCTTGGCGATCACGGGCTGCGCCTCGTCGGCGACACGCACCAGCGCCTTCGCACGCGTCGCTTCGATCTCGCGGCCGCCGTGCGCCGCCTGATCCCGGAGCGCCTGCCAGCGGGTTGCGAGCGCATCGCGCCGGTCCTTTACCTTGGCGTCCTGGCCCAGAGCCGCGAGCGCCTTGGCCTCGGCCTCGAGCGGCGCGCGCTGCTTGTCCACTTCGGCTTGGGCCGTCCGCGTCAGGTCCGCGATCCGCGCCGACACGGCCTTGCCGACCGCGGCATTGGCGAAAACCGCCTCACGCGACAGCAGGCACACCCCTGGGATAGCGGGACCGCCGAGCGCGGGCGCCGGGGCGGCCGGCTGACCAAGTGCGGGTCCGGTAAAGGCCAGCGCCATCGCTGCAAAACCAGCCGCACGCATCATGTTTTTCCGGATCATTTCAGGCATCCTCTGTTTCGGCGGCAGCGTCCGCCGGAGCCGTGTCTTTCTCGGCATGCGCCAAAAGGTCGGCGAAGCGATCGAGCGACAGGAAATGGAAATGGATCAGCGCGAGCCATCCCTTGCGGTGCCAGTCGAGAATGATTGCGTCGGAAAGCGCCTCGAACTTCGCCCGATCGATGACCTTGAAGCCGCTCAGCATCAATGCCTGCCTATCGCTCGCCAGGGTCGACCATTGAACCGTCTGGTTGGCGAGGTCGCCCGGCGGGATAAATGTCAGGATGAGATCGGGCAGGCTGTGGCTTTGCAGGAATTCGGCCAGCAGGTCGAACGCCTCCTTGCGCGTGCCAACCTGACCCAGCCGGCCCGACAGCACGGGTAGCCCGGCGTCGAGCGTTCTTGGCGGTTCCAAGGCAAGACATGCACCCATTTCATCCCCTTCGCTTTCATGACGTTCGGGGATCGGGAAATGCGAAATCTTTTTTGCGGTCGAACGACCGCGTCAGTTTCGCAGGATCGCTACCCCACCCGGAAGCCGCGTCACTCTCATGCCCAGCGACCTTGCGATGTGATCGACCGCGACATCGGCGCGCTCGAGATGGATCACGCCGCTGATCCGGACATCGTTGCGGCTTCCCAAAAGATAGACGCGCCCGGGGCGGTAACGATTGAGTTCGGCAATCACTTCGCCCGCCGGACGGTCCTGGAACAGGAACAGGTCGCGTTGCCACGCGGCACCGCTTTCGGCGACATCGCGCGGCGTCTGCTGCACCGCGCCCGCCCGGAAATCGAGGCTGGCCCCGGCGTCGACCGTGGTACGGCCTTCCGGCGAAACCACCTCGATTTGCCCTTCGAGGCAAGCAACCCGCATCAGGCGGCCGTCCGACCGCATCGAAAAGCGCGCGACCCGGGCGCGGACCTCGACATCGCTCGCCGTCGCAATCAACTGCCGCCCGGGATCGCAGGTCGCCGAAATCAGGGCCTCGCCTTGCGACAACTCCACACGCGGCGAGGCGGCGTCGGCCCAGAACAGCAGGCGCGAATCGGTGTTGAGTTCGGCGCTGACCTCGGGCTCGAGCCGGACGTGGCGGCGCTCGCCCTTGCCTGTGCGATATTCCCTCGCCCCCGCTGGGACGGGCGCAGCCAGCGGCACGAGCGCCACCGCCGCGACGACGGCCATGGCGGCCCCGCCTCCCAGGAACCAGCGGCGCGAAAGGGTCTGGCCCGCGACCGGCAAGGCTACGCCACCGGACAGCGCCGGCCCAAGCTGCTCCCACAGTCGCACCGCCTGGCGGAAAGCTCCCTCATTTTCTTCGTTTTGCGCGCGCCACGACAGCAGCATGTCGACGTCGCTCTGCGTCGCCTCGCCCGATTTCAGACGCACGACCCAGCTACGCGCCATCGCGTCCCGGTCGGGCCATCTCCCCAATTGATTGTCGTCAGGCGTCGTCAAGGCGGATCGGTCCTTCAATGACGAGACGGTTTCTGCTGCCCATAAGCGAAATCCTCCCGTTCTTCTTTTTTCAGATACTCGGCGCAATGGTCGAGCGCGCAGCGCAGTTCCATCTCGACGGTGCGCGTCGACACGCCGAGTTCGGCGGCGATTTCCCGGCACGACCGCTCGTGAAGACGAACGGCGATGAGGATCATTCGCCGCCTTTCGGTCAGCGCGGCAATCGCAGCTTCGAGCTGCCCGACCGCCTCGCGGCCTTCCGCCGTGCGCGCGGCAGACGGCGCCGGATCGGGAATGTCGAGCGCCGCGTCGATCTGGTCCGCCAGCGAATGGCGGTTCGCCGACCGGCGAAGGTCGGACGCCGCATTCAGCGTCAGGCGGAACAGATAAGCGGGCGCATTGTGCACCGCGTAGCTTTTGTCGGTCGTGCGAAGTTTGACATAGACTTCGTTGAGCGCCTCATCGGCGAGATCGGCCGAACCGAGCCGGCGCCGCAGCCGATCCCGGAAATCGGGATAGAGTTGGACGAAGCGCTGCAGGAGGGCGAAGGTCTCCACGACGCTAGCGGGCCGGCACGGGCGGACGCACCGGCACTCACCCCTGGACCTGAAAGTCGATGGGCACATCGACCTCGATCGGCGCGGCGAGTTCGTCGGGGACCGGCGGCAGGGGTGCGGACCGCCACAAGGCGGCCAGCGCCTTTTCGCCGATCAGGTTGTTCGGCGACCGCAAGACGCGTGCGTCGACCACGCCGCCGTCGCGCGCAACGCGGAAACGCAGCACGACCAGGCCGGCGTCGTTCCGGCCGATACGATCGCCGCGCCGCCGGCTGTGCGCCGCGATATGCTTGCGCAATATGGCACCGTAGACCGACTTGCCCGCCCCCGCGAGCGGATCGTCGGCGAGCAGGTTCGCCAGTTCGGTGTCGAATTCCGCATTCCCGGCATCGGCGGCTTCGCTCGCCCCCTTTGTCCGGATCGCCACATCGCTCTGCTTGCTCGTGAACGGCAGGTCGCGGGCATCGGCAACGCCGCCCCCGGCGCGCGAACGCTCCGCGGCGGGGTCGGGCGACAGAAGTTCGACCGTCAGCGGCTGCCCGTCCCGCGCGTCGCGCGTGACGCCCATACCATTCCCCGCGGTGGCAAGGCTGAAAAGAAAAATGAGCGCGATATGAAGGAGCGCCGAGAAGGCGATCACCGCCACGCGCCCGCCTTCGTCCGGACCGGACGTGTCGCCGATGGGGCCGATCCCGGCGAAGCCGCTCACTGCGCGACGATCCGAAGCCCGACGGGCTGGGGCATATTCGCGGGTGGCGGCGAGCCGACCGTCATGCCCGTGAGCAGCTTCCGCGCGATTATCAGCGCCTCGTCGTTGCTCTTGGCACCGAACCCGTCGAGACCGGTGATCTCCCCGTCCGCCGACAGCCAGACATAGAGCGTAAAATCATAGGACCGCGTCCCCAACTCGTTCGACCGGCGCAACAGCGCGAGGCTCGCCCCGAGCAGTTTCTCGCCGTACCAGCGATATTCGTCGTTGCTCGCCCGGAACGCCGAGGCCAGCACATCGATCTCTTCGAGCGACATGTCGGGCGGCGCCTGGCGCGCGGTCGATTCGAGGATGATGGCGTCGGGACGCGTGAAGCGCGGAACCAGCCCGCTTCCTTCCAGCATCTGCATCAGCGCGTCGTATGCCGTCCGCGCCTTCTGGACCGGCCCCGCCCTCTTGCCTTCGATCAGTTCTTCGGCGACGATGACATCATATCCGTTGCGCTTGCCGAACTGCCGCAGCCCGTCCGCCAGCGGTTGCCCCGCGGTGACGCCCCAATCATCCTGCCGTTCGCGCGCGCCCGAGGGCTCCGCCGCCAGCGCCTGCAACAGCAGGGCCAGCGACAAAGCAAGAGCGCGCAGCACCCCGTCGCCGGAATATCTCGTCTGCCCCATTTTTCTTGATCGACCCCGTGCAGAGACCATCGCGAGTTGGAGCCAGTTGGGCTGTCAGCATTTCAATTTGGTGACGGTCGGCGCCAGATGACCACATCCGGCGCAAAGCTGTGCCGTCGTTGCGGTCAGTTTCTAGCGGTTCGAGACGAGGCGCGGTCGCCGCATCGGCGCGACCGCGCCTCGGACAGCGAGTATGAACGCCGACACTGGCCGAGTAGCGTCGCGAAAGGCCGGATAAAGCGCCACTTCCAGTACCCAGCGCGACATGTCGGTCGGGACAAGCCATGCTCCTTCAGAAGAGCATCGAAAAGGCCGGCTGGACGCGCGTGGCGTTCTTTTCTTCACACAACTTTATGATCGCCCTGAGATCTTCGATGCGCTGTGGGTCCCACCCTTCCTCTTCGGAAAGGCGGCGTTCCGCTGCCGGCAATAGCGAGGCGTGCCCGCCATTGTTGGTCAGGCGCTGATAATAATCCGCGACAACAGCTTATAGGCCGATCGGGCGATTGCCTGCAGTTCGGCCTTCGTCGGCGCCCGCTCGGCCGCGTACTGGTTCAACATTTCAATAACGCCCCCCTCCTCGACGCGGCCGTGAGAGCCGCCCCTCTGCGGCTCGCTTCAATCCGGTCGAACGTCTTCAAAGATGAGCGAATATCAAGCCTTCGGCTATCGCAGATTGGATGAACGAGGCGCCACCAGAATATGCGGCCACGCCGATAGGTGGAGAGAAGCCATATCTGACCTTTCCGGCCAGCGCGTTGGCACACTCGAGCCACAATCAGGAATGCCTTGGCGATTGGCCAATAATGTTTGGCCAGCAATATCTGCTGCTTAGCGTCGAAATTGGCTGGGAATCCACACCGGCTGGCTGGGGCGGCAGGATTCGAACCTGCGAATGGCGGCATCAAAAGCCGCTGCCTTACCACTTGGCGACGCCCCAACGGGCCGGTGCGAGCGCGTCTATAGCGTCTTGGGATGCGTTGGCAAGGCGACGCCTTAGAGGCGCGTCACCCAGCCGTGCGGATCGGCGGCACGGCCGCGTTGGATGTCGACTAGCTTGTTCTTGAGCTTCGTTGTCACTTGTCCCGGGCCGCCGGCGCCGATCGTGAAGCTGCTCTCGCCGCGCGTGACCTTGCCCACCGGGGTCACGACCGCGGCGGTGCCGCAGGCGAAGCTTTCGGTCAGCTTGCCGCTTGTCGCATCGGCCTGCCACTGATCGATCGCATAGGGTTCCTCGCGCACCGTCAGCCCGGCATCGCGCGCGAGCGTGATGATCGCGTCGCGCGTGATCCCCGGCAAGATCGTCCCCGTAAGCGGCGGGGTAACGATGCTGCCGTCGTCGAAGACAAAGAACATGTTCATGCCGCCCAATTCCTCGATCCAGCGACGCTCGGCGGCGTCGAGGAAGACGACCTGGTCGTGCCCCTTGGCGATCGCCTCGCGCTGCGCGACGAGGCTGGAGGCATAGTTGCCGCCGCATTTGGCGGCGCCGGTGCCGCCGGGCGCGGCGCGGGTATAATCCTCCGACACCCAGAGCGAGATCGCGGGGGCGCCCGACTTGAAGTAATTGCCGACGGGCGAGGTGATGACGAGGAACTGATATTCGGCCGCGGGCTTCACCCCGAGAAACACTTCGCTCGCGAACATGAAGGGGCGCAGGTACAGCGCGCCGCCGTCGACCGGCGGGAACCAGCCCGCGTCGGCGGCGACGGCTTCCTTCACCGCGGCGATGAACAGATCCTCGGGCAGTTCGGCCATCGCCATGCGGCGCGCGCTGGCGTTGAAGCGCGCCGCGTTGGCTTCGACGCGGAACAGCGCCATCGAGCCGTCGTCGAGGCGATATGCCTTCAGCCCTTCGAAGATTTCCTGCGCGTAATGGAGCACCGCGGTCGCGGGATCGAGCGACAGCGGACCGCGCGGCATCACCTGCGCATCGTGCCAGCCCTGCCCTTCGGTATAACGGATCGACACCATATGATCGGTGAAGACACGCCCGAACGCCGGGTCGGCGATCGCCGCCGCCCGTACATCGTCCGCGATCAGATTGGGGTGCGGCAGATGGGTGAAGGCGGGAGCGGACATGCAAAAAATCCCTGTAGCTTGGGGGTCTATGGTGCGCGCCTCTTGCCAAATACGGGCGCGGCGCGCAACGGTAGCGACTATGCCGGATGAAAATTTTCTTTCACAAGTACCCGCCGCCTCTGCTCTTTTCTTGCGCGAAGACGAAGTGCGCCGCGGCATCGAATTCCTCTTTTTCGCCCACGCCTCGCTGTGGCGCGCGATCGATGCGCGGCTCGCCGAAAAGGAGCTGGGCCGCGCACATTACCGCGCGCTTTACTTCATCGCGCGGCAACCGGGACTGACGATTTCGGATCTGCTCGCCTTGCTCGGCATCACCAAACAGTCGCTCGGCCGGGTGGTGAAGGAACTGGAAGCGCGCGACTATCTGACGACGCGGCCGGGCAACCGCGACCGGCGCGCGAAGGAACTGCGCCTGACCGACACCGGCCGCGCGGTCGAGACGGTGATCTTCGGCATGCTGCGCGACGCGATGAGCCGCGCCTACACCCACGCCGGGCAGCAGGCGGTGACCGGATTCTGGCAGGTCAGCGAGGCGCTTGTCCCCGCCCGCGAACGCCGCCGGATCGCGATGCTGGGGAAAGAGACGGGCTGATTGAAAGCGTCGCCCCCGCGAAGGCGGGGGGCCGCAATCGTTCGATGCCGACCGTGCAGCGTAAGAACGCCAGCGCCCCCGCCTTCGCGGGGGCGACGTTGTCCCTATCCCTCGCCGCGCGCAATATCCGCCAGCTCGCGCCCGCGGTCGCGCGCCGCGCGCAATACGTTGGTGAGCAGCGCGGCAAGCTGGCCGTCGCTGTCGAGGACATCCAGCCCCGCCTGCGTCGTGCCGCCTTTGCTCGCGACCTGCGCGATCAGCACGCCCGGCTTTTCGCCGCTGTCGGCGAGCAGCGCGGTCGCGCCGCCGAACGTCGCGGTCGCCAGCGCCAGCGCGTCTTCCGCCGAGAGGCCAAGACGTTCGCCTGCGGCAGCATAGGATTCGATCAGGCGAAAGACGAAAGCGGGGCCGCTGCCGGTGAAAGCGGTGACGAGATCCATCGTCGAATCGTCGGCGAGCCGTACCGTATGGCCCAAGGTGTCGAGCAGCGCGTCGATCGCCGCATCGTCGGCGGCGCCCAGCGTCGCGACCGCCGACACCCCGGCGCCAATGCGCGCCGCAAGGTTCGGCAGGATACGGACCTGCGCGCCCGCATCGGGGAAGCGCGCCGCAAGATCGGACAGCGACACGCCCGCGAGGATCGAGAGCAGATGAACCCCACCCGTCGCGAGCGGCGCCAGCACATCGGCGACATCGCCCAACTGCTGCGGCTTCATGCCGAGCATGATCCAGTCGGCGTTGCCGCCCGCGGCCTGCCATTCATCGAGTGACGCGTGCTGGACAATGCCCGCGCGCGGCGTGGCATAGGGGTCGACGATCGCGACCAGCGCCGGGTCGAGACCCGCCGCCAGCCAGCGATCGAGCATTGCGCCCGCCATATTGCCGCAGCCCACGAGCAGGAACCGGCCGGAGAAATTCCGCAATGCTTTGGTCATAGGTCGTTCGTTTCTTGTCCTTAGCGACAGCTGCTCTCGGGCCCCGACAACAGGTCGAGGCAGCGGCCATCAATCTTGTTCGTATCGACGGGAACGCCGATGACCGACGCCAGCGTCGGCATGATATCCACCGTCATCACCGCATTCGGCTGTTCGAAACCCGCGAGCCCCTTGCGCCAGAAGAGGATCGGCACGCGGCGGTCATAATCCCACACCGACCCGTGCGTCGCGACATAGCCGATGCCCGATTCGGGGATCGGCGTGACCCGCGGCTTGAGCGCGATGATGAAATCGCCCGAACGCTGCGGGTTGTACGAGGCGCGCAGCTTGTCGAGCAGGCTCCACGTATCGGGGGCGCGTTTCGAGATCGGATGTGCGTCGAGCTGGTCGCGTGTCACCACCGCCTCGACCTGCGGATGGGCGCGCAGGCGCGGCAGGATTTCGGCGAGTACCGCCCCCCGCTGCGCCGCGGTCAGCGTCTTCGAGAAATAATAATCGTCGCCGTCGCCATAAAGAATGGGCTGCGGCAGGCCGAGCTTTTCGGCGACTTCCTTGCCGATCGCGCCGGGGTTCAGCGCCTTGTCGATGCGCTGCGCATCGGGCCAGGCGTTCTGGCGGTTGCGTTCGGGCAGATCGTGGCCGCCATGGTCGGCGGTCAGCGCGACGACATAATCGATCCCCGTCGCATCGAGCCGCGCAAAGAAATCGCCGAGCTCGCGGTCGAGCCCCGCCATCTGGATGCACATCTCGCTGCCTTCGGTCCCGGTGCTGTGGCCGACATAGTCGGTCGCCGACAGGCCGACGATGAGGAGGTCGGTTCCGCTGCCCTCACCCATCTTGCGGACCTGACGCAGCGCCGCCGCGGTCGCGAGCACCGCGCCATCGGCTTCGGGCGACGCCTGAAAGCGGCGGAAATCGCCGGCGTCGCGCGCCATCCGGCCGGTGCCGACCGAGCCGCCCTTTTCGAGCGGGATCGCAATATCGTGCGTGGTGCAATCGGCGGGAAGCGTCAGCGCGGGGCGCGGCTGGTTGATCGCCGCGGCGATCGCGGCGCTGGCCTGCTGCGCGGTCGGCGACAAGGTCGTGCCGCGATAGCTGGTGAGCCCGGCGGGTGCGAGCCACATCAACTCGTCGGCCTGGCGCCCGCCCATCATGATCGCCGAACGGTCCTTGCCCGATACCGAGACGACCTGCGCCTTCGGGTCGCGCGCCTTCATCAGATCGCCGAGCGTCGGGACGAGCAGATGGTTCACCGACGGCGCATATTCGCCGCTCTTCGACGTCGT
This sequence comes from Sphingopyxis sp., assembly GCF_050725655.1. Lineage (GTDB taxonomy): Bacteria > Pseudomonadota > Alphaproteobacteria > Sphingomonadales > Sphingomonadaceae > Sphingopyxis. The sequence goes on along the minus strand of NZ_JBOHHT010000097.1, from coordinate 16,545 downwards.
CCCCGCGACCGTCTCGTCCTCGGCGCAATAGACGCGCTTGTCGGCGCGGGCGACCGACAGGTCGAAATAATTATTGGCGACAATCCCGGTGTGTGCCGGGTGGTTGCCGGTCAGGATCGTCGAATGGCCGGGACAGGTTTCGGTCGCGCCGTGCGACTGATAGCCCGAAGGGAAAACGATCCCCGACGCGAGCCGCGCGAGGCCGCCGGTGAAATGCCCGCGATATTCGGCAAAGAGGTCGGCTGAAAACTGATCGACCGCGACCATCACGACGAGCTTCGGCGCCGGGGTCGCGGCGGTAACCTTCTGTACCGGCGGCGCGGAATTCTGCGCAAGACCGGTTCCGGCAGCAGCAAGGCAAAGCACGGCGGCAAGGGCAGTGGACAGATATTTCAGCTTCACGGACGGCTTCTCCAACCTAAGGGTGTCAGCGCGGGCTGTCCTCTCGTCGAAAGCCGCCTATATGGCAAGCCTCGAACGACAGGCAGACGCGGGACGGGCATGGATCGCTGGAAAGACGGCTTTGTGACAAAGACATGGCGCGCGGTGCTGGCATTGCTGGCGCTTGCCATGCTCGCGGCCACCCCGGCGGCGGCGCAATCGACGCATATTCAGCCGAAGCTTGTGGCCGAATCGGCCGCCCCGGCACCCGGCGACGCCACGACACTCGCGCTGACGATGACACCCGAAAAGACATGGCATGGCTATTGGGCCAACGGCGGCGATGCGGGCTTTGGCCTGTCGGTCGACTGGAACGCGCCCGAGGGGGTGACGATCGCGCCCTTCCGCTATCCGGTGCCCGATGCGCTGATCCTCTTTGGCATGATGAACCATGTCTATGAGCATCCTTATGCGCTGCTCGCCGAGGTGCAGGTCGACAAGAATGTTACGCCGGGCACCGACCTGACGCTGTCGGGCGTCGCGAATTGGCTCGCCTGCACCGACAAGGTGTGCGTGCCCGAAAAAGCGGTGATTTCGGTCGCGCTGAAAGCGGGCGATGGCAAGATCGCGCGCCCCGAGCGCGCCCGATTCGACGGCTGGCGCGCGCTGCTGCCACAGCCGCTCGACCGCCATGGCACTTGGGAAAAGCGCGGCGACATGGTGCGCTTTGCCATCCCCCTCCCCGCCAGCACCGCGATCGACGCGCCGCACCTGTTCGTCGAAACGCAGGATGTGGTCGATTATGCCGCGCGGCAACGCTTCAGCCGCAATGGCGACCACATCATCGTCGAAACGCGCGTGAAGGGCGAAAAGGCGGGGCCGGTTTCGGCGCTGCTGAAGCTCGGCGGCGGGCGCGGGCTGTCGTTGACGCTCGAACCCGGCGCGGTGCCCGCCGCCGGCGAGACAATCGGCGGGAAAGCCGGCGGCATCGATATGGACCTGTTCTGGACGGCGCTCGGCGGCGCGATCCTCGGCGGGCTGATCCTCAATCTGATGCCGTGCGTCTTCCCGATATTGAGCCTGAAGGCGCTCAGTCTGGCGCGCTCGGGCGGTGATGCGCGAAGCGCGAAGGTCGAGGCGATCGCATACACCGCGGGCGCCATCGTCACCGCGCTCGTTCTCGGCGGCGCGCTGCTCGCGCTCCGCGCCGTGGGCGAGCAGGTCGGCTGGGCATTCCAACTGCAGCATCCGCTGAGCGTGCTTGCGCTGCTGATCCTCGCGCTGGCGATCACGATCAATCTGCTTGGCGCCTATGAACTGCCATCGTTCGGCCGCGGGCAGGCGCTTGCCGACAAGGGCGGAGCGGCGGGCGGTTTCTGGACCGGCGCACTGGCCGCATTCGTTGCGACGCCGTGCAGCGGCCCATTGCTTGGCGCGGCGCTCGGCGCGACGCTGGTGCTGCCCGCTTGGGCGGCGTTACCGATCTTCGGCGGGCTGGGACTGGGCCTTGCCCTCCCCTTCCTCGCCATCGGCTTCATCCCGGCGCTCAGAAATCGGCTGCCCAAGCCGGGGCCGTGGATGGATCGCTTCCGCAAATGGATGGCGCTGCCGATGGGGCTAACCACGCTCGCCCTGGCGTGGCTGCTGTGGCGGCAGCTTGGCAGCGGCGAGCAGTTGATGTGGCCGATCCTTGCCGTCGCGATGGCGCTTGTCCTGCTCACGCACTATGGCTCGATCCAGCGGGGTGACCGCCGGTCGTGGCTGCTGTTCGCCTCGGGCCTGCTCTTCCTTGTCAGCCTCGCGGGCACAGTGACCGAAGTCGCCGAGGCCCAACGCACCGCCGACGGTATCGAATCCACCTTCTCTGCCGACGCGCTCGCCAAGGCGCGCGCCACTGGCAAGCCCGTCTTCGTCTATTTCACTGCCGACTGGTGCCTGTCGTGCAAGGCGAATGAGGCAGGGGCGATCAATCGCGAAGCAGTGCAGACCGCGTTCGCCAAGGCGGGGGTCGTCACGCTCGTCGGCGACTGGACCAATGGCGATCCGGCCATCACGCGGACGCTCGCCGAACATGGCCGCAACAGCGTGCCACTCTATCTCTGGTACGCGCCGAATACTGCAAAACCGGAAATCCTGCCGCAGATCCTGACGCCGGGGATTTTGACGGAAAAGGCGCAGAAATGACTCCTTCCATCGTCATTGCGAGCGAAGCGAAGCAATCCAGAGCGTTTTACGCAACTCTGGATTGCCGCGTCGCTTCGCTCCTCGCAATGACGGGGAAAATATGATGACCAAACAGCGCGCCGACCAATTGCTCGTCGACCGCGGCCTCGCCGAAAGCCGGACGCGCGCGCAGGCGCTGATCCTTGCGGGGCTCGCCTTCGTCGGCGACCGCAAGATCGACAAGGCGGGTCAGCAGGTCGCGGCAGATGCCGAGATCAGCGTCAAGGGCCGCGACCATCCCTGGGTGTCGCGCGGCGGGATCAAGCTCGACCATGCCCTGAATCACCTGGCTTCGCATCCCGGTTGGGACGTCACGGGTGCGGTCGCGATCGACGTCGGATCGTCGACCGGCGGCTTCACCGACGTGCTGCTGAGCCGCGGCGCGGTGCGCGTCTATGCCGTCGACTCTGGCACCAACCAACTCGCGTGGAAGCTGCGGCAGGACGAGCGTGTCATCGTCCACGAACAGACGAGCGCGCGCATCCTGACGCCGACACACATCCCCGAACCCGTCGACCTGATCGTCTGCGACGCAAGCTTTATCGCACTGTCGAAGGTGCTGCCGGTGCCGATGTCATTTGCGAAAGACGGAGCGCGCATCGTCGCGCTGATCAAGCCACAGTTCGAGGCCGAGCGGCATGAGGTCGGCAAGAAAGGCGTCGTCCGCGATGCCGCGGTGCATGCGCGCGTTTGCGCCGAAGTGCAGGGCTGGCTGACCGGCGAAGGCTGGGACGTCGTCGACCTCGTCGAAAGCCCGATCACCGGCCCCGAAGGAAATGTCGAATTTCTGATCGCTGCGGTGAAGCGAGCCGCTTGACGCTGCGCCGCACAATCGCGACACCATGCAACGGATTCGCGTGTGGGGGATAATGCGGACATGACCGAAATCGCAACGCCGGGACAGCTTCGCATGTCCTATCTGCGCTGGGCGCTCGTCACCGTGCCGGCGATCGTGCTTGCGGGCAGCCTGTCGGGGCTGCTGTCGAACAGCGGCTATGGCAATCGCTGGTTCGCCGCGCTCGACCTGCCACCGATCACGCCGCCGGGCTGGGTGTTCGGCACCGTCTGGCCGATCCTTTACATCTGCCTCGGCCTGTCGCTCGCGATGATCCTGCACGCGCGCGGCGCGAAGGGACGCGGTTTTGCGCTGCTGCTCTTCTTCGTCCAACTGATTGCGAATTTCGCCTGGTCGCCGCTGTTCTTCGGGCAGCATCAGGTGACGACCGCGCTCTATGTGATCATCTTCATCCTGATGGTGACGGTCGCGACCGCCTTCGCCTTTGCGCCGATCCGCAAGGCGGCGGCGTGGCTGCTCGTGCCCTATATGATCTGGCTGAGCTTTGCCGCGATCCTCAATTTCCAGATCGATCAGCGCAATCCCGATGCCGAAACCCTTGTCCCCGCTGCCGCCAGCACCCAGATAGGGTGACGGCAAGGGGACCGACCCCTACGAAGGAATATGACATGCAGAGCGAAAACCGCTTTTTCGACGACCTCGCCAAGATGGTGAACGGCATTGCCGGAACCGTTGCCGGCGCCGGCCGCGAAGCCGAGTCCGCGATGCGCGACCGCGCCAAGGAATGGGTTGGCCGCATGGATTTCGTCAGCCGCGAGGAATTCGAGGCTGTGAAGAAAATGGCCGCTACGGCGCGCGCCGAGGCCGAAGCGCTGAAGGCGAGGCTCGACAAGCTGGAAGGCGTGGCGAAGCCCGCGGCTGCTCCCAAGGCTGCGGCGGCGCCGAAGGCCGCGGCAAAGCCTGCCGTTGCGAAGTCGGCCGCGAAACCCGCTGCCAAGCCCGCGGCGCGCAAGCCCAAGAGCTAAGACGCGCGACACGCTTTTGGTAGTTTATGCACAAAATATTCCCCGGATGGCACGGGACGCGGACTCGCGTCATCGCACCATCCGGGCTAAGGCGCGCGCATGAGTGACGATATTTACGACGACGATGACGGCCAGGACGCAGCCCCGATGGAGATGCTGGCGTCCTACTTTGCCGCGCACGACTGGCCACACGAAATGGTGGGCGAGGACGAGATCGTCGCCACCGCACAGGGCAGCTGGACGACCTATGAACTGCGCGCCGTGTGGCGCGCCGACGACGGCGTGATCCAGCTCCTCGCCTTCCCCGACATTCGCGTCGTCGAGGACAAGCGCGCTGTCGCGCACGAGGCGCTCGCATTGATCAACGAACAATTGTGGCTCGGCCATTTCGAGCTCTGGTCGAACAGCGGCACGATCCTGTTCCGCCACGGCATGCTGCTCGGCGCCGACGCATCGCTGCCCCTCGACATGACCGAAACGCTGATCGAAAGCGCGATCGACGAATGCGAGCGCTTTTACCCCGTCTTTCAGTTCGTGCTGTGGGGCGGCAAATCGCCCGCCGAAGCACTCGCCGCGTCGCTCATCGAAACGCGCGGCGAGGCGTAAGCCTTAAATCTTCTCGAAGCGGGTCAGCCCCGGCCCCAGTTCGTTCGGCCCGATCGCCAGCGCCTCGCCGCTCCAGTCGGCGACGAAGAGCGTCTTGCGGCCGGTGCCTTGCGGAACGGTCGCACGATTGCCTTCGATGACCAGCCCGCGCGACGGATTATCGCGCGCCTCCGCGGCGATCGCGATCAACGCCCCGTAATTTTCCTTTTCGCGTCCCTGGATCATCAGGTTGTTGACGATCCGTCCGGTCGATCCCGCAGGCAAGTCGATCAGGTAATTGGTCGTTGTGCCCTGTGTATCGTCGAAGCTGTTGTCGCGGATTTCGACGTGCGGCGAGCGGGTCTTGAGATAATGGCCGCCGCTGCCCTTTTCAAAGCGTGTGCGGGTGACGACGACGCGGCCATAGACCCCGGTGTAAACGCTGTGCGCGCAGCTGAGGCCGCGGTCGCAGCGGCCGAGGCGCGAAAAGGTCGAACGGTCGATCGTCAGCGTCGCCGCCGGATCGTCGGCGGTCAAAATCCCTTCCTCGCTGTTGCGGAACAGGCTGTTGACGACGTCGAGATTGCTTTGTTCGAGGCGGATCCCCGCGCCATTGCCGTCGGGGACGCGCATATTCTGGAACACGATCCCGTCGATGCGCGCGCCGCCGCCGCGCAGCACCAGCGCCGCCTTGCCCTCGCACGTCACGCCGTCGAAGATCGCCCGGCCGGGCTCGACCGCGACGAAGGCGATGCGGCCCGCCGTCTGCACCGCGCAGTCGCGATGATAGCCGGGGGCGATGCGGATCGTGCCCTCGGCTTCGCCGATCGCATCGACGGCGTCCTGCAGCCGTCCGAAACCGCGGCCATCGACGCTATAGGGTGCGCCCCCGGTCTGCGCGGGCAGCGGCATCGGCGCGAGAAGCAGCGGGAGGGCGAGCAGCGGCAACAGGGGCCGACGGAGAATTGCCTTGAACATGCGCCGCCCATAGCGGCTTTCGGCACGTCCGTCGTTCGCGAAGCTGGTTAATCGTGCACCTGTCCCCTTATCGGACAGGCGCCCGGACGCAGGTTAATCCAGATTGGGCCGCAGCCAGCGCGTCGCGGTTTCGATATCGACGCCGCGCCGCCCGGCATATTCCGCGAGCTGGTCGGGACCCACGCGCGCGACGCCGAAATAGCTCGCATCGGGATGCCCGAAATAGAAACCCGATACCGCCGCGGTCGGCAGCATCGCGAAGCTTTCGGTCAGGATCGCGCCCGAATTCTTGCCCGCGTCGAGCAGGTCGAACAGGATCGGCTTCAGGCTGTGGTCGGGGCAGGCCGGATAGCCCGGCGCCGGACGAATGCCGCGATATTCTTCCTTGACGATGGCGTCGGGAGTCAGCTGTTCGCCGGGCGCATAGCCCCACAGATCGGTGCGCACATGCGCGTGCAGCCGCTCGGCAAAAGCCTCGGCAAAACGGTCGGCGAGCGCTTTCAGCAGGATGTCGTTATAATCGTCATGCCCCGCCTTGAAGCGTGCGAGGTGCGGCTCGATGCCGTGGATCGCGACCGAAAAGCCGCCGATCCAGTCGCCGTCATGGCTGACAAAATCGGCGAGGCACATGTTCGGACGGCCTTCGCGCTTGGCGATCTGCTGGCGCAGGAAGGGGATGCGTATATGTTCTTCGCTCTCTTCGAGATGGATGATCACATCGTCGCCCTCGCGCCGACACGGCCACAGCGCCGCGACACCGCGCGCGGTCAGCCAGCCTTCGCCGATGATCTTGTCGAGCATCGCGCGCGCGTCGGCGTAAAGGCTCGACGCGCTTTCGCCGACGACCTTATCGGTCAGGATCGCGGGATAATTGCCCGCGAGCTCCCAAGCGCGGAAGAAGGGCGTCCAGTCGATCCACTCGACCAGTTCGGCGAGATCCCAATTGTCGAAGACATGCACCCCGGGATTCTCGGGCGGAAACGGCCGGATATGCTCGTCGATCGCGAAGCCGTTGGCGCGCGCATCCTCGATCGGGATCAGCGCGCTCTGCCCCTTGTTGGCGCGCACGTCGCGGACATGCTCGTAATCGTCCTTATAGCCCTTCACATAGGCATCGCGCCCGGTGTCGCTGACCAGCGCGGTGGCAACACCGACGGCGCGGCTCGCGTCGAGCACGTGGAGCACCGGCCCCTTGTACGCGACATCGATGCGCAGCGCGGTGTGCACTTTCGACGTCGTCGCGCCGCCGATCAGCAGCGGCATCGTCATCCCGGCGCGCTGCATCTCCTCGGCGACGGTCACCATCTCGTCGAGCGAGGGGGTGATCAGGCCCGACAGGCCAATCATGTCGGCGTCGTTCTCGTTCGCCGCCTCGAGGATTTTCGACCAGGGGACCATCACGCCCAGGTCGACGATCTCGAAGCCGTTGCACTGGAGCACCACGCCGACGATATTCTTGCCGATGTCATGGACATCGCCCTTGACGGTCGCCATCACGACCTTGCCCTTGCCCTTTGATCCGGGTTCTTTCGCCGCCTCGATGAAGGGCAGCAAATGCGCGACCGCCTTCTTCATCACGCGCGCCGATTTCACGACCTGCGGCAGGAACATCTTGCCCGACCCGAACAGGTCGCCGACGACGTTCATGCCGTCCATCAGTGGCCCTTCGATCACCTCGATCGGGCGCGGCAGCAGTTGCCGCATCTCTTCGGTGTCGTCGACGACATGGGCGTCGATACCCTTGACCAGCGCATGTTCGAGCCGTTTGGCGACCGGCCAGCCGCGCCATTCCTCGGCCGCCTTTTCCTGTGCCGGACTGGTGCCTTTATAGCGTTCGGCGAGGGCGATGAGGCGTTCGGTGGGCGATTCCGCCTCGCCCTCGACCTTGCGGTTGAGCACGACGTCTTCGCACGCCTGGCGCAGTTCGGGGTCGATGGTGTCATAGACGTCGAGCTGGCCCGCGTTGACGATCGCCATGTCGAGTCCGGCGGGAATCGCGTAATAGAGGAAGACGCTGTGCATCGCGCGGCGCACCGTCTCGTTGCCGCGAAAGCCGAACGACAGGTTCGACAGGCCGCCCGAGAAATGGACGTGCGGACAGCGGACGCGGATGATCTTCACCGCCTCGATGAAGTCGACGGCATAATTGTCATGCTCTTCGAGCCCCGTCGCGACCGCGAAGACATTGGGGTCGAAGATGATGTCCTCGGGCGGAAAGCCGATGGTCATCAGCAATTTATAGGCACGCTCGCAAATCTCGATCTTGCGTTGCATCGTATCGGCCTGTCCGACCTCGTCGAACGCCATCACGACGACCGCCGCGCCATAGGCCATGCACTTGCGCGCGTGGACGAGGAACGGCCCCTCGCCTTCCTTCATGCTGATCGAGTTGACGATCGGCTTGCCCGGCACGCATTTGAGGCCCGCCTCGATCACGCTCCATTTCGAGCTGTCGATCATCACCGGAACCCGCGCAATATCGGGTTCGGCGGCGATGAGCTTCAGGAAGGTCGTCATCGCATATTCGGCGTCGAGCAGACCCTCGTCCATGTTGACGTCGATGACCTGCGCGCCATTCTCGACCTGCTGGCGTGCAACCTCGACCGCCGCGGCATAATCGTCGGCGAGGATCAGCTTCTTGAACGCCGCCGATCCGGTGACGTTGGTGCGCTCGCCAATGTTGACGAAGCTGGAAGAGGCGGCGGTGGTCATCGGGGTATCCTGAAATTGAGTATTAGGCAGCGAGCGGGCGCGCGAGGACGAGATCGTCGTAAAGTTTGCCGCCGACATTGAACTGGCGCGTGCCAAGGTCGGCGAACCCCTGCTTGCGATAGAAGGCGAGCGCACGTTCGTTGCCGGCATAGACGCCCAGAAGCAGACGGCGATGGCCGCTCGCCGCTTCCAGCGCCTGCTTCATCAACGCCGCGCCCAGCCCCGAGCCGTGGAAACGCGACAGCGAATAGATGCGCTTTAACTCGATATCGCCTTCAAGCGCCGCGGCGAGGTCCGGTTTGCCAACGAGCGCAAATCCGATCGGCGCACCGCCTGGCTGTGCCTCGGCGATCCACGCCCGGCCCCCGTCCGCGAGATAGGCCAGATAGGCCGCTTCATTATGCTGTGCAGCGCAATGGCCGACGATCGCATCGCCGTCGAGGATGCCCGCGAAGGTTTCGAGAAAGGTCGCCGCGCCGATCAGCGCGAGCGCCGACGCGTCATTCGCTCCGGCGTCGCGGATCGTCCATGTCGGAATGTCGGTCATCGGTTCAGGCCGCCATGGTGAAGGGTTCGAGCCCCGCGAGCCGCGTGCGCACTGGAACCTCCGGAATATGCCGCGGCGCGAGGCCGGCAACCGCCTTCGCCATCGCCGCGATATGCGCCGGCGTCGACCCGCAGCAGCCGCCGAGAATGTTGACCTGACCATGTTCGGCCCATTCGCGCACGAGACCTGCGGTCGTGTCGGGCATCTCGTCATATTCGCCGAGTTCGTTGGGCAGGCCCGCGTTCGGGTAGACCATCACCAGCGCGTCGGCGATGTCGGAGAGCACGCGCACATGCGGGCGAAGCTGCGCCGCGCCGAACGAGCAGTTGAGTCCGATCGTCAACGGCCTGGCATGGCGAACGGCATACCAGAAGGCTTCGACCGTATGCCCCGACAGGTTGCGCCCCGACAGGTCGGTGAGCGTCATCGAAATCATCAGCGGCAACTCGCGCCCGACCTTCGCCTCGGCCTCGAGCGTCGCAGCGATTCCCGCCTTGGCGTTGAGCGTGTCGAAGATCGTCTCGATCAGGATGAAGTCGGCGCCGCCTTCGGCCAGCGCGACGACCTGACCCAGATAAACGTCTTTCAGCTCGTCGAAATCGATTTCGCGATAGCCGGGGTTGTTGACGTCGGGCGACAGTGACAGCGTCTTGTTCGTCGGCCCGACCGCGCCCGCGATGAAGCGGCGACGGCCGTCCATCGCTTCATATTTGTCCGCCGCCTCGCGGCCCAGCCGCGCGCTTTCATGGTTGATGTCGGCGACCAGATGTTCGGCGCCATAATCGGCCTGACTGATCGTGTTGGCACTGAACGTATTGGTCGACACAATGTCCGATCCCGCCGCCAGATAGGCTTCGCCGATCGCGGTGACGACATCGGGGCGCGTCAGCGCGAGGATGTCGTTATTGCCCTTTTGGTCGTGCGTCAGGCCGAGGCTGCCGGCATAGTCGGCTTCGACCAGTTTGCGGAGCTGGATCTGCGTCCCCCAGCCGCCGTCGGTCAGCAGGATGCGCTCCTTTGCCGCCGCCTGCAGGGCTTCGCGTGCGTTGCTGGTCAAATTGACGGTCATGCGGCTTTCTCCGTCGCGGGCGCCGCCGCCGGACGCAGGCCCAGGAGGTGGCAGATGGCATAGCTCAGTTCGGCGCGGTTGAGCGTGTAGAAATGGAAATCACGCACCCCGCCTGCGTAAAGCCGGCGGCACATTTCGGCCGCGATCGTCGCCGCAACGAGTTGGCGCGCGGCGGGCAGGTCGTCGAGCCCTTCGAACAGCGAGATCATCCAGCCGGGAATCGCGGTGCCGCACATATCGGCCATGCGCCGCGTCTGCGACACGTTCGATACAGGCAGGATGCCGGGGATGATCGGCGCGGTGATGCCCGCCGCCGCTGCCGCGTCGCGAAAGCGCAGGAAGCTGTCGGGCGAGAAGAAGAATTGCGTGATCGCGCGCGTCGCGCCCGCATCGAGCTTGCGCTTGAGGTTATCGAGATCGGATTCGGCGCAGTCGGCGTCGGGGTGAATCTCCGGATAAGCGGCAACCGAAATGTCGAAGGGCGCAATCGCCTTCAGTCCCGCGACGAGTTCGATCGCATTGGCATAGCCATCGGGGTGCGCGCGGTACGGCGCCCCGCCGGGGACATCGCCGCGCAGCGCGACGATATGCCGCACCCCTGCGTCCCAATAGGCATGCGCGACCTCATCGATCTCGGCGCGTGACGCCTCGACGCAGGTAAGGTGGGCGGCGGGCGGAACGGCGCTTTCGGCGGCGATGCGCGCGACGGTCGCATGGGTGCGCTCGCGCGTCGACCCGCCCGCGCCATAAGTGACCGACACGAAGCTGGGGCCAAGCGGTTCGAGCGTGCGGAACGTGTCCCACAGCTGCGCTTCCATCTTCTCGGTTTTGGGCGGGAAGAATTCGAAGCTGACGCCGATGTCGCCTTCGAGATTGGCGAACAGCGGCGAGGCCGCGGCGCGGCGCGCTTCTGCCAGCGAGTTCAAATTCGACGTCATGCCGCAAGCCTTTTGCTTTGTCCGCCTTCACTGGCGGGAGGTTGATCTTCGTCGCTGCGACGACGGCCGAGCCACAACTTCACGGCCAGCTCCCCGCCTTCCAGCGTCTGTGTATTTTCCAGCAGCAGCCCGGCCGATGCGAACCAGCCGCGGATTTGCGCGTCCGAAAAGCCCAGGCGCGCGTGTGCCGCAAAATTGCGCAACTCTTCGTCCTCGTGCGGCGCGAAATCGACGACGAGCAAATGGCCGCCGCCGCGCAGCACCCGGCTCGCCTCGGCGATCACGCGGTCGGGCTCGTGCGCGAAATGCAGCGCCTGGTGAATGACGATGCTGTCGATGCTCGCATCGGCGACCGGCAGATTCAAGAAGTCGCCCTGGAGCAGGTCGACGGGGACCGATTGCCCTTCCAGCTTGGTGCGCGCGATGCGTAGCATTTCGGGGCTGCGGTCGAGCGCGGTGATGCGGCGCACGGTCGGCGCGAAGATTTCGGCCATCCGGCCCGTGCCCGTACCGATGTCGAGCAAATGCCCGAGCCGACGGTTGTGCATCATCGCCAGCATCGCGGCCTCGACCTCGCTTTCGGCGACGTGGCGCGAACGGATCGCATCCCATTCGGCGGCATGTTCGGCGAAATAGCGTTCGGCGGACGCAGCGCGCTCGTCGCGCACCGCCGCCAACCGCCGCGCATCATGCGCGATGACCCGCGTCTCGCGCGCGGAGAAGGGCCATTTTTCGGCTTGCCCGATAATCTCGGCGACCGGGCCGCCGGTCGCGATCCGCAGGAAAACCCAGCTTCCTTCGCGTCGCCGCTCGACGATCCCGGCCTCGACAAGGATCCGGACATGGCGCGACACGCGCGGCTGGCTCTGATCGAGCACAACCGCCAATTCGCCGATCGCGAGTTCCATCTCGCGCAAAAGCGCGACGACTCGCAATCGCGTCGGGTCCGCGAGGGCACGGAAAATGTCGATCAGCTCGCTCATGGAACAACATATAAAGCTTTCTTTATATCTGGTCAACCAAGCGTCGCACCACAATTTCCGCCGCGCGCCCCCCAACCGGGACCGAATTGCGACGAAACAGGCAAGCTCCCGCAAAAAGGGCGTTGCGCGCCATTTGGCGAGGGGGTAATTCTGCGCGCGATTGGCAAAATTCGGGATCGATCAGTTCCTGTGCCGATCGGTCAGTTCAAACCGAGAGGGGTATTCCCAAATGAAGAAATCGATCACTCTGTCGCTCGTCCTCGCCGCCTCGATGGGCCTCGCTGCTTGCGCCGAAAAGGCCGCCGACGACACGGCTGCTGCAACCGAAGACGCAGCGGCGACCGTCGAGGGCGCTGCCGATGGCGCGATGGAAGCTGCTGAAGGCGCTGCCGACGCGACCGCCGCGGCTGCTGGCGAAGCCGGCGCTGCTGCCGACGCCGCTGGCGATGCGGCCGCCTCGGGCGACGCTGCCAAGGCTGCCGACAAGGCGACCGAAGCTGCCGACGCTGCCAAGGAAGCTGCCGACGCTGCCAAGGGCGCGATGGAAGAAGCCAAGAAGTAAGCGTCTTTTTGGCCTTTCAGGCCGAAGAAATGCCAAAGACAAAGGGGGGTCGCCGGTTCGCCGGTGGCCCCTTTTGCATTCGGGACAGGTATCAAGCAGTGCAGTTGCCAAGCCCCTGATCCGCCGTTAACTCTCAGTCCCAATGGCCGTCGCCCGGCCATTGCATTCGAAAGGAATATCATGCGCAAGATCATCATCGCCTCGATGGCCGCCGCGGCCTTCAGCCTCGCCGCCTGCTCGGAAAAGACCCAGGACGCTGCTAGCGAGACCGCCGATTCCATGGGCGACGACGCCGCTGCGGCTGGCGACGCCGCTGCCGATGCCGCCGCTGGCGCTGCCGACGCGACGGCTGCTGCCGCTGACGAAGCCGCCGATGCGACCGCCGCCGCCGCCGATAAGGCCGGCAATGCCGTCGAAGGCACCGTGAACGCCGCTGGCGAAGCCGCCGACAAGGCCGGCGACAATATCGCCGAAGAAACCAAGAAGGCCGAAGCCAACGACAAGAAGTAAGTCGTCGGCACGCCTTCGGGCTGATATTGGGGGCTCCATCCACCGTGGATGGAGCCCTTTTTCATGGGAGCGCATGCGATGATCGAGCTTCGGATGACGGGCGCCGCGCTCGCGATACTGATCCTGACGACGACAGCGGGATGCAGCCGCACCGACAATGAGCCCGGCCCCGGCGGCGTGACCGTCAGCGAGGCGAAGGCGCTCGACGATGCCGCCGAAATGCTCGAAAGCCGCGACAGCGCTGCGCCGGCCGAGCCGAGCAAGACGGCGGGCGAACCAGCGAACGCCGACAAATAGCGCCTTCCCCTCGTCGCACCGAGGGGTTAGATTGAGCGCGCCCCGCGACTGGCGCTGAAGATGGGGTCCCATCGGGAAGCGGGGCTGGCCGGCAGGCCGTCATGAGCCGCGCGCCTGGGTGATCCACTGCCAACGCAAGGACATCCGCATGACCGATACGCCCAGCACCAATATCGTCTTCCTGCTCTTTCCCGGGATCACCCAGCTCGACTTCACCGCGCCCGCACAGGCGCTTTCGCGCATGCCCGGCGCGGCGCTCGCCGGTACTGCCGCGACCCTCGATCCGATCATGACCGACAGCGGCTTCGCGATCGTGCCGACGCATGATTTCGCAGGCGCGCCGCAGGCCGACATTCTGTGCATCCCCGGCGGGCATGGCGTGGCGGATGCGCTCGGCGATGCCGCGACGATCGATTTCATCGCGCGGCAGGCCGCGGGCGCGCAGTGGGTGACGAGCGTCTGCACCGGCGCTTTCCTGCTCGGCCGTGCCGGACTGCTCGCGGGCAAGCGCGCGACGACGCACTGGGCCTATACCCATCTGCTGCCGCTGGTCGGTGCCGAGCCGGTCAAAGCCCGCGTCGTCGAGGACGGCCATGTCGTCACCAGCGGCGGCGTGACCTCGGGGCTGGATTTCGCGCTGACCTTGATCTCCCGGCTGCGCGGCGATGCAGTGGCGCAGGCGATCCAACTCGCGATCGAATATGATCCGGCACCGCCCTTCCCCGGCGGCCATCCCGACCGCGCGCCCAAGGCGATCACCGCGGGCCTGAAAGAACATGTCTATAACGCCGCGGCGGCGCGAATGGAGGCGGCGCTGTCGCGCGGTTAGCGGCAGCCCGCGAGCGCGATTTCGTATAGCTTCGGCCAATATTTGCCGGTCACGAACAGACGCTTCTTTTTCGCGTCCCATGCAATGCCGTTGAGCACGCTGTCGGTCCCGCTGACACCCGCATCGGCCTTGAGCCCCGTCAGGTCGACGAGCGAGACGACATTGCCGGTCGCGGGATCGATGCGGACGATGAAATCGGTCATCCAGATATTCGCCCAGATCTGGCCGTCGATCGTCTCGAGCTCGTTGAGCATCGAGAGCGGCCGGCCGCCGAAGCGCACCGTGACGCGCTTCTGCTCCTTCATCGTCGCGGGATCGAAGAAGCGGAGCTCGGTCGTGCCGTCGCTCAGCACCAGGCTGCCCTCGGCCATCGTGAGGCCCCAGCCCTCGCCGTCATATTTGAAGGTGCCGGCCGGCTTCAAATCCTTGATCGACCAGCGATTGCCGACGCCGCCCTGCCAGGTCACGCCGATGATCTGTTCGCCCCAGCGCGTGATGCCCTCGCCGAACTGGTCCGCCGGCAGCTTTGTCTGCGCCAGCGCCTTGCCGGTCTTGAGGTCGAGCCGCGCCACGCGCGACTGACCATATTGGCCGGTGGCTTCGTAAAGATGCCCCTCGTCCCAGAAAAGACCCTGGGTGAAGCTGGTGGCATCGTGCGGGAAGGTTTCGACGATGCGGTATCCACAACGCTCGATCGGCGCCGGCGCCGGAGGCGTGGCGACTGCGGGGTCGGCGAACAGCGCGAAGGCGAGGACGAACATCATCACCGCCCCTAGCTATGCGGCACCGCCTTAACTGGCAATGTCCCGCCTCCCCTATTTCGTCACCCCGCCTTATCCTTCGTCATGCCGGATCTGATCGGGCATCCATGACGCCGCGCGCCCGGATGGACCCCGGATCAAGTCGGTGACTGTCCCTTTCGAACATGTAGCTGTTCCCCGGCGAAGGCCGGGGTCCAGAGCGTTGGAAAGCCACGGTTGCCCGATGACGCCCTGGGCCCCGGCCTTCGCCGGGGAACAGCCGCTTACATGTCGTAAGGGGATAATCGCCGACTTGATCCGGGGTCCATGACGACAGCGCGGCGATGGATCCCGGATCAAGTCCGGGATGACGATAAAGACAAGTCCGGGATGACGATAAAGAGATGTCGCCTTTTGGCCGAAACCCGCCGCTTGTTCTTCACGGCCTTCCCCCTTGCGCTCCCCCCGCAAATACGTCACAACTTTACGTGAACGTAAAGGTAAAGCTGCCGCGAGAGGATTCTTCCCCATGACCCTTCCGACCTTCGACACGATCAAGCTCGAACTCGCCGACCATGTCGCGACGATCACGCTGAACCGGCCCGACCGGCTGAATTCGATGCCGCCCGCGATGGCCGATGACATTCGCGAAGCACTCGATCATCTGCCCGGCCTCGGCGCGCGGGCGCTGCTGATCACCGGCGAAGGCCGCGGTTTCTGTTCGGGCGCCGACCTGGCGGGCGACCGGTCGGGGGGGAGCGCCGTCGGCGGCGGGGCGCGGAGCCGCAATGCGCTGCGCGGTCATTACAACCCGATGCTGCTTGCACTCGCCAATCTCGACATTCCGGTAATCACCGCGGTGAACGGACCCGCGGCGGGCGTCGGATGCAGTTTTGCTTTGTCGGGCGACTTCACCATCGCGGGCAAGAGCGCCTATTTCCTGCAGGCATTCGTCAACATCGGCCTGGTCCCCGACGGCGGCTCGTCGTGGCTGCTGCCGCGCCTGATCGGCGTGCCGCGCGCGTTGCAGATGATGATGCTCGGCGAAAAGATCGGCGGCGAGCAGGCGGCCGATTGGGGCATGATCTATAAATGCGTCGAGGATGCCGACCTGATGACCGAGGCGAAGGCGCTCGCCAACCGGCTCGCGAACGGCCCAACCATCGCGCTCGGCACGATGCGCAAGATCCTGCGCGACGGTTTGACACAGGATTTCGCGACCACGCTCGACGCCGAGGCCAGGGGCCAGTTCGTCGCGGGCGGCACCGCCGATGCGATGGAAGGCATCATGGCCTTCCAGCAGAAGCGCAAGACCGAGTTCAAGGGGAAGTAATCTAAAGCCCCTCCCCTTCAGGGGAGGGGTTGGGGTG
>NZ_JBOHHT010000096.1:0-17417 GCF_050725655.1 Sphingopyxis sp. | reverse complement strand
TCCCCATGCCTGCGGCACAGGGAGGAACCGACAGATGATCATACTCGGCCTCGACCCTTCGCTCAGCTGTACCGGCTGGGGCGTCATCCGCGTCGAGGGCAGCCGGATCAGCCATATTGCCAACGGGCAGGTGAAGACCGACGCCAAGGCGCCCCTACCCGACCGGCTCGCGTATCTCGATACCGTGCTCGCGGCGGTAATCGCCGATCACTCGCCCGCTTGTGCTGCGGTCGAGGAAATCTTCGTCAACGACAACCCGCAATCGACACTGAAGCTCGCGCACGCGCGCGGCGTCGTCCTGCTCGGCTGCGCGCGCGGTGGGCTGACGGTCGCCGAATATGCACCGCGTCTCGTCAAGAAGGCGATCGTCGGCACCGGCGGCGCGGCGAAGGAACAGGTGCAGGCGATGCTGCGCGTGCTGCTCCCCGGCGCCAAGGTCGCGGGCGCCGATGCGGCGGATGCGCTGGCGGTCGCGATCTGCCATGCGAACCATCGCCCGCGCCGCTAAATTTCGTCACCCCTGCCTTGATCCGGGGTCCATGTAATGGGTGTTGCCATGGATGCCGGATCAAGTCCGGCATGACGAGGAAGGGAAATTGATTCCCTTTTCGTTCTCCCCGCGTTAGGCACGGGCATGATCGCGAAACTGACAGGACGGCTGGATTCGAGCGACGCAGGCCATGCGGTGATCGACGTTGGCGGCGTCGGTTATCTGGTCGAGGCATCGGCGCGCACGCTCGACGCATTGGGCCCGGTCGGCGGCGACGTCACCATCCACACCGAGATGCTGGTCGGCGAGGATTTCCTGCGCCTGCTCGGCTTTGCCAAGGCCGAGGAACGCGACTGGTTCCGCCTGCTCACCAGCGTCCAGGGCGTCGGCGCGAAGGTCGCGCTCGCCATCCTCTCGGCGCTCGAGATCGGCGACCTACAACGCGCGCTCGCCAGCGGCGACAGCGCGATGATCGCGCGCGCCAATGGCGTCGGGCCGAAGCTCGCACAGCGAATTACGCATGAGCTGAAGGACAAGGCGGGGGCGCTCGGCGGCATCGCTGGTTCGAGTTCAGCCCTGTCCGCTACATCCGGCCCGCTCGGCGACGCCGTCTCAGCCCTCACCGGTCTCGGCTTCAAACCCGGCGAGGCCAGCGCCGCGGTCGCGGCTGCTAACGAGGAACTGGGCGCGGATGCCAGCCTCGACGCGCTGGTGCGGGTGGCGCTCAAGAAGGCGGGCAAGTGACCGACCTCGTCCGCCACGCATCTTGCCGCTGCGGCCAAGTCCGCATCGCCTGCGCCGGGGAGCCGATCCGCGTGTCGGTCTGCCATTGCCGCGAGTGCAAGGCGCGGAGCGGCAGCGCCTTTGCCGCGCAGGTTCGTTTCCCGGCCGAACAAGTCCGCACCGAGGGTGAAGCGAAGATGTGGCAATACACTGGCGAAAGCGGCAACACCGCCGACTTTTTCTTCTGCGGCACCTGTGGTTCGGGTGTCTGGTACAGGGCACGCCCCTATCATGACGCCTATGCGGTGCCGCTCGGTAATTTCGAACCCGGGCATGGCTTTGTGCTCGATTATTCGGTCTATGAGGAACGGCAAGAGCCTTGGGTTTCGATTACCGGCGATGCAATAGAGCATTATGACTGAGCCGGCCCTCACCACCCCGATCCGCACGCCCGAGGATGCCGACGCCGCATTGCGGCCGAAGACGCTCGCCGAGTTCGTCGGACAGGCGGCGGCGCGCGAGAATCTGCGGATATTCATCGAGGCGGCGAAGTCGCGATCCGACGCGCTCGACCATGTGCTCTTTTATGGCCCGCCGGGGCTCGGCAAGACGACGCTGGCGCAGATCGTCGCGCGCGAGCTCGGTGTTGGTTTCCGCTCGACCAGCGGCCCGGTGATTGCCAAGGCGGGCGACCTTGCGGCGTTGCTCACCAATCTCGAGGATGGCGACGTGCTGTTCATCGACGAAATCCACCGCCTGTCGCCCGCGGTCGAGGAAATCCTCTATCCCGCGATGGAGGACCGCGCGCTCGACATCATGATCGGCGAAGGCCCGTCGGCGCGCAGCGTTCGGATCGACCTACCGAAGTTCACGCTGGTCGGCGCCACCACCAGACAAGGCTTGCTCACGACGCCGCTGCGCGACCGGTTCGGCATCCCGGTGCGGCTCCATTTCTACACGCATGGCGAGCTCGAGCAGGTCATCACCCGCGCTGCGAGGCTGCTCAGCCTGCCCATCGCCCCCGACGGCGCGCTGGAAATCGCGAAGCGGGCTCGGGGCACCCCGCGCATCGCCGGGCGGCTGCTGCGCCGGGTGCGCGATTTCGCGACCGTCGCGGGGCATAAGATCGTCGATGCGAAGGCGGCCGATGCCGCGCTCAACCGGCTCGAAGTCGATGCGCTCGGGCTCGACGCGATGGACCGGCGATACCTGACGATGATCGCAGACATCTATCGCGGCGGGCCGGTCGGGGTCGAGACCATGGCGGCCGGATTGTCCGAACCGCGCGACACGATCGAGGATGTGATCGAGCCCTATCTGCTCCAGGTCGGTCTGATCGCGCGCACCGCGCGCGGACGCATGCTCAACGCGAGCGCGTGGAAGCATCTCGGGCTCAATCCGCCCACAGGATCGCAGGACGGACTTTTCGATCAGGGAAAATAGGCGGATTTCCGCGGATTTCATTCCACCAACCGGCCCCGATCTGCGACAAACCGTTGGTTAGGGGTTTGCGACGAGTCGAAGGCCCGCTATCGGTTGGGATAATGGTAAACGCCCCGCCCCCCTTCACCCCCGGCGCCTTCGTCGGGGCCGAACATCATTTCCGGGCGCGCGTCTATTTTGAGGACACCGACCTGTCGGGCATCGTCTATCACGCCAATTACCTGCGTTTTATGGAACGCGCCCGATCGGATATGCTGCGCCTCGCGGGCATCGACCAGCGCGCAGCGATGGAAGCGGGCGAAGGCAGCTGGGCGGTCACCGACCTTGCGATCAAATACCGAAGTCCCGCCCGGCTCGACGACGATCTGCTCGTCGTGAGCACGGTCGAGGCGGTGCGCGGCGCGAGCGTGATTATTTCGCAGCGCATCCTTCGCGGAACTGACACGTTAAGCGGCGAGACATTGACCGACGGGCAAGTGACTGCCGCCTTCCTGTCGCCCGAAGGCCGGCCGCGCCGCCAGCCCGCGGGCTGGGCCGACCGATTTACCGCCATCATGAATGGAGAGACTTTCCCTTGCTAGACAATATCTCGCTGGCCGCCGACGCGGCGACTTTGTCCCCCGTCGCATTGTTCTTGCAGGCCGATATAATCGTGAAGGCGGTGATGATCGGGCTGCTCGCCGCGTCCATCTATGTCTGGGCGGTGATTTTCACCCATGGGCGCAGCGTCAACAAATTGATGAGCGCGTCGGAACGCTTCGAGCGCGATTTCTGGCGCGCCGACAGCATCGATAAATTCTTCGACAAAAATGGCAGCGAGGAATTGCCGAGCGCCAAGGTATTGGGCGCCGGGATCAGCGAATGGCGCCGTTCGACCAAAAGCAAGAATGTCGACCGCGACGGCACGCGCGAACGCCTGGGCATCGCGATGAATTCGGCGGTCGCGGGCGAAGTCGACCGGCTCGCCGAAAAAATCGGGACGCTGGCCACCATCGGTTCGGTCGCGCCCTTCGTCGGCCTGTTCGGAACCGTGTGGGGCATCATGCGCAGCTTCACCGCGATTGCGGCGGAAAACAACAGCAGCCTCGCCGTCGTCGCGCCGGGGATCGCCGAGGCGCTGTTCGCGACCGCAATCGGCCTGTTCGCCGCGATCCCCGCGGTCATCGCGTACAACGCCTTTTCGCAGCGCCTGAACCGGCTCGAATCGCGGCTTGGCCGCTTCGCCGACGGGCTGCATGCGACGTTCAGCCGCGAACTCGAGGTCGAAGCCTGATGGCGATGAGCGGTCCCTCGGGCGGCATCGGCGGACGGCGTGGACGTGGCCATCGCCGCGCGCCGATGGCCGAAATCAACGTCACCCCGCTCGTCGACGTGATGCTCGTGCTGCTGATCATCTTCATGATCACCGCGCCCCTGCTCGCCTCCGCCGTACCGATCGACCTGCCCGAAAGCCGGGCGAAACCGGTCGAGACCGAGGACCGGGAGCCCGTGCAGCTGTCGATCAACGCCGACGACACGCTCTATATCGGCGAGGATGTGGTGCCCGAGACCGAACTTCCGGCGCGGCTCGACGCAATCGCACGCGAGAATGACGGTCAGGACAAGCCACGCCAGATCATGCTGCGCGCCGACAAGGGGCTCGACTATGGCCGCGTGATGCGCGTCATGGGCGAACTCAACCGCGCCGGGCTGACGCGCATTTCGCTGGTAACCACGGGATCGGAGGGCGCCGCCGACAGCGAGCCCGCCACGGTCACCGACGGTTCAGAAACACGGCCCTAGGTTGAGACGATGGCCGAAACACGGGCAGTGAGGGGGAATGAAGGACGCGGCATCGCCATCGCGGTGGCGGCGCATGTCGTCATCATCGGCCTGCTCTCGGTCCAGTGGACCGCAGGCGACCGCCGCTTCGACAACCCCCCGATGGAAGTCGACCTGATCGCAGAAACGGCGCCGACATCGACCGCGCCGGTGATCACCGACACGCCGCCCGCTCCCCGGCTCGGCGAAGAGGATGAGAGCGACATCGCGGCGCCCGAGCCAGTGCCAGCCCCGCCGCTGCCCGAACCGGTCGTGCGACCGACGCCCGCCCCGACTCCCAGGCAAGTCGAGCGGCCAAAGCCGGCGCCTACCAAAAAACCGCCTGCGAGCAAAGAAGCTCCTCCCAAGAAAGTACAGAAGAAGCCGCCTACCAAAAAGGCTCCGCCTCGGAGTGCCGGGCAATCCTCGGGTGATCTCGACAGAATCGGTCGTGAGTTGACCAAGTCGAACCAGAACAAGGGCGCGCCCGCGGCGGTGGTCGGGCCTCAAACTCAAAGCGCGATTAGAGCGTCGATCAACGCCAAAGTCAGACCCTATTGGAACAAGTGCGCCGTAAGCGGTGTCGATGTGAACGAGCTTGTCACCAAAATCGAATTCAAGCTTACGCGTGCTGGAAAATTGGCCGGTTTCACGAGTGTCACGACGACGGGCCAAAATGACAGCAACAAACCTCAAGTTGCCCGCCATCAGGAATGCGCAAAGCGAGCTATCGAACTCGCGTCGCCGTTCCTTGATCTTTCGGATGAAAGCTACAGCTTTTGGCAGGAATCCGACCTAACCTTCTTCAAGAGGTAATGATGTCCAAGAAATTTCTCATTCTAAGCCTCGGTCTCGTCATACAAGTAGCGAGTCCGGCTTTGGCGCAAACTGCCGAGCCCGCGGCTCCGGCCGGACCACGCCTAAGCGAGACCGTCGAAGGCGAATTGTCGAATGAACGCACCGTGATCGCGATCCCGGCGCTGGCCACCGCGTCGGCGCAATCCGTCGCCGGTCTGCGCACCGACAGCCTCGGCCGCCAGATTGCGGAAGTCATCGCCGCCGACCTCGAACGCAGTGGCCTTTATGATCCGATGGGCCCCAGCGGCATTCCCGCGATCAGCCGCGCCGAGGTGCAGGCACCGCGCTTTGCCGAATGGCAGGCGCGCAACGCCGAAAATGTCGTCCATGGCTTTGTCGATGCGAGCGGCACCGGCGGCCTTGTCGTCGGCTGCTATCTTTACGACACCGCGCTGGGCAGCGAGCTGGTCCGCAAGGGCTTCGAAATCCAGCCCGGCGACTGGCGCCGCGCCGCGCACAAATGCGCCGACGCCATCTATTCGCGCCTGTCGGGCGAAGCGCCCTTCTTCGACAGCCGGGTCGCCTATATCGCCGAGAGTGGCCCCAAGGGGAACCGTATCAAGCGGCTCGCGATCATGGACAGCGACGGCGGCAACCACCGTTTCATCACCAACGGCCAGGCGCTCGCCATCAGCCCGCGGTTCTCGCCCGATTACAAGAAGATCGTCTACGTCAGCTATCTCAATAACCGCGTCCGCGTCTTCATCTACGACATTGCCGCGGGCTCGCAGAAGCTGGTGACCGAAAGCAGCAACGCGACCTTTGCGCCGCGCTGGTCGCCCGACGGCACCCAGATCCTTTATTCGATGGCGGTGAACGGCAACACCGACATCTATCGCATCTCCGCCAACGGCGGCACGCCGGTGCGGCTGACGAGCACCCCGGGCATCGATGTCGGGGGCAGCTTCTCGCCCGACGGCAGGAAGATCGTGTTCGAGAGCGACCGGTCGGGCGGTCAGCAGGTCTATACGATGAACATCGACGGGTCGAACCAACAGCGGATCAGCTTTGGCGGCGGGCGCGCCGCAACCCCCGAGTGGTCGCCGCGCGGCGACCTGATCGCCTTCACCCGCATGGGCGGCGGCGAGTTCCGCATCGGGGTGATGACGCCGTCGGGCGGCAACGCACGAACGCTGACCAACAGCTGGCAGGACGAGGCGCCGACCTGGTCGCCGAACGGCCGCGTCATCCAGTTCTTCCGCACCACGCCCGGACGCGAAGGCAAGTCGAGCCTGTGGCAAGTCGACCTGACCGGCGTGAACATGCGCCGTCTGCCGACCCCGCAAGACGGGTCGGACCCCAGCTGGGGTCCGGTACTTCCCTGAGGAAACCGGAACCAAAGGGGCGCGATCGGGTTCAACTATCGCGTCCTGAACGGGCCAATTCGGCCGCACGAATGATTTTCAACAACAAGAGGACAGAGACATGACGATACGCAAAAGCACCGCAATGATTGCGGCGATCACCATGCTTGCTGTTGGTGCCTGCGCGAAAAAGGCCCCCGACACGCTTCCCCCCGCGCCCGAAGGTACTGGCACCGATACGGGCGCCGGCACCGGAACCGGCGTGGTTCCCGGATCGCAGGAAGACTTCCTCGCCAGCGTTGGCGCCATGGGCGACCGCGTTTTCTTCGACTATGACCAGTATAATGTCGACGCACAGGATCAGGCGACGTTGCAGAGCCAGTCGCAGTGGTTGCAGCGTAACTCCGCTGTCCGCGTCACGCTCGAAGGCCATGCCGACGAACGCGGCACCCGCGATTATAATATCGCGCTGGGCGAGCGCCGCGCGAATGCCGCGAAAAACTATCTCGCGTCGCTCGGCGTCGACCCGTCGCGCATCCAGGTCATCAGCTATGGCAAGGAACGTCCGGCTGAAATCGGTTCGACCGAAGAAGCCTATGCCAAGAACCGTCGCGCGGTGACCGTCGTTATCGGAAGGTAATTTTCTCCGACTGACGGCGGGGAGGGCCGGCGCCGCGCCAGTTTCAGCGCAGCTGAAACTGAATCAGCAGCGGCCAAAGCGGCACCGCGGCAAAAGCGGCGGTGCAGGCGAACACACCGAAGGGGACCCGTCGCTCACCGAGCGGCTGGTCCCCTTTTCGCTCTGCGATGAGCGCCCAGATGATCCCGCCGAGGCTGGCTATCAGCAGCATCAGCGGCAAAGCCTGCCACCCGAGCCATGCGCCGATCGCCGCGACCAGCTTGGGATCGCCGCCGCCCATCGCGTCTTTCAGCCGCACGCGTCGGTAAAATTCGGCGATGGCGGCGAGCGTCAGACCGCAGACGACCGCACCAACCCAGCGGTCGATCAGCGATGTTTCCAGCATCGGTCCGGCTATCAAAAGGCCGACGATCCCGAGCAGCAGGTTGAGGCGGTCGGGCAACCAGAAATGGCGCGCATCAAGCAGTGCGAGTGGCAGGAGCAGCCAGCCGAATAAGGCCCAGATCCAGCCCGTCGTACCGGGCATGAAAGCAAGCGCTGCGGCGCCGATCAACGCCGATCCCAGCTCGACGCGCCAGTGAAACGGATCGATCGCCGCATGGCATGTCCGGCAACGCCCGCGCGATGCGAGGGTCGATAGCAAGGGGACGAGGTCTAAGGCGCCAAGCGGCCGCCCGCAGCCGTCGCATTGCGAGCGCCCCAGCACCGAGCGCCCCGCGGGCCAGCGCAGCACCAGCGTCGCGATGAAGCTGCCGAGAACGAGCCCGATCAGCGCGGCAAAGGCGACGCCCGTGCCGAAGGGCAAGGCATCGAGGATCGTCACGTCAAAAGCGGCCCGAGGTCGCCAGCACGAAACCGGTGGGTCCGGCCTTGAACCCCAACGCGGCGAGCGCGCCCGCCATCGCCGGATCGCGGTCGACATTGATCGCGAACTGCGCGCGGTACGTGCCGCTGCCGTCGAAGGAGAGGGTCAGCCGCTCCATGCCCGACTGGCTGGCGAGCGCCGCTTGCGCGCGCCCGTTCGCGCACGTCAGCGGTCCCGACAGCCCGCGCGAGAGGTCGAGCCCCGCGATGGGCGCGGAGACCGCAAGCTGGATGCGCCCGCTTGCCGCGGCGCATTTTCCCGCGTCATCGAAGCGTATCGTGGCGCCCTCGAACCGGATCGTGTCGACCGGGATCATGCCGAGCCCGCCCGACATCGATGTCGTGCCGCTGACGTCGGAGACGCCCCGCGGATTGCTACCGTGCAGGCGGCCCGCGAGCACTCCAAGCCGTTCGTCGGTACGCGAAAAGGCCAGTTCGGTGCGTGCACCGAGCAGCGCGAGCGGTGACAGGCTGGCGCGCACCGTGCCCAGCGGCAAGACGCCAAGCTGCGCATCGACAAGCTCGCCCGACCAGACCGACCCGCGTACGTTACGCGCGGTGATGCCCGCATCGGTCGCGCCCGAAAGGCCAAGCGCGAGCCGCATCGGGAAGGTTGCGATGATGAGGATCAGCGCGAGCAGAAGCGCCGCAATCGCCCAACGCCTGCGCACGCTCATTGCCCGCCCTTCCGAAGCTCGGCGGTCAGGCCGACGGTGCCGTCGGCAGCGGGGGTGATCGTCAGCTGGTCGACGACAAAGCCCTGCCCCTCGAGCGACGCAAGCCAGTCGGTGAGCACCGTCGCGCGCGCGGTGGCGATCGCGATGGTCGCCTGCCCCTCGCCGCGTGCTTCGTTGCGGTCGAGCGTCAGCCCGATCTCGCCCGCCGATTGCGCAAGATATTGATCGATCGCGACCGCATCGACCGCCGCCGCAACCGATTTGGCCGGACGCTGCGCGAGCAATTGCACTTTCGCGGCAACGCGCCCTTCGCGCTCGATCGCGGCGCGATGCTGGCTTTCGAGATCGATAAATGCCGCTACCGCCGGACGGCCGAGCCCCCACAGGATGATCCCGAGCGCCAGCACGCCTGCGACGCCGACGAGCCAGCGCTCGCGCAGCGACAGGGCGATCCACCAATTTTGCAATCGCTCGGTCATGGCACCGCCCGGATTGTGATATTGGCCATTTGTTGGCCGTCGCTACCCGCCATCGGCTGCGCCGTGATGCGATAGCCGCGCGCCTGCAGTGCGAGCAGCACCTGATTTATATCCTCGACGCGCGGCGCCGCGAGTGTCGTCGTCAGCGTCCCGTCGGTACGATGCGACAGCGTCCTGAGCGTCACGCCGGGCGCATCGCCCATCGCATCGTAAAGCGCCGATGCCGGAACCGAGAAGGCGAGCGGTCCGCCGCCCGCAGCGGCAAGGCGGCGATCGAGTTCGGCTTCCGCCGCGGTCGCATCGGGCGCCGTCACCCCCGCCTTCTTCGCCATCGTGACGACCGCTTCGTCGGCACGGCCGGTGTCGGACGACAGGCGCACCGCATAGATGACAGGGATGAGCAGGCTCACGGCGACAAGTGCGATGGCGAGGCGCTTCGCCAGCCGCAGCATCGCAGGATCGACCGACCAGCTGCGCTTGGGTTTCCACCCCCCGCTCAGCAGGTCGAGCGGCGGCGCGGCGAGCGTCAGCAGCAGCGCCTCGCGCATCCGGCCGGCATCGAGCGGCAGCGCGGCGTGCCCGCCCGCGATCAGCGGATCGAGTTCGGGATCGGAGACATAGGCGCGGTCGGCGGTGCGGACGATCCGTTCGCCACCGACGTCGGCTGTCCACAGCGTATCGGGTTCGGGCGGCGGCACCGCCACCGCGGCCGGGATAATCGCGGCCGGCGTCAGATCGCGCGCCTTCAGCCAGTCGGTCCACGCCGTCATCGCTGCGTGGGTCGTCACCGCAACCGGGACCGCTTGGCCCTCGCCCGCGGGCTGGCCCGCGACGATATGCAGCAACGCTGCATCGCCCAGACTGTTCTTCAACGCATCGATCCGCGCCGCGGCGGCGGCCTGCGCGGGCGCGGCATCGGGATAATGCAGCCAGCGCAGCGGAACATCGACCGCCGGCGCCAACGCGACCAGACGGTCGTCGGGACTATCGTCGAGCGGATTTTCCCACGCGCCGACCCAGCCGTCGTCCTGCCCGCTATCGACGATCACGCCGTCGTCGACGCGCAGCCAGGCGGCATCGGAGCCATCGCCTTCGCCAAGCGCCGCCACGGGGGGCAGCCAGAGAACCAGCGTGCGCGTCATATCAGTCGCTCTCGCCCCAATCGCGGCGGACGATCGTCGGCGGTGTCATGCCCGCAGAGGGTGCGCCGCCATTGGCATCGATCAGCGAAACTGCGGTCAAGAAACCGTCCCCCATCGTCACATTCGTCGTCAGCGCCAACCAGCGGCTGTTCACGCCCGCCTGTTCGGCAACATCGGTCGGCGGTTTCCGTCCTTCGAACGGGCCCGCCTCCCAGAATCGCACGCTGCTGCCATAGCCGCCTGCGGGGCGCGCCGCCAGCACCGCCCGCGCTTTGGCAACGGTGATTTCGCCGGGCTGCAACATCGCCACCAGCGGCGCCTGTTCGGGCGCGAGCGTGTTGACGTTGAGCTTGACCGGATCGGTCACCGGGAGCACGCAAATCCAAGGTTTCAGGCGTGCATAGATTTTCGGCGTCACGCCGCGCACTGCGCGGAGTTCGCTGACATCGGCCATCTTGCGGTTCGCGGGCAGATAGGCGCCCTGCATCCCCCGATAAGCATTGTCTTCGGCGCCGAGCGGGCCTTCGTTGCTGTCGCTGTCGATCCAGTCGGCCGCCGCGCCGGCAATCGCCTGTGCCTGCCCGGGATCGATCCCGAGCAAGGTCATCAATTCGCCGAACTGGCGCATCGAACCCGACCGCTGACTGAACCGCCCCGGCACCGTTTCGGCGACGAGGCTGTTGAGGTTGAAGCAATTGTTCGCGTCGGTCAGCTTCGCCCGGCCTTCACCGCCGGGAAGCGGCAGCGTGAAATCACGCCCGAGCCAGTTTCCGGCGAGCGTCAGCTTCGCAGGATCGCGGCCCACAAGATCAGCGACGCGGCGCAGCGCAATCTGTTCGGCGGCAAAGGCGTAAGCACGCCCCTGATCAACGGTCGCCGCGCTGCCCGCGATGCGCGTCGCGAGCGTCAGCCGGTCGAGCGCGGTCGCGGCGATCACCGCCATCACCGCGACGAGCAGCAACACGGTGAGCAGCGCCGCGCCGCGTTCGTCTTTCGCGCCGGGCTTCACGGTGTCGGCACCGCTTGGACGGACGGCGGCGGCAGGGTCGGCGCGGTCAGGAACAACATCGTCAGCGCCTCGCGCCCGGTGCGCGACAACCGCACCTCGACCGCACGCGGCAGGCGGTCGCCGGGTTCCGAACTCCAGACTTCGCTCCAATTGCCCCGCTCGTCGCGGTATCGCACCGCGACGCTGGCGACGTCGGCGATCAGCCGATCGCCCTCGCCGAGCGCGGTGCCGTCGAGCATCGGCTGGGTCGCGCGGCGCCATTCGTTGCCGACACGCGCATAGGCGACGCGTTCGATGGCGGGCCGCGGGCTCCCATCGAGTGAACCAGCGCCGCCATGGACGAAAGCAAAGCCGTTCGCCGATCCGACAAACGCCGGCACGCTTTCCCCCGCGGGTCCGCGCGTCGAACGCTGGACCGCCTGCGCCAGATCGTTCGCCATTACTGCGCGAAGACGGTTGACCCCGCCCATCGCCTTCAGCCGTTCCTGCACCGCGTCCTGGGTATCGATACTGCTGCGGAGCAAGCCGACACCCATCGCCGCGATCGCTGCGAAGATGGAGAGTGCGACGAGCATCTCGACAAGGGTGAAGCCGCGTTCGTCCTTCATCGCGACGGCCGGATGATCGTGAGCGCCGCTTGCCCGCGCCCGCTTTCGGGGCGAACGAGCAAATCGATGCGCAACAAGGCGTCGTCGGCGGTCTTTGCGACGCGCTGCTCGATGCGCCAATTGCGGCCCGCGTTGGAGACGCCGACGGCACTATTGCCGATCGTCGGCGGCGCCGGATCGGTCCACAATTCGACCGCGCGGTTCTGCGCGACAATGCCCGCCATCGTGCTTTCGTCGAGATCGCCCGCGGTGCGCACCGCATAGGCATCGAGGCGGATGAGCGCGAGCGCCGCGATGCTGATGACGCTCAAGGCCACCAGCATTTCGAGCAGCGTGAACCCGCGTTCACGGCCTTTGGTGCGATCACGGCCCACGGCTGACCTCCCCGGTCGCCGAGACACGCACGATCTCGCGCGCATCTCCGCCGGTCAATACGACCGCCTGCGGCGTCGGGCTGATGCCGACACGGTCGAACAAGATGCGCGCCGCGCCCTGCCCATCGCCCGCCACAAAGCGCACATCGCCGGGCCAGTTGCGCTGTGCGAAGGCGCGGCCGGGCAGCGGTTGCCATTCGCCCGAAATCCGCCGTTCGAAACCATAGCCCGACGCCGCGAAATTGACCGAAACACTACGCCCCTCGATCACTGCGACATCGCGCGCAGCGGCGAGCCGCGCGGCGAGCCGGTCGGCCTCGCTGCGCACGGTCTGTTCCTCGCCGGGGATGGTCAGCACAACGGCGGTCGCGGCGAGCGCCATGATCGCGAGCACGACCATCAGTTCGACGAGCGTGAAGCCGTTTGGCGCCCGGCGCGTCCGCGCGTCAGCCGTCGCTGCGAATATCCGCATTGTCGTCGGTCCCGCCGGGGGCGCCGTCGGCACCGAGCGACCAGACGTCGAACGCCTTTCCGTTCGGCCCGGGCGCCTGATAATTATAGGGGCGGCCCCACGGATCGGCGGGCAGCTTCTTGATATAGCCGCCGCGGCGATAGCGTTCGGGCTGCGCAAGCGCGGGCGGCGCGACGGTCAGCGCGTTCAGCCCGTCGGTCGATGCAGGATAGGTCAGATTGTCGAGCCGGTACTGCTCGAGCGCATTTTCGAGCGTTGCGATATCGGCCCTGGCCTTGGTCACCATCGCGCGGTCCTGGCTGGGCAGGACGTTGATCATCACCACCGTGGCGAGCAGCCCGATGATGAAGATCACGACCATCAATTCGGTCAGCGTGAAGCCGCGCTCGTCCGTCTTGCGGCGCCGGTGGACGGGCGGCCGGCCGGGGTCGAGCATCAGGCGAATGAAAAGCTGCATCAGGGACATTTATTATAGACCTGCAAGGTTCTGCAACTGAAGGATCGGAAGCAGAATGGCGAGGATGATAAGGGCAACGCATGACCCCATGACGACAATTATGACAGGTTCGAGAAGTGCCATCGACGCGGCCGTAAACCGGTCGAATTCGCGCTCGAGATAATCGGCGGCGCGCTCCAGCATCTGCTCGAGCCGCCCCGCGCTTTCACCGCTTGCGGTCATATAGACGAGCAAGGGTGGGAAGACACCGGCATCGCGGAGTGCGGCCGAAAGACTACCGCCGGCGCGCACCTGGTCGACGATCGTCGCGGTCGCGCCGGCGAGTGCGGCATTGCGGATCGTCGGGAGGGTCAGGCGCAGGCCGTCGACGAGCGGCAGGCGGCTCGACACCATCGTCGACAAGGTGCGGGCAAAGCGCGCGGCATAGAGATCGCGGAGCAGGCGGCCGAAAAGCGGCAGGCGAAGCAGCCGCGCGTCGACGCGGGCCTTGAACGCCGGGCGGCGCATCGCGTTGACCCAGCCGAAGCTCGCCGCGGCGATCAGCAGCGCGATCAGCCACCACCAATTTGCAGCGAAGCTGGAGATCGCAATTACCGCGCGGGTCAGGAACGGCAGTTGCTGGCCGACATCGGTGAATTGTTCGACGACGCGCGGGACGACGAAGATCATCAGCGCCGCGACCACGCCGATCGCGACGACCGCGAGCACGATCGGATAGGCAAGCGCGGCAATCAGCTTGCCGCGCACCTCGGCCTGCCGTTCGAGCAGGTCGGCGAGACGGGCGAGGATGGTGGTCAGGCTGCCCGTCGTTTCGCCCGCCGCGACCATCGCGCGGTAAAGCGGCGGGAAGCTGCCCGGCTGACGCCCCATCGCGTCGGCGAGACGGCGACCCTCGAGCAGGCCCGCGTGGACGTCGCCGATGACATTGCGCGCGCTTTCGGCTTCGCTCTGACGGGTGAGCGTGCGCAGCGCCTCTTCGAGCGGTGCGACCTCGGCGAGCGTTGCGAGCTGGCGGGTGAAGAGCGCGAGTTCCTTGCTGCCCAATTTATTCTTGCGGAAAGCGAGCAGCGAGCGGCCCGCGGGCTTCGCGCCCGCCGCTTCGACCGCGACGATATGGAATTTCCGCCGCATCAGGTCGGCGCGCGCCGCATCGTCGTTGGCGGCGGTCAGCCGCCCCTTGCGCTCGCGGCCCTGCGGATCGATCGCCACATAGCGATAATCAGGCATCGATTTCCTCGCGCCGCGCGATCCGGATCGCCTCCTCGGCCGTGGTCAGCCCCTTCGCGACCATCGCCCGCGCCGCCGAAGCGAGCGTCGGCGATTTCAGGAAGGCGTGACGCGTGATCATCGCTTCGTCGCCGCCGTTATAGATATAGCGGCGTACCGTCTCGTCGACCTTGATTGCCTCGAACACCCCGATACGGCCCTTGTAGCCGCTGCCACCGCACTGGTCGCAACCCTTCGGGCGCCAGATCACGGTGCCGATGTCGAGCCCGAGTATCGCGGCGATGCTGTTGTCGGCCTGCACCGGCTCGCGGCAATGATCGCAGAGCTTGCGGACCAGCCGCTGCGCGATCACCGCACGTAGCGTCGAGGCGAGCAGGAAGGGCTCGACCTTCAAATCTTTCAGGCGCGTGATCGCGCCGACCGCATCGTTGGTGTGCACGGTCGAGAGCACGAGATGGCCCGTCAGCGACGCCTGCACCGCGATATCGGCGGTTTCGCGGTCGCGGATTTCGCCGACCATCACGACGTCGGGATCCTGGCGCAGGATCGCGCGCAGGCCCGCGGCGAAATCGAGCCCGACCTTGCTGTTGACCTGCGTCTGGCCGACGCCGTCGACAGCATATTCGACCGGATCCTCGACGGTCAGGATGTTGCGTTGGCCGTCATTGAGCTGCTTGAGCGCCGCATAGAGCGTCGTCGTCTTGCCCGAACCCGTCGGACCGGTGACGAGGATGATACCATTGGGTTCGGCGAGCGCCTCGCGCAAAATCTGGTCGGCGGCGCCCGTCAGGCCGAGAACGTCGAAGTCGATCCCCGCCGCATCCTTGTCGAGGATACGCATCACGACGCGTTCGCCCGCCCGGCTGGGGAGCGTCGAGACACGCACGTCGACCGCCTTGCCCGCGAGCGTCAGCCCGATGCGGCCGTCCTGCGGCACGCGGCGTTCGGCGATGTCGAGGCGCGCCATCACCTTGATGCGGCTGACGACGACGGGCGCGACGTGCGGCGGCATGCGCAGATGCTCGCGCAGCACGCCATCGGTGCGCATGCGCACGACGAGCCCGCTTTCATAAGGTTCGATATGGATGTCGCTGACGCCCTGGCGCACCGCTTCGGCGATGATCGCGTTGATCAGGCGGATTGCGGGGGCGTCGTCGGCGCTGTCGAGCAGATCCTCGGCGCTCGGCAGGCTGAAGTCGATATCGCTGCCGTCGAGCGACCCCGCCATCGCGGCCGCCGAGCTGTCGACGGCATAATGGTCGGAGAGCAGCCGGTCGAAATCGGCGACGCTCGCGGTCGCAACCCGCAGTGGCTGCGCGAGATAGCGCTTCACCTCGATCAGCACCGCAGGGTCGGCGCCCTCGCGTAGCGTCGCGAGCCACGCGCCGCCCTCGCCCTGCGCGATGACAACACCGTGCGTGCGGGCAAAGCCGTAGGGAATATCTACCGGCGCCGGGGGAGGCGCCGCCGGTTCGATGTCGGTCACGGATAGTCTCCGGTTGGCGGTGCAGGCGCCTGCGAAATGGATGGCGGAACGTCGGTCGTCGTGACACGGCCGTCAGGGCCGCGCAATTCGGGCAGATTGACCGGGCCGACGGTGATGTCGGCGGCGGTCGGCGCGGTCGGCACCGGCGGCACCGCACCCAGATAGTCGCGCACCAGCGTATCGATCGCGGGTTCCACATCGGGGTTCCGCTGGAGCTGGAAGTCGCGGATATAGCCGTAGCGGCGCGCGGTAAGCGCGGCATTATCCTCGCGATTGCGAAGAATCGTCGGACGAATGAAGACCATCAAATTGGTTTTCGACCGCGTGCGGCTGCGCGATTTGAACAATTCGCCGAGCAGAGGGATGTCGCTGAGCAGTGGGATGCGCTCGATCGTCTTGCGCTCGTCGTCGTTGAGCAGTCCGCCGATCGCGAGGATCTCGCCATCGTCGACGGTCAGCACGGTTTCGAACGAGCGTTTGTTGAGGATGAGGTCGCTATTGCGCGACGAGACCGGGCCGGCAACGCTCGACACCTCCTGACGCAAGAACATCTTCACTTCGCCAGCGCCATTGACCTGCGGCGTCACTTCCAGCTTGATCCCGACCTCTTCGCGCTGGACGGTACGAAAGGCGTTTTCGAAATTGTCGCCCAGCTGTTCCCCGGTGGTGATCGGAACATCCTGCCCGACGAGGAATTTCGCCGCCTGATTGTCGAGCGTGACGATATGCGGCGTCGCGAGCAGGTTCGACGTCGTGTCCGACTTCACCGCGTTGATGATCGCGCCGAAGATCGTGTTCTTGCCAATGTCGCCCGCGAAACCCGCGAAACCGCCGGTCGCCGCGAGCAGCGACGCCGCCGCCGCTTCCTGCAAGCTGTTGCCGAGCGAGCTGGTGGTCTGGGTGACGACGGTTTCGCCGTCGACCGTCGTCTTGTCCTGCGTCAGCTTGGTCGCCGCATAGGCGCCGCCCAGCGTCAGGATATTCGGCTGCGCATTGCTGTAGCTGGTCGCGACGAACGGGATATTTTTGCCGCCGAGCAAGAATTGGACGCCAAGGCGTTTCGCAGCATCGTCGCCAATCTCGACGACGATCGCCTCGACGAGCACCTGTTGACGGCGGCTGTCGAGCTGGCGGATGAGTTCGCCGAGCATGCGCTGCACTTCGCTATTGGCGGCAACGATGATCGCGTTCGCGCCTTCGTAGCGCGTGATGATCGCGGGGCCGCGGGTCGAGATGCTGCCGCTGCCGCCGCCACCGACCGACGTCGGGCCAGCCGGGGCGGCGGCAGACACCGGCGCGCCGTTGCCATTGGACGAAGACATTGACGAGGAGGAAGCAGGCGGAAGACCTGCCTTCTGTACGGG